>CALVUD010000012.1 GCA_944363505.1 uncultured Clostridia bacterium | reverse complement strand
AGCAATTCTTTCAATGGACACGCCGCAAGAATTTTCCCTTGCGAGATATAAACGATATCGTCTGCAATTCGCATCAGATCGGACGTTATGTGCGTAGAGAAAAGAACCGACACGCCTTCTTCGCGTACAAGCTGTAAAATAATGTCGCAAAACTCTTCACGGGAAAGCGGATCGAGTCCGCTTGTCGGCTCGTCCATGATAAGCAACTTTGCACCGTGCGAGAGAGCGAGGGCAAGCGCAAACTTTACCTTCATTCCTTCGGAAAGCTCTTTTACCTTTTTACTTTCAATAAGCTCGAATTGCGAAAGGAATTTTTCATATCTACTTTGATTCCAAGTCGGATAAAAAGGCGCGTATGCTTTGCGTATTGCGGTAAGCGTATTCATAGGATAATATCGAAAGCCGCCTCCGACATAACCTATCATTTGTTTAACAGCCATTTCTTCTTTAAGAAAATCTTTTCCAAATACAGAGACACTTCCCTCTGCATTGATAAGACGTAAAATACCTTTAATCGTCGTGCTTTTTCCTGCGCCGTTTCTTCCGATCAGCCCGACAATATGTTCCTGTGGCACGCAAAAACTGGCTTTGTCCAAGGTAAATTCCGGATAAACCTTCGTCAATCCATTCACTTCAAGCGCATTCATTTTTCCTCTTTCCCTTCGTCTTTAGCGCGATTGACGGCGTTCCAAAAGGTTTCTACATAGGAATACGGCTGCAAGGCAATCCCTTGTCCTTTGTCCGCCATCAAAATCAACGAATCGCCTGCGTTCAGTGAAAACATATCGCGCACTTCTTTGGGAATGACAATCTGTCCTTTGGGACCGATTTTTACCGTAGTCAGAAACTTACCTTCAGGAAAACTCTCCATAATACACTCCTTTGGTATAATTAGTATTACTTTTCTTACTTATTATACAAACAAATAAACGAAATGTCAATAAATAAAACATTTTGAAAGATAAGGTTACAAAAAGATCGTCAATAAGATTTAGCATTATAGAAAGAATAAACTACTACTTCTCCGATTCGCTCAAAAAGCACAACAACTCAATCGAATCGGTAAAGGAAACAGAAAAGCAGTCCAAAGAGACTGCTCCTTTATCTGACTTTCTAAGTTCGCACAAAGGCGATAACTCGCCGCCAAGCAAATCCTAAATCGAACACCTGAATTCGGTTTAGGATTTGCTTGGCGGCGAGTTTTCGGCGGGGCTTTTTTAAAAGGGTAGCCATATCGTTTGTAAATTCCGTTCCGATATATTATAATTAGCGCGTTAATTATGAAAACGGCAGATAAAAGCAATTTAAAACTCAATTCGACGCAATGGTCGGGGAAGTTCGGTTTCCTGATGGCGGCGGTAGGCTCCGCGGTGGGGCTCGGCAACATCTGGAGATTTCCGTACCTTGCGGGACAACAGGGCGGCGCGATCTTTTTGATAGCTTACGTGCTGATGATAATCCTGGTGGGCTTTTCGTTGATGATAGCGGAGTTCGCCATCGGCAGACACGCAGCCAAAAACGTGATCGACGCTTACGGTGTCCAGAAAAAGGGCTGGGGCGTCGTGGGCGTGATCGGCTGCATAGCTTCGTTTTTGATCGTTTCGTATTACTGCGTCATAGGCGGCTGGATAATCAGATACGCGGCGGGGTATTTCGACGGCGGCAGTTTCGTCGCCGGCGGCGATTATTCGGAAGTGTTTTCGTCGTTTACGGGCGGCACGTGGCAGCCGATAGTCTGTCTTGTCGCATTCATGGCGGTGTGCCTGATAATCATACTTTTGGGCGTTCAGAACGGTATCGAGCGCATCAATAAGGTGCTGATGCCGATGCTGTTCGTGATGTTGTTGTTCGTAATGATAGTTTCGCTGACGATGGACGGCGCGATAGAAGGAGTGAAATTCTTTATAGTGCCCGATTTCAAACGCGTCGAAAGCACGGGCGGCATAATGGGCATTTTCCTGGCGGCTCTCGGTCAGGCGTTCTATTCTCTGTCGATAGGACTGGGGATCGGGACGACTTACGGCAGTTACGCCAGAAAGGACATCAGCCTTGCGGCGAATACTTCGCTTATCTGCGTTTCGGATACGCTCGTGGCGATGATAGCGGGATTTGCGATATTGCCCGCGGTGTTCGCGGCGGGCGCCGAACCCACGGTGGGCGCGGGACTGGTGTTCGTAACGCTGCCGTCGGTTTTCGCGGTAATGCCCGGAGTGCTCGGCAGTATCGTGGGCGTGGTATTTTTCATGCTGGTGCTGTTCGCGGCGATAACCTCGGCGATAGCGCTTATCGAGGTCAACGTCTCGGTGATAACCGAAAAACTCAAGATTAAAAGAAAATGGTCGGCGATAATCGTCGTCGCGGCGGCGACGGCTCTTGGCGTGGTCGTCTCGCTCTCGCAGGGAGGTTTCATAGGCGGCGTGGACGTCCTCGACTGGTTCGACAAGGTGTCCAACACCTTCCTGCTGCCCTTTACGGGAATACTCACCTGCATTTACGTGGGTTACGTGTGGAAGCCCAAAAACGCCATCGCCGAGATCACCGCGCATTCCGAAACCGAAACTTTCAAGCTCGGCAAGCTTTGGTCGCTGAACATACGCACGTTGTGTCCCGCGCTGATAGCGGTGCTTTTCGTTTACGGCATAGTCGATTTGTTCAGATAACGGAAATCGCAATTTACAAACAAATCAGGCTCCCGCGTATCCGTATTCGGGAGCCTGATTTGTATATTCTAAGCGTTATCCGACAATCGGGAAGCTTCCTTGAAAAAGTTAAATTCCGAAACGGTATTGATTCCGGATTTGCGTTATGCTACTATTGTGTTAAGTGAACGCTTTTTAGATAGCGGATGACAGTCCGACGAAGCAGCGTCGGAGTGAGAAAAAGGGAGATCCGGAGCGTAACGAGGAAACGGCATGAAAGAAACGCACCGTTATACGGAAAACAAACGATATTCCGAGACCTTTTCTTCCGAAGAATATTCCCGCGCCGCCGAGCAGTATGCGTGCGCGGAATACCGGCGTGCGGGGGAATTCAACGACGAATCGACGACGTCGAAAAGCCGTTCTCCGGCGAGGGAAAAAAGGAAGGCGACAAAAACCAGACTGATCGCGGGCACGCTTGCGCCCGCGGTGGGCGCGGTGGGAGGTGCTGCCGTCATTACGGTGGCGGTGCTTACGGCGGCGGTGATACAGCTTGCGGTTATTTCGCTGGGTATCGGGATCGACAGTATTTTCGTACGGTTTTCCGCAAAAAACGCCTTGGATGCGGCGCTTACGGCATATCTCAGCGCGGGAGAGGAGCGTTTTGTAACTCCGCTTCTATATGACGACGGCGATTTCAGCGTATATTTTGACGGACTGACTCCGGATACCGAATATTTGATGGAGGTCGTCGACGACGATACGGGAAAAACCGTACTGTCGCAAAAAATCCGCACCGCGACGGCGAAAAATTCTTTATCTTACGAACTCAAATATGTCAACGCCGAGGAGCGCGTAGCAAAATCGCGGGGCTGTTCATCGTGTTCGAACACGTTTTCGACGTGGGCGACATAATTGTCGTGGACGGATTCCGCGGCACGGTCAAGGAGATAGGCATACGCACCACCCAGATAGAGGACGCGGGCGGCGACGTCAAGGTCGTCAACAATTCCGACATCCGCACGCTCGTCAACATGACCAGCCAGCTTTCGCTCGCGATTTCCGAGGTCGACATCGAGTACGGGGAGTCGCTGGAGCGGGTGGAACTGGTCATCAGGGACAATCTCGAATCGATCGGGAATAACGTTCCCGACATCGTCGAGGGTCCGTTCTATCTGGGCGTGGCGAAACTTGGTTCTTCGGGAGTAACTTTGCGCTTTACGGCGAAATGCCCGGAAATGCAGAAGTTCCAGGTAGAAAGGGATATGAACAGACAACTCAAACTGATGTTCGATAAAAACGACATCAATATCCCGTTCACCCAGGTCGTCGTGCACGAGCCGACCGTGTTTGCGAAAGGCACCGCGGAGGCGAACAAAGCCGCCGGAAAATTCGTGGACGAACAGCGCGAGCAAACCCGCGGTTTAGGCTCCGACGAGAACCTGAACTGACAACTCCGTTAAATTCGGCGCTCCCTCCCGTAACCGTTCGGGAGGGAGCGTTTTCGTTAAGCGACCGCGCTCGCGGTTAACCGCCGAAAAAGGCTTTTATTCGCGCGCGATAAAGCGTTGCCCTTTTTTTATATATGTGATATAATACAAAATATTTGCAAACCGCGTGCCCGAAAGCGCGCGAACCGTTCGGAGGAAGGGACGGGAAAAGAGGTAACAAATGTCAATCGTGGATTTTCTGTTCAAAAGTGAAAAACAGCGCCAGGTAAAAAAACTCGGCGTAACTGCCGATAAAATAGAGGCGTTGGAGCCGAAGTACGCGCAAATGAGCGACGACGAGCTGAAGGCGCAGACCGAGGCGTTCAAGGAGCGCCTCAAAAACGGCGAAAAGCTCGACAACATCCTGCCGGAGGCTTTCGCCGTGGTCAGGGAGGCGGCAAAGAGGGTATTGAACATGCGCCACTTCCGCGTTCAGCTTATCGGCGGAATAGTGCTTCATCAGGGGCGCATCGCCGAAATGCAGACGGGCGAAGGCAAAACGCTGGTGGCGACGCTTCCCGCATACCTTAACGCGCTGACGGGCAACGGCGTGCATATCGTTACCGTCAACGATTATCTGGCGAAACGCGACGCGGAATGGATGGGGAAGATTTACCGTTTCCTCGGGCTTAGCGTCGGCGTGGTATATCCGGGACTGACCCAGGCCCAGCGCAAAGCGGCATACGCCGCGGACATCACCTATGCCACGAACAACGAGATCGGCTTCGATTATCTGCGCGACAACATGGCAAGGGATCTCAAAGACACCGTCCAGCGCGGACACGTATTCGCGATAGTCGACGAAGTGGACAGTATTCTGATAGACGAGGCGCGCACGCCGCTGATAATTTCGGGCGCTGCGGGAGAGTCGGGCGATCTTTACAAAAAAGCGGACAGGTTCGTCAAGACGCTGAAAGAGGACGATTACGTTCTGAAAGAGAAGGAAAACCAGGTTTATCTCAGCGAAGACGGCATCGGAAAAGCGGAAAGATTCTTTTCTTTGGACAATCTGGGCGACGTCGAAAACGCCGAACTTTCGATGCATATCAATTCCGCGCTCAGAGCCAATCTTTTGATGCACCGCGACCGCGACTATATCGTCGAAAACAACGAAATCGTGATAGTCGACGAGTTTACCGGCAGAAAGATGGCGGGCAGACGCTATTCCGAGGGGCTGCATCAGGCGATCGAGGCAAAGGAAGGCGTGGTTATCCGCCGCGAAAACCGCACCATCGCCACCATCACTTTCCAGAACTTTTTCCGTCTTTACAAAAAGCTGTCGGGCATGACGGGTACCGCCGTAACCGAAGAAGCGGAATTCAGAGGCATTTACGAACTCGACGTCGTGCCGATCCCGCCGAATCTTCCCGTTATCAGAAAGGACGAATCCGACAAGATATACCGCACCAAAAAGGAAAAGCTCGACGCGATCATCGAGGACGTCATCGCCACCAACGCCGCGGGTCAGCCCGTTCTGGTGGGAACCACGAGCGTCGAATCCAGCGAAGAGATCAGCACGATGCTGAACCGTCGCGGCATAAAACATTCCGTTTTGAACGCCAAAAATCACGCGCTCGAAGCCGAGATAATCGCCCAGGCGGGCAAACTCGGGGCAGTTACCGTCGCCACCAACATGGCGGGCAGAGGAACCGACATACTTCTCGGAGGTAACCCCGAGTTCGACGCGCGCAACAGAATGAGCAAAGAGGGCTTCGAACCCGAACTGATAGAGATCGCGGCGGCGTATAACGCCGTTACCGATCCCGAGAGCGTCAGGGCGCGCGAGAGATACCGCGAGATCCTCGCGGAATGCAAGCGCGAAACGGACGCCGAAAAGGAAAAGGTGCGTTCGGCGGGCGGACTGAGGGTCATAGGCTCCGAAAGGCACGAAGCGCGTCGTATCGACAATCAGCTGCGCGGACGTTCCGGTCGTCAGGGCGATCCCGGTTCGTCTTGCTTTTACCTGTCTTTCGAAGACAATCTTTTAAGGCTTTTCGGCGGCGACAGGCTGAAGTCGCTTATGGGCGAGGGCGCGGTCTTGCAGTATTCGATACTGACCAGGCAGATAGAAAACGCGCAAAAGCGCTGCGAAGAAAACAACTACGCCATCAGAAAACACGTTCTGAACTACGACGACGTCATGAACAAACAGCGTCAGCTGATATATACCGAGCGCAACGAAGTTTTGGCAGGCAAGGACGTACACGAACAGGTCCTGAAATATTTCGAACCCGTCGCCGAGAGCATTGCCGCGCAGTATCTCGATTACGGCGAGGGCGCGATGAACGTGGACGTTGACGCGTTCAACGCCGAACTGGAAAGAAAACTTTTCAAAGAGGGTACGAATTTCGTTACCGAAGAGATGATAAGCGAACATTCCATGCCCAAGATCGCCGATATGATCTGCGAGAAGGCGGTGGAGCAGTACGAGGAAAAAGCCGCGCACGCCGCGGAACTGGGCTTCGACTTCAAAAAATTCGAAAGAGACATGCTGCTCGGCACCGTGGACAGGTACTGGATGGCGCATATATCCAATATGGACGTATTGCGCAAAGGCATAGGGCTAAGGGGCTACGGACAGCGCGATCCCGTCATGGAATACCGCCGCGAGGGCTTCGAGATGTTCGACGCCATGATCGAGGAGATACAGGAAATGACCGCCGTCCGCCTTGCGCGGTTCGATCCCGACGCCGCATACGAAACCGTCATGAGGCAGCGCGAACTTGCGGCAAAGAACAACGCTTCTCAGCGCCCGGGCTATCACGGCACCATAAAAAAGGAAGGCAAAAAAGAACCGGGAAGAAACGATCCCTGTCCCTGCGGAAGCGGAAAAAAATACAAAAACTGTTGCGGTAAATAGGATGGATTTTTACGGCGAAAGGCAAAGACTTGAAACGATATCGGCTTCGGTGGAGACTTCGGCGGAGGCGCTGAATCTGACCAAACTCGAATCGGAACTCGACGAACTCGAGAAAAAGCGTAACGAAGAGGGGTTCTGGACAGACGTCGAGAAAGCCAGGACGGTCAATATGCGCGTCGCGGCGATCGAAAGAAAAAAGGAAGCCGTTTCGAAACTCAGAAAGAAAGTTTCGGACGTCGCCGAACTTATCGACATGGCCGAGGGCGAAAACGACGAGGCGTTGGAACAGGAGATAACTCAGCTCGAAAACGAACTGGAGCGCGAGGCGGAGGAACTTTTCCTGGAGTCGCTGATGAGCGGCAAATACGACGCGGCTAACGCCATACTAACTCTGCACGCGGGAGCCGGCGGCACCGAGGCGCAGGACTGGGCGGAAATGTTATACAGAATGTATCGCAGGTACGCCGAGAGAAAGGGCTATTCGGTCGAGGTCAACGACTATCAGGAGGGCGACGAGGCGGGCATCAAGAGCGTTACTTTCACGATAAAAGGAGATAACGCATACGGGTTCCTGAAAGCCGAAAAAGGGGTACACAGACTGGTCAGGATCAGTCCTTTCGACGCCAACAAAAGGAGACACACGAGCTTTGCTTCGCTGGAGGTGATGCCCGAGATCGACTCCGACGAAGACATAAAGATAAATCCCGAAGACCTTAAAATCGATACCTGCCGTTCCTCCGGCGCGGGCGGTCAGCACGTCAACAAGACGGAATCCGCCGTCAGGATAACGCACATTCCCACAGGCATAGTTACCTGGTGTCAGAACGAACGCAGTCAGGTACAGAACAAGGAAACCGCCATGCGCATGCTTTACAGCAAGCTCGTCGAACTGAAGGAACGCGAGCAGATGGAAGAGGTCTTAAGACTCAAGGGCGAGATCAAAAAAATCGAGTGGGGTTCGCAGATACGCAGTTACGTTTTCTGCCCGTACACCATGGTAAAGGATCACAGGACCGGGTACGAGACTTCGGACGTGAACGGCGTGATGGACGGCGACATCGAGGGATTCATATACGACTACCTCGTAAAGGCAAATTCATAAAAATCCCGAATAACGGAAGCGGAGGATAAAATGATAGATTTCAATCTTATTAAGACCGAAAGGGAAAAGGTAGAGGCCGCTTTGGCTAAAAAAGGCTTTGTGGCGGATCTGAAGCCTCTGGTGGAATGGGACGCCGAAAGGCGCGCTCTCAAACAGTCCGCCGAGGATATGAAAGCGAGGCGCAACGCCGCGTCCAAAGAAATTCCGAAAATCAAGAAAGCGGGCGGCGACGTCGAAAGCATTTTTGCCGAGATGCGCGAACTCGGCGACAAGATCGCCGCGGCGGACGCCGAGATAGCTTCTCTCGACGACAAGATAAACGAAGTGTGGTACTCGCTTCCCAATATGCCCGACGACGACCTCGAGGCGGGCGAAAAGGAAAACAACCGCGTCATCCGCGTTTTCGGAAAACAGCCCGAATTCGCTTTTACTCCCAAAAACCATGTCGATCTTTGCACGGATCTGGGACTCATCGATTACGAAAGAGGCGCACGCCTTTCGGGCGGCGGCTTCTGGATATACCGCGGCATCGGCGCGAGGCTCGAATGGGCGCTTCTGAATTATTTCGTTGACACCCACCTGAAAGACGGTTACGAGTTCATACTTCCTCCGCATCAGCTCGGTTATAACGCGGGCTTCGGCGCGGGTCAGTTCCCGAAATTCGCCGACGAAGTGTACTGGCTCGAGGGCGAGGACAGGAAAAAGAACCGCTTCATGCTCCCGACCGCCGAGACGGCTCTCGTCAACATGTACGCGGGCGAGATAATGGACGAAAGCATGCTTCCGCTCAAACTTTTCGCATACACTCCCTGCTACCGCAAAGAGGCGGGCAGCTATCGCAGCGAGGAGCGCGGGATGATCAGAGGACATCAGTTCAATAAGGTCGAAATGGTACAGTACGCGCACCCCGACCGTTCCGCAGAAGCGTTCGAGGAACTCGTGAACAAGGCGGCGGCTCTGGTGGAAGGATTGGGGCTGCATTACCGCGTATCCAAACTCGCCGCGGGCGACTGTTCCGCGTCGATGGCAAGGACTTACGACATAGAAGTCTGGATCCCCAGTATGGGAATCTATAAGGAAGTCAGTTCCGTTTCCAACGCCAACGACTATCAGGCGCGCCGTTCCAACACGCGTTTCCGCGATGCGGAAACCGGCAGGACCCGTTTCGTTCACACCTTAAACGGCTCGGGACTTGCCACCAGCAGGCTTATACCCGCCATCGTCGAACAGTTCCAGAACGCCGACGGCTCCGTTACGGTGCCGGAAGTGCTGCGCGGATATATGGGCGGCATCGGCGTGATAAAAAAATGAGCAGTCGTTCCGCGCCCGTATTCGTTTTCGCATCCGCCCTCCGCATGGCGGTAAACGTAGTCTGGGGGGTAATAAAATCCGCGTGGATCCTGGCGTGGAGAACGGGCGCGCTGTGGCCGGCAGGCTATGCCTTATACGGATTGATACTGTATCTCGGCTGGGGGTTCGAGCCTTTTGCGGGCGGCGTCTGGTCGGGGATATTCATAGCGGGCGGCGTGGTCTGCATAATGCTTTTTTTGATAAAAGCCGCTCTGAATACGGTGTCCGAGCCTAAGCGCGCGTTCGGAGAAGGGTTTAAAAATCCCGTCTGGGAAAAGCGCAAAAAAACCGTATCCGCTCCCTCACGCGAACGGAGGATCGGAAAGCCCGAAGAAAATGAATATCGGTATACGGAATACAGAAACTATAATAACGGAAGCCGTAACGCCGAAAAGCCGGTTTCTACAAAAGTCTATAAGCCGCGTGAAAAAGCCAAAGTATACATGTCGGCGCTGGAAGACAGACTGATATACGAATACCCCGACAGGTTCGAAGTATATGTCGTCGAGGACAACGGCAAGAGGCTCGAAAGGATAGAGTTCAAGGATATAGCCTGATGAAGATACGCCTCGAAAAACAGAAGAAGAAAGTCAAAAGGGCGCGCGCGTGGGAACTGGACGCGCTCAGGGGGCTTGCGATCTTGCTGGTGGTATGGGACCACGTCATGTTTTCGGTGGGGCATATCTTCTATATCGGCGGCTGGGAATATTCCTCCAGCGAGTTTTTGAACAAGTTCGGTTCCTTCGCTCTCGACTATTGGGACAGTATGCTGAGGGTGTACGGCTGGCCGGTATTCGTGTTCATATTCTTTTTCGTGTCGGGCGTGTGCACGGCGTTTTCCAGGAACAATTTTCTGCGCGGACTGCGCCTTGCGGCGGTGGCGCTTCTGGTAACGGGAGCGACTTACGTTCTGGACGAGGTACTGGGATTTTCGGGCACATACATTCAGTTCGGGGTTTTGCACTGTCTCGCGCTGTGCATACTGCTGTTTTCTTTGCTCTCGATCCCCGTCAATCTTTTGGACAGAGTAAAAAACGGGCGGTTTATTAAGGCCGCGGTATACCTTGCCGTCGCGGCGGCGCTGCTTGCGATAAACTATACCTATAACATTACGTTGTACGAAGTCAACACCACCAATCACGTCGTGCCCTCGACCTCGCCCGTAACGGGCATGTTCGTATTCACCCGCGACTGGTGGACGGCGGATTATTTCCCGCTGTTACCCTTTTTCGGCTTTTTCATGATAGGCGCGGCGCTCGCGCCCGCGGCTTATCCCGAGGGAAAATCGCTTTTACCGGAACTGGACGGGAAGTGGAACCGTTTCCTGACCGTGCCCGGAAAATATTCCTTATATATATATTTGGGAATTCAGATCGTGGCAATATTCCTGTTGTGGCTGTTGACGCTGGCGATCACGGGCGAGGTTTACTTTTTCGAATAGACGGGCGGCAGTAAAATCCGCCGGGTCGTTTATATATTTATAAGACGGACGCGCGTAACGCGCAAAGAGGGCAAACGCATGAAATTCGGAAAAATAGGACACGTAGGGATAGTCGTTAAGGATCTTGCGTCGGCGGTGAAAAAGTATTCTCTGCTTACCGGCATCGACAAGTGGTACGAACTCGTTTACGACGCTCCGCCCGAGCTTTATTATAGGGGAGAGAAACGTAATTGTAACATCACCCTGTATTTCGGCGGAAAAGGTCATACCGCCGTGGAACTGATATGCCCCGAGGGCGACGAGAACATCTATACCGAATTTTTAAGGCGGCACGGCGAGATGATCCATCACGTCGAATATAACGTAAAAAATCTGGACGAAGCCGTAAAGCAAGCCGAAAGCTGCGGGCTTAAAGTGTTGCAGCACGCGTCTTTCAAAAGTGCGGGCGCGTCTGTCCGATACGCCTATGTGGGGGAAAGCGAGGACGCGGCAATATTCGAACTTATCGAAACGACGCTGCCTATCGGCGTCAAAAAGGGCGACGTGCCTTTTGAAACGCAGCTTGCCGCGCTTACCGGAAACTACCGCAGAGTAAAGTAGCTTAAAAATTTTTTAAAAAATCGCGTAACCTTTTTCTTTTTCGTGCGTCTTATTAACGAAAGGGGTCAAAACCCCGACCCGGGAAAAGAAAAAAGGAGACGAAATATATGAAAAAGTTATTGATTATTGCGATAGTATGTCTGTTGGCGGCGGGGATCACCGTCGGCGTGTTGGCGGGAACGGGCGTTATATACGTCGCCCAGGCGGGCGAAGTTACCCGAAACGAAGCGCGCGACATCGCCCTCGGCGACGTGTCGGCGGAGCTTCATGGCGTTACCGACCTTGACGTTGACCGCGAGAGAAAGGGCGGAGAGATATATTACGAGGTCGAATTCAAACTTAACGGCGTCGAACACAAGTATGTTCTCGACGTCAACGGCAACATTTTGTCGCATCGTACCGAAGCCGACGACGATTATATCGGCGGCGATAACGGAGGCACGGCTTCCGGAGGTATCGGAAGCGGAAGCGCGGGACAAAGCTATATCGGCGTGGTCGCCGCCCGCGAAGCCGCGCTGGCGGCTGTGGGACTTACGGCTGACGCGGTATATGCCGAGGTCGAACTGGACGACTACCGCGGACAGCGCGCATACGAAGTGGAATTCACCCATAACGACTACGAATACGAGATTTACGTCGATCCGTTCAGCGGCGAGATCCTGAAAAGCAACGTGCCCGGAGCCGAATATATATCGATAGACTCGGCAAAGGCTGCGGCAATAGCCAAAGCGAACGAGCTTTATACGCTTTCGCTCGATCAAACGAACGTATTCGAACTCGAAGTACAACTCGACACCGAATTCATTGCGGGAGCGCAGAGTACGGTTTACAAGGTTGAATTCAAATACGCGGGCTACGAATACGAATTCGCGGTCGACGCGACGACGGGCGAAGTCGTGTACTACGAACGCGAACTGGACTGATAGAGAAACCGACACATGAAAAAGGACGCTATAGAGGAACTGTACAGATTATATTATAACGACGCGTTCCTCTATACGCTTACCGTCGCGGGCGACAAACAGACGGCTGCGGACGCGGTATCGGGCGCTTTTTATAAGGCGCTCCTTACCGCAGACGACAAGATAAAGGACTTTAAAAGCTGGCTGCTGAGGGTATGCCGCAACGAGGTATATTCAGCTTTAAGAAAAAACCGCAGACTCGTGAGGCTTTCAGACGATGAGCGCGCCGCTTTAAAGGACGAAAGCGAAAGCGCGATAGAGCGCATAATCCGCGAGGAAGAATACCGCGCCCTGCACCGCGCCATGGCGAGACTCGGCGAAAGCTCCAGGGAAGTTCTTACCCTTTATTATTTTGAAAACATGGGAGTAAAGGAGATTTCGGAGATCCTTTCCAAAAGTCCCGATGCCGTCAAAGTCGCGCTGTTTAGAGCGCGTTCGGAACTTAAAAAAATCATGGAGGCAATATATGAAATTTGATGAAGCGTATGAGAAGGTATTAAACGGTACCGCCACCGACGAAGAAAAGGAATACGTCCGCGAACAGGTCAGGAAGGCAGAGAAAATAGAAAGCCTGCTTTCGGAGGAAAGGGAACCCGTAACCGTTACGGCAGACGCCGAAACGATAAAAAAAGCGAGAAAGCAGGTAACCCTGAAAGGCGCTTTCATAATACTGATAACGGTGATCGCGTGTCTGGTTATCGCGGCGGGCGCGATTTGCGGAGGCATATTCGGCACCGCCGTGAGCTCGGCTAAATCCGCTCAGAAGATCGACGACGCGTACGCGGAAGCGCTTGCCGAGACGGAAGCCGCTGCTTACGTTTACCGCGTTACCGAGGAAGAAACCGTCGATTCCAGGATAACCGATTTCGATAAGGATCTTGAGATCAATTCTTCGAGGTTAAAAAGTTCCGTTTACGTATACTATATCGACGTACAAATTGTGACCGCTGCAGGAATTTACGAAGTCGACATAGCGGTGAATTCTTCGACGGGCTTTACCAAAGTCGTGGATTTCGATCGCGAATAAAAACTACTTGTCCGAAGTTTTAGCGGACCGCCCCGAAAGGCGGTCCGTTTTAACGGGAGAAACCGTTTCAGTATGTGACGCGCACCACGGTCACGCCTTCGGGCAACGCGTTTTCCGCGATAAAGCAATCTTCGGGAACGTAAACCGTTTTCAGCGAAACGCATCCGTAAAAAGCATAGGATTCTATATTTGACATAAACGGTCCGAAATAAACCTCGACGATATAAGTGTTATAAGCGAACGCCATTATTCCCACGCCGCATGCGTAGTAATCCGCAACAGCGATCGACGAGACGACTTCGGCATAGTTTATTATCCCTTGTTCCGAAACGACGTTATAATACATGCCCGAAACCTTTCCGCAATCGCACACTCCGTATATTCCGTCGTAAAGGTGAGGGGTTTTTTCGGTAAAACCGTCTTTGTAGGAATATCCGCATGCGGAACAGGTATATTCGGTATAACCTTCGCTTACGCATGTGGGCGCCACGATCTTTTCCTCGAAGGAATGAGGTACGGTTTCCGTCAGCCCGCAGACAAGACATCGCCTTTCGCCGCAACCGAGCAATTCTTCGAAAAAGTGTCCCGATGCAGGTATGGCGGTAGTGCCTTCCGTATAGCCGCATTCGCTGCAGCGGTATTCGCAAAAACCGTCCTCGGTACAGGTGGACGGCTGCTCGAAAAAGACGAGGGTGTGCTCACGGTTTTCCGTATAACCGCATTTCCCGCACACTTTGTCGCACGACAGCGGCACGTCAAGGAAAGTATGACCTTTAGCGGGTGAAACGACGTTCAGTTCTTCTGCGCCGCAACGCGAACAAACGTACAGCGCCGTTTCGGGTTCCGTACACGTTGCGGGAAAAGTTTGCACATAATCCAAATCGTGTGCGACTGGAGTAGTAGCATAATCGCAACCGGGGCGCAGACATTTATGCGCGACGCATGGAATAAGCGAAGCTTCGGGATCGAAAACGTGATTCAGTTTGTCGGTAAAGTCGTCAAATTTTTGCTCGTGACAGCGCGAACACTCGTATAGGGAGCGACCGTCGGCATAGCACGTAGGCGAGATTTCCTCCGTCTTTACCCAGTCGTGTCCGATACAAGGTATTACCGCACGGACTTCGTCGGCGCATATAGCGCATACGCTTACGGTTACTCCGGGTTCCGTACAGCTCGCCTCCGTTATTTGGACTACCGTGTAATAATGACCTGTCGGCTCCGTGGTTCTGTATTCGTACGCGGGACAAACTTCACAGTAACGGTACTCTCTGCCGCTATCGGTACAGGTTGCGGCTTCCTTGACGCTCCATTCCGACCAGCGGTGCCCTGTGGCGGCGACTTCGTTTCCGATATAACTTGCGCCGCATTCGCATTCGTAAACGGTATATCCGCCCTCGGTGCAATCGGGCGTTACCGTTACTGCGGTATACGAGTGTTCGCCTTCCGGCTCGGTATAATCGCAGCCCTCCCTGACGCAATATAATCCCTGACAGGGCAGTCCTTCCAGCTCGTGTCCCAGAGGAGGAATTTCGACGGTGTCCTGCGCGTGGCAGGCGCAGTATGCCGTTTTCGTTCCCGATTGGGTGCATGTCGGATATTTCGTTACTATATAAGTTCCGAAAACGTGGGTGTGAGCTTCGGACGTATCCGATTCGACGCTTTTGTCCGAACAAGCCGCAAGTACTGCTAAACATACGACTAACAGCGCTGCGACGCACAGCGTGGCAATAAACTTTTTCATTATGGTTTCCTCCCGAAAAAAATATCCCGCTACGGCTTTCGCCGCAGAGTAAGCAAAAAATTAAGAAAACGTAAAATCGGTTATCATACGCAAATAATATGTCGGATTTTGTCGAATGTCAATACGTTAATTTTTACTACAGGTTTAATATATTAATGGGCGGTTTAGAGCGCGATTTTCGCAATATGGAGATAAGGCAACCTTATTGCGGGTTTTGGAGCATCGGATTTCGGGATACCGCGTCATAAGCTTCATAGCTTACGGTAAAGATCACGAAACGCTTAAGGCTCTTTAAAACGGTAAAAAAGAAAAAATACGCCTCACGTAATGGTATAACCCGCTTGTTTCACGCGAAGGAATATGCTAAAATCAATATAAACATAAGCTCGCCGACTGCGGCGAAACCATAATATACGGAGGACGTATGGACAAAAATTTCATCGAAAAACAAGTTGCCGCCATTCGCGAACAGGTGGGCGACAAGAAGGTATTGCTGGGACTCAGCGGCGGCGTCGATTCCTCGGTTTGCGCCGCGCTGATACATAAGGCGATAGGCTCCAATCTGATCTGCGTTTTCGTCAATCACGGATTGCTTCGCAAGGGCGAATACGAGCAGGTACAGCAGGTATTCCGCGAT
Source organism: uncultured Clostridia bacterium (assembly GCA_944363505.1). GTDB lineage: Bacteria > Bacillota > Clostridia > Christensenellales > DTU072 > Stercoripulliclostridium_A. The sequence goes on along the minus strand of CALVUD010000012.1, from coordinate 7,376 downwards.
CAGTTCGGGATGAATCTCGTCGCGGTGGACGCCGAGGACAGATTCCTCGACAAGCTGAAAGGCGTTGCCGATCCCGAGAAAAAGCGCAAGATAATAGGAGAGGAGTTTATCCGAGTATTCGAGGAAGAGGCGAAAAAACTGGGCAAAGTCGAATTTCTGGCGCAGGGCACGATCCTTCCCGATATCATCGAATCGGGCACCGACGGCAAGAACAAGCTCGTCAAATCCCATCACAACGTGGGCGGGCTCCCGAAGGACATAGGTTTCGAAGGACTGGTCGAACCCGTCAGGGATCTTTATAAATTCGAAGTGCGCGAAGTGGGCAGGGCTTTGGGGCTTCCCGATTTCATAGTCGACCGTCAGCCTTTCCCCGGACCGGGGCTGGGAGTCAGGGTCATAGGAGAGATCACGCGCGAGAAGCTTAACATTCTGCGCGACGCCGATTATATTTTCCGCGAGGAGATCGAAAAAGCGGGACTGGGCACCAAGGTGTGGCAGTATTTCGCGATAATCAACGATTCGATGTCCACGGGCGTAGACTTAACGGGCGGCAGGACCTACGAGCACATGATAGCGCTCCGTGCGATCAACACTCACGACGCCGTTACCGCCGACTGGGTGGAACTTCCGTATTCGGTACTCCGCGCCGCGTCCTCGAGGATAGTCAAAGAGGTCAAGGGCGTGAACCGCGTGGTCTACGACATAACCGCCAAACCCCCCGCCACCATAGAGTGGGAATGATCCCGTAACTTTAAATCGGAAAAGGCGTTCCGCGGAACGCCTTTTTTGTTTTGCAAAAAAATTTTTTCGGCAAAACGCTTCGGATAATATTTAATCCGCGCCTAATATTTACGCGCGAAACAAAGGGTTTTCGGACGATTTTTCAAAGAAAACGACTTGAAAATTTTTTATTGGTATGATATATCTGAATTGAGAATGGACGATAACGTAAAAAGAGTCAACAAACTGATTCGGGATATTCAAAGCGGCGACGAAAGCGCCGTCGATCGTCTGTACGTCGAATACGGCAGGCTCTTTTTGAACATGGCGAAAAAGTATCTGTTCGACGCGGGTTACGCCGAGGACCTGTTAAGCGAAACTTTTTTGGAGATTTTCAGGAATAAAGCGCGCAGTTTCGACAAAAAGTTCAACGGACTTAACTGGATCTTTACCATAATCAGGAACAAGGCTTTCAGGCATAACCGTCAACGCGGGTTTGTTCCGTTAGAGAACGCCGAAAGCTCGAAGTCCGTCGAAGCGTTTTTTTCAAACGCCGATTCTCCCATAGAGGATGCCGACCTGCATATCGCTTTACGCGCGTTGACGGAGCGCGAAAACGAACTGCTTTATTATAAATACTGGGAAGGTCTGACGGTAAGGGAGATCGCCGCAAAGCTAAAAATGCCTAAATCCACAGTTCAACACGAAATCAAAAAAATATTAAAGAAATTAAGCAAAATGCTGGGATAACCGATAAAACTATGCGAAACAAGGAAATCGAAAACAGAATACTTAATTCGTTGGAGGATAAATCCGCGGGGTTGGATCCTCGCGTTCTCGACGCCGTAAAAAGCGAGATCGGGGAACAGAAAAAAACCAAGCGGAGCAAAAACGTACTTAGATTCGCCGTCGCGGCGCTTATCGTCGCGGCATTATGTCTTGCCGTCGCGTTGCCGATAACGCTTATAAAGTCGCCGTCGGAAGGGTATACGGAAAACGGTTTTACTTCGATGAACGAATATTTTTCGGAACACGGCATTCCGCTAAAATCGCTGAAAGAGATACTGGACGACGGTTCTCTCGCGGGAACGGGGCAAAACAACGGCTTGGAAAAAAGCGAATGCACGCTGATTAGTAACGGCAAAGGCGAAGACGTCATCATAGAAGAAACGTATACTTTTATCGGCGGCGACGTCGTAACGATCGCGCTGATGCTGTCTGATGCCGAAGAGGTAAAGCAAAAATTCTATTCCGATTACGCCGACTTAAGCGCCGTCGCGGATATAGCGGGCGTTTCGGTAAACTACGTTTTCGACGACGCTTCCGAATCGGGCAAAGCCAAATTTAATTATAACGGTTACGCTTTTTACGCTTCGTTCGACGTGCAGGGCGAGGAATCGATGATGTCAATAATACGGTTTTTCCTGCGCTTCAATCAAATTTAGAAAATCTTTGGACAAACCTATCCGATCCCGCCTAATTATATGTGAAAACAAGCGGGAGGTGAAAGCTCATGAAACACAGGGCGGTGTTGAGTACGGTATGCGTTGTCTTGTTGACGCTCGCCCTTTTGGCGCTGCAAGGCTGCGGGAACAGCGATTCGGATGCCGTTTTTAATTACGAGATTGCTTACGCACAGACTTTTTCCGATACCGAAGCGCCTTTCGACGTCGGCTACGTTTCTTCCTCGATAAGATCCGATCTTGCGGCAACGGTCGATTCCTTAAGCGAATTGAAGTCGTTATGTAAGGAAAACGGGTTGCCGTTCTATGACGAATCGAGCGCAAATTACGACGGCGAACTCAGCCTGAAGATAAGGGAATACGACGAAAACTATTTCCGTGAAAAATCGCTGGCGCTGATATTCGGCTTCGGCAAAAGCTACGCGACGGCGAGGATCGAGGAGGTAAGATCCGAAAGCGGAGCTTTAAAAGTAACATTTTCCAAACCCGACGTAATGTTCGAAGTTTCCTTTCCGCATTCTTTCGTGTATTTGATAGAATACGTAAAAACGCAAACGGAAAGGATAGACCGTATCGAGATCGACTTTGTAAGTAACGGAACGATGTACGCATTGTACGACGCCTACGAACGCGGGTTGGTGAGCGCCGAGGACGTCAGAAATATCGGCTACTATTATCACGGCGGCAAAGTTTACGTCGAGGGCGCGGGCTTTAAGGAAGCCGACTTCGTAGCGGCGCCGAAGACCCCGGGCGAACTGGACAGGGTAACTTCGGAAAGCGTCAGACGAACCTATCTCGATTACTTATATTATTCGGGATACGGGAAAAATAGCTTGGAGGACGTCACGATAGACGAATACATGGGAACGTACAACGGCTGCGTCGCCGTAAAGCTTTCTCTGAAAAATTGTATGTACTTGAACGTTTTCGTCACTCAGAGCGTCGCGGGAACGACGTTCGCGTTTCCCGACAGCAACGCTTTGATCTTACTGTGGCAAGGTTGAAATCCGTAACTATGGCGCTATGCGCCGCGTTCTCGAGGCTCGCCGGGAAGGTCAGGGACGTGAACCGCGTGGTCTACGACATAACCGCCAACCCTCCCGCTACCATAGAGTGGGAATGATCCCGTAACTTTAAATCGGAAAAGGCGTTCCGCGGAACGCCTTTTTTAACGGGTTTTCACCCGTTTGACCGCGACTGCTTTTAGGGCAACGGCTCCGACTGTAAAATACGGGTTAGCATATTGTAAAATAAAATTGAATGATATATAATTAAACTGTAACGAAACCTTATATATCGATAATTTAATATAGCGACTTTATAAAAGAGGAGATCGGTATGAAAATCAAAGTTATATCCGTATTGCTTCCGGCGGTTATCGCGCTTACGCTCTCGGGATGCCTGAGCGGCTCCTGTTATAGCGAGGAAGAGCACATCGAATTTATGTCGGAGAGCATGCGCGAGAAACTTTTAAAAAAAGGCGTGACGGACTTCTACGCATATCCTCTTTACAACGAAAACGACGAATTCGAATATTGCCTGTTTGAGTGCGAGCCTTCGGGCTTCGCCTTTTCCTGTGTGCGCAATATGCCTTTCGACTACTATTATGCAGACCGTTATGTTTCGTTTTCTGATTGGCAAAGGATGATAGTGAGAGACACGGATGCGGAAACTGTAACGTATAACGGCGTTGTGTGGGCGAAAGACGAAAAAAGCTCTTTTCCCGACGCGTTTTACGAATGCGACGAAGAAGGGGATTTCGTATATTATAGCGAAAGTCCGTTCAAGCTTGCAGGCGTGCTCGACCAAAGAATGTATTTTCTCGAAGTTTATCACGGTTACATACCCGCGGTGAAAGCCGAGAACGGCAAATATATAAATCTTATTTCGTTTGAAGAATTCGAATACGGATCCGAGTATGAGGAAATAGAGTACGAATACGCGTTCCCGAAGTTGGAGTTCGGATTTTTTGTAAAAAACAAACTGAAAACTCCGAATATATTCGGTGTTTTGTAGTAATAGCTTTAGACATAATCGTATAAGTTCAAGGAGATAAGTAAAATGATATCGGCATAAAAATCGAAATCGCTGAAAAAGCCATTATATTTTTAAATCTTTGGCAAAAAGTTTTGAAAAGCTTCTGCTTCCGATACCGCCACGGTAAATGATTATAGAAATAAAATTATAAAAAATGAAAAAACGGGAAAGCGATTGTAAAGAACAAAGATATATGAAACCTGAAAAAAGGAAGAGGCGCATCGTTGTCGCCGTAATCCTGATCGTCGTGATAGTCGGCTTGTCGCTATTGTATATGGCGGGATGCCCCCGGTTTTATTCGGACGAGATGCACCAAAGGCGGATCTCGAGAAAGTTTCAGAAAGAATTTGTCGATACCGGGATATATACCGATTTCAAGGTATATCCGCTGTACGATATCGACGACAATATCATTCGCTATCTTATCGAAACGGAACCTGCAAATCACTTTTATGTAAGAACACAGCCGAATTACTTTTTCGTTCATGAAAGTTTATATTTAATGAATAGCGAAAACGGCACCGATTGGTTCAGGTACAGGTCGGAGTCAGACGAGACGTATCCGTCGTTCGGATCGGATATAAACTGGGGCAAATATAACGAAGCGGGGGATTTTTATAACGAGCACACGTTGTATGAATTGGAAAACGGCGCCATAAAATACCGAAGCGAAAGCCCGTTTGCGGCGGCGGGTATAGATGAAACCGAGTTTAGATATATGCTTTTCGGAGGGTTGATGCCTGCCGTAAAGAGAAACGGAGTTTTCGTCAACCTAATCAGCATGTGCGAAATGAGCGAAAGCGAGTTGAGAAGCGGCAACTTCAATTACCCGTATTTAAACGACGCGAGAATTTTTGCGAAAAGCTATTATCTTTAAGACTACTAAATTTAAAGAAAGCACAGTATGCTATAGCATTATGAAAGTTGATAAATAATTCAGAGTCAAGAGTCGAATGTTATTTAGAATTTTTAAGCTTTTGAAAGCTTTTTAATGCCGATAAATAATGAATAGAATTATTGTGGATTAAAAGTGCTTTGCAGAACGCGGTAAAATCGATCGATGTCAATAAATCAATGGCTCAAGCGACTTTTTCATTACGAAATTCGTCATCGTTACTCCGCGCCGCTCCACTTGTTGCTCCCGGATCGCGACATAACCCTTCGCCTCGAAAAAGGGCTTTGCGGTTATGGAAGCGTGAGTGGTGATCTCCGTTACGGGAAAGGCGTTTTCGAGTTTCGTTAAAAGCGCGCCGCCCACTCCGCGACGGATACGGTCCTTATGCACGTACAGCCTGTCGAGATACCCCGTTTCGTCTATGTCCCCGAAACCCGCGATCGCGCCGTCTGCCAGCGCGACCAGCGCGTAATGCTTTTCAAGCGAAGCGCGCCAACGTTCGGTATCGGGCGCCGCGGGCGCCCACGCGTCCAGCTGAGCGAGCGTGTAATCGGCTTTGCATACGGAATGCACCGTATCGTAAAACAGCTTTAATATTTCGGACAGATCTTCCGAACGGTATTTGCGAACGATCATATTGAAGATTACCGCTTTGCGGGCGGGACGAATCCGATCGCCGGGGTCTTGTCGCATATCACGCCTCCGCCCAGGCACGTTTTGCCTTTATATACCACGGCGTACTGACCGGGAGTAACAGCTCTTACGGGCTTTAAAAATTCCATCCTGACGCCGCCGTCGGTTTTAAATATCCTCGCGGGATTCAGCGCTTCGCGGTGGCGCGTTCTGACCGACACCTCGTCGCCGTCCGCAAAGCCTACGGAAATAATATTGAAGTTTTCGGTTGCTAAAGCTACGGAATATAGCCTGTCGCATTCCCCTTGATTGACGTACAGGATATTGTTTTTCACGTCTTTGTCGATGACGTAATAGGGGGCGTCGTTTTTTTCGCCGCTGACGCCGCCGAGACCGAAGCCCTTGCGTTGACCTATAGTGTAAAAGAACACGCCGTCGTGCTCGCCGAGCACTTTACCCTTCAGGTCGCGTATCTCGCCTTTTTTCATCGGAAGATACTGCGACAAAAACTTTCTGAAGTCGCGTTCGCCGATAAAGCAAATACCCGTGCTGTCCTTTTTTCTTGCGGTTATCAGACCCGCTTCCTCCGCGATGCGTCTTACTTCGGGTTTGGCGAGGTGTTGTAACGGAAAGATCACGTTCGAAAGCTGCTCCGAACACAGCTGATTCAGAAAATACGTCTGATCCTTGTTTTCGTCGTCGGCGCGCACCAGAATTATTTCGCCGTTTGAACCCCGTTCTACGCCCGCATAGTGCCCCGTCGCCACGTATTCGGCGCCGATTTTTTTTGCGAATTCGCAAAAGGGTCCGAACTTTATTTCGGAATTACACAATACGTCGGGGTTAGGGGTCCTGCCGCGGGAATATTCCCCGACGAAATGCGCGAATACTCTGTCGGCGTATTCTTTGGAAAAATCTATGGTGTAATAGGGAATGTCGAGTTTTGCGGCTACGCTCCTGACGTCGGCATAGTCCTGTTCGGCGGTGCATACGCCGTCCTCGGACTCTTCCTTCCAGTTCCGCATGAACAGTCCGACGACTTCGTAACCCGCTTTTTTCAGCATCAGCGCGGCGACGGAGGAATCGACTCCGCCCGAAAGCCCGACGGCAACGCTCTTTTTCGACATAATACCCGTTCCTTTCCCTTTTATATATATACCTTATTAATATACGCGCAGGCGAATTGTGCTCCGATTTTTTCCGACATACAAGATATTGATTTTTATCGGAGCCGATTCGTTTAATTTGTTTTAAATTCGGCATACGGGGCTTGACAAAGGGGAATTAACATTATATGATGTAATTCCCCCCGCGCCGAATGGCGTACCCGAAAGGATTCGAACCTTCGGCCTTGAGAGTCGGAGTCTCACGCTCTATCCAACTGAGCTACGGGTACACTTTCGAGTACAGTATACATTAAAATACGCGTTTTAGCAAACGAAAAAGGGGGACGGAAAAATCGAATATGGTGCGCTCGAAAATTTGTTAAAATTGATGAAAAATCAGTTGACAAACAAATTTGAAAGCTATATCATATAAAAGCTGCCCGGGCGGCAGTGAAAGAACCTTGAAAGTTGAACAGATTGTTAAGAAGCGAGAGGTGGAAGGAAACCACCTTAAAAACGAAA
>CALVUD010000011.1 GCA_944363505.1 uncultured Clostridia bacterium | reverse complement strand
CGGAGTTTTTTGTCTGCCTCATCGGCTTAGCCTTTTTTGAACCCCGCGACTATCGCGGGGTTTTCGTTGAACAAAAAAAGAACGACGGAGTACCGTCGCTCTTTCAAGCACTTTGTTTGTTAAGACTTTTGGCTTAAAAATATTTATTCTTTAAGCAAAAATCCATGTCTTGTTACAGCCTTTAAGGCGCGGTAGGAAGTAATTCGCAGACGATTTTATTATTATTTTTTTCGTAACGCGACCAAGCTATATGCCATATGCGACGGAAGCGTTTCGGAGAAAAGAATTTAAAAGCGGCGCGAAGTACGGCTTGAGGATATAGTTTTTTGCGATCCTGAATAAAAAAGAACGACGGAGTACCGTCGCTCTTTTTCGGCTTTTAGCTTTAAGGACATCTTTTGCTTAGAAATGATAATCTCTAAGCAAAAAACTATATCCTCTTAACGATCTCGGTGAAGATAACTCCCAAGCCGTACGCACCCGCGTCGGGATAGCCTTCAGAGTCGGTAACGCCCGCTCTGCCCATCTTCGCCTGGATGTACTTAGTGGCTTCGGCGCCCGCTACAGCCGCTTTTGCGGATGCTTTCATGGCGTCTTTCATCTTCATACCCTTTCCGGCGGCTTCCGACAAAGCGTCCGCCGCGGGTACCAGCGCGTCGATCAGCGTCTTGTCGCCGACCACGGCGCCCTTGCCGAAACTCTTTCTGCCGGTTTCCTGAACGCCTTCGACGGCAGCCTGGAAAATCGCCGCAAGGTCTTTAAGCTCGATTTCCTTCTTGCCCTGAACGGCTTTGCCGGCGTAACGGAATGCTGAACCCCATATGGGTCCGGACGCGCCGCCGCAGTATTCCATTATGATTTCGGAGCAGCTGACCAGGAATTCGCCGATGTCGCCTTTCTTTCTGGTATCCCAGTCGGCTTTCAGCTGTTTGAAGCCTTTGGCAATGCTCATTCCGAAGTCGCCGTCTCCGCATCGGTCGGCTTTGCAGAACGGAACTTCGTTCTCGATGATGATGTCAGCCATCAATCTAATCAGTTTGCCCATTCCGGGAGTGTTGATTTTCTCACCGATCACGGCTTTACCTGCGAATTTATAGGTTTTTCCTTCATCTTCTTCGACCGCCGCCGCTTCTTCCGCTACGGCTTCTTTTTTCGAGAACGCCGCGGGAGTTACGTTCAACGCCTTTGCGAGAGCGGCTATGGCTTCGCGCGCCGCGATGTCTTCCTTGGAGGAACCGCCCCAGGTGATCGCGGGGGTGGATACGGGATAGTCGAGGTAGCCTTTCAGTTCGCCGTCAAGCCTCAGGAACGTTACCGAAGCGCCCGCCATGTCGATGGAGGTCATATAGTTTCCGACCAGCGTCTTATAGATCTTGATACCCGCTTTTTCCAGTTCGTTGGTCACGGAGTTGTTGAACAGATACAGCTCCTGAAGCGGAGTGCCGCCGAAGCCGTTGATAAGCAGCGCTATTTCCTCACCCTTTTGCAGTTTGAGGTCTTCCGCAATGTCGGGAACGATACGCGCGGCAAGTTCGTCCGCGGAAATGAGTTTTTCGCGTTTTCTGCCGGGTTCGCCGTGGATACCCACGCCGAATTCCATCTCGTCCTCACCGATCTCGAAAGTCGGAGAACCTGCGGCGGGCACGGTGCAGGAGGTCAGCGCGAAGCCGAAACTGCGGATATTTGCGATAACCTTTTCGGCAACGGCTTTGACTTCGGGAAGGGATTTGCCCTGTTCCGCGGCGGCGCCTGCGATCTTGTGCACGAAAACGGTACCCGCAACGCCTCTTCTGCCCACGGTATACAGAGAATCCTTGACCGCGATGTCGTCGTTGACGTATACGGCGTCGACCTCGATGCCGTCGTCTTTTGCCAGCGCGCCGGCGTTGTTGAAGTTCATGCAGTCACCCGAATAGTTTTTGACTATCATCAGGGTGCCTTTCTTGGAAGCGGTCAGCTTCAAGGCGTTATAAACCTGAATCTGCGAGGGCGAAGCGAAGATATCGCCGCAAACAGCCGCGTCCAGCATGCCAGTACCGACAAATCCCGCGTGAGCGGGTTCGTGTCCGGAACCGCCGCCCGAAATCAGCGTAACCTTGTTGCGGTCGATGACCTTTTTCTTGACGACCTTATATTTTTCGACGAACTCCAGTTCGGGATGCGCTTTGGCAAGGCCGTGGCACATATCGTATACGAAGCTCTCGGCAGTATTCATTATTTTCTTCATTAAACGTTACCTCCTATAAAACTTGTGCCGAGAAAACCTCCCGGCACAAGCGAAAAATGCGTTATGAATCAGCAGCAGCAACCGCCCATTTTCATGGATTCGCCCAGTTTGTCGGCGGCGACTATAGCGGCGGCGACGTCCTTAGCGGTGACCTTGAAGGGCATGAAGTGTACGGACTCGTCGGGGATGCACGCTTTTTCGGCGACTTCCGCAAGTCTGTCCCCGATGTCCTCTACGCCGAGGTCGGCAAGGCACACGGGCAGTCCGACTTCCAGGCAGAAGCCGATGACTTCTTCGATCTCTTCCATCGGAGCATTCTCGAGAACGAGCTGGCAGATGGTGCCGAACGCGACCTTTTCGCCGTGGAAGTATTTATGAGTCTCTTCCAGCACGGTCAGACCGTCGTGGATGGCATGCGCCGCGGCAAGACCGCCGGACTCGAATCCCAGACCCGAAAGCAGGATGTTAGCTTCGACGATATTCTCGAGCGCGGGAGTAACGACGTTGGCTTCGCAGGCGAGCATCGCTTTGTAGCCGTCGGAAAGCAGCGTCTGATAGCACAGTTCCGCCAGCGCGTAAGCGGTCTTGGTGCCCATGGCGAGCAGTTCGCCCTTGGCGCGGTTGGCTCCGCAGGGCAGACCGGCGTTGACGTTGCCGAAGGACTGTTCGTTGGCTCTGGCTTCGAAATAAGTGGAGAGCGCGTCGCCCATACCCGAAACGAGGAATCTGACGGGAGCGTTCGCGATAACGGTGGTGTCGATCAGAATAACGCTGGGGCTTTGTTTGAAGTAAGCGTAGTCGTCGAAAGCGCCGTCCGGCGTGTACAAAACCGCGGAGTGCGAAGTGGGAGCGTCGGTCGCCGCGATGGTGGGGCATATAATGAGCGCATTACCTTCGGCAACGCACTTTGCAGTGTCTATGGCTTTGCCGCCGCCGAGGCCGATGGTGCAGGAGCACTTGTTTTCCTTGGCGATCTTCTGGAGTCTGGCAACTTCCTGACGGGAACATTCGCCGGTGAAGTCGACCTTGATAAACTCGATTTTGTACTTTGCGGCGGTGGCGTCGAGTTTGGCCTGAACGCGCGCCGAGTCGTCTTTATGCGCTATCAGCAACGCTCTTTTGCCGAAAGTCTTGACAAAGTAACCGAGGTTCAGAAGTTCGTCTTCGCCCTGAACGTACTTGGTGGGGCAAATAAATGCTTTTCTCATTATGAAATCTCCTTTTTATTGAGTTTTTTGCTGATCAGTAAATAATACTGTAGAATTATTATAATACCAAATAATGGTTTCGTCAATACCGATATTTTGCGGATACGAAGCTTTTTTAGAAAAGAATAAAGCAAAAAAACCGTCCGAAAACGGACGGGCGCGACTAAGTTCGCAAACGGCTATTCGCCGCCTTTCAGAACGGCTTTGTAGCCGCCCTCTCCGTACTGAATACAGCGCGATACGCGGCTTAGGGTCGCGGAAGAAATGTCCGTCTCCGCAATGACCTGTGCGTAAGTTTTGCCGTCAAGAAGCAATTCGGCGGCTTTTACGCGCTGAGCCATCTGCTCGAGTTCCTTACGCGTGCAAAGATCGTTCAAAAATTTTTCGCAGACTTTCTCGTCATCTATCCTGACTAAAGCCTTTACCAGTTCCGCTATCATTTCGTCGGTGAAATGCGTCATATCCGTTCCTCGCTTTTCCTAAGGAATGCAATTGTTTTTTCGGATTTAGGGTTACCGAAAACCTCGTCGGGGGTACCCTCTTCCTCGATTATTCCGTCAGCCATAAAAATAACCTTGTCCGCGACGCCGCGCGCGAACTCCATTTCGTGAGTTACGACGATCATCGTGCGGTCGCTCGATTTCAAGCCTTTAATGACCTTTAAAACCTCACCCGTGAGTTCCGGGTCCAGCGCGCTGGTAGGCTCGTCGAAGCACAGAATATCCGGCTCCAGCGCAAGCGCCCGCGCGATGGCTACGCGCTGGCATTGCCCGCCCGACAACTCGCACGGATACGCCGTCGCCCTGTCGCCCAGACCTACTCTTTCCAAAAGTTTCTGCGCCTTTTGTTCGGTGACCCGTCTTATTTCGTTGTCGAACAGGTCGCGTCCTTTGTTAAAAACCTTTTTCAACAGCTTACCTAAAGAATTTCTTTCGGCACCGTCATTTTCAAGAATGACTTGATCAAAGCCTTGCGCCGCGTCGGACATACCGCCCCGATATAGTAACGCGCGCTTGTATTCCGAAAACTCACGCTGCACCGCGTCAGGTATTTCCTCTTCGGTGCAGATTTTCAATCTTTCGCGCAAACGCGCTTTATCCTCGGCGGAAAGATCCTTATTACCTTTCAACTCAGCCGCATATTCTGTTTTTACAGCCTTTATTGCGGATTTCGCTTTGCGGGCGAGTTCGGTTTTTTTACGGTTCAGTTTTTCCTTCGTCAACAACTCCGCCGCCAGCCTGACGTTGGTTATTATGTTATAGTGCGGAAACAGATTGAATTGTTGGAATACCAATCCGAAATGCAGTCTCTTTTCCCTCAGATACGCGCTCTCGCTTCTGCGAGTCGTTTTGCCGCCGCCGGCAAAAGTGTCCAACAGCGTTTCGCCGTTAACGGTGATTCTGCCTTCGTCAGCGCTTTCCAAAAAGTTCAACGTTCTCAAAAGCGTGGTCTTGCCGCTGCCGGACGAGCCGATAATGGCAAGCACCTCTCCCTTTTCCAATTCGAAGTCTATGCCTTTCAGCACTTCGTGCCCGCCGAAACTTTTTTTGATGCCTTCCACCTTCAACAGCGCCATATCACACCTTGTAATAATCGAGTTTTCTTTCCGCAAAGCGGAACGCCACGGTTACGAGTCCGACAAAAATCAGATAGAACGCGCCCGAATAGAACAGCGGCCACACCAGGGCGTACCCGCCCAGAATGTTGTACGCCACCTGTATTATTTCCTTTACCGCGATGATTCTGGCAAGGGATGTGTCCTTCACCAAGGTGATTACCTCGTTCGACATCGGCGAAAGAATACGCTTTATGACCTGCGGCAGAATGATACGGAAAAAGGTCTGTCCTTTGGTCATGCCCAAAACCTGCGCCGCCTCGTACTGACCGCGGGAAATGGACTCTATGCCTCCGCGGTAAATTTCCGAAAAATAGCAGGCGTAATTTATGACGAAAGCGATAAGTACCGCGATAAAACGCGACTGCATCGGGTAATCGAAAACCAAACCCGGCACATAAAACACCACCATGATCTGAAGCATCAGCGGAGTGCCGCGGATTATCCATACCACGGTGCGGGCAAGATAGCGTATCGGCTTAATCTTGCTCATCGAGCCGAAAGTTACGATAAGACCCAAAGGCAGCGACAACAAAAGTGTCGCTGCGAAAAGTAAAACCGTTGTTCCGAACCCTTCCAGCAGTTGAAGGGTAACGACATCGAACGTCACAAACCGCTTATTTCTGGGCGACCAGCGCGCTCGACAAGCCGTATTTGGCAGCTATTGTCGTCAAAGTATTGTCGTCGTAAAGCTCTTTTATTGCCGCGTTGATCTTTTCCAGAAGCTCGGTGCTGCCCTTTCTCATGCCGATACCGTACAGCTCGTCGTCGCCGATCATGGCGTTTTCCACTATCATGAGGTCGGCGTAGTCGGTGCCTTCTCCCACGGAAGCGGTAGCCATTACGATATCTATAAAGCCTACGTCGATGGTTCCCGCCTTCAGTTCGTTCAGAACGTCCGTCTGAGCGGTCAAAGTAATTATTTCGTTATCGGCAAGCGTTCCGTTGGCACGGATAGCCTTTTCACCAGCGGACTGTTGCTCTGCTCCCAGTTTGGCGTCAGACATGGAAGCTATATCGGTATACAGGGAAGCATTCGACTTTTTGATAATGGCAACCTGACGGTTGGTCATGTAAGCGTTGCTGATCTCCATATTCTCGTAGTATTCCTGGTTGATGGTCATTCCGTTCCATATAACGTCGATGTTGCCCGACTGAAGTTCCACTATTTTGTTGTTCCAGTTGATTTCCTGGAATTTGGGAGTCAATCCGAGTTTATTACATACGGCGGTCGCAAATTCGGTTTCGAAGCCCACCAGAGTTTCGCCTTCGTAATAGTTCATCGGCTTGAAGTAGGTTATGCCGATAACCAGTTCGCCGCTTTCCTGGATCTTTTCCCAGTCGCTTTTGTCGTTGCACGCCGCGAGCGAAGTTACGAACACGGCGCAAACCGCGATCACCAATATAATTGCCAAAACTTTTTTCATCTTATCCTCCGATAATCGAATTAATGAATGTAGTTTATCACACTAAAGCGTTGAAGTCAAGCGTTTTGTTCAATAAAAAACGCCCCGTTGCGGGGCGTTGTGCGACAAAGCGGTTTCTCCGAATCGGAGCGTCAGAAAATTTCGTAATCGAGCACGTTCGCTTCGGCCTCGGCGGCAAGCGCCGATTCTTCGGCGTGGCGGCGAAGTTTGAGTTCGCGTTCGACTTCGAGCTTTTGTTTTTCGCTGTACTTCATCAGCAAAAGCGGGATAAGATAGAACAGTGAGCCGAGCGCGGGAGCAAGCATGAACAACGGCCATATAAGTTTATAAAACAGCGGATCCTGCGGCAGATCCTGTTCATAAAGCGTGGCGTCGAAGTTCATTATCTTCAATGCGAGACCCGTGGTGAAAGTGCTTATCGCCGTGCCTATTTTTGCGACGAGGTTTTGGAGCGCGAAAACGCTGCCTTCGTTTCTGTGCCCCGTCTTCCACTCCATATAGTCGATGCTGTCTCCCCAGATCGTCGTCGTGGCAATGCCGTTGAGGTTGTTGGGTATGCCGGCAAGAGCCATCAGTCCTATGACGATCAGAATACGCCATCCCTCGAATCCTATAAAGAAGGATATCACGCGCATAATGATATTCATGGAAGTACCCAATATCAGCACGCGCTTCATTCCGCCCAGTTTTTTTGCAAACCAGGTCGCCACGAACATCATCAGCGTGCCGGGAAGCCCCACGAGAATACCGTAGAAAAACTTGACCGTCATGCCGTCCATATGGAAGCCGAGGATGTCGACGGACACCATATACTTGAAAAAGTAAACGTCCTGAACGGCAAGCGTGAAATTGCTGAGTATGCTGGCGATAACCAGCGCCATCGCGATTTTATTTTTGAATATCAACTGGATGGATTCAACGAAATTGCAATCGGGCTTGTATACGGGGGCGCGCTCTTTGGTCTTTGCGGTGAACATGGATAAAGCCATACCGCCTATACCCATTACGATACCGAGCGTCGTAAATATAGCCATTTCCGAAATCCCGAAATCGGGCAGATAGTCTATCATCAGCGGGATGAGTCCGGGGATCCAACCGCCCACCATCGCGCCGATACGCCCGAACTGGGCGGCTCTCGCCCTTTCGGAAGAGTGGGTGGAGATCATCGCCGTCATTCCCCACATCGAAAGATCCTGGAAAGAATACAAAAAGTCCCAAAGGAAATAAATTACGGTGATGTAAACGCCCGTCCACGATTCGGGCATTCCCCAGTCCACGAACATCAGCGCGGTCAGGATACCTATGGGAATCGCCGTTATTTTCAAGAACGGTCTCAGCTTTTCGCCGTTTTTAAAGACGTGTCGGTCGACGATGGTACCTACGAGCGGGTCGTTTACCGCGTCCCAGATCCTCATCGCTCCGAGGACAACGCCGATAAACAGCGAGTCCAAGAATATCACGTCCGTACAAAAATACATGAACCAGCTGCTGACGATGTTGTAAGCCTGATTCTGTCCCGCAACGCCTATCGCGTAATCAACAAGTTCTTTGTTTTGTACTTCTCTGTCGTCCTTGTATGCAAAAAACTCCTTGATCTTACGCTTCAAAAAATTCATGCGCGTTCCTCCCGTTATTATAGATTTTAACACGCCGAATATATCGTTTCAATAGGTAAAACGTAATAATCGGAAAAATAAAGCTCAAATTTTCGGACTTTGCGCGTCAGTAAAAAAATCCCGCCGGAAAGCGGGCTTCGATACTTATTCCATTTCGTCTAAAGTCTTTTCGTAGCCTTTGATAAACTTGTCGAAAAAATAATCCGCTTCGGGGATCGCCATGTCGCGTATGGCTTTCAGCGTCGAATTTTTGGCTTTCAGGAATTCCTTGTTGCCGTATTTGAGTTCCTCGACGCATTTTACGTATGCCGCTATTTTGTCGGCGGCTTTCACCAGCGCGTATTCCGCGCCGCGACCGGGTAAGATCAACGGCTCGTAGCTCGCTCTGAATCCTTCGGGAAGCGTTTCCAGAAGCTGTTTTTCGGCTATACCTTCTATATTTTTGTAAGCGTTGCGGATGTCGTCGTTATAGTATTTGATCGGCGTGGGCAGATCGCCGGTGATGACTTCGGCGGCTTCGTGGAAAACGGCTATCGCGGCGCATCTGTCGGGACTTAAGTCGCCTGCGAAAACGACGTTGTTGATGACTCCCAAAGCGTGCGCTATCATCGCCACCCCCGCCGAGTGCTCCATAACGTTTTCCCTGACGGTGGAGTGCATCAGCGACCAGCGCTCGATGTACTTCATTCTGTTAAGATACGCGAAAAAATCGAAAGACATCGCCCTTAAGACATTTTAACGAGTATTTTCAGAAGGCAGTCCATGGCTTCGTCCGCTATATCGGCGGTCTGATTCATGTGCCTGTAGATCTCGCGGTACTTGAATATCGACCTGAAATCGGCGGTATCGAAGAGCTTCTCGAGCGCCTGAACGGTCAGGTCGCCCACCTTGTTTTCCATTCGCTTGACGTATATCGCCTCGTCGCGCGCTATCGCTTCGTGGCGCTTTATGTTGGATACCGCAAGAATAATGTGTTCGCTCATCTCGTTGAGCGCCGTGGTAATTTCGATCATTTCCTCGTTGGGAGTGACCTTGAACAGACGGATCTCGTCTACCGAAGTCTTGGCGTAATCGAGCACCTCGTCGAGTTTTGCGGAAAGTTTGAACAGATCTTCCCTGTCGAAAGGCGTTATGAACGTTCTGTTCATGTCGTCGACGAGCACGCGGCGCACCATGTCGCCTTCGTCCTCGGCTTTGACTACCGCGTCCGCCACGGATTCGTCGTGAGTGATGCAGTATTCGTTCAAAAGTCTTACGCCTTTATTGATAAACTCCGCCTGCTTGGTAAGCAGTTCGAAAAAATCGGGTTCCTTATGCTTTTTGAATCTGTCCAGAAACTTCATGACTACTACCTCCGTAACAATTTCCTATATCTTGAATATTGCTTTGCCCACCAACAGATACAAAAGCGCGCCCATTCCCGCCGAACACGGAAGCGTCAGCATCCAGCTGATAAGTATGCGAATCGCCGTATTCCAATGCACGCCGTTAATGCGCTCCGCGGCGCCCACGCCCATGATCGACGAGGACATTATCTGCCCTGTGCTGAGCGAGATACCGAGAGTCGTCGCCGTCAGCATCACAACGCTGGTGGTAAACTGCGCCACCACCGAATGTACCGGCTCCAGTTTATATATTTTGCGACCTACCGTGTTGATAACGCGGTAACCGCCGAGCAACAGTCCCATCGTCAGCGCTGCGGCGATACAGATCGGTATCCATATCGGAACGTTTTCCGAATTAAATACCGTAAGTCCGACGGCGCCCGCCAAAAAGAAAATACCCATCGATTTCTGCGCGTTGTTACTGCTGAACGCGCCGGCGAGGATCACAAGATTTATCCTTTGCAAAAGCAGCATTATCTTGTTCAGCCCGCGATTCATGCTTCTTGCGAGGGCGCGGACTATCTTCATCAGGCAAAATCCCAAAATCAATCCGATAACGGGAGCCAGCACTATCATCAGCACCACGTTGACCAAAACGTATCCCTTCCATTGAACGGCGCCGAACCCGAACGCGGCAATGCCCGCGCCGATGATGCCGCCGAGAAGCGTATGGGAAGTGCTGTTGGGTATCTTCAGACAGAATGTCACGCCGCCCCATATTATCGCGCCCAAAAGTCCGCTGAAAACGAACGAGAATGCCTGTTTGTCCGATATTCCCGCAAAAAAAGAATTGTCTATCAGTTTATAGCTGATGTTGTCGGCAACCGACAGCATGCCCAACGCGAATACCGCGATCGGTATGACGAAATTGATGAACGCCGCCAAAAATATCGCGGTTCTCGGTTGAACGGCTCGCGTAACGACGGTGGTGGCGATGGCGTTGGAGCCGTCGTTCACCCCCATATAAAACGAGTATGCCAAAACGAAAATGAAAACCACTACCGCGTATGCGCCCATTATCTGCCTGCCGAACAACGTTGTTTCCCGCACACGGGTATGTGCGGGGTATTTATATTACTACATATTTTTACGTTTTGCAAGACGAAACGCCAATTTATTTTATTTTTATTTTAAACGGATTATTATCGAATAATCCGAAAAAAGCTTTTTACGACTCTTACGCGAAAAGAGCGATTTAATATTTATCCCTCTTTTCAAAAGTCGCGTCTTCGGGTTATAATTGCGGTATGAGCAGAAAAAGAAAAACCGTCATCGCAACAATCGCCCTATTGACCGCTACTGTCGTCGCGGGACTGGCGTTACTAAGCGTGTATCTGTTTACGAAAAAAGACGCCCTGGATTACGTCTCGATACCCACCGAGACCCTCGACGAAACTTATTATACCGTGATAGACAAAACCGACTACTACCTGGGGCACCCCGATCTGGTATACACCGGCGAAAACAAACTGCTGATAGCGTATCCGCTGGGACACGGCAAAGGCGAAATCGTCATGCGCGAAAGCACCGATAAAGGAATCAGCTGGAGCGCGCCGCTCGATAATTTACCCGCAAGTTTCGCTTATTCACAGGAAACGCCCACTCTTTACCGTCTGGATTTCAACGACGGTACGGAAAAAATACTGCTGGTCTCGGGCTGTCCGTCGTGGGCTGAAGACGACGAGTATGTCGCGAACGGCTTCAATTATTCGCTTTCTTCGGACGGCGGTCGCACTTTCGGCGAATTCGAAAACGCTTACGGGATCGACTGGGCAAACGCCATGCCCGACCGCGGCGACCCGATATACGAAACTTATCCGGCGGACGAAATGCCCGTATTCGACTCATCCGGCGACGTTCTCCCTTATGACGTGATAGTCGCGATGAGCTCGCTGACAAAACTCAAAGACGAAAACGGAAACTGGCTGGACGTATGGATGGGCACTTTCCACGATTACGACTTTTATAATTACGTTTCCTTTTTGACTTTCGATTCCGAAGGCAAGGCGCATTGGTCCAACCCGAAACGCTTTTTGTCTTCTCAGCGCGAAACCGAATCGGGTATAAACCTTTGCGAAATAGAGATCTTCAGAACGCCGACGGACGAGTTGGTGCTCCTTGGTCGCGCCAACGCCAGAAACTCCAATTCCGTCATCTCCGTTTCGACAAACGAGGGTAAGACCTGGAGCAAGCTGAAAGAACTTCCCTACTCCCTGACGGGCGACCGCCATAAAGCCGAATACGATCCCGTTACGAATAAGGTAGTGGTGTCGTTCAGACTCTATCTTCCCGAAATGAAACCGAACGCACTGTCTAAGATAAACGAACTGGGCGGATACTGGGTCGCGTGGGTAGGCTCGCCCGAGGATCTCACCGATTACGCACTGAACTCCGAAAAGAACAAAAACTCTGTTTTGGGTGACAAAATGTTGGTTTTAGGAAAGACAAACGACGGAAAAAGCGACTGCGGGTACGCGGGCGTGATAATTGCTGACGGCACCGTGACAATGGCGTCGTACGGAAAATTCGAACGCGGCGCGAAAGTGCCGTACCTTCTTGGAGTAAGTTTCCCCGTCGAAAAACTGGGTTGATTTCAGTTTAGTTCCAATAAACGGGCGGCGTTACGGTAAAAGATTTTTTCGAGGTCGCCCGACGGAATGTCCCAGCTTTTCAGATTTTTAATCTCCACGGACGCGTCGCTCCAGGGCGAGTCGGTGGCAAATAAAATTTTGTCCGCGCCGTGTCCGGAGAGTATGCTCTTGAAGCGCTCCTTGCCGTAATACTCCGTTCCCATGGAAGTATCGAGGTATATGTTTTCGCCGACCAACTTGTCTTCCACCTCTTCCCATTGCTGCTGACCGCCCAGATGCGCCGCAACAATCGTACCGCCGCGCATCGCGCGGACGACTTTTCGGAACATGGCGGGGTTCGATTTGAACGGCGCGGAGCCTATCGGGTCGTAACCGGCATGAAAAATCAATATCATTCCCTTATTCAAAGCGTAATCGTAAAGCGGAAACATTCTTTCGTCATCCACTATAAAATTCTGGTATTCGGGATGAAGCTTGATGCCCTTGTATCCGTTAGCGATTGCGGCGTCCACGTTCCGTTTCCAGTTTTCAGCGTCGGGGAACAATCCCGCGAACGGGATCAGTCTGTCGGACCTGAACCGCGCGCCCCATTCGATGTTTTTAAGGCTGTGCGCGGGTTTGGTCGCGACGGGTACTACCACCGAAACGTCTATGCCCGCTTCGTCCATTGCTTTCAACAGACCTTTTTCGGTCAGATCGTGCACGGGGGCATATTCGCCGTGAGCGTTTTTTTTCAGCGCTTCCGTCGCGCGTTCGGCTATGGAATCGGGAAAAATATGTGTGTGAAAATCTATTATCATATGCTGCCTCGCGCATATTATAATACCCGTATCGGAAATTTTGCAACCGATAAAATCAAGAACTTTTAAGCTTTTTTTCGCGCTCTTTCCAGTCGGGCATATATTTTGCGAGAGTCTGACGAAAAGCCCTGCCGTGCCCGTTATGCCGTATATGGACCAGTTCGTGCACGATCAGGTAATCGATACATTCGGCGCTCTTTTGCACGGCTTTGTCGGAAATGCGCATGACGCGCGTATCCGCGAACATTTTTCCCCAATAGCTTTTTACCGTAGTTATTATGTAGCGCGATGCTTTTAATCCGGTAGCGTTTTCCCACACGGGAAGACGCTCGTCGATAAAATCTTTTAAAGCCGCCCTCAGCCTTTCTTTCAGATACGCCGAAACTTCCTCGTCGGTAAAACTGTCCGGACAACTTAAAACCGCCTCGGCGGACGTTATTACAAGCGACGGTTTCTCCGACGCCTCGCGCCGAACGGGATAGGTTCTGCCGAAATATATAAATTCCTTGCCGCCGTACATTATGCCGCGTTTCCCAGCGCCGGCGTTCTTTTGCGCTTTTTCTTCGGTTCTTTCGAAAAAGCGCTTGACGCGTTCGGAGTTTAAAAACGACTTCATCGACTCGAATGAGACCCTGCGCCCGTATGAAAGCGTATACGTGTCTCCGCGGCGCCTGACGATCATCGAAGTCGGACGCATGTTCGCCCTGCCCGGAACAAGCTTGACTTCGCGTCCGAACGCGACAAGTATTTCGCGCGGCACGCTATAACCTCCCCACCAGATATTTGTCCAGATCGACAGTGTAATCTCCGTCCACCTCGACACCCTCGGCGCCGAGAAGCCTTTTCTGAACGTCTATCCCGCCGAAAGCGAAGGCGGGCGCCAGTCTGCCGCACCTGTTCACCACCCTGTGACAGGGTATTATCCCGGGGCTGGGGTTGAAATGCAACGCGTAACCCACGGCGCGCGAAGCTTTGGGAGAACCTAAAGCCGCCGCGATCTGACCGTAGGTCGCGACCTTGCCTTCGGGAATTTTTTTGACTACCTCGTATACTCTGTCGTAAAAACTCAAATCCTACTCCTTTCTGAAAACGTCCGTTCTGAATTCCGTTTCCGTGTCGAGCGTTTCCATAGCGTACAGCCTTTCGAGGCTGTTCCTCGGGCTTTTGACCGAATACGGCGTCATACCCGCCAGGTCTTTTATTTCCTCTCCGACGGCGTGATATACGCCCCTGAGCCGAATCGTTTTTTCGCGGGTAAATCCCGCGGGAACGCTTTCGTCCTCCTCGTTCAGTCTGACGTTTTCGTATAACGCGCGCTTCAGCCCGAGCAAATGGTTTTTCCCGGGAGTTATTTTCACTAAGAATCCGCCCTTTGCGATGACGCGCGCAGCTTCCTCGGGAAACGCGGTCGTAAACACGCCGAAAAGCGCTTTGAGGGAGCTGTCGGCAAAAGGCAGCCGCCTGTTGTTCGCAACCGCAAAAAATACATCGGGATATTTTTTTGCCGCGCGGGAGATAGCGTATTTCGACAGATCCGTTCCCGCTACGGCGGCTGAAGGAAAAAACTCTTTCAGTTTGCCCGCGAACGAGCCGTCGCCCGTTCCCGCGTCGACTACCACGTCGCCCGCGCCGAAAGAAAACTCCCCTTTTACGAAATCGTAAAGCGCGCGGTAATAACCCTTTTTCATCACTCTTTCGCGCGCCTCGATAAGTTCTTTCGCGTCGCCCGATTCCTTTTTGCCGCCGAGAACGAAATTGACGTATCCCGTTTTAGCGACGTCGTAGCAATGGTTCTCGCCGCAGTACAGCGAGTTGCCCCGTTTGATCAGCCTGTTTCCGCATTTAGGGCAGATCAGTTCGAACGCGTCGGACCGCTTCATTTCGGGCTATCTGGATTCGGCTTCGATGACGAAGTTGAGAAATTCTATTCTTGTAGAGACCTTCGTCTTGCCGTTTTCGTCGCTTTCCAGCGTGCCCACAATATAAGGCTGTCCGCCTTCGCCCGCTTCGCCGGTGTAGATCGCGGTATACGTTTCGCCTGTTACGGGACTGAAAACTTCCTCGATATAGTACGTTCCCTCGTATCTGACGCCGAGAGTCGTGGGCAAAGAGAGCGTATCGGGCAATGTGCCCTCGGTGGCTATCGTATCCAGGAGAGCGGCGATACCGGGATGCTCGGGATCCAGTCCGATTATGCTTAATCCCAGCGTGTTTTCGAGTCTGTTCAAAGCGTCGAGCGGGTCGCTGAGATCGAATCCGGGGAACAGCTCGGAAGCGTAAGGATCGACAATCGCATTCTGTATGTCCATATCCGGCAAGGTCATTTCGCCCGAGGCGAATTGCTTGTTGAGCATGTCGATTATCGACGGCAGAATATACGCTTCGAGCGTCATGGTGCCGTCCGAATACAATACGATCCTGCTGGAGGACTTGTCCAGCGCCATTCCTATCGGCAATCCCCATACCGAACAGCCGCTTGTCAGGTACAGGCTTACCGATTTATCCAGATGCTCCTTGTCGGGATCGGGCTCCGGCGTCCTCAGATAATCGGCTTCCAGATTTGCGGTTTCGTCGAAATAAACCTCAGTGATCTCCTCTATCGTCGAACATGCCTTTATCTCGTTTTTCAGTTTATAGGCGTTGCCGCCGGCAAAATACAGCCTGTCTATTTGTTCGCACCTTAATCTTTTGTAATTCCTGTAGGCGGATTTTTCGTTCGCAAGCCCGAGTTTTTCGAGAGTTCTCTGTATCGCGCCCGCTATCACGGCGTGTCCCTCGTTGGAAGGATGTACGCCGTCGCTATAGAACAGATCCTTGTTCCTTTCCTCGTCCTCGAGATATATTTTTTCGAATTCCGCCGCCACGTCCACCACGGTGTACGCGCCGGGATTCTCCTCGAGATAACGGAACACAACCCCGTTCAGTTCGCCGAGCATCGAATTGGTCATTTCGCGGATCGCGGCGTCGTCCATACCCAGTTCGTTTCTCAACGTTTCGACCACGTCCTGACCTATGACGCGGCTTCCGACGAACATCGGATTATATACCGTGCTCATCAAAATCGCGGCGTCGGGATTGACCGAACGGATATACTCTATTATTTCGGAAAAATTGGCGTACGCGTTTTCGATCAGCGAATCGAGGCGGGTGTGTTCCCCGCGCGCGTAGTTTACCACCAACGATCCCAGACTGTTCTGCAAAAGATCGTTGCCGAGAATGGAAATATGGATTATATCCGAAGTCCTGAGAACGGTGTTGGTCATCGACGCGCCGTCGTCCTCGCGCTGTATGTATTCCAGCATGTTTTCGGTTTTATGTCCCGAAACGGAACGGTTATAGTATGTATATCCGTTTGTCCTGCCTACGATCGCATAGTAACAGTTCGATTCCCTTTCGTTTATCGGCGACGCGCCGAGAATGCCCTCTGCGATGGAATCGCCCCAAAAACTTATCGTAAGATCCTCGCCGCTCTCGTTAAGCCCTTCTCCGCAAACGAAAGACGCCCCCATAACCGCCAAAGCTATTGCCGTAACGAGTATCGCCAAAGTAATTCTGAAACGCATAAGCCCCTCCGATTGTAACTAAAGTTTATCACGCGCGCAAAAATAAATCAATATCTTTTTCCGAGACGTTGACCGCGCGCCGAACGGAATGTATAATCGGATTATGACATATACCGTTACGTTAAAACGCGGCGAGGAACGCCGCATACTCGCGGGCCACTCCTGGGTCTACGCGAACGAGGTTTCGAAAATCGAGGGCGACGGCGGTCTCGGATCACTCGCCACGGTGCAAAGCTGCAACGGCACCTTTTTGGGCAAGGGATACATCAATCATCTGTCAAAAATTCTTGTCAGGATCTTTATTCGCGATCCTGAAGAACAGGATACCGAAGAACTGTTTACGGAACGCCTTTTCCGCGCAAACGCGTTAAGGCGCGACCTCGGTTACGACAGCGCCTACAGACTTTGTTTTTCGGAATCCGACGGGTTGCCTTCGCTGATAGCGGACAAGTACGGCGACGTGATAGTCATCTCGATACTCTCTTTGGGGTTCAGAAAAAAACGCGACATGATAGTACGCGCTTTGGTAAAGCTGTTTTCTCCGGCGGCGATATACGAAAGGAGCGATTCTCCCGTCCTGAAAAAAGAAGGTATGGAGCCGTATTCGGGTTTGTTATACGGCGCGCTGCCCGAAAAAACGGTGATCGAGGAGAACGGACTGAAGCTGTACGTCGACGTCGTGAACGGACAAAAAACGGGCTATTTTCTCGACCAGAAAGAAAACAGAATGGCACTGCGACGCTATTCGGTCGGGAAACGCGTGCTGGACTGCTTTTGTAACGTCGGCGGTTTTACGCTCAACGCCGCGACGGTGGCAAAAAGCGTGAAAGCGGTGGATATTTCCGAACGCGCTCTTGAGGAACTGAAAGCCAACGCCGAATTAAACTCGCTGAACAACGTTACCGCGGAATGCGCGGACGTGTTCGAATATTTAAGAGACGCCCGGAAGCGCAACGAAACTTATCAGACGGTAATTCTGGACCCTCCGGCGTTCTGCAAAAGCGCCTCGGAGGTCGCGGGCGCGGTACGCGGTTACCGCGACATAAACGCCGCCGCCATAAAAATAATCGAGGACGGCGGGTACCTCGTTACCGCGTCGTGTTCGCACTATATGAGCGCGGAACTGTTCGAAAAGACGTTGAAGGAAGCGGGCGAAAACGCGGGCAGGCGCTTGAGAATACTGGAAAAGCGCATGCAGGCGTCGGATCATCCCGCCCTGCTGGGCGCTCCCGAAACGGAATACCTGAAGCTTTTCGTCTGCACCGTTTCGGACAAACGCAGCCTTTGACGTTTTGTCGTCTTAACGAAAAAGCCCGTCGCGCAAGGCGGCGGGCTTTCGGTTTTAACTATCCCCTTTAAATTTACGGATGTTTGTAGTAGGTTTTATCGGTTACCTTCAGTTTCCCGAAACGTATGGCGCGAACTGGACAGGACTGGATACAGCGGTAACAGTCCTCGCAAGCGCCTTTGAACGAGATCGTCCCGTCCTTTACTTCGATGTTTTTTACGGGGCACTCGTTTACGCAGAGCATACACTTAACGCACTCCGCGCCCGCGCTTTTATAGGCGATCTTACCCGCCACGCGTCTGAATAGATACCACATCGCGCGCGTGCCGAATCCGAAAGGTTTTTTGGGCGCGACCGTTTTTTCGGCGTGCGCCTCCAGTTCCGAGGCGATTTTCGAGACCCTTTCCTCTTCCGAATCCAGGAGCTTACGCTTTTCCGCTTCGGGAGTCGGGAACATTATGCACGAATCGGGCATTTTAAGGCACGCCGCGTAATCGAGCTTAAGCCCCTTTTCCCGCATCAGATACGCCGCGGAATTGAGCGATCTGCCCGCGGAGCCTCCCGCCGTAGCCACGGCGAAAACGTACTTTGCCGAAATCTTTGCGCGGCGCAGACTACCGATAAGTCCCGCCGGCATGTCGCCGCAATACACGGGAAACACTATTCCCAGTCTTTCGTCCTCGATTTTAGCGAGATCCTCGTTCCATTCGACGATCTTTTCGCCCTCGCGCCCCAACTTGAACGCCACCGAACGCGAATTGCCGGTACCCGAAAAATATACTATCATATTTTACGCACCGTACTTCTTTTCGAAGTTTTCAAGCGTTCTGACGCTGATGGCATAGCAGTCCGCAAGCCCTTCCGCATCGAGGTTAGTATAGGTATCCTTTCTGGTGTGATAGTAATCTTCCAGAACGTGATTCAACGCCGTTATGCCGGTAGCCTTGAAGCCGGCCTTTGCGAACGCCGCGGCGTCGGTAGCGCCGCCCAGAGGCGGTACCCAGGTCTTCTGACAGGGAATGCCCAGTTCCTTTGCCGCCGCCATGAACGCGTCGCCCACTTCTTTGTCGGTCTTAACCGTGCCGTTTAAGTCGCGGTAGTTCACGCCCAGGAACTTTTTGTCGTGAATGGTGTCGTAGGAAAGTATCCAGGTGGGCACGTCCTTATAATCGTCCTTGTGCGCCTCGCACCACGCCATCGCGCCCCTGAGACCCGCTTCTTCGGAACCCGATAAAATGACGCCTATTTCGACGTTTTCCGATTCGATGCCCGCGTCTTTCATTGCTTTCAATACGGCGATACCCATATAGCAACCCGTCAGATTGTCGTTCGCGCCGTCAACAATGGTCTTTTCGTCCCACATGAAATAAAGTCCGATCGTGATGGGAACGAATATCGCTCCCGCGACGCCCGCCCAGAACAGTCCGCCGTAGCTTTCGGGAGAAGCTATTCCCGCATATCCGTCCGCGACGACCGCCGCGGCGATGCAGATCGCAAGATTGAACAGTCCGCCTATGACGGTGAGCAGAATGTGCATTTCGTATACGAAACCGCCGAATTTTTCGTTGACTGGCCAGTTCCATGCCGCGTCGGGATGTCCGTTGAAGAAAATCCTGGCTTTGACTTCGCCCGTACACTTTTTGATAGCGGTAACGTTGTGCCCTGTCTTTTCGGGGAAGAATTTATCCACGAATTTCTTGTAAAAAATGAACTGGGCGACCATTATCACGAAGCCCAACGCCACGATCACTGCGCCGACCACGGGCACGAACCAGAAAAGTATGTATCCCGCGAGCGAGAACGTCAGCGTGAAATAAAGCCAGCCCAAAAAAGAAGCCGGGTTTTCTTTGAAAGATTCGAGCGTGGCGGTTTCGCAGCCGCATTTTTCTTTCAGAACGTCCGCCATGTATTCGCAGGCGGCTTTTTCGCCTTCCGTGCCGGGCGAGCGGGTGGGAAGATCGCGGCAGATATGAGTGATTTCATCCACCATAAACTGCGCGCTTTCGTTCTTTTTGTCGATAAGTACGTCGTATTTGGACATGGTTCCTCCTCCAGAAGAGAAATTTAGTTTTATTTTATAATATTAACACAATGCGTGTAAAATGTAAATATCTATTGTCTTAACTTATCGTCTCCCGCATCCTGCCCCTCGCAAACGCGCGCGTTTTCTTCATGACGGATCGCAAGCGCTTTTTTCAAAGGCTTTATAAGCGCGTCGTATCCGAACAAAAAGTCGAGGAGCTTGCCGAAAACGGATATCAAAGGCGCGTTTAATAAGGTTGCCATCACCGTGCCCGTGCCGAGAGAATGATACGCTTTGAAATATATTTCTTTCCAGTTAAATTCGGCGGGATCGAAAAGGGTGAACGCCAGAACCACGGTGATCACCAACTGGCTTACATCGTAAATGAGTTTCATTCTCTCCGTCTTCAGACGAAAACTTTTTGCGGTTTCCGCGACGAACAGCTCGTAAACCTCCATCGGAAGATAGCTCCTGAAAAAGCACGTTACGCCGAACGACGTACAAAGTATCCCCGCCGTCAGCAAAAGATATTTTTTCAAGACGGAATCCGCGACTATGTCCGCCGTTACCGTCAGCCACATATCCAGCAGATATCCGTATATCACCGCGACTGCGAAAGTCAGCAGGAAACGCCAGTCGAATCTGCGGATCAACAGACAAGTCGCAATCAGTATCAAACCCTGATACATGTATTCCACCGTGCCGACGGTAAGCCACGGCGCCGCGGGCGCCGCCGCCTCGTAGATTATAAACGCGGGTGCGGCTATCATAGATACTCCGAGATCCGCCGCCGAGCAAAGCGCAACGCCGAGCGAAACCGAAAAAATGCCTCCGACCCATATCGCTTCGCCCCACCTCGAACCGAGCAACGGTTTTTTATAATTCGCTTCAGCCATTGTTTTCAGCCTTGTTTTTCGACGTGACGCGTATAGTGACTTCGTTCAAAACGAATGTGAGAGCTATGAAAAAAATCAGCATATAACTCATAAACGCATAACCCAGTTCGGCGGCGACGAACCCGAACGCGAACTGGACCGCAAAGCCCGCCACATACGCTCCGCCCATATGATAACCCGTTATATCCGCCGCAAATCGGGCGCCGAAACGCGCGGGAACGGTATGCAAAACCGAAGGAAACACGGGACCCATGCCCGCGCCGATTATCATGAACGCGGCGACCGCGCCCTCCATTCCCATGGGCACCGCAAGCAGTATCAGCCCCGGTATGACGAGGATCAAACCGATTCTGATCAAAGTGTTGTCGGAAAGCTTGACGGCGGCTATGCCCGCGATAAACCGCCCTATCATTATTCCTCCGAAAAACGCCGAAACGGCGAGCGCAGCGCCGTCCTCGGAAAAGCCGCGCGCGTTTACGAGAAACGACGCGCCCCATGTTCCTAGCGTAAATTCCGCGGCGCAGTACGCGCCGAGAGTCAGTATGCCCCAAAGGACGCCTCTGGTTTTGAAAATCGCCTTCAGCGTAAGTTTCGGCGGTCGTCCGTCATCGGTTTTTTCGACGGCGACCACAGGCGTTTTTTTCCAAAGCGGGAAACTGAGCGCCACTACCGCCGTGATTCCGAGCTGGATGAAACCCAGAACTCTGTAGCCCATTTGCCAGTCGCCTTTCGAAATAAACTGCGACATTATTATCGGCGATAGCGTCACTCCCACGCCCCAGAAGCAATGCAACAGATTCATGTGCGACGCGCGGTAGTTTTGTGAAACGAAAGTATTAAGTCCCGTATCTATAGCGCCGGACCCCAGTCCCATGATCAACGCGATGACGAGCATCTGCCAATACGCCGTGGTAAAACTTACCGCGATCAGTCCTGCTGCCGTCAGCGCGACCGACGCCGCGGTTACCGCATAGGTCCCGAAACGCGCTATCAGTCTGCCCGCGAAAAAACCGGCGAGCGCGCCGGCGAAACCCGTTATCATCGTATATATCGAACCCAGCGAACCGGGAGTCGAGAAATCCGTCTGTATGATAGGCCAACTTGCTCCGAACACCGAGTCGGGCAAGCCGAGGGAAACGAACGTAAGGTATATTACCGCCAACAGCAAATATTTCATATCGGTTCTGTCGTAAAGATTCCTCTTATTCTTTGTCGGGCGCGTGCGACCTAAAAAATATAACATATTCCGAAAGATATATCAACCGATTGAACGCGTTATGCCGACCATATACCCGCTTCTGGCGCGTGCGACGAATTACGCTATTGTACACGAAGCGATTGTATGTTATACTTTGGACGGAGGCGTTTTATGGCAAGATCCGAAAAGCACAAAAAAAGCAAGGTTAAAAAAGACAGTCTGACAAGGCGTATCGTCCGCACTCTGTTAGCAGTGGCGGCTCTGTACGTCGCGGTAACGTTTCTGATAACGCTGAACGACCTGGTCAATATGATCTCTCAGAACAAATCCTCACGCGACACCGAACTGGGAAAAGCCCGTTACGAAGAACTCGTCGCGGACGGCGTGGCTGAGTATTACAGCGTCTATACCTCTGCGGAAATTGACTCTAATCCCGATCTCGAGGTCGTGAAACTATATTACTTCCCCGCCGAAAACGCCGAAAAAGCACCCTTCGCGATTGTGCTTCCGGGCGGCGGATACTACGAATGCGACATATACAAAGTCGGACTCCCGACCGCAGCTACTTTGAACGAATCGGGATACTCCGCATTCGTTTTGGGATACCGATACGGCAAATATTCTTCCGAGTACGCGCCTTTGGAAGACCTGGCGCGCGCATTGACCTATATATTGGATAACGCCGAAACCTTCAACGTGGACGCTTCCGATTACGCGCTGTTCGGATTTTCTGCGGGCGGCAATCTCGCGGGACTTTTCGCAAGCGAGACGCTGGGCTACGCAAAATACGGTCTGCCCGCGCCTACGGCTTTAGCTCTCGCGTATCCGTGGATAAACATCAACGGAGACATTCCTCTGACCGGTAACATGTGGCAGGAGGCCGTTCAGGGCGTTTCGCAACTGATCGGCAACGGATTCCTGCTCGGCAACGCGTTCCCCGACGAAGACGCGAAAGCTTCGGTATGCGTTCAGAACCACGTTACCGCCAATTACCCGCCCACTTATATTATGCACGGCGACAACGATTTCGTCGTTCCCATCGAAAACAATTCCTACGTGATGAAAGAGGCGCTCGATAAAAACGGCGTCGAAAACGTGTTGCGCATCGCAAAAGGAGTCAATCACGGCTGCGGACTGGGCATCGGTACCGACGCCGAAGGCTGGATCGGCGACGCGCTGAAGTTCTGGAAGTTGGTTTCCGACTGATCTTCAGATCCTTTTACCGAATAATTTCCCCGCTGCTTAAGCCCGTTTCGCGACGGGCTTTTTTATGGGCTGTTTCACGTTTCGGTTTAAAAATTTCAATGTAAGAAATTTGTAAGAATTTTTTCATAACGCGGTAAGAAACGCTTTTTATCATATAGCCGTAAACGGGAGGTAACGTATGGCAAAGATAGCATTGACAGGCGCAAGCGGCGCAATGGGCGAAGAAACTTTGAAGCATTTAATGGCTTCCGACAAAGCTCATTCGGTAAAAATATTGCTTTTGCCCGACGCTCACAACAAGCGTTTCGGGGCGAAAGTCAAAAAAATGTACGGCGAGCGCGTAAAAGTCGTTTACGGCGATCTCGTGAACTACGAAGACTGTAAAAAACTGACGGACGGAGCGGAGTACGTTTTGCATGTGGGCGCGCTGATCCCGCCGGGATCCGACCATAACGCCGACAGAACGAGAAAGGTAAATTACGGCGGTACGGTCAACATGGTGAAAGCCGCCAAATCTCAGGAAAAAGAACCCAAATTCGTATACATATCCACCGTTGCGGTATACGGCAACCGCAATTACATGCATCCGTTCGGACGGGTGGGCGACCCCCTGCTGCCCAGCGCTTTCGACGTGTACGCCGCGTCCAAATTGAGAGCCGAAAGATTCGTTCTGGAAAGCGACCTGAAGTGCCGCGCCGTACTAAGGCAGACCGCAATGCTGCATAAAAACATGCTGATGAACAACGTAAAAGACGGTCTGATGTTCCATACCTCGTGGAATGCGCCGCTGGAATGGGTAACGGACACCGACTCGGGATACCTGATGAAACAAATCGTCGATAGCGACGTTGACGGCAAAGCCGACGGATTCTGGCAAAGAGTGTACAACATAGGCGGCGGCAAGGACTGCCGCAGAACGGGTTACGACACCTTCGACGGCGGGTTTAAGCTGATCGGAGGCTCGGCGGAATCATTTTTCAAACCCGTGTGGAATATCCCGAGAAACTTTCACGGGCTGTGGTTCGCGGATTCGGACGAACTGGAAAAAATGTTTTCCTTCCGCCACGACGGCGTGGACGATTACTGGCAAAGGATAGGCAAAATGCACCCCGAGTATTCGGTAGCCAAAATCATGCCCTCAAACCTTATAAAAAAACTGGTGATCGAAAGACTGCTGTCGGACGAAAACGCCCCCATGCGTTGGGTAAAAGAAAAAGAACGCGCCAAGGTCGCCGCGATGTTCGGCTCGACCGAAAACATCGATCTGTGCCCTGCCGAATGGAAGGACTATCCCCTGCTGTGCCGCGGCGAATTAGTCGACGGAAGCGTGGATTACGACCTGATACGCGACTCGGAATACGCCGAAAAACAGGGAATGCTGCTTTCACACGGATACGACGAATCGAAACCCGACGAGGAACTGGACATAGAAGACATGCGTCATGCCGCGGAATGGCGCGGCGGAAAATGCCTTAGCGAAAGTATGATAAAAGGCGATCTGCACACCAAACTCGAATGGGAGTGCCATAACGGCCACCGCTTCTTCTCCAGCCCCTACACGATTCTGAAGGCGGGGCACTGGTGTCCCGAATGCTGTATGCCCGAGCCATGGAACTTCGACATCACGGCAAAAAGCATACCTTTCTTCGCGCAGGTCTGGTACGACACTCACGCGAAAAACGAAAACGCCGTTTACTTCTTCGAAAACGGCAAGCCCGCGGGCTTCAGACAAAAGGACGGTGTATCATGCAGAATATAATAATCTACTACTTTTCCGCGACCGGCAACACGCTGAAAGTCGCAAAACTTTACCGCGAAGCCATGACCCGGGAAGGCGCAAACGTAAAATTGTCCGAAATTAAGGCAGATTCTGTACCTGAAGCTACAGAATACGACAAAATCGGCATTGCATACCCCGTACACGGGTTCAGAACTCCGGAAATAGTTACGGCGTTTGCGAAGCGCTTAAAAAAAACGGGCAAAAAAACGGAGGTCTTTTCCGTTAAGACTTCCGGAGAACCGCTGAAGCTCAACGACGCATCGTATACGGAACTGAAGAAAATCACCGAAAAACTCGGATACGACTTTATCGGCGAATATCATTACGTCATGCCTTACAACATGGTTTTCCGCCACTCCGACGGAATGGCGGCGCGGATGCTGAACACGGCAAAAGAGCGCGTTCCCGTACACGCCAAAGCGATACTTGCAGGAAAGCGCACGCCTCTGTCTTCTCCTGTTTCGGCAAAGCTGATGTCTGCTATCTGTCTCATAGAAAGACCGGGAATGAAATTCAACGGGAGGCTTTACCGGGTGAACGCGTCGAAATGCGTCAAGTGCATGGCATGCGTAAATAACTGTCCTGTCGGCAACATCGTTTTCGAAAACGGCAAATTCCGTTTCGGGGGGAAGTGCATAGGCTGCGCACGCTGCGCTTTCAACTGCCCGGTCGACGCCATTACCACGGGACTTTTAAATCCCATCAAGGTCAACGGCAGATACGACTTTAACTCTCCCGAGGATCTTTCTCTGCCGCGCTATTGCCGCAAATCCTATCGGAAATATTTCGACGAGGACAAATATTCGCCGGACAAAGAATAAAACTCCCCTTCTGTCGAAAATGTGTTATACTGTTTTACGGAGGATATATGCAAAGAAAGATACTTATAGCCGAAGACAACACCGAACTCAGCGATATGTTCAGGAACTATCTGATCAATGCGGGACACGTCGTTTACCAGGCGTTCGACGGGCAACAGACTATCTACATGGCGACGAAACTGAAGCCCGACCTGATGGTGCTCGACATAATGATGCCCGTGGTCGACGGGTACGAGGTATGCCGCACGATCAGACAGACGATGAACATACCGATCATAGTCGAGTCCGCAAAGGTAACCGAGGAGGACAAACTGGCTTTGTTCGAACTGGGTGCGGACGATTACATAACCAAGCCTTTTTCGTTCAAGGAAGCGGTCTCGCGCGTTAACGCACAGCTGAGGAGATATTACGAATTTAACCGCCGAGTCGACGATGACGTGCGCCGGATGGGAGAACTGACGATATATCCCGACCGTTTCGAAGCCAACGTCATGGGCGAACCGCTGAAGCTCACCGCAAAGGAATTCAAGATGCTGGACGTGCTGTCCGCCAACGCCGACAGAATCTTTTCCAAGCAACAGCTGATAGATCGCGTCTGGGGCACCGACGAATATATCGACGAA
Source organism: uncultured Clostridia bacterium (assembly GCA_944363505.1). Taxonomy (GTDB): domain Bacteria; phylum Bacillota; class Clostridia; order Christensenellales; family DTU072; genus Stercoripulliclostridium_A. The sequence continues at coordinate 15,673 of CALVUD010000011.1, read as the reverse complement.
AACACCGTTGCCGTAACGGTCGCGCGACTTAGAGAAAAGCTCGCGGACAAAGGCGTGAACAATATTCAGACCGTCTGGGGCTTCGGATACAAATGGCAAAGTTAACGCGTTGCCCCTAAACGCTCCGTAACGGCGCTTCGCCGTAATGCGAACGAAACCGGCAAGTCTTTCCGACTTTAGACCTAACCGCAAATGACCAGAATAGCCGAAACCGCACGGGTCAGGCGATTTGCCGCCGCCGTATCCCGTCTGAACAAATCAGAACTCGACAAACGCATCGCTCCGCCGAAAGACGAAGCGTATCATGCCGTTTACTCGGAACTTGAAAAGCTAAGGATTAAGCTTATCGAAAACGACTCTTTGCGCGCCGACTCCGACGAACGCACGCAACAGATGATAGCTTCGGTAACTCACGACCTCAAAACCTACGTGGCGCTGATATCGGGATACGCCGAAAGCATTCAGGACGGTATCGGCAAAGACGATTACCCGGAACTGATTCGTGAAAAATGCGCGTCCATGAACGACATGATTTTGAAGATCATCGCCGACGCGCGGAGCAAAAGCGCCGATCTGAAAAGCCGCCTGCAACTGATCAGTTTCAGGGAATACGTCGTTCCGGTATTGAAACGCGCCATTGCCCCCGCCCGTGAAAAAGGGATACTTATCAAAATAAACAGGATACCCAATGTGCGTATCGTCGTTTCGCCCGACGATTTCACCTCCGTGGTCGAAAACCTGCTTTCGAACGCAACGAAGTTTACGCCGAAGGGCGGCAAAATCACGATACGTTTTCGGACCTCGTCAAAATATCTTTTCATGAAGGTTTCCGATTCGGGAACGGGTATTTCGCCAGAAGACGCCGACCATATCTTCGAAAGATATTATACGGCGGACAAATCCCGCGCGATCGGGTCCGGCACCGGCATCGGACTGTCGCACGCCAAGGACGTGATGCAGGCGCACGGGGGCGACGTCATATACGTTAAAACGAGAAAACCGGGCGCCGTATTCTTGGCGTATCTGCCCAAATACAGCAGATTGAAAGAAGCGCTGACCGCAGACGAACGGAAGCTCGCCGCAAACGTATTACAACTGATCGGCTTTCCGTTCGTTACTGTCTTCAGATTTTTCTATACGTTCTACCTTGCGGCGAAAGTTGCCAAAAGTAACCGCATAGCCGACAAAAACAGGCGTTTTGCAAAAAAAGCGGATAAAAAAGCGCTCGCTTCGCCGTCGGAGCAAACCTCGGAATAAAGTAAAGCTTAAAAATTTTTATCTGTTTATTTTTAATTTAATATGCTATTATAGTTATATATATTTCGTGTCGGAGGCGGAATGAAAAAACTGTTTTTATCTGTTGTCGGCTCAATAAAGGGTTTCTTTGCCGCGTGGCATAAACCCGCCGACGGGAATTATGTCCCCAGCAAGGAAATCGTAGCCTATTCCGTCGGCGGTATGGGCGTACAGTTCATTGCCACCGTGTCTTCGTCGCTGACGATGTCGGCAAGCTGTCTGCTGCTCGGCTCGATTTACGGCATGAAGCCCACGTCTCTGGCAATTATCGCGACGGTCAGTTCGCTGGTGCTGCTCGTTACTCAACCGCTTAAAGCTTTTCTTATCGACCACACTCCTGCCGGAAAAGGCAAAGCGCGTTTCTGGTTGCTGTGGACCAGCATCCCGAGCGCCGTGCTGATGTCGGTTCTCGCCTATCTGGACCCGGGCTGGAGCGAAGCGACCATGGCGATTGTCGTCGGCGTCATTTTTGTCGTCATGAATTTCGCGTACCAGTTCTATTACGGACAGTACACGATGCTTGCGTACATAATCAGTCCCAATTCCGAGGAAAGAACCAAGATAATCACGATTTCTTCTTTGGTATACTCGCTTGCTCCCACAATAGCCAACGCAATAATACCGCTGATAGCGACGGCATTCCCCAATCAGCAACTCGACCAGGACTTTTACCGCCTTATTTTCCCGCTCTTTACCGGAATAGGCGTTTTGATAACGCTGATATGCTATTTCGGCACGAAAGAGAGAATAATAGTCCCGCGTGAATATAAAGCCGAAGTCAAGTTTATCGACGGCATGAAAAAGATAGTCCGCAACAAATATCTGTGGATCATCAATATCGCCACTTGGATGCAATTTGCACGAATGGGGCTGACCAACGTGCTTTCCTGGGTCTACATATACATGTTGCAGAACGCGAACATACAGTCGGTTCTCTCGCTCGTGATCGGCACCGCGTCCGGTATAGGAATGTTCGTTGCGCCGTTTTTGGTAAAGCTTCTGGGCAAACGCAATACCGCCATAGTTTCGAACCTGCTGGTTACGGCATCGGCGATATTCCTCATCATATTCCCCGGAAACATGATCTTGATCCTTGCGGTAATATATCTTAACATGTTCGGAATCGCGGTACAAATCATCACTCAGCCCGCCATGAACGCGGACGCGCTGGACTATCAGCAATGGAAAACGGGCGACAGATACGAGGGTATTTCCGGCAACCTCGGTATGATCGGTCAGGCGATCGCCATCGGAACGAACTTCATTATCCCCGTTATCCAGGAACTTTACGGCGTGGTGGACGATTACGACGTACTATTCGATCCCGTGATAAGGGATCCCATTTTCCGTGCTTTGGCAGTCGTAGCCGCTGTAGGCGGCTTCGGAGTGGCTTTGCCCTATTTCTTCTGGGATCTTAGCGAAAAACGGCACAGAGAGATAATCGAGGATTTGAAACGACGAGCCGAACTTAAAAACGTCTCCGACGGATATGCGGACGCTTCGGTTTTGTCCACGGGCGAAATATCCGACGACGTGATCGAGGAACAAAAAGAACTGAAACACAGAATGGAAGAAGCGGCTTTTTCTGATTGCGAGGAGAACGGAAATGAAGAAAATTAAAATAATTATAACGGTTCTTGTTTTGGGAATATTTACCGCTGCGCTGTTATGCTCGTGTACGGACTCGGGCAATAAAGCGGATAATTTCAAAAGTTATTCCGAAGCCGTGGCTGCCGGAATGAACACGGAATCTTTCTATATCAAATATTCCGATTCGACCTCGCCGAACGTCACTCAAAAGCTTAACTACGCGGTTACGGACGGGCTAATAGTCGCGGTATACGACCGTGAAACGCGCGGCAGCGTTTCGACCCTGCACGATTACATTTATTTCGGGCATGCTTTACCCGAAGGGATCAAGGCTTCGGACGCGGACGCGGACGACTACAGGCTGACGCTTTTCAAATACTCCGATACGCCGGTTTCTGCTACCGAGGAAGATTTCTTTGCCATACCCGAAATCAGTGCGTTGCTGCCGGTAAACATACTGAACGGTCTGAACGCGGACGAAGACGAAATAACCGAAGTGGACGGCGTGGAATTTTGCGTAACGCGCGGAGAAGTGGACACCTATTCTTTCAGACTGACCGATCCGTCCAACCCCTATTACCGCTATACCGTTGACGGAAACTATCTGATCGTGCGCGCCATTCAGGGCAGAGTAAACAAGATCACCGACAACCGGTCGTCGTTCACGGTTTATTTCGATTACGTAGGTCCCAAAACGGTATTGCCCGGGCTGTAAGCGTAAACCAAAGCCTTCGAAAAGAAAAACGCCGTTCGGGCTTCAGGCTTGAACGGCGTTAGCGTTTGTTGCGGAACGTCTTTTTTTACGCCTTCCTGAGCGTTTACGCACGATCTTCAACGCGCCCGCAGCGTCCTCGGGCAGCACGGGATAATCGGCGTTGGTCAGCCTTTCCTCGGTTATTCCCAGTTTCTTCATGAAATCGCCGAGGGAAATTATTTCCACCTGCTTACCGCCCTCCATCGCGCGTTTTATATGCGGCAGCCGCGCGCATCTGTGATCGGAAGCCACCACGTACACGTCCGCCGCCGTGCCCATCCGGACATAGCTGCCGCCGTGCTTTACGACTTCGCCCGCTATCAGCGCCACTTGCTTATAATGATGAAATTCGTAATACGAATCCAGAGTTACGCGCTTCCCCGTCATGTTCTGCTCGTGTTCCGGAGAAGGCGTAAGCCCCCTCAAATATCTCCAGAATTCCCTTAGATTGGTATCGTTCATATGCTCCGAACGCATGCTGCCGCGCATACGGCGTTCGAGTTTTTTTGCTTCCTTCACATAGTAAACGCATCTGCCTTCCGCGGTAACCTCGCCCTTGCAACGCGGCGCTTTTTCTATAAGTTCGCTTAAAGTCATGCCCTCTTTTTCGCAGAGCGCTTTGGTCGCGAGCATTGACGCCTCGGCATCGTCGTCGCTTCGGTGCATAACCAGTCCCGTAATGTCCACGCCCAGGTCGTCGGCTATCGCGTTTAAAGAAACCTGATTTACTTTTCCGTGCGTTTCGCCGTACATCTCCTGAGCGTCGTAAAATTTATAGGATATGACGGGCAGCGAATAACGGTTGCACGCCTTGGTCAAAAACAAGGCGTCGTTATTGTGCGAAAACCCTATGACGGTCGTGTCCTCGTCCAGGATCAGCGACTTGATTTTACGGTAATGCGCGGGAAATTTCGGGCTCTTTTTAAATTCGTGTTTGGGATACCCTAGTTCGATTCCGGGATCCTTTTCTCTGTTTTTTCCCCATGCTCCGGTATGGAATATGGCTTCGGGATTCATCAGAATATCCTCTTTAATAAGGATATTGAAATCGGCGTCGGTCAGCACGTAACCGAAGCTGCACATATGAAAGCCGTCGCTGCATTCTATATCGTAAAACAAATATTTCACATCTTACTCCCTTTCCAGTATGCTCTCACGCGTTTGCGGGTTTGGTAACCGCGACGTAACCCTCCGCACCGGAAAGGCGACAGAGTTCGTCGGGGCTTAATTTTATTCCGCTCTGATTGTTGCCGGCGGCGGGATATACCGTATCGAAACGTTTCAACGATTCGTCGAGGTATACTTTTACCCCTTCGTTAAGCGCAAACGGGCAAACGCCGCCTACCGGGTGTCCCGTTTTCAGAAGCGTTTCCTCCGCCGAAAGCATTCTGGCTTTTTCTCCGAACGCCGATTTGAACGCGGCGTTGTCGATTTTCACGTCGCCCGCGGCGACAATAATTATCACGCTCCCGCATTTTAATGAAAACGCCAGGCTTTTCGCTATGCGTTCAGGCTCCGTTCCCAAACTCCTTGCGGCAAGTTCGACCGTAGGCGTAGGCTCGGCGGGCTCCAATATCCTGTCCTCCAAGCCTAAGCTTTTAAAATATTCGCGCACCTTTTCTATCGCCATCTCAGCCGAAAAACGCCCCGTATATCGCTCTCGTGGCGGCGTCGTAGTCCTTATCCTCGACGCCGACGATTATGTTGAGTTCCGAACTTCCCTGGTCTATCATGCGGATATTGACTCCGGCAAGATACAATGCGTTGAATATCTTTGCGGCGGTGCCGGGAGTGTTCGCCATACCGTGCCCCACGACGGCAATCAGCGACATGCTTTCGGAAACGTCGATATGATCGGGGTTTACCATGCCGCGTATGTCTTCGATAATTTTAGCCTTGGAAACGCCCTTGGAATCGATGTCCGAGATCACCACGCTCATTGTATCTATGCCGGTCGGAACGTGTTCAACCGAAAGCCCGTAACGCTCTATAACGCTGAGAACCTTGCGGCAAAAGCCTATTTCGCCGTTCATCATCGCCTTTTTGATGGTGATGTTAGTGTTGCCTTTCCTGCCCGCGATACCGGTTACCAAGGGTCTCGGGTAGCCGGCGGTGTCTTTCAGGATATACGTTCCCTTCTTTTCGGGAGCAAAAGTGTTGCGGATGTTTATCGGTATGCCGTCGCTTTGCACGGGGAACACGGAATCGGGGTGCAAAACGCTCGCGCCCATATACGACAGCTCCCTCAGTTCTTCGTAACTCAACACCTCTATGAGTCTGGGATCGTCGACGATCCTGGGGTCTGTAACCATAAATCCGTCCACGTCAGTCCAGTTTTCGTAAACGTCGGCTTTCACGCCGCGCGCGACGATAGCGCCCGTGAAATCGGACCCGCCGCGGGTAAAGGTCTTGATTTTTTTGTCTGGCATTCTGCCGTAAAATCCGGGAATGACGATGCCGTCGGGGTTTCCCATGCAGCGTTTTTTGACAAGATCGTTAGTCAGCAAGGCGTCGAAGGTTCCGTCGCTTCTGAATTTTATGATGTCTGCGGAGTCGATAAATTCGAAGCCCAGCACTTTCGCTGTCAATACGGCGCTGAGGTATTCGCCCCTGCTCGCCGCATAGTCGGCGGTAGAAGAAGCGGCTATCCCCTCGGCGATCTTCTCGAATTCTGCGTCCCAGTCGTGGCTGACGCCGAGTTCTGTCGAGAGCGCGACGAATCTGTCCTTAATTTCCTTAAGCGTTTCCGCGGCGCTTCCTTTCTCCTTCTGTTCGGCATACGCCGCATACAACAGGTCCGTTACCTTGGTGTCGCCCGAAAAGCGCTTGCCCGGAGCGGAAACGACTATGTATTTGCGTTCCTTGTCCGACAAAACAATATCTTTTACCTGTGTTACCGATTTGACGGTCGCCATCGACGTACCGCCGAATTTACAAACTTTCATACTGCTCCTTTATTTGATTTTTCTGCATTCCAGATAATATCTTTTTTCTTCCGCCGCGCCTATCGAGAAAGCTTTTTTGGGCAGATTGCCTACGTTGACCACGTAATCGAACAGCTCCTCGCGCTTGAATTCGGGCATTACGATACCCGTGCCGTCAGTAGCGTTAACGCAATCTTGCAGATGTTCAATGTCGTGAACGTAATCGACTTCCGCGCCCGTGTTTTTAACGTAAGCCTCGACGAGCGTCTGTATTTCGGTTATCGCCGTACTGGCTTTTGCGGGACAGGCTATGTATTCTTCGCCGCCCTTATACAATATTCTGAGCCTGCCTTCGCCGTAAAGAGAACTTTTCAATTTCTTTACGAAATCGTCGTCGCGCACTTTGAAATAACGGTGTATGGGTTTGAAATCCATGCCGTCGCCGTTCAGGTTCACGACCTCGACGAGCATATATCTCGCTCTCGATACCGCGCGTTCTTCTTCCGTCAGCGTGGGCTTCAGCTTTTCCCAGCACACTTTCGCGGTGGCGATCGAATGGTTGCCGTCGCCGACGGCAAACATTATGCCGGCGTCCGTAGAATATTTTCCGCGCTGGACGTCGGGATCGACCAAAGCGTTGAACAGCGACAATATCTTTTCTTCTTCGCTTTCGGGCACTGCATAGCCTTTGATGTTTCCGCCGCCCATGTTCAGATCGAAGTCGTAAAGTTTCGTATAGCCATCGCGAGCGGCATACAACGGCTCGATGATTTTCTTTTCGACGTCGTCGATAAGTATGATGGCGTGAGGACTTTCGAGTTTGGCGCCGCTGCGAATGGAGATCCTGACGGGAAGCCTTTCCATCAGCGTGTCCTCCGTCGCCCTTATGGGCACCCTGACCCTGTGCCAGTCGTAAGCGTCCAGGTCTATCGCTATCATCAGTCCCACGCGCTTGACGCCGCCTACGGCGCGTTCCACAAGCACAAAACCTTTCCTTTCCTCCAACAGCCCTTCGTCCAGATACTTATCCATCGCAGCCCATACTTTGGGCACTTCGCCCGAAACGTCGCGCGTGAGATAAATCTCGGGGCAGGTGATTTTCAGCGTCGACGGCGCGTCGCCCACAAACGATGTAAGTTCTTCCCAGTATTTAGGCGAAGAAGTGAACTGGTCGCAGGCAATAGTCGCCCACTTTTGCATATCTACGCCCTTTACGGGCAGGCATATTTCAGGTACTTTTACGACTTCCAAAGTTTTGTCCTCCGAAAATTTATATCATTCTGGTTTTGGTCTGAGGCGCGATCTTCAGCGTTTCGTGCAGAATGTCGCGTAATCTGTCGGGGGTAACGAAACGGCGCAGTTCGCCGTGTTTTGCGACGGATATGATCCCCGTTTCCTCGCTGACAATGATCGTCAGCATGTCGCTTTCCTCGGTTATTCCTATACCGGCGCGGTGGCGGGTACCGAGATTTTTGGCGACCGTCTGGGATTGCGACAACGGCAAAAAGCAACCTGCCGCGAGTACTTTGTTGCCCTTGATTATGGCGGCGCCGTCATGGAAAGGCGCGCGAGTATTGAAAATAGCTTCCAGAAGCGAAGCCGAAACTATCGCCTCCAGTTCCACGCCCGTATCCAGGATGTGTTGCGCCACAACGGTGGGCGCTATGACTATCAGCGCGCCCGTACGGGACTTCGACATCGTCTGGCACGCCCTGGTGATCTCCTCGACGGCTTTTCTGAGTTCCTCGTCGCTGAGGTCCGTACTGTCGGGAGCCGCTTTCTCGTGCGAACGCGTCAGATTGAAAAATATGACTTTCAGATCCGACTGATAAACTACCGCCATAGACGCGACCATGAACCACAAAAGCACCGTCATCAAAGCCCTTGCTATAGGAACGGAAACGCCGAAGTATTCGTCCATCATTATCAGCGCGACATAGACCACGAAAGCCACCGCATAAATCAGCATCAGCTTTACGCTCTTGCGCTTATAAAAGAACGAAAACATTGCGGCAAGCACCGCCGCAATGGTGATGATGTCCAGGATGTAAGTCGCTGCACTAATTGCCGAAATCATATTGCCTCCCGTTACAGGCCGTAGCCGCGGAATATTTCGTCGTTATCCTGTCCTCCCGGTCTTTGAGGCGGAACGGGCGGGATAAAGTTACTGCGGTTGTCATCCTGTTCCTTCTTCAGTTTCCTGTAGACGGTCAGGTAAAGCACGAGCGCCGCGACCGCAACCAGTCCGAGCATGACTCCGGAAGAAATCTTGTACTCGGTCGCATACGACGCGTCCGCAATAATCAACATAAAATTCAACAGACAGACTATTCCCTGATATATGAACCATACCGAATAAAGGCGGGAATAGGTATTGAAAACGAAATTGTCGTTGACGCACGTTTTCCTGATACCCAGATAACACAGCGTAAACAACGACGTAAGCACGACAAAATTCAGCCAGTCGTATCCGTAAGCGTATGCCCCGCGGGCATACACCGCGGTCAGCGAATAAAGCCCGACTATCAACTTGTAAACGGCATATGTGAATCGGACGGCGTTGTAAAAATACTTTTTGTCGCGCACCCTGCCCGGACCGGACATTATCCAGATCACGACGTAGGCGATAAGTTCCATTATGCCCCAGGTCACCAGCGCGCCGAGAAACGCCACGACGTATTTATAGGAGTCCGGCAAATTCCCGAGAGTACCGCTGATGTCGATGCCCGCTTCCGCATACGAAGCGAGTATCGAGTTCCACAACACGTCAAAGCTAAGCATCATCGGAATATTGGCGACGATTGCCGCGACTATAACCGCCACGATTCCCGTCCATTTGGGCAGTTTTGAAATTTTGTCGTAAATTTTTGTTATCATTTTCACCTCGCTATATAGTCAAAATCGCGGCGAAAGCCGTGCTGAAAGCCGTTTCGTCGGAGCAAACGCCCCTCCTGTAATCGAATTCGGCGTTCACCAGTAAATCCAGAACGGATTTAAGGTTGGCTTTCGAATATTTTCTTGCCGTCCTGCGGTTAATGGATACGGCGATCTCTTTTATGCCCATCGCGGAGGCAAGCTCCGCGTCGCTCATCGGCGACAGCGCTGCATGCAACAGTTTCCTGTACTGGTTTATCAGCAATCTGAACAACTGCGTGTACTCCATGCCTTTTGCGATAAACCTGTCCTTTAGTTCCTCCGCCCGCGGCTTGTCCCTGTCCGCAAGCGCGTTCGAAAGCTCGTAAATTCCGTGCTCAGTATTGTCGCCGACCAACGCCTCGACGTCATTGACGGTTATCTCCCCGCCGACGCCCACATAGTCCGAAAGCTTTTTCGCCTCCGTGCATATGCTCATGGCGTTGCCGTCGGTGTATTGTATCAGCAGATTTGCGGCTCTGAAATCTATGCTCGCGGGTTTTACGCACTCTTTCGCCAGCGCGCTCAGTACCGATACCGGCGGCTTGGAACAATCTATCGCGACAAAGGATTTTTTTGCCGAAGCGGGAATACTTCCTTCGCATATCAGCACGGAAACGTCGCTTTCCGCGGTAATTCTCCCCCATCTGCCCGAATCCGCTCCCGAGGATTCTACTTTGCTTTCCTTGCCTTTCACGCTCTTTTTTTTCGGGGCGGAAACGGCTATACCGCCAGCCACGACCGCGACGGGGATACCCGGAATCGGCGAAACGGCGCTGACCGCCTCTTCCAGCATTTCGGCGTTCCAGTTCGACGGCAATCTCTTCAGATTGAAATCCCGCCATTCTTCGGGCACCTGAGCTACGAAAGTCTTTACGGCTTTTTCGCGCCAATACAGGTCGTCGCCATCGAGATAATACAACCTCGACTCGGGGCTAACGAACTCCGAAGCGTGTATACTCACGGTATTGACCTTATTCTGAGCCATAGCCGTATTATACATCATATAATACTTATTTACAAGTAATTTGAATTTTATTATACAAAGAGAAGGAGCGTAAAAAGCGCGAGGCAAACGCCGCACGTTACGGTTTTAATGCGTTTGTTCAGTAAGTTGACGTCGGAAACGAACACCCAGCCGAAGCTCCATACAATGGACGCGGCAAACGGCATTTCGACTGCGGCGACGGCTCCGGGCAATGCCGAAACCGCTCCGGAGAAAAGTATAAAACCCTGAGTAAGGTATCCTATTGGAATAAATAAGTATCCCATAAACGGAATAAACGTGGAAAGGAACGCCGTGGGAACGGCAAGGAAATATATCAGGGAAACGTAAGGTACCGCTATCAGATTCGCGGGCAGAAAATAGACAGCGAAGGTTCCGAAAACCGAAGCCGTCAATCCCAGCAACAACACGTTTGCCGAAACGGAGAGCGCCGCGGCGGAACATAAGCGGCCCGAAATTTTACCTCTCGGTTTAAACGCGCGGAGAATGGGATTCATAAAAAGTATTATCCCGAGCACGGCGGCAAAACTCATCTGGAAACTTAGGTCGAATAGCGCCCACGGCCATATCAGCAGTATGATTATCGCGGACAACGAAAGCGCGTTAAGCGCGTCGAAACGCCTGCCTGTACGAAGAGAAAACAGAAAAACCAGCGCCGTGATCGAAGCTCTGACCACTCCGGGAGCGAATCCCGTCATGGCGGCGTAAAGCGGCAATATTACGGCAAGCGCCGTCAGCGCTTTCTTAGGCGGTCTGCCGAAAAGACGGAAAACGGCGTATATCATCGCGCACAAAAATCCGACGTGCAATCCCGATACAGACAAAACGTGGCTGAGTCCCGCCGCGCGTATATCCGCCACCGTTTCGCCGTCGATATTTTCGTCGCCGCCGAGCAATAATCCCGTCAGTACGCCGCCCGACTCTTCGCCCGCGAATCCGATAAGCACCTCTTTCAGTTTCAAGCCGAACTTTTCGAATAATGTAAGTTTGTCTTTGCCTTTGAGCGAAACGAAATCGCACTCCGTCTCGAAACTTATGCCGTTTTCGTAATAAATCGAAGAATAGGAATCGAACGGGTCGGGATTTACGGCTTCTGTAACGGCGGCAAACTCGACAATGTCCCCTGTTTCCAGTTCCGAAGCCGATTTCAAATAAAGGTTTCCTCCCGCTTTCTCGCCGTTGATCGTAACGTCCTCGATCACATAACGCGTGTATCCGTAGTAAGTTTTACCCACCTCGCCGACCCTGCCGCGGACATAGCCGAAGCCCGGATCCGTTTCCGGCGCGATAACGGCGAAAAAGGAGGTAACGACGACCATCCCCAACACCGCAAAGACAAGAGCCAATCTCAAGACTTTATACTTTTTCAGAAACGCCACCGCCGCAAAAGCGACCGAAACGGCGATCGAAGCTATCAGTCCCCAAAGCGTATTCCGCAATAACGCGCCTAAAAGTATCCCCGCAATCAGCGCCGAGGCGGCAAACAGCGGCGGACGGTAATTCAATATTTCCGTTTTCCTTTCGCCGCGCATTCTCCTCCCCTCGTAAATCTTAGTTCCGGTACCCGAAATCGGTTATCAGGTCTACAAAATTAAGATTTTTCGTTTATTATTTTATAAGCCCCGTTTTTTAAAGCCCGGACGAGTTCCCGTTCGTTAAAAATCTCCGCGTCGAAAACGACCCCCGCGCCGACGTCCTCGGGCTGATGAAAATCGCTGCCTCCGACCTCAAGCAGAGAATATTTTTCGGCGCGCGCTTTTGCCGAAGCGTTACGGTTGAAATGTCGCGGATTGTTGTTGTAGACTTCCATGCCGTCCAGATACGCGCTCTTGACGCGTTTGCTTCTTTCACGGTACGGGTGCGCCTGGTATATCAGCCAGCCGCGTTCGGAAGCGAATTTTTTCAAAGCGGCGTAATCGAACTCGATCAGGTCGAACGCGCAGTCGTAAAACTCCTCGGGAACTATACCGTATATCAACAATTCGCATGCGCGAAAATTCGTCGGGGAATAATAATCGTTTCCGAGGGCAAGTTCCATACCGAAAAACACGCGCATGTCTTTTGCCAGTTCCTTTACGGCGCGGTAACCCGCCAGGTACTTTTCCGTTTTCTCGCTTTTGCTGCCCGAAAAATAGTCGAACGCAATTTTTCTGTTCCAATGATTGGTTACGGTCAGGGCGTCGTAGCCGCACTCGCCGTATATTCTTACTATTTCCTCGGGCTCCACGCGGGCGCAGCGGCTGCCTCCCGCGGTATGAAGGTGCATTTCGGTTTTGAATCCTTTCTCATTCATAAAACAATTCCGATATATCCTTTGCCGTTGCCGCGATATAATCGGCTCCGGCATCTTTGAGTTCTCCGTATCCTCCGAAGCCGTAGGCGACGCCGAGCGTCTTGACGCCGGCGGCGATCCCGCCTTCTATGTCGTAAACTCTGTCTCCCACCATCAGTACTGAATCGTCGGCACGCTTCCCGATCCTTCTTAAAGCCTCCTCTATAACGCTTTTTTTGTCGGCTTTACGCTCCTCGGGCTGTCCTCCCGACACGCAGTCGAAGTACTTCAGCAACCCGAAGTGCTCCAGCACCTCGCGCGCCGTCTGTTCGGGTTTTACCGTCGCGACTCCCATCCGCACGCCGTCCTCTTTCAGCAGTTTCAGCAGCGCCTCTATTCCGGGATAGACCTCGGCAATGTATTTCCCGCCCATTTCGTTATAATTTTCGCGGTAAAGCCTGAGCCCTTCGACGGCGAGTTCGTCGCTTAACCCCAGATATGTCTTATACGACCACACGAGCGGCGGTCCCAGAAATTTATCGAGGATCTCGGGCTTATATTCGCTGACGCCCATTTTGTCCAAGGCGTATTTCAGCGAACGGATTATTCCGGGAGCGGAATCGGTCAGCGTGCCGTCCAGGTCGAACAAAACGGTGTCGAAACGCTTCGCGGGTTTTATGAGAACGCTTTTCAGCGGCGTGTAAACCCTTCTGTTTCCCTCAAAGTCCGAACGGAACAGCGTAAGCGCGGCGAAATCCACTTTTACGCTCTTTGAAGAGCTTTCGACGCGGACTCCTTTGCGCGACAGCGTTATATGCGGCACGAATAAGCGTTTTTCCCGAAACCCTATCGCTTCGTCCACCCTGTCCTTCAATGCTTTTATCGCGCCGTCGTCCCTTACCGAAGCCGCAAACGCGCTGCCGAACAGGCAAAATCCGTCCGTATACGCGGATAAATGCTTGACTTCTCCGATTTTAGTTTCGAACGCCTCTATCAGATCCTCGGCAGTCTCGCGCTCTCCCAAAAACGAAAGCGTAAGGTGTAAGTTACTTGGCGTCGGAGTCCTGTCTCGTTCGTGCAGGGCAACCGTTTCGGACAACGCCTTGCGGGATCTGTAATCAGGTTCTAAAGCGATAAACAATCTCACGCGCCCATTTTAACACATATTCATATGTATTGCAAACGGAGTTTTCGGGTAAATTACGATTGAAAAAAATTTTAAAGTTTTTTTCGCCAAACACTTGACATTCGGAAAATAAGTGTTATCATATTAGCAGATAGAGGTTGAGAGTGCTAACAAAGACAAATGTTGATTGCTAACAGATACGCTTTGCAAGTGCCAACCTAAATACATAAATAAAAGGAGATATAAACATGAAAAACCTCAGTTTAAGAAATAACGGCAACAATTACATTTCCGACTTCTTCTCGGATCCTTTCGATTCTTTCTTCCGCCCCTTTTTCAAAGAAGAGAGAGTTTATCCCATGAAGACGGACATCACCGAAACCGATAAGGCGTATACTCTCGAAATCGACCTGCCCGGATTCGACAAAAAGGACATCAAGCTGGATTACGAAAACGGATACATCACCGTCAGCGCCAGCCGCTCCGAAAAAGAAGAGGAGAAAAAGTCTTATATCCGCCGCGAAAGAAGCGTAAGCTCCAGCCGCAGTTACTATATCGGAGAGGTGGACGAGAATAACGTATCCGCCAAATTCGAAGGCGGCGTGCTGACTATCACCGTTCCCAAGAAGGAAGAAGAAAAGCCCGTAAAACGCGGCATCAACATCGATTAAAACATTTTAATTCCCGTTCCTCCGAGAACGCTCCCCTACGCGGGGAGCGTTCTTTTTTTAAGTCCGAAAAGGTTGTGTTTAAGAGTAATTAGTATTAAAATATTCGATAATAAGTACATAGGAGAAAACCATGGATCATTTTATCGAAACGTTGGTAAATTTTTTCACGAACGCCGGTGCGAGGATCATTTTAGGCATTGCGATAATCATAATCGGACTGATAATCGCAAAACTCGTCAAGGTCGTATTAAAGAGGATCTTCTTTAAAGCCAAACGCGACGAAGCGTTGACGCATTTCGTCATATCGCTGGTGGACGTTACGTTAAAAGTTGTCATATTTATCAGCGCGCTCGCCACGATGGGCGTAAACACCGCGTCGATAATCACCGTTCTCGGAACGTGCGGCGTGGCGATCGGACTGGCGTTAAAGGATTCTCTGTCGAACCTTGCGGGCGGCATGCTGATCATATTCAATAAGCCATTCAAAAAAGGCGACTATATTCAGACACCCGACGTGGAAGGCAAGGTCGAAACCATCAACCTGTTCAATACGAAACTGATCACTTCCGACAACAAAGAAGTCGTGATCCCCAACAGCGACCTTTCCTCCGAACATCTCGTAAATTTTACCACATTGGGAGAAAGGCGACTCGATATAGAGATTTCGGTAGCCTTAAACGCAGATTTCAAGCTGGCACAACAAGTCATTCTCGAGGTTACGGCGTCGTATGACAAGATCATCGACCGTGAGGCGCCGATATGCCGTGTGACGCGTCAGACCGATACGGCGCTCGTATTGCTGACAAGAGTATGGGTCAAATCGGACGATTATACGACGGCTCAATTCGATCTTAACGAACTGATAAAAGAAGCTTTGGATTCCGTTTCTATTCCCTATCCTGCCGCTAAGCTGCAAATCGAGAAATCGTGAAAAAGCAACATCAACGAAAAAGCGCTCCGCAAGTCGCGGAGCGTTTTTTTAAAAGCAATCCGCCGCAAAAAGCGGCGGAAGGAATGGAATCCGGCAACGCCCTATCCTCCCGGGTCGTCTCCAACCAAGTACTTTCGGCGCGGAAAGGCTTAACTTCTGTGTTCGGGATGAGAACAGGTGGATCCCTTTC
>CALVUD010000010.1 GCA_944363505.1 uncultured Clostridia bacterium | reverse complement strand
CATTGCAACCAAATCCCCTTCCAATAATATTAAGTTAATGCACCTAAATGACTTGATAAATAAAGGAAAACAAATTAAAAATTTCCGATGTTTCAGCTTCGTTTTTTAGGCTTAAAGAATAAGACCGCTACTTGTAAAACCGAGCGGACGGAGCTTTGTTTCGAATGAGAGAAGAGTTTACAATTTAGTATGAAGAAAGGGCGCATCCTGCGCCCTTATCCCCGATTTGGTGCCGAAGGCGGGACTTGAACCCGCACGAGGTCATCCCTCAGCGGATTTTGAGTCCGCCGCGTCTGCCATTCCACCACTTCGGCATCAAGTGTATTAAATATTATCATAAGCCGAAGCAAATTGCAAGATTTTTAGAAGCTGTTTCGGGAAAATTTTCCTTGACCACGATTTTTTGCGCGGTTATAATGATTATATGATCGGAAATTAACGGAAACGGGAGGTTTTTGTATGTTGGCAAGCGTTAACGCGGCGGCGATAGCCGGCGGCATTGCAGGCGGTTTGGCGGGTTTATCGATTATTTACGTTTTGACGTGCTATATCGCTTATCGCTTGCTGATAGTAAAGCCGCCTGTTTTCAGTACCGATAAAGCCAATGCTTTGATGGGCGAGGATTTTCCCGCATTGGTGCAACGCATACACCGTGATATTACCGTTTTGCAAAAACTTCCGTCAGAAACTGTCGAGGTTATTACCAAGGACGGTCTGAAACTGAAAGGGGTGTTTTATCCCGCAGCGGAAAAGTCTCTCGTTACATTCGTATGTCTTCACGGTTATAACAGCAGCGGATACGGAGATTTCGGTTCGAGGGCGTTAAGATACATACGCAACGGGTATAACGTGCTGCTTGTCAATCACCGCCATCACGCCGAGTCCGAAGGCAAATATATAGGCTTCGGCGTTCTGGACCGCCATGACGTGTTATGCTGGTTGGATGCGGTGAATAAAAAGATCCCGGACGGAGAGATATTCATATCGGGCGTTTCCATGGGCGGCGCAACCGCAATGCAATGCTCCTGTCTGGCGCTTCCGGAGAACGTGAAAGGCATAATAGAGGACTGCGGCTACACTTCCGTAAAAGAAGAATTCGAGTTCCAGTGCCGCAGAGTTGTACGTTTCGTGCCGAAGTTTTTACTCGCCGGAATCAACTTCTTTATGAAAAGGTTTGCGGGATACGGCATGAACGACATCAACTCCGTTGACGCCGTGGCTCATTCCAAAGTTCCGATACTGTTCATTCACGGAGACTCTGACATATTCGTTCCCACCGAAATGGTTTATCGCTGTTATAACGCCTGTACCGCGGACAAGGAACTGTACATCGTCAAGGGCGCCGAGCACGCTATGGCGGAATTCAAAGGCGGCGAAGAATACGAGAAACGTATAAACGATTTCGTCAAAAAACATTCCCGGATTTTAAAAGGGGAAGAAAGCGAATAACGTGATTGTCGCATAAAAGAAAAACGGCTCAAGGGGAGCCGTTTTTTAATGTTCGGATTACCTAAACCGGATTATTTAATTTTGATCGGAGGTTTCCGTCGGGACGGGAACGTCTGCCGCCGAAGCGGCCGCTGCGGCTTTTATGCGCTTGACGTAAAGGTTTCTCGCAAATATCAGCGGGATCACCGCAAACGCCGAAATTATCGCGCCGATAAGGAAAATATATTCGTTCGGGATATATTCCATACCCGCTTCTCCTTCTATCTGCAGACCGCTCATACGTATGACAGGGGTGGCGATAAGAGAGCCGAATACCATGGGTATCAGCACGAAAAACAATATTCTCACGCCTTCGAACTGACCTTTGCTGTCGGCGGGGTACAGCGCTTTTGCCCAGACCGTGGTGGTTTGCAGTATAACTACGTAACCGACGCCGACGAGGAACACGCCCAGCATGAGTTTGAAGTTCGCTCCCTTGAACGCGCCCGAGGGATCGACGTTTTCGGGGTTTACCGCAAAGAATATCCACAGTAATCCCGCTATGGCGAGGATAATTGCGATAAGGCATACGAGAGGGGATTTGTTTTTATTTATCAAAACTACAGCCGGTATGACCATTAACATGGCAAAGATCAGACCTACGCCCTGCAACAGTCCCATGTCGCTCTCGTTGAATCCGAGATAGTGCAGCATATAGTTGCCCATGTGCGCGAAGTATACGTTGAATCCGATAAAGAATACCGCCACGCATACGTTTACGGCAATAAGTTCCTTTTGGGAAAAGAACTTTTTGAAATTGAAAACGGAGGCGAATTGCTTCCAGAATCCGCCCTCGACGTTCGGTTTGAGAGTGGGGCTGTCTTTCATGGTGAAAAGCGCCACTATACCCACGGCGATTATCAGTCCGCCCATAACGAGGAAGAGCCGCATATAGTTTTCTTCCGTGCCGATAATCGCGCCGCCCGCGAGCGTTCCCACGATAGTGCCTATAACGGGCTGAGTGGCGAGCGCCGCACCTATCTGACCGCGGTTATGATCGTGCATCAAATCATTGGTCCAGGCGTTGAATCCCGCGTCGTTGCCCATCGAACCGAAGAAACTCATCACGGCGTCCGCTATGACTACCATTACCGCCGCGACCATCAGTTGCTCTTTGGGAATGAACTCGGTCAGGCCGAAGGCTATCGTACATATTCCCCAGGTGATATATCCGAACGCGACGAAAGGTTTTCTGGTGCCTTTGCGGTCGGCGAGAGTGCCGAAGAAGAACGTTGCGAAAGTGGTTGCGATCGCGCTGATCGCGACCATCCACGAGATTATAGCGGGGTCTTTGGCGATTTTGGCATAAATAAATGTGTTGAACCACTGGTTTTCGATGTTCCAGCAAAGCTGTCCCGCTATTCCCAGTCCCCAGATCAGCAACCAAGTCCTGAATCCGGTGCGCGCTCGTTTTTCGTTCGTACTGTTACCAATGTTTTCCGGTGTCATCTTCGTATCTCCTTCTATGACAATATTAGCCTCGTTTCCGACCGATGTCAATACCTGGCAAAAACTGTAAATAAAGCGACCCGCCGACAGGTTCGGGTCGCTTTAAATGCGATTGTACGAATTTTGCTTTATTGCGAAATTCTTCCGAGAGAAGTATTGTCTTTGGTTCTGGGGCGGAGCGCCGAAACGGGATTGGGCGCGTCCTCGTAACGGTAGTCGTTGCCGAATTTTTTTATTGTGCGCTCGATTACCTCGTGAGACGCCACCGAATCGGTATCGGCATTGATCTTGCGCTGGTATTCGGCAAAATCGCTATGCTTGTCCAAATGCTTTACGTCCGTGTAACCGTCCTTATCGGCAGTCAGTTCAACCGTGCGTTCCAGCACTTCGCGAATAAATTTTTTGTTGGATCCGAATTTTATTGTTTCAGGGAAATCGGCTTCCTTTAACAGTGCTTCGGGAGCCTTGTTTTCATATTTCATCAAACAATCCAAAGCCGTTTTCAGATGCGCGACTTCCATTTCGAAGTGTTCTTCGTAAATCTTACGGATATAAGGATCGGGTTCGTCCAGCGACATCGAATAGTATAGATACGCTTCCGTATATTCGTGCAAGACCCAGTTTTCGAGCCAGGTCGCGTTGGGGTCAATCAAACTTTCGTACTGTGTGACGTGTTCTTCCTCGATCATGGCTATTTCGGCATACAGGCGCCTGCCGATTTCATTGGGGTAGAATGCGCCCGCGTTCATATAAAAGTTCATCGTTTGCTGTTCCGCCGCGGTGATTATCGAGCCGACGAGGGTGGAAAAAGGAGAAGCCGTTTTCATACACATACAAGGTTTTACGTTGTCCGCGGCATAGCGGTGTTCCGAAATGGTGGGACGGGCAGGGGTGATTTCGGTAAATTTTCCCACGATCGTTTCCGCGTCCGTGCCGTAATCGGTCTTTAAAAGATTCGCGAATCTGTAAAGATGGTCGAAGTCTTCCAGCAAAGCGAAATTCAATGCCTTGATATTGTTCTCGTCCGTTTCGTGCTCGGAAAGAATCGCCGTCAAATCGATTGCGAGCTGTTCGTAAGAGATCGTCGTTTCGAGGATGTTTTCGTCCAAAGGTTTCAGCGAAGAGATGCGTTTTTGCTGCATTTGTTCCTGACATCTGACTACGGCGAGAATACGTTTCAATTCCATATTATCGGTATGCCTGGCAAAATGGTGTAAAAAACCGCTCGCTTCGAATTCCGTGCCGTTCATCAGAATGATGCGCACTTTCGTGTACGGGTCGGCTCTTTTTTTGTCGTAGGGTCTTGAGGACATTTGTTCCCAGTCCATAAAATAATCTTTCAGCGGTTTTGTGTCGAGCTTCAAAGGATTCATATTCGCCTCCGTGATTTTTGATAATACGATTATCGCCGTCGGGAAAAGGAATATACCCGGAGCGTACTTTTTCTGTTTAGCGTGAATGTGCGGACAAAGCGCTTTTTGATTTTTCAAAAAGCGTAAAAACGTTGACTTTGGCTTTTAAATGTGATAGATTGATTGGGTCGAGGTGTAGCGCAGTTTGGTAGCGCGCTTGGTTCGGGACCAAGAGGCCATGGGTTCAAATCCCGTCACCTCGACCAAAACAAAGAGGCATCCAATAGGGTGCCTCTTTGTTTTGGTCGGTAAACGGGATAATGCGACTCGCGCGTTTTAACGCGCAGGGTGCATTAGTTTGCGCTCAGCGCAAACCTGACGAGCTGATTTGAAAAGGATATTTTACGGAAAATACTCTTAAACAAATTAAAAAGCCGATATGAGCACGAATGTGGGCGAGTTGTCCCGTCACCTCGACCAAACCGAAGATAAGGGCACATCTTGTGCTCTTTTTTCGTGACTTAAACATCGGTCGATGTTCTTGCGCCTGCCTGAACGGACAGGCGCGACGAATAAACATTTAGAAAAGCCGTTTTCGTCCGTTTTCTGCGTGAGCGTCGTTCTAAAATCGAAATTATTTTAAAATAACAATATTTAATTAATCGGCGGACGTGTTCGATTACGTCCGACTAAAATCTAGCGATATTTTCGAATTTTGCACTACTTGACAAGACGCGCGGTTTAATTTAAAATATATTATTATATATTTTCGGGAGAATTTCAGCCTATGAGCAACGCCGCGGCCGCAAGCGTGGAGAAAACCACCGCGCTTGACAACCTTCTCGACAGGAAATACCTCGGGAAAAAGGATTATATCTGGTTTTCTCTGACTACGTTTGCGTGCAGCGCAATCACGGGTCTGGCACAGGGGTATCTGCTTTTCTTCTATACCTCGATAATGAATATCAATCTGACGGCGGTCGGCACGATGTTCCTTATCGCCAAGATCTGGGACGGAATCAACGACCCGATAATGGGCGTCATCGTTGACAAAACGCGCACTAAAATGGGCAAAATGCGCCCGTATCTGTTATTTGCAAGCGTGCCTTACGCGATCTGTACCATAATAATGTTCATTAACTTCAGGGGAATGAGCGAAGCGGGCAAGATCGCGTTCATGTATATTTCTTACATATTGTTTTCGACTATAGGCACCGCGGTCGAAGTTCCGCTACAGGGGCTTCCCGCAGTCGTTTCTCCCAATATCGACGAAAGGACGAAGATTATTTCGATAAGCCGAATACTCGGTTCGATAGGCGAACAGTCGGCGCTCGTGCTGATTTCTCTGGGGCTTATCGTTACGGGCGACAACTACGAGGCGACCTATACGGGGACTGCGGTCATAATCGGCGTCATCGCACCGATTTTCATGGTCATCAGCGCGCTGATATTGCGCGAGCGAATAGAGCCTTCGACAAAAATCCCGAAATGGTCGGAGGGATTCAAATATCTTTTCAAGAACAAGCCGTTTTTGGCTTTGATATGCGCGAATCTGCTTACCTTCTTCAGGAATCTGGTTTCTGCGGCGATCATGTACGTCGTATGTTATATTTACGGCAACGGCTCGCTTCAGATCGCTTTTGCTTTGCCGGGAGCGATAGCTTCGATGATAGGTATGCTTTTCGCGCCCAAATTAAAGCGGCATTTCAACGCCAAACAGCTGTTTATTATCGCCACGATATGGCACTCGGTGTGTCTGACGATAGTTTATTTCGTGGGAATGACCGTGCCGTGGTACGTAATTGCCGCGCTGATGTTCTTTACGATGCTGCCGGTGGGCGTATTGAACGTTGTTCCGCACCTGATGGCGGCGGATACAATAGATTACTGGGAACACAAGACCGGACAAAGACAGGAGGGCATCACGTTCTCGCTGATGGGACTGAGAAGCAAGATCTCCAGCGGATTGAAAGACTATTTCCTGACGTTCCTGTTGGGATTCTTCCTGTTCAGCCAGCCGCTCGGATTCGTGGACGGACATAACCCCGTCCAGTCGGAATACACCAAAGGCGGTCTGTTTGCGATTTACACGATCATTCCCGCCGTGCTTAATCTTATCAGCATAGTGCCTATACTGTTCTACAAACTTACCGGCGAAAGATTGCACGTTATCCAGGAAGAACTTGCCGAACGCCACGAGGCGCAGCGCCTTGCCGAAGAAGAGGCGGCAAAAGCCGAAAATTTCGCTCTCGGCGAGGAAGCGGCTGCGGATCTTGCGGTAAACGGCATCGAAGCGGAACCCGAAGCCGAACCCGTGTTCGAAGCGTCCGAGCCGCAGCTTACGCAGAGCGCGGAAGGAGGGAACGACGATGAAATACGCTAAGATCGTGGCTGCAGTATTGGTGATAGTCGTTATAGCCGCATTGACCGTTTCTTGCAATATAAAAGACGACGAGGTGGTCGGGGTACTGCGTTCCGCTATTGAGAAAGCGGAAGCCGACGGCTTTTCGGCAAAATTCGATTTCACTCATAAAATCTTGACACTTTATACCGAAAAGCAGTATAACAAGTATTACGAAGAGGCGTACTCGACGGAAAGGTCGCTCTATCTGTATTCCGACGATCCCGAAGAGAACCGCAAACAGGGCGCTTCGCGCACAAACTGGGCGGACGAGGATTCGACGGAATGGCTGTCCACGGTATATTCTTACGACATTTCCTGCTCCGCAGGCAATTATACCGGAAGCGCTACCGTAACCGCGCCTGCCGAAAGGAACGCTCTCGGCGAAGCGCAGGGCGATCCGATTGTGAGCGCATACGAGGATCTCGGCTATCTGGGCGACCTGTTCGATCACGCTCTCAGCGTGGAAGATCCGGTTACTTATATAACCTATCAGGGAGTTAAACGCCCGGGTAAGCAGATCGTCCGCGTCAATATTGTTTATGTTCTGATGAAGGACGGCACATACGCCGATTTTTCGTCGGACGGGACTGCGAAAACTGCGGACGGTACTGTGGTGAAACAAGCGGGAGTCGAGGACTATAACTGGAAAGCGGGTTGCGGAATCGAAAAAGTGGTGATAGAGCGCATCGATTTCACCATCAAAAAGAACAAGGTTACCGGTATCGAAGCTTACAGCGAACATATATCTTACCGCAAATGCGATCAGAGGGATTATCTGAAAGCTGGCAGGATATATACGACAGAAAAAGCCATGATAACCGAAACACAACAAACAATAATAGCTTTTAATTAAGGAGTGTCATTTATGAAAGATTTTTCCGGTATGTACGCGGCTCTGCTGACCGCATTCGACAAAGACGGTTCAATCAACTACGAAGCAACCGGCATGCTTGCCGAGCGTAATATTCAAAAAGGCTTGAAAGGCATGTACGTAGCCGGCTCCAGCGGCGAAGCCATGATGATGAGCGAGGAAGAAAGAGTTTCTCTGCTCGAATACGTGTCTCGTCTGAATAAGGGCAGAGTTACTTTGATAGCCCATGTGGGATCAACCTCTACCGACGCCGCGATACGTATGGCTAAACGCGCCGCCGAACTCGGTTACGACGCCGTCAGCGCCGTCGCTCCGTATTATTATTCCTTCTCGGGCGAAGCTATCCGCGGATATTATACAGATATTCTGAACGCCACCGATCTGCCGATGCTGATATATAATTTCCCCGCGTCGGGCGGCTTCGACGGTATGCTTTCGCTGGTGTCCGACATGATCGACAACAAAAAGCTGATGGGCGTCAAACACACCTCCGTCAACCTGTTCGAACTGGAGCGTTTCAAACACATGAAACGCCCGCTCACAGTATTCAACGGCTTTGACGAAATGCTTATCGGCGGATTGTCCATGGGCGCGGACGGCGGCATAGGCAGCACCTATAACTTCCTCCAGGACGACATTCTGGCAATTTACGCCGCATTTAAAAAGGGCGACCTCAAAAAAGCCATGGAAGTACAGGAAAAAGTCAACCGCATAATCGAGGCTATGATACCGTTCGGCGTATTCGCCATGGAAAAAGCCATTCTGACCGAGCTGGGTATCCCGATGGGAGATTGCAGAAAGCCCTTCCTGCCTCTTTCCGAAGCGGGCAAAGCAAAAGCCAAAGAAATCGCGGCGACGCTCAAATAACCCGATATTGTACGGGGCATCGCCTTATCAATAGTCAGCGAGTCCGACGGCGCCGCCGCCGGACTTTTTATTCGAACATGAAAGCGGCGGCGATCATAAACATTGTCGGACCTATCAGCGTCAGAACGTGAAAAAGGGTGTGCATGTATCTTGTTTTCAGAGCGAAAGGCACTAATCCGAGTACACAGCAACAAAATCCCGCGCAATAGAAATAAGCGGTAACGTCTGGAATATAAGTGCGATTGACGAAAAAGAAAGCGAAGCCTATGGCGGCGACGGTAATATCGCAAAGTACGCCCGCCTTTTTGAATTTTATCAGGTTTATACAACAGCCGAGCGCATCGACGGCGACAATAAAAAGGCACGCGCCTATGGCTATGTAATTGCACACGGAAACCGTACCCAACAACAGAAAGGGTATCGCGGAAGCGGTTACCAGCAGCCCGACCGAAGCGTGATCGATCTTGCGCGCGACGAATTTGCCTTTGGACGGTTTCAGAAAATGATATACAGCGGAAATGCCGTAAACCGCGGCGGCGGCCGAACACATAAAAACGGCGGTCAGAATTTCTGACAAATTTTTTGCCATGCAAAGCAGATATATCATGAAAGCCATGGCGATCGGCACCCCGACACCGTGCGTTAAGACGTTAAGCGTTTCTTCGCGCGGAGTATAGTATTTGAGCCCCGCTTCGGCGTATTCGCGATGTATGTCGTGATCTTCCCGCGTTTTATCCATATTTTAATTATATCACATAATACGGACGAAAAGGTACGACAAGCATTTGCCGAAAAATCCGATTGCTTCCGTCTTCGTTCGTGATATAATCAAAAAAACGCGCTTAAACGCAATAACGCGCGCCCCTTGCGTGTTTAATATTCGGGTGACGGATTGAAGAAACGTGAAATCGACGCTATGCTCAGACGCATAGCCGAAGGAGACAACGAAGCTTTCGAAAGGCTGTATACGGAAACCAAGCGAGGAGTGTACGCGTTTTTGTACACATACTTCAACAACCGTTTCGACTGCGAGGACGTCATGCAGACGGTTTATCTGAATATCAAGTCGAACATATCCGGATACCGCTTCGGCACCAACGCTTCGGCATGGATCTTACAAATCGCCAAAAACGCCGCATTGAACGAACTTCGCGCCCGCGCCACCCGTGAAAAATATGCGCCCAAAGAGAGCGATAGCTGGTACGACAATACGGAAAGGGCTGCCGTCAGGGATATGATTACAAGCGCGATGAAGCGCGTGCTGGACGAAGACGAACAGAGGATCGTCGTTTTACATATCGTGTGGGGATACAAGCATAAAGAAATCGCCGCCGATACAGGCGCGCCGATAGGCACGATCACCTCGAAGTACAAAAGAGCCGTTGAAAAACTGAAAAAAGCGTTGAAGGAGGAAATGCAATGATGCGGTTAAAAAAGAGATTGAACGACGAATTCGACGCTATAGCGCCCCCGATGAGTTCCCGCGTTCGCGAGGCGCCGATCGTTACGGCGGAAAAGCCGAAAAAAGAAAACCGTACTAATAATTTAGGGAGCCGAAAAACCGCTGTATGGAGCGCGGTTGCCGTTGCGGCGTGTATGGTGACGGTGCTTATTTGCCTTGCCGCCACTGGTGTTTTCCGAAGCGAGGAGGACTACGGATACGTGTTTAAACTCGAGATAAATCCGTCGGTGGCGTTCCTTACGGATCGGGAAGGGAAAGTGACTTCCGTAAACGCTCTCAACGCGGACGCAGACGTCGTCTTGTCCGACGCGGGGGTGTTGACCGAAATAGAAGGCGAGCCTCTGTCCGAAGCGGTGGTGACGTATACCGACGCCGCGGCAAGACTCGGTTATCTGGATCTCGACGCCGACGAAAACGTCGTGCGCTTCAGCGGAACGGACGGGAAATCTTCCGTTATCGACGAGGCGGCAAACAGTCTCGGCGAATATTTCAAGGCAAAAGGCTTTTACGTCGCGGTTTGGGAGGAAAGGGTATCCGTTGAAAAGATGTGCGAAATGTTAAACGTGGAAGCGACCGAAAAAATCTCCGTTCTGAAAGAAGCGCTCGAAAATTCGGCTGTGAGATACGTTGATCGCGTCAGCGAGGGAAAAAACGAAGAGGAGATTTACGAAATTTACGAAAGCTATATTCTCGACTCGCGGTTTTTCGAGCTGATTAGTACCGAGCTTAATGCATACGTTTCGGATATCGCCGAAAACGCCGGTTTGCTGGCGCGGATAGGGATATATAATTGCCGCGTTTATTTCGACACGGACAACCCTTCGTTGCTGCCTGCGGATTACTGGACGGTTTTAAAACTGTATCCGGAATCCGATTTTACCGAAGAATTTGCCGCGCTGATGGACGAAACCGAAGCTTTGCTGAACGAGTACGAATCTGAATACGGCACGAGGATAAGTTCCCGCGACGAGTTTTACGAGGAGTTGAAAGTATATCTGTATTTCGTGCGCTCCGATTTTACGGAACTGATCTCGGCCTTTCTCGGCGCCGCAGTCGATGGGATAGTCAACGCCGAAAACGCGTTCGAAGCGTTCGAAAGCCTGGCGAATACAGACTTCGGTTCGTTGTTTGCGGCGCTTACGCCGGACGCTCTGGCGGACGCCGCCGTCGAGTATTTGGGACTTCTGAAGAACATAGGGATCGAACATTCCGGGCTGCAAGCGCTAAAAAACGTACCTCGGAGCGCGGAAGAATTCGCCGCCTTGGCGGAAGTCGTGTTGCAAGCGCAATACGAATCGCGTCTTGAGATTTTCGCCGAAGCATACGACAGAACGCGCAGCGCGATCACCGACTCCGAATACGACGGATTTTTAAAGAGCGTTACGGACGAATACGGTTCGATGGAAAATTTCTGGAACGCAAAAAAGGATTAGCGCAACAAAATTTCTTTGAGGCGTGTTTAATGTTCGAAAGCCGTTAACGCACGGCAAAGGAGGCAAACCATGAAATTTAAGATTACCGCCGCAATATTGATGTTGGCATTGACGCTGTGTTGTCTCGGCGCTTGTAACGAAAAAGGCGACGAAAACGCGGAAAGCGCGCAGGCATACGTAAGTTTAAGCATAAATCCGTCGGTCGGATTGATAGTCGACGAAAATAACGTCGTTACCGAGGCCCGCGGTGAAAACGAAGACGGAATCGTGCTTCTCTACGAAGAAACGGGCATCGAGGGCGAAAAACTCGACGTCGCTTTGAAAAGAATCGCCGAACTTTGCGTCGAGTACGGTTATTTGGACGACGAAAACCGCACCGTAAACGCACTGGTGTCCTCGTCGACGAGCATTATGACCAAGTCGATCGAAAGTCAGATACAAGCCGGCGTATCCGCGGTAGCGAGCGAAACAGGCTTCGATCTTACGGTAAGCTACGACGGCGAGTATTCGCTGATAAGGCGCATGGAAGAATTTCAGTCTTCGAATCCCGACAATGAAGCGATACAGAATATGTCCGTTCAGAAATTTCAACTTGCACTTTCGGTATCCCAAACAAGCGGAATTTCGATAGAGGCGGCGGCAGAACTGAACGACGTTGACCTGATAGAAGCGCTCAAAAACGCCTACGGAACTTTAGAGGAGTTTTCCACCGACGCATATCTTCGCGCCAAGGAGACGGCTTTTGCGGTATACGACAAGGCGGCTGCAAGCGCCGTTTGCGGAGTATATTCGGAATACTGCCTTAAGCGTCTGCTGACGGACCCCGTGGCGGCGTATTACGGAACGGCTTATCAGATGTACACGGCGGGTGCGACTTGCCTGGAATACGTTTCGTGCTTAGCGGAACTTGCCGAGGACGTATATACTTATCCTCTTGACGAAAGCGTCGTGGAGCGTGTAACCGCGATACTCGGATCCGAATGCGTCGAACAAATCAAGAACGACGCCGGGGAAGTGACCCTGGAAAGCGTTGAGGCTTATGCGGACAAGCTGTTTAAAAATTCGGCGCTCGGCGTCGAACTCGAAAGCGTCAAGAACGAACTGACCGTCGCGCTGAACGACGCGGAAGCCTCGATAAGAGTCGAACTGGGTAAACTGGCGGAAAGACACCGCGAGCTTATAAATTCCGCGATAGCGGGCGCCTCAGCCGCCGCGAACGCCGTGGAAAGCGTCGTGTCGGCATGGCTGGACGACGAGATCGAAGCGCAGATAGCATTGAGCGTCGAGGAGATGAAGAGCTTGCTGAACGATTTGAAACAAGCCGTTGACGACGGAAGCCTCAGCATAGATTCGCTGAAGGAATTTACCGCGAAACTTTCGGCAAAGGCGGACGAATATCTCCGAAAATTCGAAAACGAACTCAGCGCGGAGGAAAAAGCCGAACTCGATCAAAAGAAAACTGCCGTCCTTGACAAATTGACGTCCGATAAAGAGACTCTCGAAAACGCGATCGCTCAAGCCGAGCAGACTGCAAAAGAATACATTGCGGAAAAGAAAGCTTTGTTAAAAAACGTTACGGAATAACTTCGATCCGATAAAATCAACTTTTTGAAATCCTTCTCCTTCCGTAACGAAGCGAAAGAAAGCTCCGCCGTTAGCCGCGGAGCTTTCGCATATATATATCATATACTGTCCGCGTATATTAGTAAACCGCGGCTGAGCGATGCCGTTTGTCCGAACGACCTATCGCTTTGCGCGCGGCGCACGATTTAAATCGGATTCAACCCGGATTAAGCATAATGTTTATCAAAAAAATTTACGTTAAGCGTTTATTCGCTTGACAAAATAAAACATATATGATAATAATAGTAACAGTTACTGATAACAAGAGGGTATATGCGCAACACGCTTCAAAGGGAAATCGTATACAACGTCGTAATGCAGTCGTCGGATCACCCCGGCGCCGACGCGGTATACGAGCGCGCCCGCAAGGTCATGCCCAAGATCAGCATGGGAACCGTTTACAGGAATCTGAAGCAACTTGCCGAAACGGGAAAGATCCGCGAGATACGCATTTCCGACAATACCAACCGCTACGACAAAACGCTGGCGGTACACGCGCACTTTTGTTGCAGAGTATGCGGAAAAGTTACAGACGTGTGCGTGGACGGCAACATAAACGGACCTTGCGCCGATTTCGGCGGGAAAGTCGAATCGACTGATATTCTGTTCGGCGGCGTTTGCGAAGAATGTATCGGACGCGTCAAGGAGGAAGCATGAACGTTTTCACGAAAATAACTTACGGGCTGTATCTTGTCGCGGTCTGCGACGGAGGCAAGGATAACGGCTGTATCGTCAATACTGCGTTGCAGCAGACTTCCGTGCCCGAAACCGTTTCCGTTACGATGAATAAAGCAAATCTGACCACGCAAATGCTTTTAAAGAGCAAAAAAGCCGCGATCAGTATCCTGAGTACGGAAACGCCTTTCGAAATTTTCAAGGGTTTCGGGATGCGTTCGGGCAAGGATGCCGAAAAATTCGACGGCATAGACGCTTTCAGAACGCCCAACGGAGCGTTGGCGCTGAAAAAATATTCCGTCGGATATCTGAATATCGACGTGATAGAAACCTTCGATCTGGGCACGCACGTCATGTTCCTCGGCGCGGTCGGCGAAAGCGAGGTTTACGACGGTGAACCCGTTAGTTACGCGTACTATCACAAAAACATAAAGCCTAAGCCCGCGCCCGCGGGAAACGCCGAGGGTTACGTTTGTACGGTTTGCGGCTTTATCCGTCAGGGCAAGCCGGAGCCGGGGTATGTATGCCCCGTTTGTAAGCACGGCGCGGAAGTTTTCGAAAAAATCGCCGCACAGGCGGAAGAAAATAAAAAAATCGATAATACACAAAAAGGAGATCAAAAAATGGCAAAATTCGTATGCAGTGTTTGCGGTTACGTCTACGAGGGAGATGAAGCTCCCGAAAAGTGCCCCGTTTGCAAGGCGCCCAAAGAAAAGTTCGTTAAGCAGGAAGGCGAAATGAGCTGGGCTGCTGAACACGTCATCGGCGTCGCGGAAGGCGCGCCCGAGGACATCATCAAAGACCTCAGAATGAATTTCGAGGGCGAATGCACCGAAGTGGGCATGTATCTTGCCATGGCGAGAGCGGCTCACCGCGAAGGCTATCCCGAAGTCGGTCTTTATTATGAAAAGGCGGCTTGGGAAGAAGCGGAACACGCCTCAAAATTTGCCGAACTTCTGGGCGAAGTAGTCAGCGCCAGCACCAAGAAAAATCTCGAAATGCGTATCGAGGCCGAAAACGGCGCGACCGCTGGCAAGACCGATCTTGCAAAGCGCGCGAAGGCGTTGAATCTCGACGCCATACACGACACCGTTCACGAAATGGCTCGCGACGAAGCCAGGCACGGAAAAGCGTTCCTCGGACTTTACAACCGTTATTTCAAAAAATAAGACGAAAACAATTTGATTCCGTATAGGGGAAAGCGCCGTATAACGGCGCTTTTCGCTTAATTATCGCGGGTAAGCCGTAAAAAAGAGCGCGTTGCTTGACAAAAGTCCAAAAACGTGGATAATTATATGTATCAATTCTGACAGGAGAAAAAATGAGTATCCTAAAGGTTAAAACCGATTCGGGAGAGTACGAAGTATTAATACGAAAAGGCGCTTCGTCCGATATCGGAAAAAAGCTGAAACAAATCGCACGAGGGAACAAAACGGCGATAATAACGGACGACGTCGTCATGCCGCTGTATTCGGACAGTATTATCGGCGAACTGAGCGGCTGCGGATTCGAAACCTGCGTTTACGTTCTGCCGCACGGCGAGGCTTCCAAAAACGGGAGAGAGTATCTGAAAATACTGGAGTTTTTGGCGGAGTCTGGATTGGACAGGCGCGACACCGTCGTCGCTTTGGGCGGCGGGGTTGTCGGCGACATAGCGGGTTTTGCCGCGGCGACGTATTTAAGGGGTATCGACTGCGTTCAGATACCCACTACGCTTTTGAGCATGACCGATTCTTCCGTAGGAGGCAAGACCGCGATAGACCTTAAAGCGGGCAAGAATCTTGCGGGAGCATTCAAACAGCCGAAATTTGTTGCCATAGATACCGATTTCCTTGAAACTTTGCCCGAAGCCGAGATCAAGAACGGTTTGGGCGAACTGATAAAATACGCTGTCATAGACGGCGGCGAAATTTTAACGATGCTGGAAGACGGATTCGGCAAAAACGTCCAAAAGATCGTCGAAGCCGCCGTGGACATAAAGCGCAGGGTCGTGGAGGCGGACGAAAAGGAATCCGGGCTGAGGCGTATTCTGAATTTCGGACATACTCCGGCGCACGCGGCGGAAAAACTTTCGGGATTCACTCTGCCGCACGGCGTTGCCGTGGCAGCCGGAGTGAACTTAATGCTCAGGGCTTCCGTCAGGAAAGCGGATTGTCCCGCGCGCGACGCGCAAAGAATAGAAAAGCTGTGCGTTAAGTACGGTCTGCCCGTCGCTTTCGAATATACTGCCAAACGGCTTGCCGAGGCGTCCGCGGGGGATAAAAAGACGGAAGGCGAATTTATAAACTTAGTGCTTGCCGATAAGATAGGCTCGGTATTTTCTATCAAAGTGCCTAAAACCGAGTTGGAGGAATATTACCTATGAAAAAGATACTGGTGATCAACGGACCGAACCTGAACATGCTCGGCATCAGGGAACCGGGTCTGTACGGTAAATCCGATTACGCTTCGCTCGTAAGGTTCATCGAGGAGCGCGCGGCGCTTTCGGGTGCCGACGTCAGCGTGGTTCAGTCCAACAGCGAGGGCGCCATTATCGATTATATCCAGCGTTCGTTGAATATTTTCGACGGGATCGTGATAAACGCGGGCGGGTACACTCATACCAGCGTAGCCATTCTCGACGCGCTGAAAGCCGTGGGGCTTCCCGCGGTCGAGGTGCATCTGACCGATATTTATTCGCGCGAGGAGTTCAGGCGTTTCAGTTACGTTTCTCTATATGCCGAAAAAACCATTGCGGGCAAAGGCTTCGAAGGATATGCCGAGGCAATTGATTATCTTATAAACAAAAAGGTCTGAACGATATGATTTTAGGCGATCACCAAAGAAAAATAAGACCCAAGGTCGTATACGACATACTTTTGAAAGAGTCGGACGAGATGCACCCCATGTCCACGAACGAGATCATCGAAAGGCTGAAGGAAAGGGGCATTTCCGCGGAACGGAAAACTCTCTACGAGGATATAAAGCTTTTGAACGCTTACGGATACGAAGTGTTGTCCGAAAGGGGGAGGAGCAATTATTATTACGTTGTGGATCGTTCGTTCGATATCGCCGAACTGCGGATTCTTACGGACGCCGTGGACGCTGCGCGCTTCGTTACCGCTAAAAAGACGGCGGCGCTCGAAAAGAAGCTGACGGAACTTGCGGGTCGCACGGGGAAAGAAACGCTCGGCGCCAAGCACCTAAGGTTCGACGTCGTAAAGCTGAAAAACGAAAATATCTTTTATAACGTGGATACCCTGGACGCGTGCATATCCGCGGGAAAGAAGTGTTCCTTTTTATATTTCGATTACGATTTCGAAGGGAAGCGCAGTTACAGAAAGGATATGGAGCCGTATATAGTCAGTCCCGTTCAGATGCTGTTCGAGGAAAACAACTATTATCTGCTTGCCGTATCGGAGCATCCCGGAATCACCGCATACCGCGTGGACAGGATGGACCGCGTCACCATGGAAGCGGATGACGCCGAAACCGGTAGCGTCGCCGACATATCCGAATTCAGGAAACAGGTATTTTCGATGTACGGCGGAGAAGCGGTCAACATAGAACTGGAATGCGACGAATCCTACGTCAACGTGATAGTCGATAAATTCGGTTTCGACGTTACCATGTTGAAACTTCCCGGCAATGCCGTCAGGATCAAGGTAAAAGTTCAACTCAGTCCGACGTTTTTCGGCTGGCTGGCTACGGGAGGCGGAAAGATAAGGATCGCCGCGCCCGAGGATGCCGTAGAAAAGTACCGCGAACATCTGTTAAAATGCATGCCGCAAAAAACTCCGACCGAGGAGCCGAATGAACAGTAAACCGAGGAGACGAAGCATATGTCAAAATTAACTAAAAAGCATATCAAGATAATAATTTGTTGCGTCGTAATCGTCGTTTTGACAATCACGGCGGTTTTCGTTTCATACGGGATAATATATTCCGTCAGACGCAATGACGAAGCGCCCGTCGAAGCCGCTTCGTATACGGGCGTGTCAGGCGACAAAATACATTTTTTGAATACCGGATCTTCGGACGCGATACTGCTGGAAAGCGAGGGTAAATTCGCGATGGTGGACTGCGGCGAAGATTCCGACAATCCCAGAGGTTTGCCCGAACTGGATCTGGAAGGATACGAGAATAAAATCGTGGAATACGTTAAAAAGACCGCCGGCGACGAAAACGGAAAAGTTACCCTGGAATTCGTTATCGGAACTCACGCTCATTCCGATCACCTTGGCGGCTTCGATACATTGATTTCGGATCCCGACATCACGGTTAAGGAAGCCTATTTGAAACGTTATTACGAAGACAGGATAGCGATAAACGAAGTCGAGGAGTGGGATAACCGCGAGGTGTATTCCCAAATGATCTCGGCGGCAAATAAGCGCGGAGTCACGATTTGTCAGGACCTCGACGGCGTCACGCTTGCACTCGGAAATTACACTTTGACGCTGTACAACACCGCGGAAGCAACGGAAGGCAAACGGGTCGGCGAAAACGACAATTCGCTGGCGGTGCTGGTCGAAAAGGGCGGCACCAAAGCGTTGCTCGCCGGCGACGTCAATATCAACGGCGGCGTCGAAAAAAGTATAGGTAAACAGGTCGGAAAGATCGATCTGCTTAAGGTCGGTCATCACGGATACGGTTGGTCGACGCGCTCGGCATTCCTCAGTTCAACCTCTCCCGAGATAGCGATTTTCACCAACAAGCCCGAGTGGGTAACTTTTCCCGTCAAGTTCAGGCTGGCGATGAATTCGCGTTCGGCGATGTTTTCGACGGGGGAATGCAACGGGATAATCGCCGTTCTCGGCGATGAGGCGGGGGAAATTACGCTTTTGAAAAACATTCATTAAAGGAGAGAACATGAAGATACTTTTCGTTTGTTCCAGCAACGTATGTCGCAGTCCGTACTGCGAATTCGTATTCAAAAGAATGGCGCTTTCGGACCCCGCTCTCGGAGCGGTCGCGGAACGCATAGACTCCGCGGCGGTTTTGAATAAATCCAAGAAACTGCACAGACTGTCGTACGCCGCGCTGTTGAAAGAGGGTTTTTCCGCGGAGGAGCTGGACGCATTCAAGCCAAGACACATTACGAACGCAAGGAATGTGTTCGATGAGGCCGACGAAATCATCGGAATGACGCGCTGGCACAAATGGCTGTTGCCGCGCTCGCTGAAACCGAAGTTCAAAACTTTGTCGGAGGCGGCGGAAGGCGTATATAAGCCCGTTCCCGATCCGTTTCTGGCAAAGGACGAGGCGACTTACGACCGCGCCATGTCCGTAATTAAAAAATATCTCGGGGAATACGCCGAAAAATTAAAGGAGCGGCAAAATCATGGAGAATAAAACCAAATATGAAATAGAAGCCTTGTCCGACGAGCCTGAAACAATCGGACAAAACGGGATTGAAAAATCCGTCGGAGAAAAAGCCCCCGAGGAAAAACCCGACGAAAGCGCTTTGCCCGGACAAAGCGTCGAATTTACGGCATCCGCTCTTTCCGAAAACAGGGAGACAATAGCTCCTAATTTCGATAAAAAAGACTATCGCAAAGAGATTCTGATAGCATCGCTCATGGCGGCTTTGTGTATAGGTGGCGCGATCGTTGCGGCGCTGGTGGTTTCGTACAGGTTCGTCGGAATAATAATAGCCGTGCTCGCCGCTTTGGCGGCATACGCCATGGTCAATCATATTCTGTTGTCGGAAAAGGTGCTTAAAGCGATCGGCGACGCGGACAAGGTATATATCGACGAGCTGATGGTAAAGGTGAAGCGCCGCAAGAAGCCCGAGTTCGTCCGAGAAATCGGTTCGCTGATCAAGGAAGGACATCTGACCGGCTATGCGGTAATGAACGACGTGTTTTTGGAAAAACGCGAAAGGAAGTAAACAGGTAGAGTGTCCGTGTGCCGCGGACACTTTTTATTTACTTTTATTATCGCGCGCTTTTTGTCGGATAACGTCATAACGGTGATATAATCGTTATAAATTCTTTTTTATACAGGTGAGCATATGGCTGCGAGTAAGTTCTGGACAAAAAAACGTATCGTTATTTTGACGCTTATACTGATAGTGTTGGTGACGGCTATAGTGCTCGGCGTGGTTTTCGGGCTGAAGAGCGGCGAGGTCAAGACCGCGGAAGAATCGGTCGCGCGCGGATCGCTTTCCAGCAATATCAGTTCTTCTGGTACCGTAGTGGAAGCGGGTATCACCCGGGACATTCCTTTCTATGCCGCCGTTAACGATATAACCGATCTTAGCGATATAAAGGACTACGATTCCAATTTCAGCTGGACGGATTTTCTGGTCAACGCGATAATCAACGACGTTCCGTTGTATTATAAAGTAACATACGCGAATTCCGCCATGCGCGGGAAGCGTAACGTTTTAAATACCAAGTCCGACAACATAACGGTATTCAGGGTAAGTCCGCTTTATATAGATTTCGAGGCGTTGAAATCCGATTACGACAGGCTGGTCGCGGAAGGCGTTATAAGCCGCGACACCACTCTTTCCGATTTTATTCTGGACGTGTTTTTGGCGCCGGGCGGATCCGACAGCGGACTTCCTGACGATTTGAACGATTATCTGATACTCGACGAGTCCGAGGCGGCGGTCAGGGAAATAGACACCGATTACGTCAAATCGCTCATCGAGGAGGCGACCTCGCCCGAGGAAAGCGGAGCGATAGAATATACGCTATACAATTTCAATCTCACCGTAGGTACTTATATCGGTATGGATTCGACGGTATTCCGCGTATCGGTTACGCAGCTTTATACTTCCTTCACCGTTACCGAATACGACGTGGCGTCCATAGACAAGATGCTCAGGGAGAGCGCGGCATCGGAGGCGGAGACCGGAGTAAAACAGGGCGTTTACGCCGCCGTAACGATCAACGCGCTGAACGGCAGGAAAGTGCTGGCGGAAATACAGGAAATACTGACGGGTTCTTACAGCTCGGGCGTCGCGTATTATGCCGTAAAAGCCAAAATCGTTTTCGGCGAACCGAAGGTCGTGGATCTGACCTCTCCCGCGGACGAGGACGCGGAAATGGCCGCCGCATACCTTGCCGAAAATCCCGGAGCCGAGGAAATGCGCTATCTGGACTACACTTATTACGACGAATCCCTGGACGTCGAAACGGTTGAAGGTCTCGGCATAGACGTAAACGATATTCTGACGCGAGAGGAAGTACTGGTAGGGTATTCGGTCGCAGTCAGAGTACCGCAGGAAGTAGTTTATAACAGCCTTATCGTACCGACGAAGTGCATTTTCTACGATTCCGAAAGCAAACCTTACGTTACCGTGCGCGAATCCGGTCGCGACAAACGCGTATATGTGCGGATATTGCTCTCTACCGGTACGGAAGCCGCGGTGGAAGCCAATTCCGGGTACGAACTCAACGAAGGCGACAAGGTCGTTTACAGGGCGGACGACAGCCTGATCAGCAGCATACTGGGATAAAGGATCATGGCGGAGAAAGTTTTGCTCTCGATGAGAGACATAAATAAATCCTATCCTTTGGGCGAAAGCTCTTTACAGGTGCTGTTCAACGTCAATTTCGAGGTTCGGCAGAAAGAATTCGTATCCATACTGGGACCGAGCGGTTCAGGGAAATCCACGCTTATGAATATCATAGGCTGTCTGGACACAGCGGATTCGGGAAGCTATGTTCTAAACGGCAAGGACATCGGTTCTATGCGCGACAGACAGCTTGCCAAGGTCAGGAACAACGACATAGGTTTCGTCTTTCAGCAATTTCAGTTACTTCCCAGAATGACGGCGCTGGACAACGTCGAGCTGCCGCTGATCTACGCGCGCGTGCCGACCAGGGAAAGAAAGGCGCGCGCGATGGTACTGCTGAACAAAGTAGGTTTGGGCGACAAGGTGATGAACAAGCCCAAACAGCTTTCCGGAGGACAGCAACAGCGCGTGGCGATTGCCCGCGCAATGGTTACCGACCCGTCCATAATTCTCGCCGACGAACCTACCGGAGCGCTCGACCAGACGACGGGCGCGCAGATAATGGATCTGTTCGAGCAACTGAACAAGGAAGGCAAAACCATCATAATGATCACTCACGACCCCAAAATCGCCCGCCGCGCCAAAAGGATAGTGCATATCCTGGACGGCAGACTGTATACCGCGGAAGAATACAGCGCGATATATGACGAAGAAGGCGTAAAATGGGAGGACAAGCCGACGATACGTTCGCGCAGGATGAGGAGGAGCGGAAATGTTTAAAGACATTCTTGCGATGAGCTTCAAAAACCTCGCGATGAACAAGATGCGTACCTTCCTGACCACGCTGGGAATAATTATAGGTATCGCCAGCATCATAGCGCTTATCACGATAGGACAGGGGGTTACCAGTTCCATAATTCAACAGCTTTCGGGGCTGGGCGGCAACAGGGTTACCGTTTCTCTGACGGATACGCGCGTTATTCCGGGCTTTACCGAGGAAGACATGCGACGCTTCGAGGAGCTGGATCACGTTGCAGGAGTTTCGCCCTCGCTGAGCTCCACCAAGACGCTTACTCTGATACCCGGCGAAACGCATTCTCTGTACGACCGCGTATACAATTCCGCGTCCAGGGTGATAGGTATAGACAATTATTATTTCGATCTTTCGGCTTCCCCGATGCTGCTTTCGGGACGCGAAATCTTCGATTACGACGTTCAGAACGCTTCTCATGTGTGCGTTTTGGGATATGACGTATGGAAAAATCTGTACGGCAATTATAATCCGATAGGCGAAACCGTAAAGATACAGAATATGGATTTTACCGTTGTCGGGATATTGAATAAACTTGTGGGACTGGAGACGACCGGGAACTATTCCGTCCTCGTCCCGTATACCGTGGCGATGCGCGAACTTCAGATGGGACTGGTCAAAAAATTCGACGTCGTTATATCAGATTCCGATGCCGTCAGTCTCGCGGTGTCTCAGATGAGCGATCTTTGCGCGGAGATCGTAGGCTCCACGCGCGGCTATTCGGTGTCGAACCAGCAGGAGGTCATGAACATAGTCGTTACCATAACCGATCTGATCATGGGCATGCTGGCAGGGATAGCGGCTATTTCGCTGTTGGTAGGCGGTATCGGGATAATGAACATGATGCTGGTTTCCGTGTCCGAGCGTACAGCCGAAATAGGACTCAGAAAAGCTCTCGGCGCGAAGCCCGCGGTAATAATGTTCCAGTTTATCGTCGAGGCCGTCATCATCAGTCTGTTGGGCGGCATACTCGGGGTCGCGCTCGGGATCACGATAGCGTATCTTGCTTCGCTGCTTATCGGGTATCAGTTCACATTCCAGGCAAGCACGGTTTTCCTCGCCGTCGGATTCTCGGCGGCGGTGGGCTTGATTTTCGGAATACTGCCTGCCAGAAAGGCGTCCAAACTCAGCCCGATCGACGCTTTGCGCGCGCAATAAAAAGGCGATTCCGACGAATAAAAACTCTCGGAAAAATCAAAAAAATCGTTGACAAATTTTTCCGCGGAGTGGTAATATGCTTTCATACAATCGTAAACCGTTGAAGCAGAGTAGTAGCTCGCCGACAGGGGCTAGAGAGATATCCGGGTCGGTGTGACGGAGAAGCCAAGAGCGAGTGAATGGACTGCGGAGGGTTCGGGCGAACGCTGAAAAGTCATTAGTCCGGAACGGGAACTCCCGTAACAGAGTCAGGATATGACGGTATCCGAGAATGAAGGTTCGGCTTTCCGAACGAAGTTGGGTGGCAACACGATGAAAATCGTCCCGACGCTGTATCGCGTCGGGACTTTTTGCATAAAAAAACAAAAAATACCGAAAGGAGGTAACACTATGGCAAAGCAACCTATACCCTACAAGATCTATCTGTCCGAAGACGAGATGCCCCGCAAGTGGTATAACTTGCGCGCCGACATGAAGGAAAAACATCCTCCGATGCTGAATCCCGCCACGTTGAAACCCGTGACGAAAGAGGATCTGGAACACGTTTTCTGCTCTGCGGTAGTCGAACAGGAACTCAATCAGACCGACAGATATATCGATATACCCGACGAGATCGTAGCTTTTTATAAGATGTACCGTCCGTCTCCGATAGTCAGGGCGTATTGCCTGGAAAAAGCGCTGGACACTCCCGCCGAAATTTATTATAAATTCGAGGGTAACAACACTTCGGGTTCGCACAAGCTCAATTCCGCAGCGGCACAGGCTTATTACGCTAAACAGGAGGGACTGACCTCGCTTACGACCGAAACGGGAGCGGGACAATGGGGAACGGCGCTTGCGATGGCGTGCGCGTTCTACGGATTGGATCTTACCGTATTCATGGTAAAGGTTTCCTCCGAACAGAAACCTCACCGCAAAGAGGTCATGCGTACCTACGGCGCGAAGGTCATCCCGTCGCCGTCCGATACGACGGAAACGGGCAGAAAGATCCTCGCGACGCATCCCGATACCGGCGGCTCGCTGGGCTGCGCTATCTCCGAGGCGGTGGAAGTCGCGGTCAATACCCCGAATTGCCGTTACGGTCTGGGTTCCGTACTCGACCACGTCGTGCTGCATCAGTCGGTGATAGGTATGGAAGCCAAAACCGCACTTGACAAATACGGAGTCAAACCCGACATCATCATAGGTTGCGCGGGCGGCGGTTCCAACCTCGGCGGGTTGATCGCGCCGTTCATGGGCGAGAAGCTGCGCGGCGAAGCCGAATACAGATTCATAGCCGTCGAGCCCGCTTCCTGTCCGTCGCTGACGAGAGGCAAATACATGTACGATTTCGGCGATACCGGACATATCACTCCGCTGATGAAGATGTATACTTTAGGCTCCGAGTTCATGCCTTCGCCGAACCATGCGGGAGGACTGAGGTATCACGGAATGAGCGCGATACTGTCAAAACTTTACGACGATAAATACATGGAGGCAGTCAGCGTCGAACAGACCGCCGTTTTCGAAGCCGCCGAAAAGTTCGCCAAAACCGAAGGCATTCTGCCCGCGCCCGAATCCTCGCACGCCATCCGCGTCGCCGTGGACGAAGCGCTGAAATGCAGGGAAACCGGCGAAAAGAAGGTCATTCTGTTCGGGCTGACGGGTACGGGTTATTTCGACCTCAGCGCATACAAAAAGTTCAACGACGGCGAAATGAGCGATTATATCCCCACCGACGAAGAAATCGAAAAGAGTCTGGAAACGCTGAAGCCGTTCCAGCCCGCGGAGTAAAAACATTTTTCAATCCGCTAAACGTAAAACCGCCGCATTACGCGGCGGTTTAATTTTACACGTTATTAAATTTACCTGTAAGCGATCAGTTTTTCGAATGCGCGGTTTTCTTTTAACATCTCGCAGACGTTTTTTCCGGAGCCTACTGCGAGCATTACTTTTACCAGACATATTTCGAAAGAAATATCCTTGGCGACATAACATGCGGCGTCGTAGATAAGGCTTGCGCCCGCATATTCCGCGTCGGAGCCGTTTATCGGCGCGACGACGGTTTCGATACCCGATTCACTAAGTTTTTTTAAAAACTCCGCAGCGTTGTATCTGCCCGCCGCCGTGCATGCCGTACCGCTGTGATATAATTTATAAACCAACGCTTTGGGCTTCGCTTTATCGAAATTCAGATACCTGAAATCCGTCAAAGAACGTCCGACGAGAGAAACAACTTCCGTGGAGATCCTCTCTCCCGCCGGCACGGAGAACGGATTGGAAGCAAGCTCCGAGGGAGCGGGATTCACGGGGTCGTCGTTCCATATGAATTTGCCGTTGAGAACGGAGCCGAATTCTTTTCCCGCGAGACTCAGAACGTATCCCGTAAGCTGTGCCGAATCGACCAGACGCGAAGCGAGGTGTATTTTGGGAGCCTCGCCGCGGTTTTTATACGCTACGAATACGCCGCGTATTTTTTCGCGGATAAAGTCAACGGCTGCGGCAAAGTTATCCGCGCCGTTGCCGCCGTCGGGTAGAGGCTTGTCTGCGGAAACGAACACCACGGGTAGTGGCGCGTCGGCGAACAGCTGAGAAAACAGATTTGCCGTAAAAGTGAGGGTGTCGGTGCCGTGCGTGATTATTATTCCGTCGAAGCCGCCGTCGGAAACGGTATTTCTTACGGAGCACTGAACGGCTTCGAGCGTTTCGGCGGTCATGTTCTCGCTCAGCGTGTCCGCGGGGCGGAACGAAGAGAACGATGCGTCCGATCGCGTTTTAAGAAAATCGTTTATCAGCATCGACGGCGCGGAGTCCGAGATATCGATCACTCCCGATTCGCATACGGAGCCGATGGTCCCTCCGGTGAATATAACTGCAATATTAAGGCGCATGTCCGTTTCCCCTGATTAATGATAGTATCATTTTACCACATATAGTGAGTTTTATAAACTCATATATGTAATTTAAGAATAACTACATATTGCTAAGAAAAAAATATGGTGTTATAATATGTATCAATAATATATATCAATAATATTGCGGAGGCAGAGCATGAAAATTTCCGAATACATAGATTTGTTTGAAAAAGAGTTGTTCGAGTCGTGCGTACCGTTCTGGCTCAATCACGGAGCCGACGCCGAGTACGGCGGGTTGATAAGCTGTCTGGACAGGGAGGGGAACGTCTATTCCACCGATAAAAGCGTCTGGATGCAGGGCAGGTGCGGATATATGTTCTCGCGTTTGCACAACGCGTTTCCCGAGCACGACAACGGCGAATGGCTGAAAATGGCTAAAAGCGCCATCGATTTTGCCACGGCGCACTGTATCGATACGGACGGCAGAATGTTTTTCCAGGTTACGCGCGACGGCAGACCGCTCAGAAAAAGAAGGTATATGTTCTCGGAGTGCTTCTATATCATTGCGTGTGCC
This sequence comes from uncultured Clostridia bacterium, assembly GCA_944363505.1. Lineage (GTDB taxonomy): Bacteria > Bacillota > Clostridia > Christensenellales > DTU072 > Stercoripulliclostridium_A. The sequence continues at coordinate 30,485 of CALVUD010000010.1, read as the reverse complement.
GAATACTATAAAGCGACCGGCGACGCGGCGTACAGAGAGCGCGCCGAAAAGTATTACGATTTCGTCATGAAAATGTACCGCGACCCGTCGACGGATCCATACAAGATAACGCCCAAGACGGTACCGGGCACGCGCGACACAAAAGCGCTCGCCGTTCCGATGATACTGCTGAACGTTACCTCGGTCCTGATGAAAGCCATACCGGACAACATCAGAAGATATTCTGCAGAAGCCAAAAAACTCGTAAAGGACATCTACGGATTCCGTTATAAAGACACCGCGTTCATGCTGGAATCGGTTGGACTGAAGGGCGAATATTACGGCGAAGCCGCTTCCGCGAGGGTCATAAATCCCGGTCATTCGATAGAGCTCAGCTGGTTTTTGATGGACGAAGCAGTACGCACCGACGACGAGAAACTGTTCGAGTTCGCCGAAAAGATTTTCAATAACGCGATCGACTTCGGCTGGGACGACGACTACGGCGGCATACTTTATTTTAAAGATCTCGAAGGCAAACCCGTCGAGGCTTACGAACACGACATGAAGCTGTGGTGGCCGCATAACGAAGCGGTTATCGCCTCGTTGAGATTATATAAACATACCGACAATATCCGTTATTTCGACTGGTTCGAAAGGGTTACGGACTATGCGTTCACAAAGTTCTCGGACTTCAAATACGGCGAATGGTACGGATATCTGAGGCGCGACGGACATCCCACCAGACCGCCTTGCAAGGGACATACCTATAAAGGTCCTTTCCACGTTCTGAGGATGCTGACGGAAGGCATTCTTACGTTGAAAGAATTGGAAAGTATGAAAAAATAAACATAAAAGGAGAGATTGAGATGAAACAGAAAAGAAAAATTATCCTGGCGGTCTGCGTCGTAGCCGTCGTTGCAATCACGGCGATAGCTTTAGCGGGTTGCAACAACCGTCCCTCGAAGCTGTTTGCGGGTGAAGCGGCGAAAAACGACGGACCGCTTTCCGCTTCTACGGTTTATACTCAGATCAGCGGCGAAAACATTTCCGGCGAACATGTATCGGAGACCGAGCTGATGTGGTTCACTAAGACCGACGCATCGGGCCAGTGGTTCTCGCTCTATAACGCGAAAACGGGTACCGAGATCATACCGTTCACCGAAAGACTGAGCTATGAATGCGAGCAGAATTCGGGTGTGGTCATCGTTACCGAGACCAACGTGTTCAACGAAGACGTCATCCAAAAGTTTTCTTTCTATGACGCCGAAGGCGCTCTTATGGTAAAGGACGCAGCCAACACCTTCAGCGAAAGCGGCAGCGGATATATCGTCGTCAACGAAACCGCATATCTGTTGGACGGCGGGAAACTGGTAACGAGCGTGCCTGTCGGACGCGGACTGGATCAGGATTTCCTGTCTTACGACTACAAAAGCGACAACTATTATTTCTCTCAACCCGCTCAGAGCGATAGCGTCAAAATATTCGGCTCGGACGGCTCTTTTATAGGGAGCGTCGACGTGACCGAGTTCGAGACCGCCGCGACCAACGATACCGAAGTATTCTATCTGAGTTCCGACAAGATCGTCGTCCAGTACGAAAACGTCCGTCCCGACGACGCCACCAGATACGACTATTTCGTTTACAATTCGAAAGCCGAACTGAAGACGTACATATATAACGTCAAAAATGGCAAGTGGAGCGAGAAGAACAATTTCAAATACAAGATCTTGAACATTGTCGGAGCGTCCGAGCTCGAAGCAGAAAACATTGTTTACGACGAATCGATAACCGACATAATGCTTGCCTGCGAGATCTCCAAGAAATCTCTTTCGACCAAGGAAAGCTGGTATTCGGTCAATAAGAATCTGAAAGTCAAGGTTAAGTTCGACGACGTGCTGAACGGATATAGCGGACATCAGGCTGTCGAAGGCGGCGGCTACGTTTTGGTAAAGGCCGACGGAACTCAGTATTACTACAGCGACAACGGCAAAACCGTTACCCCGTTGACCGGCGAAGTTGTCGGGAAATACTATATCAACGGATACAACTCGGTTTATAAGATGAACGACGGCGCGCTGGAGCACCTCAAGACCTATTCCCCCGACATTTCTATCCTCAGTATTTGCGGAGACTATATGCTGATAAGCGGAGCGGACGGCATATGCGGCTGCACGGTAGGCGGCGAACCCGTTCTGTTGGAGACCACGGGCATCAGCATCAACACCTCCAATCTGTTTGCCGGCTTCTATATCGTTACGGATACTACCGGCGAGACCGCGACGTATTCGATCTATTCCGCCAACGGCACGGCGCTCAGGACCAACCTTGCGTCCTCCGTGGATGTGTTGTACGCGGTTTCCGACGGCTACGCGATAGTCAAATCGGGCAACGAGATCATTCGCATCGCCTGACGGCATTAAACGGACGGGGGCGTTTCGACGCCCCCGGATTCATATCATGGAATACATCAAAAGCGGCGACAAGATAGTTTTGAGACTGAAAAGAGGCGAGGAGATCGTTTCCTCGCTGAAAAAGTTACAACGCGCGGAAAACATAAAAGGCGCGTTTTTCAGCGGTATCGGAGCGACAGACAGCGCGGTAATAGGCGTTTACGCGGTCAATGACAAAAAATATAACGCGGTCACGTTGACGGGCGACATGGAGATCGCGGCGCTGACGGGGAACATAAGCGTTTCCGAAGATGGCGGCGAATACGTTCACGCGCACGTCGTATTGGGACGCGGGGAAATCGCGCACGCGGGACACCTGAACGAAGCGACGGTTTCCGCCACCGCCGAAATATTCGTACAGCTCCTGGACGCCGAAATCGGCAGGAAGTTCGATCCCGTAACCGGACTTAACGTGTTTAAACTGAGATGAAGATAGCGGTTGTACTGGGAAACAGATTGTCGGACGACGCCACGCCCACGCGCGTATTGACGGAAAGGATAGGGCTGACGGTAGACTTTTACAAAAGGCATTCGCCCGATTTCGTGATACTCAGCGGAGGCATGGCAAATCCCAAAGCGGGCGTCAGCGAAGCGGGAGCCATGAAGAAAATGCTCGATGGGCTTATCCCCGAGGACAAGCTTATAACGGAATCGGAATCGCTTACCACCAGACAAAACGCGCTGTATTCGGTGCCGATCGCGTTAAAACTGAACGCTGCGGAAATAACCGTCATCAGTTCGCCCGAGCACATTGACAGGCGGTACCTGAATCCGATACGCTTGTTCCGGAAGACGTTAAAAAAACACGGCGCGCGGCATATTCCCGTATATGCTTACAAAAAATGCGGGGAATAAAATTCTTTCGGTATTGAAAAAGCGGCATAGATATGTTATACTGTAAAGCGACGGGAGGCGGACTATGAAAAAATATCAGATACCCAAGCACAACGATCTTGACGGACAGATAATCAGCTGCGGCGGAAAATGTTTCAGACTGTCGAAGTCGCAAGCGGTATCGGTACCTTTGGAGATCCCTCCGCCCAAAATCACCATTTCCCCTTCGATGCGTTTCGATACCGACGACGAGGGCGGTCTGGTGATGAAGATCAGTCTGAATCCGAAACCGTCGTATTCGCATATCAGCTGGCCAAAAAAACAATGACACAAACAAAAACCTGCCGGAAGGCAGGTTTTTTCAATATGTGTAAAGCCTGTGATACCGGCAACCGTTATACCGAGAACAGCAGTTTGCCGTAATTGGGGAAAGGCCAGTATTTTTCGGCCGTAAGCGTTTCGGCGGCGTCGGCGTATCCGCGCAGCGCGTCCATTGCGGGTATGACTTTTTCGTGGTAGTATTCGGCGCGCTTTTGCTCGTCCTTGACTGCGTGAGCTTCCTCGGTTACTTTTTCCAGCGCATTTATGCTTTCGAAAATACCCTTCGACTTTTCCGTCAGAGACTTGTAAATGCTTTCTTCCGGCTCGGTATCGGTGCCGAGCGCTTTTTTCAAGGTCAAACTTTCCGCGAGAGACTTCGTGTAATCGCAGACCGCGGGCAGTATCTGGCGTTTTGCCATGTCCAGCATCGTGTTCGCTTCGATATTGACGATCTTGGAGTAGGTTTCGATGAGTATCTCATAGCGGGATTTAAGCTCGCCCAAAGAGTACACGTTGAATTTTTCGAAAAGCCGGACGTTTTTTTCGTCCAGCAGACGTGGCAGGGCGTCGGCTGTGGATTTAAGATTGGACAGCCCTCGCTTTTCCGCTTCGGCTATCCACGCGGCGTCGTAGCCGTTGCCGTTGAATATGATTCTTTTATGCTCGCGTATAGTGCGCCTGATTATCTCCGCCAACGCGGCGTTGAAATCCGTAGCGCTTTCCAGTTCGTCGGCAAAACAGCTGAGTTCTTCCGCCACAATGGTATTCAACACCGTGTTCGGACCCGCGATCGAGAAGGTCGAGCCGGGCATGCGGAATTCGAATTTGTTTCCCGTAAACGCAAAGGGCGACGTGCGGTTTCGGTCGGTTGTATCCTTTGCGAAAGGCGGCATGAAATCGACGCCTATGCGCATTATGGATTTTTTACGTTTGTCGTACTTGTAGCCTTTTTCTATCGCGTCGAGGATCGCCGTCAGTTCGTCGCCGAGGAATATCGAAACTATCGCGGGGGGCGCTTCGTTCGCGCCCAGACGGTGGTCGTTACCCGCGCTTGCGACCGAGATTCTCAATATGTCCTGATACTCGTCCACACCTTTTATTATCGCCGCCAGGAACAGCAGAAACTGCGCGTTGTCCTCGGGAGATTTTCCCGGGTTCAACAGGTTTACGCCGTCCGAAGTCGAAATAGACCAGTTGTTGTGCTTGCCCGAACCGTTGATGCCCGCAAAGGGTTTTTCGTGCAACAAACATACCAGGTTATGTCGTTTTGCGATCTTGCGCATGACTTCCATGGTCAGCTGATTGTGGTCGGTGGCTATATTCGTGGTCGTGAATACGGGCGCGAGTTCGTGCTGTGCGGGGGCGACTTCGTTATGCTTGGTCTTGGCAAGCACGCCCAGTTTCCAAAGTTCTTCGTCCAGCTCTTTCATGAACGCCCCGACTCTCGGTTTTATAGTGCCGAAATAGTGGTCCTCCAGCTCCTGTCCCTTAGGAGGCTTTGCGCCGAACAGCGTCCTTCCCGTATATATCAGATCCTCCCGCTTGTCGAAATCGTCCTTGTCCACCAAAAAGTATTCCTGTTCCGCGCCCACGGTGGTGGTTACCTCGACGGAGTCGGAACTTCCGAAAAGCTTCAGGATACGTTTCGCCTGACTGTTGACCGCGCGCATGGAGCGGAGCAGGGGGGTCTTTTTGTCGAGCGCCTCGCCCGTATAGGAACAAAACGCCGTGGGTATACATAGCGTGCCGTCCTTTATGAATGCGTAGGAGGTCGGATCCCAGCTGGTATATCCGCGCGCTTCGAACGTAGAGCGCAGTCCGCCGGACGGAAAACTGGAAGCGTCGGGTTCGCCTTTGATAAGTTCCTTCCCGGAAAATTCCATTATCACTCCGCCCTCGGGAGTGGGGGTTATGAAAGAGTCGTGCTTTTCCGCGGTTATGCCCGTCATCGGCTGGAACCAGTGCGTGAAATGGGTGGCGCCTTTTTCTATCGCCCAGTCTTTCATTGCGTTGGCAACCACGTTGGCGACTTCCAGCGGCAGAGGTTGATTTTCGCTTATCGCACGTTTGAGTTCCCGATATGTGCTTTTCGGTAGCCTTTCACGCATTACAACGTCATTAAAAGCCATACAACCAAAAATCGACGACACGTTCATAGTAAGTTCTCCTTTCCGTTATAGCGAAAAAGGCGCCGTAGGGAACAACCCCGAGCGCCTTTGCTTATGGGCGTATTATAGTCGAAAGAAAAACCGTTGTCAAACGATTGAAACAAGTTTTTTCACAAAATCAAATCTTTCCCGAAAAGTCGAAATTCGTGGTGATGTAATCCACGCCGTAGCGCATGAAGTGGCGCGCGATGCCTACGCGGTTTATCGTCCAGAGATTGACTTCGTGTCCGAGTCGGTGCGCCTTGCGTATCAGCGGAAAAGAGCAGTACGTGAACATCAGATCGACGTCGTATCCTTTTTTCAGATAGGCTCTGCCTGATGTCGGGTATTTTCCCAGTACCTGCATGCGGATCCTCGGGTTCATCGCCCTGAGTCTGGCGAGGTTAACGAAATGGAAGCTTATGAATATCGCGTTGTCCAGTCCGACGACGGAATCTACCGTGGAAACCAGTTCTTTCAGCTGCTCTTTTTTGGGCTTGCATTTCAGCTCTATGACCGGCACTTTGCCGCCGTCGCGGCAGATTTCCAGGTACCTGTCCATTGAGCAGATATAGCTTTCGCCCTCTATTTTTGCCGAGCCCATTTTGTTCAGATTCATCGGCAGTTTCAGCGCTTCCGCGTAGGTTATTTCGGAAATGGATACCGACTTGTCGGCAAAGGGGTTGTTGTCGTGGCAGCATACCCAGCGGTTGTCTTTCGTGAACCAAACGTCGGTTTCTATTCCGTAAAAGAAGGGGGAATTTGCGGCTGCGGCAAACGCCTTTTCGCTGTTTTGGTAGTAAACGGAGCTTAATCCTCTGTGCGCGATAAATCTGGTCATTCGATTTCTCCTAAAGTACTTATATAATATATACTTCCGCGTGCGGAATGTCAATACGGAATTTCGTTAAAAGAATTAAAAATATTGTGTAAACCTTTTCTTGTTTGCTATAATTAACAAATGAGAATATACGGAGATTATCATACTCACACATATTTTTCGGACGGGAAACGCTCTGTCGGGGAGAATCTGAAGGCGGCTTCGGAAAAGGGATTGAACGCGGTGGCGATATCAGACCACGGTTTCAACAATCCGTCTGCATTTTCGCTGACCCGCAAAAAAGCCGCCGAACAAGCGCGCATAATCGCCGAAGAACGTTTAAAATACGGCGAAATGAGAGTTTTGCACGCCGTGGAGGCGGATATAATCGGTACCGACGGCGAAATAGACATGAACGAAGACGATTTCGCTTCGTTCGATTTCGTTTTATTCGGATTTCACCGTTTTGCCCGTCCCGCACGCGCCGCCGACTTTTTTAAAATGTATGTTCCCGCATATTTTTCGGGCATTTTCAAACCGTCCGAAAGCGTGATAAAAAGGAATACCCGAGCGTTTTGTAAAGCAATCGAGAAATATCCCGTATCGGTCGTAGCGCATATAAACGATATGGTCGTTACCGACGCGGGCGAGGTCGCCAGGGCCGCCGCCGACAACGGCGTTTATATGGAGATCAACATAAAACACCTCGGCGTGATGAGGCGGGTGATCGACAAAGCGCTTGCGACGGACGTGAAATTCTTGGCAAACACTGACGCGCATACTCCCGCCGAAGTCGGGGATTTTTCGGCGCTGGAGGATTTCGTAAAGGAGTATCCCGAATTGTTGCCTCGAATATCAAACGCGTTTCCGGACGAAATAAAATTCAGAAAAAGATAATACTAACGGGGTGAACGAACCCGCAAAAGTCGACATCCTGAAAAAAACTTCGGTCGGGAAACTCATCGCACGGATGAGTCTTCCTAACATGGTCTCGATGTTGTCGTTAGCAATAGTGAACCTTGTCGGCGGCGCGATGATCTCCTCGACCTCGGGAGGTCTCGAAGCGATCAGCGTGGCTTATCCGTTCGAGGCGCTGTTGACGGCTTTCGCCATAGGACTCGGTATCGGTACGGGTTCCGCGGTTTCGAGGCGGCTCGGGAAGGGTGAAACTCGCGGAGCGGACGACGTCGCGGCGACCGGAGTGTGTATCGCATTGATGACGGGCGCGTCGATAGCCGCCGCAGGGTTAGGGGCGTCGGGCGCGTTCGTCGGGTTGTTTCCGTTGTCCGCAGCCGACGCCGCGGCTGCGAAAACTTATCTATATATAGTTTCGGCGGCAATCCCGATCACCGTAACGCATACGTTGTTCAACAGAATTTCCGTATCCACGGGGTTGACGTTCAGACCGATGCTCGCCGTCGTTTCGGGTGCGGCGCTAACCTTAATAGTGGATTATTTGTTGGTTTTTGGGAAACTCGGGATAAAGCAAATGTCGATGACGGGGCTTGCGATAGGTAATGCGGCGGGGCAAACGCTGACGCTGATAATAGCAATAATAGTCGTCGCGAAAGCGCCCGTAAACGTGTTTCTGCACCGGGGTTTCCGTTTAAGATCGGAAAACGTAAAGGACATTCTCGGCGTAGCCTTACCCAGTATCGTGCAAAACGCCGTCGGCGCGTTGTTTTTAACCGCTATAAACGCAATTCTGATAGAGCAAAGCTATATAAAAATATACGGCGCGTTTTACAAAGTGCAGTCGCTGGCGTACATGCCCGCTTTCGGTTTGAATCAAGGTTCGATGCCGATAATGGGATACGCATGCGGCGCAGGCGATAAAAAGAGATTCGTGAAAACGCTGAAACTGACGCTGCTTGCGGCTCTTATTTTGACAATATGCGTTTTTGCCGTTACGGAGATCGTTCCGGACAGAATACTTTCGCTGTTCAATCTTGACGGCGACTTCGTTTCCGAAGGCGCTACGGCGTTCAGAATACTTGCCGCGGCGTTCGTGCCGTCGGCGTTTTCGCTGATACTCGCGGCGATGTTCACTTCTACGGGACACGGCGCTTCGGCGATGACGCTGAACGTGTTGCGCGGCGCGGCTTTGGGACTGCCCGCAGCATATTTTCTGAAAAAATACGTTTCGATAAACGCGGCATGGATAGGGATAGCGGCGGCGGAAATAATCGTACCCGCGCTGTTTATCCCCGTTGCGATAGTTACGTTCAAAAAGATTTTTCCTTCAAAAAAGAAAGACCGCGCCGGATAGGGCGCGGACGGGCAACCTTTTAAAAGGAAGGTTTCAAATCGTTTTGCACATCGATTCCGCTAGTTTTACGGCGAAGCGGATAAATTTTTCGCAAGGTCTTACCGCGTAATATTCCTTTGTCCTTTCGCTCGGAACGGGAGACGAGTCGGACTCTATTCCCGCCAACAGTTCGGCGCATATTACGGAGCCGAACTCGCTTGCGAATCGCTCCATCGCCTCGCGTGAAAGCGCGTAGATTTCGGCTTTGTTCAAATCGGGGTGGGCGGCTCCCAGTATCATCAGCATGCCGCTGACAGCCCCGCAGACGTTTCTGGTTCTCGCAACCCCGCCGCCGAAAGGCGCTGAAAGCGCCAGCATCCGTTCGGGCTCCAGTCCCGCCTTTTCGGCGAGAGCGGTAGCGACCGACTGCGCGCAGTTATACCCCGATCCGAACATCTTTGCTGCGGAATCGGCGACGTCTACTTGCATATCAGCTCCTTCAACTTAGCTTCGACCGCGGCGGAATCGGCTTTTCCGCGAGTGGCTTTCATTACGAAGCCCAGTAAGGCTTTGAGCGCCTGTTCCTTGCCGCCCAGATAATCCCTGACGGCGCGTTCGTTCGACTTGATCGCTTCTGCGCAAAGTTTGTCTATGGCTCCCGTGTCGACTTCCGCCAGGTCATCGGCACTTAGGTAGTCTTCGGGCGCTCCGCCCGATTCCAGCATTTTCTGCAGCACTTTTTTCTGTATACCCGCGTTTATCTTGTTTTCGGCGCGCAGATTGACGAGCTTTGCAAACGCCTTAACGTCGAATTTCAGTTCGAAGCGCTCTTTTTCTTCCTCGGTCTGCATGCCGCGGAATATCTCGCCGAGTATCAGGTTCGCCGCGATCTTAGGTTCGGACAACGCCGCCGCTTCCGAATAGAAGTCGGCGATCCTTTTGTATTCGACGAGCCGTTTGACTTCGGTTTCGCTAAGTCCGTATCCGGCAAATTCCTTGCGGAGTTCGTCGGGAAGTTTCGGGAGAGATTCGGCGATCTTTTTAACGAACTCTTTGCCCACGCGTATTGCCAAAATATCCGGCTCGGGGAAATAGCGGTAATCCTGCGCGTCCTCTTTGTTGCGCATACTTTCGGTAGTTTGGGTATTCTCGTTATAGCGTCTGGTTTCCTGAACGACGCGTTCGCCGTTATCCAACAATTCGCATTGACGACGGTATTCGTAGGAAAGCGCTTTCTCCATAAAGCTAAGCGAGTTCATGTTTTTGATCTCGGCTCTGGTGCCCAGAGGCTCGCCTTCGCGGTGAACTGAAATATTGACGTCGCAGCGCATCGAGCCTTCCTGCATTTTACAGTCGGATACGCCGATATGGCGCATGATCAGCTGGAGTTTTTCGACGTATTCCCTCGCTTCTTCGACGGATGCGATGTCGGGTTCGGAAACGATCTCGATAAGGGGCACGCCGCCGCGGTTATAATCGACATACGTGTAGCCGTTCTCGTGAACCAGCTTGCCCGCGTCCTCCTCCATGTGGATATGGTTTATCCTGATCTTCTTGCCCGAATCGAGCGTAATATATCCGCCTACGGCGACGGGCGCTTCGAACTGCGAGATCTGATACGCTTTCGGCAGATCGGGATAAACGTAATTTTTTCTGTCCATCTTGGTGATCTCGGAGATGGCGCAGTTGGTCGCCAGTCCCGCCCTTACGGCATATGCCAGAACTTCGCGGTTAATCACGGGCAGACTGCCGGGTTCCCCCGTGCATACGGGACAGCAATGCGTATTAGGTTCGGCTCCGAATCCGGTGGAGCAGGCACAGAAAATTTTGGATTTGGTCTGAAGTTCGACGTGCGTTTCGAGTCCCGCGACAAAAAGGTATCCGCTCATATTCTCACCCCCATATCGATGTTGACGGGATGCTCCGTTTCGAAAGCGTATGCGGCGTTCAGTACGACGTCTTCCGTAAAGCGCGCGCCGATAAGCTGCATGCCGACGGGAAGATTCGAACTTGCGTTCCCGGCAGGGAGCGAAACGGCGGGAAGCCCCGCGATGTTGACGGGTACCGTGCAAAAATCGGACATATACGTTTCTATCATGTTTTCCGCGGTGTAATTCAACGGGAAAGCCGTCGTGGGCGCTACGGGTGTCAGTAAAACGTCCACGGAGTCGAACAGCGCGCGCATGGCTTCGGAAACGCTTTCGCGCACGCGGAGCGCCTGTTTGTAATAGGCGTCGAAATATCCCGCGCTCAGAACGTAAGTTCCGAGCATTATCCTGCGCTTGACTTCCTTGCCGAAGCCTTCGCTGCGCGTTTTCATGATCATTTCGTTGACGTCGTCGTAGTCGGTGGCGCGGTAACCGTAGCGGATACCGTCGTAACGCCCGAGGTTACTGCTGGCTTCGGCACAGGCTATGATGTAATATGCGGGAAGCGCCGATTTCAGCACGGGTACGGAAACTTCCTTTATCTCGGCGCCCGCTTTCCGATAGAACGAAAAAGCGCTCTCCACGATTTGCTTTACTTCGGGATCGATACCCTCGAAATATTCTTTCGGATACCCGATCCTCAGCTTTTTGACATCGCCCGTAAGTTTGTCGGAAGCGGTGCGGGACAGGGGAGACGAGGTCATGTCGCGTTTGTCCGCGCCGCGTACGGCGTCGTAGACGATCGCCGCGTCCCGGACGGAAGTCGTCAGCGGACCGATCTGGTCGAGCGAGCTGCCGTATGCGATCAGTCCGTAGCGGGACACCGCGCCGTAGGTGGGTTTCAGTCCCACGATCCCCGTAAAAGCGGCGGGCTGACGCACCGAGCCGCCCGTATCCGATCCGAGTGCGAACGCCGCCATTCCCGCTCTGACCGCCGCCGCGCCGCCGCCCGAGGAGCCGCCCGGCACGTATGCGGTATTTACGGGATTGAACGTCGCGCCGTAAACAGAGGTTTCCGTAGACGAACCCATCGCGAACTCGTCCATATTGTTTTTACCGAGGGGAACCGCGTATTCCGCGTTCAGTTTTTCTATGACCGCGGCGTTATAAGTGGGGCGGTAGCCGTTTAAAATCCTGGAACAGCAGTCCGTTACCACGCCTTTTTCCGCGATATTGTTTTTGACGCCGTAGGGGATCCCCGTCAGCAGTCCGCCTTCGCCGCGTTTAATGGCTTCGTCGGCTGCGGCAGCGGCTTTCAAAGCGCGTTCCGCGTCAATCGAAACGAAAGCGTTGTATTTTTTGTCGGACTTTTCGATTTCGTCCAGATAAGCTTTCGTCAGCTCAACGGAGGAAATCTTTTTTGCGCGGAGCAAAGCCGAATACTCGCTGATTTTACCTGACATCGTGCTTCCTCCTTTTTACGGGGAAATAACCGTTTTCGCCTCCGCCGACGTTGGACAACACGTCTTCCTGCGGCGCTGAAACGCCCACGACGTCCTCGCGCAAAGTTTCCGCTTCGGCTTCGACTCCGCGGTACGCCTCGGTGCCCGCCGCGGCTTTTGCCACTTCGCCCGCAAACGCGACGATGTCTTCCATGTCCGAAGTCAGTTGTTCGAGTTCCGCGTCGCTCAGCTTCAGCTTAGCCAGCTCCGCCAGCCAAAGAACGTCCTTTTTCTGTATCATACTAATCTCTCACCTTGACGTGAATTTCTCTGAGTTGTTGCTCGGTAACCTCGCCGGGCGCGCCCATAAGGAGGTCCTGAGCGTTTTTGTTCATCGGGAAAGCGATGACTTCGCGGATATTTTCGCGGTTGGTCAAAAGCATCAGGATCCTGTCCACGCCTGGCGCCATTCCCGCGTGCGGAGGAGCGCCGAATTTGAAAGCGGTATACAGAGAGCCGAAACGCTTTTCGAGTTCTTCCTGGCTGTAGCCCGCGATGTCGAACGCTTTTATCATGGTGGCTATCTCGTGGTTGCGAACGGCGCCGCTGGACAGCTCCACTCCGTTCAGCACGACGTCGTACTGATACGCCGTGATTTGGTCGGGGGACACGGTTTCAAGCGCTTTCAGACCGCCTTTGGGCATGCTGAAAGGGTTATGAGTAAACGCCCATTTGCCCGTTTCGTCATCCCATTCGTACATCGGGAAATCGACGATGAACGCGAACCTGTACGCGTTTTCCTCGATAAGGTTTAATTCCGTTCCCAGCTTTGTCCTCAGCGCGCCCGCAAGCAGAGGCGCAGCGGAGGGCTTGTCGGCTATAAAGAACAGAAGATCTCCCGCTTCCAGCGAGGCGGTTTCTTTCAGTTCCGGTTTATACTCCGCGGGAATGAACTTGTCGATAGGTCCTTTATAGGTGAGGTCTTCGTTGACCGTTATATAACCCAGTCCCTTCATGCCCAGTTCGCCCGTCGCGAAAGCGAGCATCTTTTCGTGGAAGCCCTTGGAAAGTTTCGCGCCTCCGGGTACGCGTATCGCGCGCACGATATTCTTGCCCTTGAAAGGCTGGAAGTCGCATTTAGCGAAAAAGTCCGTCAGATCCGTGATGATCAGCGGATTCCTGAGGTCGGGTTTGTCGGTGCCGTATTTAAGCATCGATTCGGCATAAGGTATACGCACGAAAGGCGGTTCGGAGACCTTGGCGTCGGAAAACTCAGTGAAAATTTTGTACAGTACGCGTTCGGCGACCGCGAGGACGTCGTCCTGGGTGGCAAACGACATTTCGAAGTCCAGCTGATAAAATTCGCCGGGCGCGCGGTCGGCTCTGGCGTCCTCGTCGCGGAAGCAGGGGGCTATCTGGAAGTATTTGTCGAAGCCCGACACCATCAGAAGCTGTTTGAATATCTGAGGCGCCTGCGGCAGGGCGTAAAATTTACCCTTGTGTTTTCTGCTGGGAACGAGATAGTCTCTCGCGCCCTCGGGCGAAGAAGCGGTCAGGATCGGGGTCGTGATCTCGACGAATCCTTCTTCGCGCATCAGTTCGCGCATATACGCCACGACGCGGCTTCTGAAAACTATCCTGTCGTGCAGTTCGCGGTTTCTGAGATCCAGAAAACGGTATTTCAGTCTGAGCTCTTCTTTGGTTTCGGGGGCGGTCTGTACGTCGAAAGGCAGTCTTTCGCTAACGCCGCCAAGCACGTTTATTTGTTCGGCGACCAGCTCCACCGTTCCCGTCGAAATCTTCGGATTGTACGAATCGGGTGTGCGGATGCGGAGTTTTCCCAGTACGCTTATGCAGTATTCCTTGGAGATGCCGTCCATCAGCGAAGTGTCGTTCATGACGACCTGCAACACGCCGTAATGATCTCTTAAATCTACGAAGAGCACGCCGCCGTGGTCGCGGATGTTTTCTACCCATCCCGCCGCGCGCACGGTTTGTCCGTCGAGCGCTTCGGTGATTTCCTTTGTGGTGTGAGTGCGGTAAATGTCAGCCATATCTGTAACCTCGTTCGGGTAAGTTATAAGATTATTCCTAAAAAATATACCACACCCGCCGCTTGCAAGTCAATTATTAATGCGTGCGTAATATAATTTAAAAGCCCCTGATCCACGTTTTGCGGGCGCGGAGAAAACCTTGATGACCTCCGACGGACGAATTTGTTGCGTTCGGCGCGGGAATGTGAGATAATCTGCGTATGAAAGTCTTTTGGAAACTGTCAAAGAAAGCGATGCGCTTTAAGACCTATTATTTTATCGGGATCGCCGCGGTGATCGCGGCTTCGGCGGCGGCTCTCGTCGCGCCTAAACTTCTCTCGGCGATGACCGGAATAGTTTCCGACGGGGTCGGAGAAGCGCAGTTAAGGCAAATTCTGATACTCGCCGTATGGCTGGGTGCGATATACCTTGCGCGGTGGATATCGAGATTCTTGTCCACATATATGCTTCACATCGCGGCGTGGCGGCTCGCCGACGGCACCAGAATCGAACTCTACGACAAGATCCAGCGTTCGGCGCTCGATTATTTCGAGACGCGCCAGTCGGGAGAACTGCTTTCGAGAGTCACCAACGACGCCGACAAGCTCGAGCTTCTTTACGCCCACGTCATCCCCGAGTTTCTGACCAACGGAATGACGTTTGCGGGAGTTCTGGGTATTTTGTTCGCGTTGAACTGGAGGCTTGCGCTGGTCAGCGCGGCGATAATTCCTTTCGTGGTCGCGGCGTGCGTGTTTTACGCCAAAAAAGTGCGCCCCAATTTCAAGGCTGCGCAAAGACTGATCGGAACGATTTCCGCCGAAGTCCAGGACAACATTCAGGGTATACGCGAGATACAGTCGTTCGGACAGGAGGAACGCGAAAAAGCCGACGTGAAAGAACGCACCGACCGCCATACGGTGGCTATCCTGAAAGCGCTCCGCTCCAGCGGAGTATTTCATCCGCTGATAGAGTTCGTCTCCTCGCTGGGAACCGTACTGGTGGTGGCGGTTGGCGGGTATCTCGCTTATAAAGGTAACGTCGACGTAAGCGAAGTGGTGGCGTTTTTATTGTATCTGTCGCTGTTGTTCACGCCGATGTCGGGAATGGCGAGGCTCATGGAGGACGCCCAGGTGGCGCTCGCCGCGGGCGAAAGGATAGTCGAGGTTCTGGAAGCTCCCGAAACCGTAACGGATCTGCCCGGAGCCAAGGAATTGAAAAACTGTAAGGGCAAGATCGAATTCGAAGACGTGTCGTTTGCGTATGCCGACAAAAAACCGGTGCTGAGCCACGTTTCGTTTACCGCGATGCCCGGGGAAACGGTGGCTTTGGTGGGCGCAACGGGAGCCGGCAAAACCACGGTAACCAAACTGATACAGCGTTTTTACGACGCGACCTCGGGCCGCGTGAAGATCGACGACGAAGACGTCAGGGCGTATACGCTGAAAAGTCTGAGGGAAAACATAGCGCCGGTTTTACAGGACACGTTCCTGTTCACCGGTACCGTCGCGGAAAACATTGCATATGCCAAACCGACCGCTTCTATGGACGAAATAGTAGCCGCAGCTACAAAAGCGCAGATACACGATGACATCATGGCTATGCCTGAGGGCTATCGGACGACAGTGGGCGAAAGGGGCATGAAGCTTTCGGGCGGACAAAAACAGCGCATCCAGATTGCCCGCGCGATCCTCAGGGAAGCTCCCGTCATAATTTTGGACGAAGCGACGGCGTCGGTGGATACGGGAACGGAGCGGCACATTCAGAAAGCGCTCGAGGAGCTGGGCGGCTCGCATACCGTCATCGTCATAGCGCACAGACTCTCGACGGTGGCTAAGGCCGACAGGATATTGGTCGTAGAGGACGGCAGCATAGTCGAGGAAGGCACTCATTCCGAGTTGACGGAGCGCGGCGGGATTTACGCCGAACTCAGCGCGAAAAGCGAGATCTGAACGATACGGTGCGTCCGGGCGGGCGCGTGAATTAAATATTATTCACGCTTGACGGCTTAGGTTTACCGTGATAGACTTATACTATATATCGGAACGGAGGTTTTTTATGGCACAATATCGAATCAGACAGAAATATTTTTCGTTGAAAGATAAATTCGCGATTACGGATCCCGGCGGGGAGCCGCAGTTTTATTGCGACACCAAACTTATCACCATACCCAAAAAATTCTGGCTTGAGACGCTTTCGGGAAAGAAAATTTATATGGCGCGTTTCCGTCCCTTCAGCATCCGCGGCAAGGTGGATATTTATCGCGGCGAGGACAAATCGGACGGCGTGGTCGCAACGGTAAAACAGAAACTGTTTTTCATGTTCGGACCCAAACTTTACGTCGAGAGCGAAAGGTACGGCAATTATTTCATCAAAGGCAATTTCGTACAGTGGGGATTTAAAATTTACGAAGGCGATTCCGACGAAGGCAGACTCGTGGCTTCGATTTCCAAGCGCGTACTGAAAGTGGCGGACACCTACGACGTCGTTATCGATTCGAAATACGAAGCGTTTATGTTGTTGCTGTGCGTGATCCTGGACGCCAAATATCACAAAAAACATTGATTCCGAAAGAATCGTAAAGGAGATACTATGAAAAAAGTAAAAGTCGGTGTAGCCGGTTACGGCGTTATCGGGCAGCGTCTTGCAGACGGCGTTTTCCGTCAACAGGACATGGAACTGGTAGGCGTTGCGGACGTTTCGCCCACGCTCGCGGTCAGAGCTTTGAAAGAAAAAGGCATGCCTTACGACCTTTATCTTGCTTCCGAGGATAAGCGTCAGGCGTTCGAGGATCTCAAGATCCCCGTTTCGGGCACGCTTGAGGACATGATCGAAAAATGCGACGTGGTACTGGATTCCTCTCCCGGCGGCGTCGGCGCGAAAAATAAAGAACTGTACGTCAAACACGGCACAAAAGCCATTTTCCAGGGCGGCGAGAAAAATTCCGTCGCGGACGTGTTCTTTCACGGCTACGCCAACTACGAAAAAGGTCTGGGGAAGGATTATTTGAAACTGACCAGCTGCAACACCACCGGACTTATCCGCAGCGTGGACTGTCTGGACCGCGCTTACGGCATCGAGCGCGTGGCGATAACCATAATCCGCCGCGTTGCCGACCCCGGCGATTATCACAGGGGACTTACCAACGCGTTACAGATAGACAAAGCGCCTTCGCACCAGGCGGTGGATCTTATGACGATCATGCCGCACGTCGAGGCAACGGGAATACTGGTACATACCCCGATCACCCACGGACACATCATCACGGTCGTCGCCACGGGCAAACAGAAGATCACCAAGGAAATGGCGCTCGCGGCGTTCGAGAAACATCCCAGGATCAGACTGGTATCGATCGACGAAGGCTTCCTCGGAAACGCGTCGCTGTTCCGCTATGCGCGCGACCTCGGAAATCCCAGGGGCGATATGTACGAGATAGCGCTCTGGCGCGATTCCATAGTCGAAACGGGCGACAGCATCATGTACGCGATCAACATTCCCCAGGAAGCGGTTACCATTCCCGAGACGATGGACGGTATCCGCGCGGTCATGAAGATGCAACCCGATTCCGCTTCGGCAACCGCCAAGACCAACGAATATCTGGGTATAGGCAAATGGAAATCGGAATAAAAAGCATAATTGGCGTAAACGTGTCGGGCAAGCGGGTCTTGTTCCGCCCCGACATCAATTCGCCCATAGACAAACAGGGCAGGATAGTCAACACGAACCGTCTCGAAAAGACGGTTCCCACGCTGAAGTATTTAGCCGATGGCGGCGCGAAAATCGCGATTATAGCACACCAAGGCGACACTTTGGATTACCAAAACCTCATTTCGATGCGGGAGCACGCCGAGATACTCTCTAAACTTTCGGGGGTCAGGGTGGCATACCTCGACGACGTCGCGGGGGACGCGGCGATAGAAGCGGTACGGAATCTGAAAGCGGGCGAAGCGGTGCTTTTAGGAAACCTCAGGTATCTCACCGAGGAGGTCTCGACGTTTGAAAAGGACGTCAAACTTACCGCCGACGAAATGCTTTCGACGTATCTTGTCAGGAGGCTCGGAGGACTGTTCGACGTATACGTCAACGACGCTTTCAGCGCGGCGCACAGAAACGCTCCCAGCATGGTGGCGTTCCAAAAGCTGATGCCGTCGTATGCGGGACCTTTGTTTTTCAAGGAATACGAAGCGCTGTGGAAAGTGCTCAACGGCGCAGCCAAACCCGTGGTTTTCGTCCTAGGCGGAGCAAAAATCTCGGACGCTTTCGGCATGATGGGCAAGGTCCTGAAAGACGGAGTCGCCGACAAGATCCTTGCCACCGGCGTTACGGGAGTGGTAATGCAGCTTGCACGCGGCGTCAGGATGGGCGCGAAATACGAAAAGTGGTTAAAAGACCGCGACCTGAGCGTTTTCGTGGACGAGGCGCGCGAACTTTTAAAGGATTACGCCGACAAATTCGTGCTTCCGACGGATTTCGCAGTTGAGGAAAACGGCAAACGCAGAGAGGTAGGGTTAAACGAATTGCCGCTCGACGACAAGATGTTTTCGGATATCGGAGAAAAGAGCATACTGGCTTTCGAGGACGAGATAAAAAAAGCGGGAACGATATTCGTCAACGGACCCGCGGGCGTATACGAGAACGATATTTTTGCCGAAGGAACTTCGCGCGTGTGGAAAGCGGTGGCGGCGGCAGACGGCTATTCGGTCATCGGCGGCGGCGACACCGTCAGCGCCGCGGCGCGTTTCGTCGATCTGAACGATGTCGATTACGTATGTACGGCGGGCGGCGCCATGGTCAGGTTCCTTTCCGGCAAGCGTCTTCCCTTGATAGAGGCGATGCTGAACGCCAAATGAAAGAATATTACAGAGTTCTTCAGTTAACGGATACACATCTGTATCCCGCAGATTACGAGAACGGATTCAGAGCGATTGCCGCGTTGGTGAACGCCTCCGACCCGGATCTTGCGGTTTTTACGGGAGACAATTTTTTCGGTAAGGACGGGCAGGACGCCCGTTTTTACCGTAGAGTCGCCGACTTTTTCGCGGAAAAGGGGATCAAATGGGCGGCGCTTTTGGGTAATCACGACGGCGAATGCAATTCGATGAACCGAAAACAGATCATCGAACTGGTCGAATCGCTTCCCGCGTCCGTCGTAAAGTCGAATCCGATAGGACGGCGCTACGGGAATTTTTTTGTGGATACTCCGTTCGAAGGCGTGTCATTGGCGATGCTCGATTCGGGCGATTACGCCACGTTTCCCGAAAGGATACGTTCCCGTTTTTCATCTCCTTACGCCGCGCTTACCGAGGAACAGATAGCGTTTTATAAGGAAAACGCCGCAGGCAAGAAAGCCGTTTTCGTTTATCTGCATATTCCGCTGAACGAATACCTGAAAGCGTATTATCTGGCGCTCGCCAACTGCAAAGTCGTTTACGGCGCGCTGAGGGAAAACATTTCTTCGGACGGCAGTTTGAGACGACGGGGCGACGTCGTGTGTTCGCCTGCGGTGAATACCGGATTTTTCGAGGCAGCGCGCTCCGTCGGAAACCTGAAAGCGGTGTTCGCCGGACACGATCACCTTAACGATTTCGCCGTTGAGTACAAAGGCGTGATCCTTGCTTTCGGTCAGCGCTCGTATTCCGATCCCAAACAGGCTTACGGATTCGCGAAAAGGGGGTTTACAGACTTTTCGGGAGGTACCGTTACGGACATATTCGCGGACGGAAGCTTTAAATTGAGACAGCTGTTTTTGAAAGATATATGAGATACGACCTGATGATTATAGGCGGCGGGATGAGCGGACTGGTCGCCGCCGTTACCGCGGCAAGACGCAAACTTAAATGCGCGGTGCTCGAGGCGGAAAACCGCGTCGGGAAAAAAATCCTCGCGACGGGGAACGGCAAATGCAATCTGTCGAACTCCGATCCCGAGCCGTGGAAGCGCTTCAACGCGCCCGAGTTCGTGCGCCCCGTGCTGGAGCGTTACGGCAAAGAGCGACTGAAAGAATTCTGGCTCTCGGTAGGGATAGCGTTAAGGGAGTCGGACGGCAGGATATTTCCGTATTCCCTCGAAGCCTCGTCCGTGTTGAACGCGCTTCGCGCGGAAGCGCAGAAACTGGGCGTCGGGATATTTACGGACAATGCGGTAGACAAACTGGAAAAAGGATTTAAAGCGGGTCCTGTCAATGCCGATAACGTCCTTCTTGCAACGGGATCGGGCGCCACGACCGGGCGCGGGAGCGCTTTTTTGGCAGAAGGACTCGGACACAAGTGTACTCCGATATATCCGTCTTTAGGACCCCTGATAACGGATAAAAGAAACCTTAAAGGCTTAAAAGGCGTAAGGGTGCCCGTAACGGCGAGGGCGATATCCTACGGGAAAGTCATGGCCGAATGTTCGGGTGAGATAATATTCAAGGACAACGGGATCTCGGGCACGGCGGCGTTCGGACTCAGCACGTTTTTGGCAAGAGACGGGTATCCCGATGCCGAAGTCGAACTCGACTTCGCTCCCGATTTCACTTATGCCGAACTCGAGGAGCTTTTGGAAAGGATTCCGCCCGAGGGCGTCGTTCACAAACAGATAGCGTTGAACGTGCGTCAAGCGTCGCATGACGCTGGCGGTATGGCGAGAGTTTTGAAAAAATACGTTCTTACGGGCGTTAAACCAGGCTCGATGAGCCTTGCTCAGGTGGCTTCGGGAGGATTGGAGCTGAAAGATTTCGATCCCTATACCCTGGGAAGCAGGCTTTGCCGCGGTTTTTTTGCCGCGGGAGAAGTGCTTGACGTCGACGGCGAATGCGGCGGATACAACCTGACCTGGGCAACGGCGTCGGGAATTGCGGTCGGTGAACATGTTCGTAGTTGATTCGGTAAAACTGAAGCCCGGACACTCCGAGGACGAATTGAAATTCGCCGCCGCCAGGAAAGCGGGAATAGGCGCGGGAAAGATATCCGAAATAAAAATTTTACGGAAGAGCATCGACGCGCGCGACAGGGAAAACGTCAGGCTGGTATATTCTCTCGCGCTTTCCGCGGTCGGCGCGAACCGCCGTTTTCCGGAATACCGCGAAAGCGCGGACAGAGTGGCCGCGCTGGTCAAAAACAAGCTTAACAAACCGCTTCGCGTAGCCGTGATAGGCGCGGGCCCTGCGGGGCTGATGGCGGCGCTTACGCTTCAGGCGGGCGGAATAAATCCCGTTCTGATAGAAAGGGGCGGCGACGCCGAGGCGAGAGAAAAGGCGGTCAACGCGCTGAAAAGCCAAGGCGTGCTGAATACCGAATGCAACGTTCAGTACGGAATGGGCGGAGCGGGGCTTTTTTCGGACGGCAAGTTAAATTCGGGTATTTCGCGCGAATTTTTCCCGGCGGTTTTCGGCGAACTGGTGTCGCTTGGCGCGCCGAAAGACATTCTTTACGAATCGCACCCGCACGTCGGCACCGACAAATTAAAAGACGTCGTTACGAACGCTTCCGCAAGGTTAAGGTCCGGCGGTACGGAAATCAAAACTTTTTCAAGACTCGACGACATCGAAGTTTCAGACGGGAAAATCGTCGGGATAGCGTTGTCGACGGGTGAAAGGCTCGCCGTCGACGCCGTAATACTGGCGATAGGGCACAGCGCTTTCGACACATTCCGAATGCTCGCCGCAAAAGGCGTGCTGATGGAGCCGAAGCCTTTTTCGGTCGGAGTCAGAATAGAGCATCTGCAATCCTTTATAAATGAAGGGCGCTACGGAAAATTCGCTGCGATGCTGCCGCCCGCAGAATACAAATTCAGCGCGAAAAGCGCTTCGGGCAGAGGCGTTTATACGTTTTGCATGTGCCCCGGCGGCGAGGTGATCGTATCCTCGTCCGATCCCGGTACCATCGTTACCAACGGCATGTCTTACCGTGCACGGAGCGGTAGCAACGCTAACGCAGCAATACTTGTTTCGGTAACCCCTTCTGATTTTAACGGGAGCCTTTTCGGCGGATTTGAATTCAGAAGCCGCATAGAGAGAGCCGCTTTCGCGGCAGGCGGAGGAAGGTACGGCGCGCCCGTACAGTATCTGGGCGATTTTATCGGTATGCCCGTTAAAAACAAACTTCCGCCGACTGTTTCGCCCGTGGGCGGAGAATGCGATCTGACCACGGTGCTGCCGCGATTCGTCGCGGACGGTTTAAAGGACGCGGTCGCGGCTTTCGATCTGAATCTTAAAGGTTTCATGGCGCCCGGGTCTCCGCTTATCGGCGCGGAAACGCGTTCCTCGTGTCCGGTCAGGATTCTGCGCGGCGAATCGGGAGAAAGCAGTATCGGCGGTATATTCCCCGCGGGCGAAGGCGCAGGCTGGGCCGGAGGAATAACTTCTTCCGCCGTTGACGGCGTAAAAGCGGCGCTGAAACTCATGCGTAAGTTCGGTGAATAGACGCCTTTTCAAACGCTTGACATAATTTTTCGTGTGAGTATAATCAATATTCAAACGATATAACGCGTCGCGTCGTCGTCTACAATTAGATTCGGAGGCTGACCGCATGAATAAAAACTTGAAATCGCTATCTTTGACGGCGCTTTTTGCGGCTTTGATTCTGGTTGCCACCGCATATCTCAAAATCCCGATCGCGCTCGGTTACGTTCATCCGGGAGACGTGTTTATCGTAATAGGCTGTTTCATGTTGCCGGTGCCGATGGCTGTCGGGGTCGCCGCGTTGGGCAGCATGCTTGCGGATCTTATCGCGGGATATGTAGTATATATGCCCGTAACGTTTTTTGCAAAAGGAGTCATGGCGCTCGCGGCGTCTTTAATATACTATAAAAAATTCAGGATATGGAAAGCCGTGCTCGGCAGCCTTGCGGGTTCCCTCATAATGGTTTTCGCATACTTCATTTTCGAAGGATTCATGTACGGATTTCCGGTTGCGGCGGCGAACATTCCCGCGCAACTGTTACAGCCGCTTGTGGCGGTTCCCGTCGGCAGCGCGATCTGTGTGGCATTGTCGAAAATACGTTACGTCGCCGCATTAAAAGAGGAAATATCCATAAAATATCCCGCGTTGAGACGGATTAGCGCCGACAAAAAGCCTTACGATACTATGAAAGTATCCGAAAACACGTCCGAAAACGCCGCCGAAGAGCACGATAGGGAGCCTTAAACGGGGTTTCGGGACGGCGCGTTCGAGAAATATTCCCAAAATGCTTGTAATCGGAGCAAAAAATTGGTAAACTATTTCAGACGGAAGTCGTTCGGAGAAAGGAAGAATGGATTCTTACACTAAAAACAAAATCAGCAAATACGAAGCAAAACGTCTCTTCGAAGAAAGCGGTATCGGCAATGCCGACAGCGTCTCCGAGTGTCTGAACGCGGAATTCAGTCCCGTTTTCAAGGTCAAAAGCAACGGTAAAGTTTACTATATCAAATTCGGTACGGCGCCGGAATCCGCGACCCTTACCTATGAAAAAGACCTGATAAAAGCCGAACTCGCTTATTACGACGCGCTTGCCGCGGCGGAATCCGCCGATGTCGGAGAAAACGATAGAATATTGAGGCCGTCCGTGGTTTTCCGCGACGTGTCGAAAGAAAAAATCAACGTCGATTATTTCATTTCCGAGGGTTTCGACGCTTCGCTTCAAGGGCTTACTTTCCCGAACCTGAACGCCAAACGCAGAGTTATGTTCCAGCTCGGACAAAATCTTGCAAAACTACATCGTCTCAAAGGCGAGGGCTTCGGTTACGCGCAACTCGGAACGGATTCGAACTGGGCGGACGCTTTCAAAAAGATGGTGGACCGCATCGTCGCCGACGCCACGGTGCTGAAAGTCAAACTCGACACATATAAGATTTACGGGGTAATCAACAGGGCGGGGGATATTCTGAAAAGCGTCGAGGAGTGCACGTTCGTCAACGGAGCGGTTACGCCCGACAACGTATTCGTAAACCGCAAAAATTTCACATATCAGGGACTCATCAACTGGAGCAGAGCTTTTTACGGCGATTACGTTACCGACCTTATCAGTCTGTATCCCACCCGTTCGCTCGAAAGGAACCGCTATTTTGTAAAAGGATACACTTCCGTGGCTCCGTTCAATTCCGACAACAGTTTGCGCGTCAGGGCGAATCTTATGAGAATGTATTTGGGGATGGTCATTATGGTGGAATTGGAAGTCCGTTGGAAAAAGAATTCTCATCAGTATATACGTCATAAATGGCTTGGCAGACGTCTGTTGAGAAAAGCGTTGTCCGCGCTCGAAAAGCCCTTTAACGACCAGACCAAGGGAAGCCTTTAAATAATTTAATCCCGATGATACGAAAGCCCGGTTTCAGCCGGGCTTTTTCGCATTTACTTTTGCAAATATTTAACTGAAAAATTATATTTATCTGAAAAGCTTTTTTACTTTGGCTTTAAACCCTTGCGGTTCGGGTTTGTAAGATTCGAAAGTCTGCGTCAGCGCGGGAGCGGGCGCCGCCCAGTTCACCGCGTTCAGGATTATTCTGCGTACGACGGGGTCGTGATAGGTGGGAAACGTATCGTGTCCGGGCTGAAAATAAAATATTTTTCCTGCGCCTCTGGTAAACGTAACTCCCGCCCTTACGCACATGCCGTTGCCGAAGCCGCCCAAAAAAACTATATCGTCAGGTTTGGGTATATCGAAATACTCGCAATAGGGTTCTTCATTAGGTATAATGTGTCCCGACGGTATTTCTGCGGCAATGGGATGAGAGGGGGAGACCACGAACAGTCTTTCGTATTCGCCCGTTTCTTTCCACGGAACGGGAGCGGTGACCGAAGTTGTTCCCGTCAACCGCAAAAAGGGTTTGGAGTTTTTGGCCGAATGTAAAAACACGCCGCCCATACCCTGCCGGATACGGGAAACGACCTTGTCCGCAACGGAGTTAAGCAACTCCTTGTCCCAGTTTTTCGACCACCATATCAGGACGTCGGTTTTGTCGAGCAACTCGTCGGGAAGACCGTTGTAAGCCTGTTCCTGGGTAGCGACGGTAACGGAGTGTTCTTTCCCGAAAATGGTTTTTAAGGTTTCGTGTATACCGCCGGGATATACCTTTTCGGTTTTTCCCGTGCGTTCGTCAGGGTGATATTCGTTAAAAATCGTAATATTCATATCTGCCTCCCGCTAAAGTATACAACATAGTTTGCGATTATGCAACACGCGCATTCGTCCGCCGCGGTCCGAGCGGAGGAGATGCTTCGATTTACTATAAATTGCGTATTGACATAATTCTTTGTTTTATTTATAATCTAAATATCGGGCGGAGGTATTTTTATGCCCTTTCACCCCACTAACCGAGAAGGAGATTGCGAAATGGTCAAGACAAGAAGAAAGATCACCGCATTGCGCGTACTTCAGGTACTGTTCTACGCGCTCGGCTTCCCGCTGTTTGTCCACCTCGTATTGCTGGCTTCTTCTTCGTACCGCGACAGCTTTTTCGTCAGCGGCTTCGGAGCTTGGAAACCGGTAATTTACGCGGCGGTGCTGTGGGCGGTCGTTATTCTTGCGCAGTTGCTGTTCAGAGCCGTGTGCAGGAAAAACCGTATGGCGAGGAGCGTGTTGGTCGCATTGGTCGCGGCGGTTATCACCGTCGGTCCGATAATGTACTGCGACTTCATCCTCAAAAACGACTATGAGGCAGACGCCGCCGCTGCGTTGGAGAAGGGTGTCGAAATACCTTCTTACGAATCCGCGATAACTTCGTTCGACGAGTACGTCGCGACGACGAACTCAGAGATCCAGCAGTTTATCGACGTGTTCTATCTGGAAACTTTCGAGTCCAGGAATTACAACAAGGGCGGAAATACGGACGGTACTTTGTCGGGCGGTCCCGATGCCGAAGCTCCCTATAACGAGCTTCCTTATACCATCGAGGTCGAATACGACGAGGAAAACGACATTTACTACAGCCCCAACGGGATGTTCGTGGACGGCTACCGTTTCGGTTATTACGCCGCAAAACAGGTCCTGACCGATTATTATTCCAATAAACTGAACTACGAGCCCAGGAACGAGGACGACAATATCGACGTATATCTGGGCGAGGTCTTGGCAGAACTCGAAGCCAATCCCAACAGCGACTGGAACAAATACAAGAGGGGAGCTGCCGAATCTTCGTTTGCGAAGGAAGACTTCCATTATATTTATTCGTCCTCCGAATACGATAACGCTTACGGCGAGAACGGAACCGCCAACAAGTATTTCCTCACCCGCGAAAGGGTCGACGAGATCATCGAAGTGCTGGCAGGCGCGCTCGCTTCGCAAAGCACTTTGATCAATGACATAATTAATTCGCTCAATTTCTTCGTTTCGGGTCCCGAGTTCGAGATGATAGTCGGATTGGTCAAAGGACTGATGGCGGACATCGGCTCTCTCGATACCGACAAGCTGCTCGATATTCTAAACGACACCGTCATAACGACCGAAGGCGGCGAACAGACCCTGGCTGAACTTGTATTCGGATTGCTCGGCATGGAAGTTGACGGCGAACTGACCTGGGAAATGCTCCAGGAGATTCTTGCTTCCTCCGCGATCAGCGTATATATTTCGCCCAGCACCTATCCTATATATTATTTTATTGAGGACGAAGGTCTGAAAGATTACGCTTACGCCAAATACTACGCTACCGTTCACGGCGCGAAACTCGGTTCCGTCCTGGTGGACGAAAGCCCCAAAAACGGCGTCGAATACGTCGGACACGTAACGATGAGCTCTTCCGGTACCATCAATCCTTATACCGGAGCCGAGCTGCTGTCTCTGTTCGAAAAATGGGATACCGAGGAAGAGATCCAGGGCAAATACTATCCCTTCTTTATCGTGCGTTCCACGCTTATCAAGATGAGTGCCGTGATAGTGTTTACGTTGATAGCGGCGTACTATTTCACTTCTTTGATTGACAAGCAATACGCCAAACTCACGCTCAAAGCGGAAGGAGGACGTATCTAATGAAAAAAGCGCTTAAAATTCTGTTGTTTATTATAGGTTTCCCCGCGCTTCTCGCATTTGTGGCATGGAAAAGCGTGATCGTATTGCAGGAAGGTTCTACGTACAGCTTCTGGCCTTACGTCGGACTGATACTCGCGGGAGTAATATTCCTCGCGTACCTGATAGCCTTTATCGTTACCGGCAAAAAATCCAAAAAGAACGCCGGCAACCGCAAAAAGGTCATGCGTCAGGTAGTCGCGTTGGTGTTGGTATCGTTTATTTTTACGGCAGGTATCTGGCTGGTCGTGGATATTCCGTTGCCCGGGATCCTCGACTCTGCGACTGCCGGTACGGTTACGTTCGATAAACTGCGTGAAGACTACGGCGATCAGGCGGAGCAGAACGGCTTGCTTATCGATAACTTCGTAAAATGGAATTATGCCAACGGCAACCTCGATAACTCCGAGAGCCTGGATTATTGGCTGGAACAGGGCTGGAGCGCTCCCGAGGTCAAGGAACTTATCTCCGTGAACTTCAAGTCGATCGACAAGAACGGTTACGTCACTTTCCGCGGACCGTGGATCAACCTTGCCGACGACGACAGATTGACGATACCCGTTCTGGTACACCTCGTCCTGAACCAAAGAGAATTCGACGAAGAGATCGACTTCATCATGAATTACGAGATGATTCCCAATCTTATCCAGACCGACAAAAATCCCGCCAATTTCGAACAGGGCGCGCCGCTGACCGACGAACAGAAAGAACTTCTCGTCAAGTGGTCGATACTGGACATGCAGGGAACTCCTATGGAAATAGCGATAGATCTGGGCGACAGCGCCGGTTTGGTCGGAACGATCATCGATACGCTTTCGCCGATGTTGGTGCCGCTCCTTTACACGCTTAACGAGGCGATAGCCGACGACGCGCTTGCGGGAACGCCCATTTATATCGGTATCGACGCCACGGAAGGAACGTTCGCCATCAAGATCAACTCCACCGTCGAAGCGCGCGGTATGTGGGACTACAAAAAGAGCGCGTGGCTTAACAGCAACCACCTGCTGTTCGCGGTCATTTCGCTGTTCCCCGCCCGTCAGTGGCTGTATATCTGGGGCGCGATAGTTATCTTCTCGTCGCTTGCGATAGGCGCGTTAAGACTTAAAGAGTTCGGCGGCAAGGACGAAGAAGAGGAGACGAAGGAAACGCCCGTGTCCTACGAGCCCGATTGGGCGGCAATAGACGCCGAAGCGACAAAAGACATGTCGCCCTACGAAAAGACGTACTATTACGCGCAACAGGCAAGAAACCGCAGATAACGCCGACAAGCGGAGATTTTACAGACAGACCATTCATAAAAGCCCGACCGACAGTCGGGCTTTTCCGGTAAAATTTACAGTTAAAAGTCTTTCAAGCCTGTTATATAATCGGCGCTGACCTCGAAACAGCGCCACATCGCATCGAGTTGCTTGAAACTCGGCTCGTAACGTTCGGTTTTCCCAAAGCTCACGGTGCGAGTCAACTTCGAGTATCGACGCCGGTTCTTTTTTGGGAAAGCTTTCGTTCTTTTCTCAGTTCTCTGATCCTTGCGTCGTATCGGAGCTAAGCTTTTTTCTATAATCGGAAACTCTAAATACGTTTTTTCGGAAGAAGTGTCGTTATTGGAACCGATGTCGGGCGGATTTGTATTTTACGGGGAATTTATCGGCGGCGCATTGGGGATCTTGATTTATTTTAAGGCTTTTAAAATGCCTGCCGTCGAACTGTCGACAGACTTGCGGTCGGAGTGCCGTTAGGACACGCCGTCGGAAGAACGGGATGTCTGTGCAGCGGTTGCTGCTAAGGGAAACCACCGGCAGCGCGACAGGGATCGTTTTTACGGAACCTTTGGACGTATCGGCTCCTACGGGGATCAAATCTCGTGCCCGCACAAATCATAGAAGCACCGGCTTTGGTTTTGATTTTCATTTTATTAATAATAGCCTCAGATTCCATCCGCAAAAAGGGCGCAATAACCCTCGTATATGCCGCCACATACGCCGTATGCAGGTTCGTGATAGAGTTTTTCCTAGGCGACGTCAGACGCGTGTTCGACGATACTTTGACCGGATACAGGTAACGTCTTTGATAATACTGGTCGCGGCGATTGCGGCGTTGGTTTTACAAGATTTACGTCGTCAGACATTTAAAGAAAAAGTCCGGATAACGTATTAAAGTTAAAAAGGCGGACCTCAGGTCCGCCGCTTTTTTATTTAGGTTAAATCCCTTTATTTTTTCGTAAAACCCGCGTTCAGTTTTTCCTGCGCGAGGCATATCATCAGAACGTACAAAAGGTTGGTATCCTCGAATGTACGGATCTGGTATACGCCGTTATCGGCAGGATAGGGGATAACCTCTCCAACGCGCTCCGAGCCGTCGAAAATATCGAAAGAATATGCCGAAGGCGTGCCCCATAGGGAAAAGCGTTTGGCTTCGCGTCCCTTGACGTTTTTGACGAACTGATCGTCGCCCTTGTCGATGACGTTCGTGTCGAATACGAAGTTATCGGGCGCCAGAGCTGTCATTTTAACGGCTCCGGGATAAGAGGGGACGGAGCTTACCACGGACATGGTGGCGGTATTTTTCTGGAAAACGAGTTGCGCGACCTGAGAACCGCGTTTGTTATAGATGTAGTAACCCGCGCCCAGATACGCGGTTTTGCATATCATATTACCCAACTCGTCGCGCAGGGCGAAATCTCCCGCTTTCTCGTATAACTTTTTCAACACTCGGACTATCATAAATACCTCTCTTCCTATATACGCATTTTAAACTAAAATGTTTGCGGTGTCAAGACCAATTGACAAAACGCGCGCGCGGCAAACGTTTAAAAGCTCGGGATAACGCGCACGGAAGTTTTATGAGCCGCGTTTTCGCATAATCGCGCGTAAACTTTACGAAAATTTTAGCGGACCGCGACGGATTTTGCTCGTTCGGGCGCGATTTTACCCGGAGAAACAAGTTTAATCGGCGCGTTGAGCGCGGCAGAAAGCAAGGTAAAATAAAAATTGTCGCTTACCGATAAAAAATGCGTTAAAGCGTTTGACATATCCGGTAATAGATGGTATTATTTTTAAGCTGCCCGTTTAAGAGGCGGTTGAAACGCACCTTGGGGGTATAGCTCAGTTGGTAGAGCACCTGCTTTGCAAGCAGGGGGTCTGCGGTTCGAATCCGCATATCTCCACCAATATGACGAAGGCTGGTAGCTCAGCAGGTTAGAGCACGCGCCTGATAAGCGCGAGGTCGGTGGTTCGAGTCCACTTCAGCCTACCAAAACCGCTTTTGCGGTTAAAGGCACTTTGACAACTGCATAGGAAAAGACATTGAAAAAAATAATCTGTAAAATATCAAAGTTTCAGAGTAATACGATAGACGTATAAACACAAGCTGGAACTGCGGTATTT
>CALVUD010000009.1 GCA_944363505.1 uncultured Clostridia bacterium | reverse complement strand
ACGTATATCGACCGTGCCATGACGGGTACGAACGATAACCGTCCCGATTTCCAAAAGATGATCAAAGACAGCAATCGTAAAGAGTGGGAACTGGTACTTGTTTACAAATTAGACAGATTCAGCCGCAACAAATACGAAATGGCGGTACACAAGAAAACGCTGAAAGACAACGGAGTGAAAGTTATATCCGCAACGGAGTATATTCCCGATTCGCCCGAAGCTATTATTTTGGAAAGTATGCTCGAAGGCTATGCGGAGTATTACAGTGCGGAACTGTCGCAGAAAGTAAAACGCGGCATGAAAGAAACAAGGCTCAAAGGCAATTTTACGGGCGGGACGATAATATACGGCTACAAGGTGGAAAATCACAAGGTAACAATTGACGAAGAAAAAGCCGAAGTCGTGAGATACATATACGAGCAGTATGCTATGGGAGTATACGTCAAAGATATTATTTCGGCTTTAACGGAAAAAGGCATATTCAATAAAGGAAAGCCGTTTGCAAGAAATACGATTTACAACATACTGAAAAACGAAAAGTATTTCGGAATATGCAGGCATAACGACGAAGTGTTCGACAATATCTATCCCGCAATCGTGCCGAAAGATATATACGAGAAAGTCAGACAGAAAACCGATACGAACAAATACGGCAAACGCAGTGTGGAAGTAGTTTACATGCTCCGCAACAAAATAATATGCGGATATTGCGGAAAACCTATAAGCGCGGAAACGGGAACGTCCAAAGGCGGCAAAAAAATACGGTATTATAAATGCCTCGGAAGGGAGCATAACAACGGCTGTACTAAGTCAATGGTGAGAAAGGAGATCTTAGAAGATTTTGTCGTAAGCAATATCGTTAAGCTTCTCTCCGAAAAGGAAGTCAAGGACAAGATGATATCATCTCTTATGCGAATGCAAGAAGAGTTGATAACGGATAACGCCGATTTACAAAGGCTTACAAAGGAACGCAAGACAACCGAAACGCAGATATCGAACATAATGACGGCGATAGAAAACGGCGGTACGAGCGCAACGGCGATGAAACGATTGAGAGAACTCGAACTGAAAGCCGCAGAACTCGAAAAAGCCGTTGCCATACAGAAAGCCAAAACGGCAGACCGATTCACGGAAGAAGAAATGCGAGCGTATTACGAGCAGACTTTGACACTCGAACCGCAGATGCTGATAAACACGCTTGTAAAACAAATAACGCTGTATGACGATAAGATAATCATTCAATACAACAGCCCCGTAAAAGCAGGTCCCGATGAAAGTCGGGACTTTTCTTTTTATCAAAAACAACTCAAAATGCCTTATGTAAGGCAAAACAAGAAGGAACTACAATATCGCAAGTTTACGATTGTGCTTTCCGTCTGATATACAAAAACAGCTATTCCAAATCTTGGCGAGGGTTCGAATCACTGACTCTCGGGCAGGATTTTGTCGCTTTTATTCGAACCCCCGTCAAAAGTGTAAAATCGGCTCAAAACTGATTGTTTTTAAGCGAAATACCGTATTTTGACAAGAAAAAATCCTAAACCGAATTCAGGTGTTCGATTTAGGATTTGTTTGGCGGAAGCGGAGGGATTCGAACCCCCGTGGGCGTGAACCCAAACGGTTTTCAAGACCGCCTCGTTATGACCGCTTCGATACGCTTCCGTATTCTCGCTTTGTTAAATTTTATCATAAAGCGTTGGCATTGGCAATCGCGTTATCCAAAGTTTTTGTGCCGGAATTGTGAATTTCGACGCTACAGCTCCAACGACGGGTCGGCGTCAAGCGAAAGCGGAGCGGGGGAGACGCCTTCCCGTATCATTTCGTACGCCGCTACTCCGATCATCGCCGCATTGTCCGTGCAAAGTTTTTTGGGCGGAAGAAGGACCTTGAATCCTTCCTTTTCGCCGCGCGCCGAAAGCGTTTCGCGCAGCAATGTGTTTGCGCCGACGCCGCCCGCAAGCGCCACCGTCTTTATTCCCGTGCGTCTGACCGCTTCGGCGGTGTTGTCCACAAGCACTCCGACGGCTTCGGTCTGGAACGAACACGCGACGTCCGCGGGCGAAAATTCCTCGCCGCGCTGACGCATGCCGTGCACGGTGTTTATAAGCGCCGTCTTAAGTCCGCTGAACGAAAAATCCAACCGCTTTTCGCCTTTTAATGCACGCGGGAGCTTGTAAACGGGTTTGCCGCCCTTTGCGGCGCGCTCTATTTCGGGGCCGCCCGGGTAGGGGAGCCCCAAAACCCTCGCCGCCTTATCGAAGGCTTCGCCCACTGCGTCGTCCAGCGTGGCGCCGAGTATTTCCATATCCGACATCGACTTTACCGAGAGTATATAGGTGTGCCCTCCGCTTGCGAGGAGCGCGATAAAGGGAGGCTCGAGTTCGGGAGCGGAAATAAAGTTCGCGGCGACGTGTCCCTTTATGTGGTTTACCGCGATCAGCGGAAGATCTGCCGCGTATGCCAGAGCCTTGGCATACGATACGCCGACGAGTAGCGCCCCCAAAAGTCCCGCGCCGTATGTTACGGCGACAGCCGAAACGTCCTTAAGCTCTATACCTGCGGCGTCAAGCGCTTCCCGCGTCAGATGGTCGATCTGCAAAGCGTGGTTTCTGGAAGCGATCTCCGGGACGACGCCGCCGAAGCGCTTATGGATCTCGATTTGAGAACTGATTATATTGGAAACTATTTCCCGTCCTTTGGTAACCGCAACGGCGGTTTCGTCGCAACTGGATTCGAACGACAGGATATAGAAGTCGTTTAATGAACGGAGAGAGGACAATTTTTCACGGGAATCTGTAAGGTAGTTTTTCATCTTGCGAAAGTCAATACGTTTACGCGCTTTGCGCCTGCGGATTTCAATACGGCGGCACACTCCGATGCGGTGGCGCCCGTAGTCAGCACGTCGTCTATTAAAAGTACCGTCTTGTTTGCCGCGCCCGAGGCGTCGGCAAGTCCGAACGCTCCGCCAACGGAAGCGAATCGCTCGGCATAGCTGAGTTTGGTCTGATCCTTTTTATGGGATATTCTTTTCAATAACGATAAGAAGGGCAGTTCGGCACGCGCCGCGAAAGCTTCGGCAATCAACGCGGTGTGGTCGAAGCCGCGGCGTTTCAAAGTTCTGGGCGTGGACGGCACGTTTACCACGACGTCCGCTTCTATCCCCAGCGACGAATAATACAGATACATGTATTCCGCCATATAATCCGCGATATATTCTCTGCCTCGGCTTTTGAGATCCAGCACGAATTTCCGCGCGAGTCCTTCGTAGAAAAATGGCGCGTAAGCCTTGTCGTATTCGGGCAGGGCGCACGAACAGTGCCTGCACAGCGTGCCTACGAAGATACCCGTGCCGCATACCGAACAAAGTTTTCCCGTTTTGAACGGCAGGGAATCGGCGCACTCGTCGCACAGCGCGCGGGAGTGGAATTCGCTTTTCAGCTCTGTGCCGCAACCGAGACATCTGTACCCCTCGGGGAACATTGAGTCCAAGAGGGAATTATACGCCTTTTTCAGGAATTCAACAGTTTTGCTTTCTTTGCCGCGTCCCATAGGAACTCCTTTAAAAGCGTATAGCGCTTTTGTACGTTTTTATTGTCGACCATACGTTTCAGCGTGGTTTCCGTACCGACCAGCACCACGGCGTTTTTTGCGCGCGTAACCGCGGTATACAATAAATTTCTGTTCAGCAACGCGCCGCCCCCGGGCGTCAGCGCGATGACCACGATCGGAAATTCCGAACCCTGACTTTTATGAACGCTGACGGCGTATGCGAGCATCAGGTCGTCGCGCAGATCTGCGTCGTAATCCGCCACTCTGCCGTCCTCGAATTCGACGCTTGTTACTCCTCGCACCACGTTTACGATATATCCGAGGTCGCCGTTGAAAACGCCCGTACCGCTTTCGGAGCCTCGCCGCCATTCCAGTTCGTAATCGTTTACCGTGTGCATCACCTTATCGCCCACTCTGAAATC
Organism: uncultured Clostridia bacterium; assembly: GCA_944363505.1. Lineage (GTDB taxonomy): Bacteria > Bacillota > Clostridia > Christensenellales > DTU072 > Stercoripulliclostridium_A. The sequence continues at coordinate 60,174 of CALVUD010000009.1, read as the reverse complement.
GTTACCCGCGCCCGCCGTTTCGCCGTCCGGATTCAAAGCGTCGCGGAGCGCGACGTTAAGCGCCTCGACGCCTGCGGGACTGCGCTTCAGAGGCGCCAGCACCTGTATCTGAGACGGTTCGACGTGAAAGTATTTGGGAAGCCTTTCCGTTACCAGGGAGACAACGGCTTGCAGAATGTCTTCGGGGCGCGATTTGGTTTCAAAGAAAAAGTCCTTTGAATCGTTTCGGATTATAGGCATTTCGCCGTTGTTGATGCGGTGGGCGTTGACCACGATGAGGCTGCCCGCTTCCTGACGGTGGATATTGTTCAGTGTGCTGACGGGTATCAGCCCCGAAGCTATCACGTCCGCAAGGATGTTTCCCGGAGACACGCTCGGAAGCTGATCCTTGTCGCCTACGAGTATCAGCTTCGCGCCCTCCGGTATAGCCTTCAGGAGCGCCGAAAAAACGTATACGTCCGCCATGCTTATCTCGTCCACGACCACGACGTCGGCTTTCAGCGGTTTGCTTTCGTTGAATTTATATGTCGGTTTGCCGCTCGACATGTCCATACCGAGCATACGGTGAACGGTTTTTGCTTCCTCGCCCGTCGCTTCGGTCAGGCGTTTTGCCGCGCGACCCGTGGGCGCCGAAAGCAGACACGTCATACCCTTTGCCGCCGCGAGTTCGAGAATACATCTGATAATAGTCGTCTTGCCCGTTCCGGGTCCGCCCGTAATCACGGAAACGCCCGCGTTCAAAGCCGTTTGAACGGCGGCGCGCTGATCGGAATCGAGATAGATGTCGAAGGTACGTTCGAAAACGTCGATTTCGGCGGAAACGTCCTCGGCGTTTTCGACCCCGCCGATCAATTTCATAAGGCGCGCGGCAATGGATTTTTCGGAATTGAGATTGACGTTAAGCGCATAATATCGGACGTTTTCCGTTTCGGAAGCAGCGGTATACATGCCTATTTCGCCGCGTATAACCAAACGCGGCAACAGATCCGCAACCGGATCCTTGTCGCACCCGAGCAGTTCCGAGGCGCGCCCGATAAGGGCGTTTTCTTCCAGGGCGGTGTGTCCGCCTTGTCTGCCCGCTTCGGACAATGCCTCGGATATACCCGCCGCGAGTCTGAATTCGGAGCCGCGGTCGAGGCCCAGTTTTTCTGCTATCTTATCTGCTTTGTAAAAACCTATTCCGTCGATTTCCGAAGCGAGGCGGTAGGGGTTTTCCGTTATCAGCCGTTCGGTATCTTCGCCGTACTTTTCATAAATCTTCACGGCGAGTTTCAAGGGTACCGAATGCCCCTGCAAAAAGAGCATGACGTTTTTCAAAGACGAATTTCTGCGGTATGATTCCGCGATGGATAACGCGCGCAATTTGCCTATTCCGGTAACCTCCATCAGGCGAACGGGAGCCTTTTCTATAATATCAAGCGTAGCCGCTCCGAATTTGGAAACTATGTTCCGGGCCGTCAGTTCGCCCACTCCCTCGAACAGTCCTCCCGACAGATACTGTACGATGCTTTCGGGATCGGTGGGGGCTACGAAGGAAACGTTTTCGGCTTTGAACTGTTCGCCGTAACGTGAGTTCGTAACCCATTTTCCTTCGAATCTTAAATACTCGCCTTCGCCTATTTCGGGCATGCATCCGACCACGGTTACGCTGCGGCTTTCCGTCGCGAAATCGATCACCGTGTATCCGCTTTCTTCGGAGCGGAAAATAATTGTCTGTACGCTGCCTTCGATAACCATAAAACCTCCGGGCGAACCCGCTCATTCTATTTTAATTAAATCGTGCGAAAAAAGCAAGTCGGGCGGACAAGTTCCTTTCGCGGCGTATCCGGTCCGGAAAACGTCTTAAGTCTATGCGCGGCGCCATGCGTCGCGTTCGCCTGATAAAAAAATGGAATTTACCGAAGCCGTTCCGGAACCGGGACGGCTTTTTTGTCGCCGATACAAAAAACATCTTGAAAGAGCGCGCGCGTTAGTTTATAATTAAAATATCTTTATCAAGGAGAGCAGGATGAAGTTAAATTATTGGAAAACTCTGAAGGTCGGGTTGGCGTTTGCCATCATAATGGTGTTCTGGACCGCTTACGACTACGTCGTTCCGCTTTTGCTGGAGCACGCTTACGGACTGCCGAACAGTATCCGCGGTCTGGTAATGGGGCTTGACAACCTGTTGTCCTTATTCCTTTTGCCTGTTTTCGGCAGGATCTCGGACAAAACGCATACCAAGTGGGGGCGCAGAACGCCGTTTATCGTTGTGGGTACTCTGGTCAGCGTGGTGCTGATGATTTTTGTTCCGATATCCGCAAACAGCCAGCTTAAAGACGGCGAGGCGTTGAGAGCGGAAATAACCGCCACGGATTCCCCCGATTATTCGTATACCGACGCCGCGGGAAAAACCTATAACGCGGAACAGATATATACGATGCTGTTCAATACCGGCAACGCCGATTATTGCGATCACGATTTTCTGAAGCAGGGCGGCATAAACGATCTTCAAGATTATCTGGAGATCGCGCTGAATCCCAAAGACGCCGACGGCGAAACCACCGAGGCGTACTCCCGCTACGTCGAGACGGGAATAAACAGCTACGCTTCCGATCAGGTTTACGAAAAACTGACGAAGAACAACACGACTTCGCTTATTATCTATATGATAATACTGTTCTTCGTGCTGGTGGCTATGGCGACGTTCCGTTCGCCCGCGGTGGCTTTGATGCCCGACGTTACGCCCAAACCCTTGCGTTCGCAGGCAAACGCCATGATAAATCTTGCGGGCGGCGCAGGCGGAGCGGTGGCGTTCCTTATATATACGATAACGCTTCTGATAAATCCGACGGGCTTTATCGCGATATTCGTTGCGGTGGCGGCGTCGATGGTCATAATGCTTGCGCTGTTCCTGTGGCTTGTTAAGGAACCAAAGATGGTCAGAGAGTGCGAAGCGCTCTGCGCCGAATACGGGATAAGCAACGACGACGATGACGCGCCCGAGCAAACAGAGGGGGAGACTCCCGATTCGGAGGAGATCAAAAATTACAAGCGTTCGCGTTTTGCGTCGTTCCTGCTGATACTGGCGAGCATATTCATGTGGTTCATGGGCTATAACGCCATTTCTTCGAATTTGTCGATCTATCTGACAAAGACTCTGAACCTTTCGTCGGGTCTCGGCGGCGTCATATCGGGAATTTCGATGGGTATCTCCGCGGTAGCGTTCATACCGGTCGGCATGCTCGCGGTCAAAATAGGCAGAAGAAAATCGATAATGCTCGGCTTCGGCTTCGCCACGATTTCGTTTATTCTGATATACTTCTTCGCCTCCTCTCCATCAGCCGCGGCGGTATATCTGTATACCATATTCTATTTGATAGCGGGCTTTGGTCTGATAATAGCCAACGTCAACACTTTCCCGATGGTCGTCGAGCTGGCGTCGTCGGGGGATACGGGTAAATATACCGGATTCTACTATGCCGCGACCATGAGCGCGCAGGCGATCACGCCGTTTATCGCCGGTCTGATAATGGATAAATGGGGCAGCAAATATCTGTTCCTTTATTCGACGATTTGCGTTGCGATAGCCATTCTGCTGATGGTATTCGTAAAGCACGGCGATTCCAAGGCGCCGCCCAAACAGTCCAAGCTCGAGATGCTCGGCGCGGGCGACGATTGACAATAACAACTTGCATATAAATCATATTCGAAATCAGGAGGCATTTTTATGGCAAAAAAAGTGAGAAAGACGGTTGCGATACTGGTACTGCTTGCCGCGGTGGTTACGGCGCTGGTTGTTTTCGGCTCGTATATGACGGGCGGCAAAGACAAGCGCGGCGACCTTGACGCACCGCAATACGTCAAATTCGAGGGTGATACCGTGCTGGACATCGAACTTCCCACCGAGGAAACCCCTCAGGAAGAGGTGATAGCCCTGGCGGCGGAACTGTATGCGATCGCATGCGAAAAATATAAAAATGCCGAAAGAGCGGCTTTTAACGTGCAGTATACTTCCGTAATGTTCGGCAGCATGTCCGTGCCCGGCGAACGTTATTGCGTAAAAGACGGCGACAAGCGTTACTATCTCGATTTTTCGATACCCGACGCCGATAACCTCATGTCCAGCCTGGCAGGATTGTTCGCGCCCTCCGGCTCTCACTATGCCGAAGCCGTCTATACCGACTCAACCTTGGTCGACGAAAACGGCGATCCCGCGATGATTTCCAGAAAGGCATATAACGGTTCGGGAGAGAACAAAAAAGGCAAAGGTCCCGAATATATCGAAAACGAGGACGGCACCGCCGTCATCAGCGCGAACTGGGATAACTGCGACGTCAAATATCTGCCGCAAATCGTATACTATGCCGATCAGGAGGGCGACTTCCGCCATACCGATCACGAAGTCAGCGAGGATACCATTCTCAGCGCGTCCATCACTTATACCGAAACCGGCGACGGCGAAGGATATTACACCGTCGATTTCGAACTCGACCCCAACAAGGTCCCGCAAAACCTTTTGGACAGCCTCAGAGCGAGTTCCGAAAGCCCCGACGCGCACTATACCAAGCTCGTTCAGAGCATGACTATATGGAATACGGGATACTTCAGGACTTACCACGCGCTGGATTCGTGGGAAGGCAAGAGAAGCATCATGAAACTGTCCTCGGATCTGGACTTTATGACCACGTACTACTATGAAAACCAACCCGAAAAGCTGGATATAAACAATTATCCCTATATGGCGGAGATGTGCCATAAATAATCAGGAGAAATATGGACGTAAAAAAAATAATATCCGAACTTACTCTCGAGGAAAAAGCCGGTCTGTTGTCCGGCAAGGACTTCTGGCGCCTTAAGAGCGTACCCGAAAAAGGAGTGCCCGAGGTCATGGTGTCCGACGGTCCGCACGGACTCAGAAAACAGGCGGAAGGGGGCGACCATCTGGGCATAAACGAAAGCATAGTCGCAACCTGTTTCCCGACTTCGGTGGGAGTCGCGGCGTCGTTTGACCGCGAACTCGCCGAAAAACAGGGCAACGCGCTCGGCGCCGAAGCCGCCGCTGAAAAGCTGGCTGTGCTTCTCGGACCCGCAATCAACATAAAGCGCAGTCCGCTGTGCGGCAGAAACTTCGAGTATATGTCCGAGGACCCGTATCTGACGGGGGAACTCGCGGCGGCATACATAAAGGGAGTGCAGTCTAACGGCGTGGGCGTCAGCCTGAAGCATTTCGCGGCGAACAACCAGGAAGGCAGACGTATGACCATCTCTGCCGAGGTCGACGAAAGGAGCCTGAGAGAAATATATCTTCCCGGTTTCGAAACGGCTGTCAAAAAGAGCGCGCCCTGGACGCTGATGTGCTCGTATAACCGCATCAACGGCGTGTATTCCTCCGAAAACGAGTGGCTGCTGACCAAGGTTCTGCGCGACGAATGGGGCTATAAGGGCATGGTCATGACCGATTGGGGCGCGGTGCATAAGCGCGTCGACGGCGTAAAGGCGGGACTCGAACTCGAAATGCCGTCCAGCGGCGGCAAGAACGACCGCAAGATCGTCGAGGCGGTAAAAAACGGCGAACTGGACGAAAAGAAAGTGGACGCCGCGTGCGAACTGATCCTCAACATGATAGCGGAGTCCGAAAAAAAGAGCGCGGGCGTTTACGACCGCGACGTCGACCATCAAAAGGCTGTCGAAATTGCTTCCGAATGTATGGTATTGCTCAAAAACGACGGCATACTTCCGCTTAAAAAAGACAAAAAGTATGCGTTTATCGGCGAGTTTGCCAAAAAGCCGCGGCATCAGGGCGGCGGCAGTTCGCACATCAATACCACGCGCGTGGTAGGCGCTTACGACGCCGCCGAAGGCATCGAAAAGGTTTACGCGCGCGGCTACCGCGAGCGCGACGAGGAAGACGCCGCATTGATCGCGGAAGCGGTCGCGGCGGCAAAATCCGCAGACGTCGCGATAGTGTTCGCGGGGCTTACAGACGCTTACGAGTCCGAGGGTTTCGACAGAAAGGTCATAGATATGCCGCATAACCATAACGCGCTTATCGAGGCTGTCGCCGCGGCGAATCCCGAAACGGTGGTGGTCTTACATAACGGCGCTCCCGTGGCGATGCCGTGGCTCGACAAGGTAAAAGGCGTTCTGGAAGCGTATCTCGGCGGCGAAGCCGCAGGCGAAGCGGAATACAAGATCCTGTTCGGTGAAGTCAATCCCAGCGCTAAACTCGCGGAAACTTTCCCGTTGAAATTAGGCGACGCGGCGGCGGACGGATATTTCCCCGGCGGCGTCAGATCCGTGCATTACAAAGAGGGGCTGTATGTCGGCTACCGTTACTTCGATTCGGCGAACGTCCCCGTACTGTTCCCGTTCGGATACGGATTGTCTTATACCGAGTTCGGGTACTCCGATCTCAAGATAGAGAATCCCGAAGCCGATATTTTAAAAGAAGACCTCATAGTGTCTTTCGACGTCGAGAACAAAGGTAACGTATTCGGCAAAGAGGTCGTGCAGCTATACGTCAGAGACGTCGAACACACCGCATACAGACCTTATAAAGAGCTGAAGGGCTTTGAAAAAGTGGCGCTCGGAGCGGGCGAGAAAAAGCGCGTTTCGATAGCTTTGGACAAACGTGCTTTCGCGTTCTGGAACGGTACTGCGGGCGAGTGGCAGGTGGAGAGCGGAGAGTTCGAGATACTTGTCGGCGCTTCTTCAGCGGATATCCGTTTGAAAGCCGCGGTTACGCTCGAAGGCGACGCAACGGATATTCCCGACGACAAAATTCTGTTGCCGCATTATTATTCGTGCGACGTAAAGGATGTACCCGAAGATGAGTTCGAAAAGCTTCTCGGCAGAAAACCCATGCCCGAGAACGCTCCTTCGGGCGCGAAGCTTGACACTTCGGCAACGTTCGAGGACGCTAAGAACGCGGGTTCCGGACTGGGCAAGTTCGTCAACTGGCTGCTTCCCAAGGTACTGAAAGACACCGGACTCGGCAGCAAGGACATAATGGTCAACATCATCATGCAGACTCCGGTACACGCAATGGTCAACATGTCGGGCGGATTGCTGTCCGAGGAAATGGGTGCGGCGCTCGTCAATCTGTTCAACCGAGAAAAGCGTTTAAGGTCGCTGGGCACGATAATGAAAGGCGTGTTTACGATGAACAAACGCGCGCGTCTTGCCAGAGAGAACAAACTTTAACACATTAAAGGGGGCTTTAGCCCCCTTTTTTCACGCCGAAGAAATGTCTTTTTTCGCTTTACTTCACGCGCGCGGCGTGATATAATCGGAAAGATAAAAATTTAACATGTACAGTAGAGGTGCTTATGAGAGGTCTTCTGACACTGAGGACGCTGTCCTCGCCCGAGATAATGGACATCATAGAGCTTGCTATTCGTTTCAAGAAAGGTTGGTCAATCAACTTCCCCGGGAAGAAAATGGTCAACCTTTTTTATGAGAATTCCACCAGAACGCAGTACAGCTTTCAGATAGCGATGATAAACCTCGGCATAACGCCGTTGTCGTTCAACCTCGCTTCCAGCAGCGTGCAAAAGGGCGAAACGCTTTACGATACGGTCAGGACTTTCGAAAGTCTGGGCGTGGACGGAGTGGTCATCAGACATACCAAGGACGTCTATTACAAGGATCTCGAAACCATAAAAGTTCCCATCTTCAACGGCGGCGACGGCACGTCCGACCACCCCACGCAGACGCTTTTGGATCTGATGACCATTTACGAGGAATTCGGCGCGTTCGAAGGACTGAAAATAGCCATGGTGGGCGACATATCCCATTCGCGCGTGGCGCACGGCAATTCCGAGGTCATGAAAAGGCTGGGAATGAAGGTGTACGTTTCGGGTCCGGAGCAATTTTCGGACAAGACGGGAGAATACATTCCTCTCGACGAGGCGGTGGGGAAGATGGACATCATCAACCTGTTGCGAGTGCAGTTCGAGCGCCACGAACAGAGCATGAATATCACCAAAGAGGAATATTTCAAGCGCTACGGACTGACCGTGGAGCGCGTTGCCAGGATGAAAAACAACGCCATAATCATGCACCCCGCGCCCATAAACCGCGGCATCGAAATAGCCAGCGAAGTGGCGGAGTGCGACAAATCCAGGATATATAAACAGATGGAAAACGGCGTTTACGTCAGAATGGCGGTCCTGACGATGGCGCTGGAGGGCAAACTGTGAAAACGCTGCTGAAAAACGTTACGCTTATCGGTTCGGACGCCGATTCGCTTACGGTGGTCGACGGCGTGATAACCGCCCTGGGAGGCGCGTGTTTCGACGCGGACAGGGTATTCGACCTCGGCAACGCGACGCTTTTACCGGGTGCCGTCGACGTTCACGCGCATCTCAGAGAACCCGGCTACGAATATAAATCCACGATACTTTCGGCTACCGAAAGCGCGGCTAAGGGAGGCATAACTCGCATAATGGCGATGCCGAACCTAAAGCCCGTACCCGATTCGACGGACAATCTCGCCGTCGAGGAAGACCTTATAAAAAAATACGCAAAGGTTTTCGTATATCCTTTCGCGGCCTTGACCGAAGGTGAAAAAGGCGAAAGACTTTCGGACATAGAGGCGCTGGCGAAACGCGTTAAAGCGTTCAGCGACGACGGCGTTTGCGTAAACGATTTAAAACTTCTGGAAGAGGGCATGCGCCGCGTAAAGGCAGTCGGCGGAATAATCGCTTCGCACGCGGAGAGGAAAGGAGCCTGCGATCCCGAGGAAGCGGAGTACCGCGCCGTGGCGGAGGAACTCGAACTTGCGGCAAAGACGGGGGTAAGATACCATTTTTGCCACATGTCGCTTAGGAAAAGTTTCCGCCTTATCGCCGAGGCGAAAAGACAGGGAATGGATATAACCTGCGAAGTTACTCCGCATCACCTGACGCTGGATCTGAGTATGATAAAAGACGCGAACTGGAAGATGAACCCGCCTCTCAGAAAGCGTTCCGACGTCGAGGCGAGTATCGAGGCGCTTAGGGACGGCACGGCGGATATGATAGCCACCGACCACGCGCCGCACGCGAAAAGCGAAAAGTCCGCGGATTATTCCGCGGCGCCGAACGGAATACTCGGGTTCGAAACCATGTTTCCCGCGGTATACACCGCTCTCGTAAAAACGGGCATTATAGATATGAAAACGCTGTCCGAAAAAACGACCGCGAATCCCGCGAAAAGATTCGGTCTGGATCACGGCAGGATCGCCGTGGGCGAAAGGGCGGAGTTTATCGCGCTGGACACGTTGGGAAAGCGCGTTTATACGGAGCGCGAAATATGCGGAAAAGCCGTAAATTCGCCTTATATCGGCGCCGGAATGTACGGATTTAACGTGTTTACGATGATAGGCGACAAAATATTGTACAAATTTGATGAAAAGGTAAAGGAGGCGTAAAGTGTCAGACAGGTCAAGGTATATCGGCGACTTCGGATACGAGGAAAAAAGGCGGATGCTCGTACTCGAAAACGGCAGATATTTCGTCGGAAAAGGTTTCGGCTCCGACGAAACGCGCATAGCCGAAATAGTTTTCAACACTTCGATGGTGGGATATCAGGAAATTCTGTCGGATCCCTCGTATTGCGGTCAGATGGTCGTCATGAGCTATCCGCTTATCGGCAACTACGGGCTTGCGGACGAGGACTACGAATCCAAGGGCATATATATGTCGGGATTCATAGTCAGGGAATATAACGATTCGCCCTCCAATTTCCGTTTTACCAAGACGCTCTCCGAGGTCATGCGCGACAACGGCGCGGCGGGCATTTCGCGGGTGGATACACGCGAGATCGTCAGGATAATACGCAACGAGGGCGCGATGCGCGCCATGATAACCGACGCGGACAGGGACGTAAGCGAATGCGTCGCGGAGCTGAAAGCGTATTCGCTCCCGCACGATCAGGTCAGCCGCGTTTCCTCGAAAAACATCTGGTATTCGCGTACCAAAAACCCCGAATACAACGTGGCGGTCGTGGACTGCGGAGTAAAACTCAGCATGATCAAAAAGCTTAACGCCCACTCGGCAAACGTCGTGGTGGTGCCTTACAATACTCCGTTCGAGGAGATAATGCGGTTCAAACCCGACGGCATATTCTTTTCGAACGGACCGGGGGACCCCGAGGACGTTCCCGAGGTAAAGGAACTGGTACTGAAGGCTCGCGGCAGGCTTCCGGTAATGGGCATATGCCTCGGACACCAGATAATAGGGCTTGCCTACGGCGCAAAGACCTACAAGATGAAGTTCGGGCACCGCGGCGCCAATCACCCCGTCAAGAACCTGCTGACGGGCAAGGTCGAGATCACCAGTCAGAACCACAGTTACGCGATCGACAAATCCAGTCTCGAGCATACCGACATGCGTCTGACGCACGTCAATCTGACCGATAACGAACCCGAGGGCATGCTGGACGAGGTCAACAAGGTCATCAGCATACAGTATCATCCCGAATCGGCGGCGGGTCCCGAGGACTCGGACTACCTGTTCGACAACTTTATCGGATTCCTGAAAGAAAACGGAGGCAAAAAGCATGCCAAAGAGAACAGATATTAAAAAGATAATGGTAATAGGCTCCGGACCCATAGTGATAGGTCAGGCGGCGGAATTCGACTATGCGGGCACTCAGGCGTGCATAGCATTGAGGGAGGAGGGCTACGAAGTAATTCTCGTCAACAGCAATCCCGCGACCATCATGACGGACAAGGCGATGGCGGACAAGGTGTATATGGAGCCTCTCGATCTCGAGCACGTCGCGAAAATCATCCGTAAGGAGCGCCCCGACGGTCTGATCTGTTCGATAGGCGGGCAGACGGGACTCAACCTCGGCATGCAGCTTCACACCAAAGGCGTGCTGGAGGAGTGTCAGGTCGAACTGCTGGGCACCGGTTACGACTCCATTTCCAAGGCGGAGGACAGACAGCTGTTCAAGGACCTTTGCGAAAGAATAGGCGAACCCGTCCTCGAATCCAACACCGCGCACACCGTCGAGGACTGCCTTGCGATCGCCGAAAAAATAGGCTATCCCGTCATAGTGCGCCCCGCGTTTACTCTGGGCGGCACGGGCGGAGGCTTTGCCGATAATGCCGAGGAACTTGCCGCGCTCGCGAAAAACGCGTTGAAACTTTCTCCCGTTACACAGGTGCTGATCGAAAAATCGATCAAGGGCTATAAAGAAATAGAGTTCGAGGTCATGCGCGACGGCGCCGACAACGTGGTGGCGATATGCTGTATGGAAAACGTCGACCCCGTCGGCGTGCATACGGGCGACTCGATAGTCGTGGCGCCCAGCCAGACGCTGACCAACAAGGAATATCAGATGCTGAGGAGCGCGGCGCTGAAGATCATCCGCGCGCTGGGAATAGAGGGCGGTTGCAACGTACAGTTCGCTCTGGACCCGTTCAGCTTCGAATATTTCGTCATCGAAGTCAATCCCAGAGTTTCCAGAAGCAGCGCTTTGGCGTCGAAAGCGAGCGGCTACCCGATAGCGAGGGTATCGGCAAAGATCGCGTGCGGGCTGACGCTGGACGAGATAAAACTCCCGAACTCCTATGCGGCGTTCGAGCCTACGCTCGACTATGTGGTATGTAAAGTACCGCGTTTCCCCTTCGACAAATTCACCAAGGCGTCGCGCAAGCTGAACACCCAGATGAAAGCCACGGGCGAGGTCATGAGCATAGGCAGAACTTTCGAGGAAGCGTTGCTGAAAGCCGTGCGCAGTCTGGAAACGGGACTGAATCACCTCGAAATACCGAGGCTTAAGGAACTTTCCGACCACGAACTCGTCGACCTCGTCATCGAAAACACCGACGAGAGAATTTTCGCGGTCGCGGAGGCGATCCGCCGCGGGATCCCTACGGACTATCTGTACGAATTGACCGAAATCGACAGATTTTTCCTGGAAAAGATACTCAATATCGTCAGGCTCGAGAAAACGCTTAAGGAAAACGAACTGACCCCCGAACTGCTGAGGGCGGTAAAAGAGTGGGGATTCTCGGACGAATACATCGCTTCGGTAAAAGGTACCGACGCGATCTCCGTTTACGAGACGAGAAAGAAACACGGCATCTATCCCGTGTACAAAATGATCGATACCTGCGCCGCCGAATTCAACGGATACACGCCGTATCTGTATTCGACATACGAAAACGAGAGCGAATCCGTCGTCGAAAACCGCAAAAAAGTTATCGTTCTCGGCTCCGGACCCATCAGGATAGGACAGGGAATAGAATTCGACTACTCCACCGTTCACGCGATATGGGCGATAAAACAGGCGGGCTATGAGGAGATAATCATAAACAACAACCCCGAGACCGTATCAACCGATTATACGATCTCGGACAAACTGTACTTCGAACCGTTGACTTTCGAGGACGTCATGAATATTATCGACTACGAACGCCCCGACGGCGTGATAGTCGCTCTCGGCGGTCAGACGGCGATAAACCTTGCGGAGGATCTTTCTGCGGCGGGCGTGAAGATACTCGGTTCCGACGCGGAGAGCATAGCTCTCGCCGAGGACCGCGATCTGTTCGCGGCGGCTCTCGCTAAACTCGGCATCCCCATGCCGCGCGGAGAATCGGTTTTCTCCGTAAAGGACGGCAAAAAAGCCGCCGAAGAGATAGGTTATCCCGTTTTGGTGCGCCCCTCGTTCGTGCTGGGCGGCAGAATGATGCATATTGTCTACGACGTAAAACAGCTTGAACCCATTCTGAAAGAGGCGGTCGCGCTGAACAAAAAACACCCCGTTCTGATCGACAAATACGTTCTGGGCAGGGAGTGCGAAGTGGACGCCGTCTGCGACGGGAAAGAGGTGTTCATTCCCGGCATTATGGAGCATATCGAACGCGCGGGAGTGCACTCGGGCGACTCGATGAGCGTGTATCCGCCTTATTCGCTGGAGGACGACGTTCAGCAGACCATAATCGAATATACCCGCAAAATAGGTCTCGGACTGAACATAATAGGACCTTTCAACATTCAGTTCGTGGTCGACGGGAACAGAAAGGTTTACATAATCGAGGTCAATCCGCGTTCTTCCAGAACGGTGCCGTTCCTCGCCAAGACCACGGGCGCGCCGATAGCCAATATCGCCACCAAGGTCATGCTCGGTTTCAGTCTGAAGGAGCTGGGCTATACCGGCGTTTATCCCAAAAAGTCGCGTTGGTTCGTCAAGGCGCCGACGTTCTCGTACTCCAAACTTTCCGGACTCGATGCGGTGCTGTCGCCCGAAATGAAGTCCACGGGCGAGGCCATCGGCTACGACGACGCTCTGACGCGCGCGGTGTATAAAGCGCTTAAGGCGAGCGGTCTCAGAGTGGATAACTACGGTACGGTATTCGCCACGATAGGCGACCAGGACAAGGAAGCGGCTCTGCCTTTGATAAAGCGTTTCTACGACCTCGGCTTCAATATCGAGGCAACTTCGGGTACGGCTAAATTTTTAAAGAACGCGGGTATCCGCACCAGGATCCGCAAAAAGATCTCACAGGGCAGCGACGAGATATTGCAGTCGCTCAGGCGCGGATACGTCACATACGTCGTCAACACGATAACCGAGGGCGGCTCTGGGCACGCCGACGGCATGCTGATAAGGCGTACCGCCGTAGAAAACAACGTGCCCGTGTTCACTTCCCTCGATACCGTCAGGGTGCTTCTGGACGTTCTCGAAGAAACGACGATGGGGATATCGACGATATGAAACAAGCCACGCTCACGCTTTTGACCAACAAAGCGCTCACGCCCGACGTGTACGAAATGCGCCTTGCGGGCGCCGATCGCCCCGTTCCCGGCAGTTTTTTAGAAATAGGACTGGACGGCTTTTTCCTGAAACGCCCCTTCGGCGCGGCGGGATATAAGGACGGCGTGCTGACGGTATACTACCGGGTGGTGGGAGCGGGCACGGAAGCGATGACCCGCCTTTCGTCAGGCGCAAAGCTCGAGGCGCTGACCATGCTCGGCACGGGCTTTAATTATAAAGGATCAACCCGTCCGCTGATAGTGTCGGGAGGTCTCGGGATAGCGCCGCTGAAATACCTTGCGGACTGCTTTCACGAAGCGGGCGTCCGTCCCGCGTTCGTCGCGGGATTCAGATGCCGTTCGGACGCGATCTTAATAGACGAACTCTCAAAGATATGCGACCTTTTCGTTACAACCGACGACGGGAGTCTGGGCTATCACGGTAACGCCGTCGAATTTTTAAAACAGAATCCCGTCGCGTTCGACCGCTATTTCGCCTGCGGACCCGAACCGATGTTAAGGGGCATGCAACGTTTCTCCGTAAACGGTCAGCTTTCGCTGGAAGCCAGAATGGGCTGCGGATTCGGCGCGTGTATGGGCTGCAGCATAACTACCGTTTCGGGCTTTAAGCGCGTTTGCAAGGAAGGACCCGTCTTTGACGCCGGGGAGGTGATTTTCGATGCCCGTTAACAGCATTAAGGATACCCGAATCGAACTTTTCGGAAACGTAATGGACAACCCCGTCATTCCCGCCAGCGGTACTTTCGGCTTCGGTTACGAGTTTAACGACTGGTACGACGTGTCGATACTCGGCTCCATCGCGCTGAAGGGTACGACGCTCGAAGCGCGCTACGGCAATCCTTTGCCGAGGATAGCCGAGTGCCCCGCCGGCATGATAAACGCGATAGGACTTCAGAACCCGGGAGCGGAGGCGGTGAGGGACGTCGAACTCAAAAAGCTCGGCAAGGTCTATCCCAAAAAAGTCATCGCCAACGTGGGCGGACACAGTTTCGACGAATACGTCCGTACCGCAAAAATACTCGACTCGGCCGACGAAGTTTTTTGTATAGAACTCAACGTTTCCTGCCCTAACGTCAAGGGCGGCGGAATGGCGTTCGGACTGGACGCGGGGATACTGGAGGAGCTGACCCGCGCCGTAAAAAACGAGGTCAAAAAACCCGTCGTCGTAAAGCTGTCGCCCAACGTCACGGACATAACCGTTACCGCGCGCGCGGCGGAAAGGGGCGGCGCCGACGGACTCAGCCTCATAAACACTTTGGTCGGCATGAGGCTCGATCTGAATTCGGCACGGCCGATAATTTCCGTAAAGCGCGGCGGATATTCTGGTCCCGGCGTGTTTCCCGTCGCCTTAAACGCGGTATACAACGTCAGGGAAGCGGTATCCGTTCCGATAATCGGGATGGGCGGCGTGAGCTGTGCCGAAAACGTGATAGAAATGATGTACGCGGGCGCAAGCGCGGTAATGGTGGGAACGCAAAACCTTATCGATCCGTTCGCGTGCAAGAAGATAATCGAGGAGCTGCCGAAAGTCATGGAAAAACTCGGAATAGACAGACTTTCCGACATCATAGGGAGGGCGCACAATGCATGAAGTAATAGTTGCGATGGATTTTTCGTCCAAGGACGAAGTCTACGGCTTTTTGAAACGCCTGGGCGGCGAAAGACCGTATCTCAAAATAGGGATGGAGCTTTTTTATAAGGAAGGTCCCGATATGGTCAGACGCCTGAAAGGAGAAGGATACAAGATCTTTCTGGATCTGAAGCTGCACGACATACCCAATACCGTCTATAAGGCGATGAGGAACCTCGGCGCTTTGGGCGTGGACATAACCAACGTGCACGCCGCGGGCGGCATCAAGATGATGGAGTGGGCGAAACGCGGACTGCTCGAAGGCTCCGCCGCAGGCGCCGACACCAAACTCATCGCCATAACCCAGCTGACCTCCACCGACGAAAAGACGATGCACGAAGAACTGCTGATCGCCGAATCTTTGCCTAAAACCGTCGAAAAATACGCGCTTAACGCAAAGGTTGCGGGGCTTGACGGCGTGGTGTGTTCGGCTTTCGAAGCGCCCGCGGTCAAGGAAATGGGTCTTATTTCCGTAACTCCCGGCATACGTCTCGCGGGCGACGCCGTCGGGGATCAGAAACGCGTTGCTACCCCCGCTCTCGCAAGGGAGCTCGGCGCCACGCACATCGTCGTCGGCAGAAGCATCACCGCCGCAGCCGATCCGCTTGCGGCATACAAAACAACCGTTAAAGAATTTTCGTCCGAGGAGGCCTGAAATGAAAGATTCCGAACGCGCCGCAAAGGCGCTGCTTAACGCAAAAGCCGTATTTTTACGCCCGTCCGAGCCGTTTACGTGGGCTTCGGGCATAAAGTCGCCCGTATATTGCGACAACAGACTGCTTCTTGGCTATCCCGCGATACGCGCGGAGATAGAAGAACTGCTTAAAAACCTGATAGAAAGGGAATACCCGGGTGCGGAAGTGCTGATGGGAACTTCGACCGCGGGCATACCTCACGCCGCTATCGTCGCCGAAAAGACGGGCCTGCCGATGGGCTACGTGCGTTCGGGGAACAAGGACCACGGCAGACAGAACCGTATCGAAGGCGCCTCTCCCGAGGGCAAAAAGACCGTCATCGTCGAAGACCTCATTTCCACGGGCGGTTCGGTCATAGAGGTAGCCGAGGCTTTACGCGAAGCGGGAGCAGAAGTCATGGGTATAGCTTCGCTGTTCACTTACGGGCTCCGGAAAGGGATAGACAGGCTGGCGGCGGCAAATCTGAAAAACGTTTCGCTCAGCGATTTCGAAACGCTTTCCCGCGTGGCGCTCGAGGAAAAATACATCACTCCCGAGGAGTACGAGATGGTTTCGGCTTTCAGAGCCGATCCGAACGGCAACTGGTACGAAAAAGCATGACGGAAATCGAACAACTTCAGGAAATTATCGACGCCTCCGAAAGGATAGCCTTTTTCGGAGGCGCCGGCGTTTCTACGGAATCGGGACTTAAGGATTTCAGAAGCGCCGACGGGCTGTATCGCGAAAAGTACAAGTACCCGCCCGAATATATGCTGAGCCACGAATGTTTCGTAAGGCATACCGCGGATTTTTACGAATATTACCGCGAAAAACTGCTTTGCGAAGGCATCTTGCCGAACGCCGCGCACTATAAACTCGCCGAACTGGAAAGGGCGGGGAAGCTTGTCGGCGTGGTTACCCAGAACATCGACGGACTGCATCAGGCGGCGGGAAGTAAAGCGGTTTACGAACTGCACGGCTCGGTTTTAAGGAACTACTGCACGAATTGCGGCGCGTTTTACAACGACGGCTTCATAAAAACGCACGCTCCCGTTCCTTACTGCGAAAAGTGCGGCGGCGTAATAAAACCCGACGTCGTGCTGTACGGCGAGCAACTCGACGACGAAACCGTCAGAGGCGCCGTCAGGTGTATTCGCGTTGCCGATACGCTGATAATCGCGGGAACTTCGCTGACGGTTTATCCCGCGGCGGGGCTGATAGACTATTTTTCCGGCAAGAATCTCGTCGTAATAAACCGCGATCCCGTTTATGCCTCGAACGCGCTGTTCATTTGCGGCAAAGTGGGCGAAACGCTCGGAAAAATCGTGGTAAGATAGTTTAGCAATTTAATTGACTAAATCGCTAAAGTGTGATATTATGGGTCTGCTTTATTCTTAAGGAGTAGGTGCGATGAACAAAAATTTTTCCTCCGAACTGAAAAACGCGCTCAAGAAGCTGTTTTCTTCCTACGGTTACCGCGAATACCGTATGTCCGGCTTCGAGGAGTACGCGCTGTATATGGAAAACAGAAATTTCCTGATCAGCGACAAAATAATCACGTTTAACGATCTGGACGGCAGGCTGATGGCTTTAAAGCCCGACGTTACGCTGTCGATAGTCAAAAACGCACTGCCCGAAAAAGGGATAGCGAAGTATTACTATACCGAAAGCGTTTACCGCCCGAACAGAGCGAACACCGAATTTAAGGAACTGACCCAGACCGGACTGGAGGCGTTGGGAGAGATAGACGACGTAACCACCGCGGAGACCGTGGAGCTGGCGCTGACGAGCCTCAGCCTTACGGGCGCGGACTATGTGCTGGCGCTTTCCGACGTCAGGTTTTCGGAAGGATTGCTCGACGAATTCGCGTCGGGCGCGGAGTCGAGGGAATATCTCAGGGACATTCTCGCAAAAAAGCGTGCCGGCGAACTGAATAACGCCGCATCAAATCTGAAAATCTCCGAGGAGGGCGTAAAGGCTTTCAAAGCGGTGATATCGCTGCCGTCAGGCGCCTTAAAGGCGCTGGACATCGCCGGGCGTTACGCTTTCGGCGCAAAAGCTCTCCAGGCGATAAAAGAATTACGGGCTATCGTAAACGCGTTTAAGGGTACCCGTTTCGAGGATAAATTGCAAATCGACTTTTCCATGACGGGGAATACCCGTTACTATAACGGCGTGCTGTTTTCGGGGTATGTGCTGGGCGCCGCGGGCGCGGTGCTGAAGGGCGGGCGTTACGACAAACTGTTGGATTCGTTCGCAAAAGGAAAAGGCGCGGTAGGGTTTGCGTTGTATACCGACGAACTCGAAAATCTCGGCGCGGGCGACGAGGACGGCGCCGACGCCGTCGTGATCTATAAAAGCGGGACCGACGCGGGAGCGCTGTTCAAAGCCGCGGCGAAATTAAGGCAAACGGGTATCAGCGCCGTGGTCGTGCCGGAAAACGCCTATAACGGCGGCGCGCTGAGGACGTTTTGTTTCGCGAACGGAGAGCTGACGGAGGAGAAATGATAAACGTAGCTTTACCTAAAGGCAGGCTTGCCGACAAGACTTTGAAACTGATGACGGAAGCGGGGATCCTGGAAAACGTTACCGACGCGGGCAGGAAACTGGTGTTCGAGGACGAAAAAAGCGGGGTATGTTATTTCCTGGTAAAACCGTGGGACGTGCCCGTTTATGTAGAAAGAGGGATAGCGGACGTCGGCGTCGCGGGGAAGGACGTTCTTTTGGAAAACGCTCCCGACGTCTACGAACTGATGGACCTTAAGACGGGCAAGTGCAGAATGTGCGTTTGCGCCGAGAACGGTTACCGCGACGAGCCGTCGAAAAGGCTCAGGGTCGCCACCAAATTCGTCAACTGCTCCAAAAGCTATTACGCTTCCGTGGGCAGGGAGATAGAGGTCATAAAACTGAACGGTTCTATAGAGCTTGCGCCGCTGTTGAATATGTCCGACGTCATCGTCGACCTTGTGGAAACGGGCACGACGCTGAAGGAAAACGACATGGGCGTCATCACCGTCATTTCCGAGATCAGCGCGAGGCTCATCGCGAACAAAGCCTCTTACCGTTTCAAACGCGCCGAGATCGACAGACTGACATCCAAGCTGGGAGACGTTATCAATGCTTAAGATTTTCAAAGCTTCTCAAATAACCGCCGAAGAAATCGTTTCGGCGCGCGACCTAAGTTATGCCGACGTCGAAAGCGGCGTAAAGGAACTGATATGCGACGTCAGGGCAAACGGCGACGCCGCCGTCAGGAAATATACGCTGAGGTTCGATAAGGCGGACGTTGCCGATTTTAAAGTAAGCGACGGAGAAATAAGCTTAGCGTTAGAGCGCACGGGCGCCGAATTTATCCGCATACTCGAGCGCGCGGCGAAAAACATCGAACGCTTCCACGCGGCGCAGCTAAGGAAAGATTTCAAACTCGATTACGACGGGATCACCGTGGGACAGCGCTTTTTACCCGTCGAATCGGCGGGCATATACGTTCCGGGCGGCACGGCGCGCTATCCTTCCAGCGTACTGATGAACGCCGTTCCCGCGCGTCTTGCGGGCGTGAAAAACATTATCATGTGCACGCCTCCGTCGTCTGACGGCAGTATACCCGACAACATTCTCGCCGCGGCGAAAGTGGCGGGGGTCAACGCCGTTTACAAGATAGGCGGCGCCCAGGCGATAGCCGCGATGGCATACGGCACCGAAAGTATCCCCAAAGTCGACAAGATAGCGGGACCCGGAAACGTCTATGTCGCTACCGCGAAAAAGCTCGTTCAGGGCGCGGCGGGTATTGACATGATAGCGGGGCCCAGCGAAATACTCGTCATAGCCGACAAATACGCGAATCCCGAATGGGTGGCGGCGGATCTTCTGTCTCAGGCGGAGCACGACAAACTTGCGTCCGCGATACTTTTGACCGACGATCTCGCTCTTGCCGAAAAGTGTGCCGAGGCGGTCGAAAGGCGCGTGAAAAAACTTCCGCGCCGCGAGATAGCCGAGGCGAGTTTAGAAGCAAACGGCAAGATAATAGTTACGGAAAATCTCGTTGACGCCGCGCGTCTTGCCGACGAGATAGCTCCCGAACACCTGGAACTTGCAGTCCGCGACAGCGAGGAGCTTTTAAAGAAGATCAGGAACGCCGGCTCCGTGTTTTTGGGGTATTATACGCCCGAGGCGACGGGAGATTATATGGCGGGCGCAAACCACACTCTGCCCACGGGCGGTACGGCGCGTTTTTCGTCGCCCCTCGGCGTGGACGATTTCATAAAAAAATCGCAGTTTATCCGCTTCACGCCAGAAAGTCTTGATTCATATGCCGGCGACATCGCGGCTTTCGCAAGAGCCGAAGGCTTGACCGCGCACGCCGAGTCGGTGGAAGTGAGGGTAAACGAATGAGCAAATTCCTGCTGAAGAAATACGCTTCGCTTTTGCCTTACACCCCGGGCGAACAGCCCAAAACGGGCGGGTATATAAAGCTGAACACCAACGAATCCCCGTTTCCGCCCTCCGAGAAGGCGCGCGAGGAGTATCTAAAGGCGTTCGACAAACTCAATCTGTATAACGACCCCGAAAACGGGGCGCTTGGCGCGGCGATAGCGAAGCGATACGGTCTGAAAACCGGTAACGTTTTGCTGACGAACGGCTCCGACGAAGCGCTGGCTTTTATATATATGGCATACGCCGACGCGGAACACCCGTTCGCGGCACCCGAGATCAGCTACGGATTTTATCCCGTGTTTTCTCAGCTTACCGGAGCGAGAAACGTTACTTTCCCGCTTAAACCCGATTGTTCCGTGGACGCGGATGCGTTCGTAAAAACGGAGTACAACGTCGTTTTTGCTAATCCCAACGCGCAGACGGGAACGTTTATGCCCGTCGAGGACGTCGAAAGAATCGTCGCCGCTTCGCCCGAAAGGATAGTGGCGGTGGACGAGGCATACGTCGATTTCGGCGCGGAGTCGTCGGTCGGACTGATAAAAAAATATCCCAACCTGATAGTGATCGGAACTTTTTCAAAGTCGCGTTCGCTTGCGGGCGGCAGGATAGGTTTCGCGCTTTCCTCCGAGGAGATCGTATCCGATCTGAAGCGCATAAAATATTCCTTCAATCCGTATAACCTCGGGCGCGCCGCGGAGGCGGCGGCGCTCGGCGCTCTCGCGGACGAGGAATATTTTTCGGAGTGCACCGCCCGCGTCAAACAGGCGCGCGAATTTACCCGCGCCGAGGCAAAACGCCTGAATATGGAAGTCGTGGACGGCAAAGCCAATTTTTTGCTGATGCGCTCTGAGCTTATCGACGGCGGCGAGCTGAAGGACAGACTCTTTGCAAAAAAAATAATAGTCAGACATTTTTCCACGCCTTATCTTTCGCCGTACATAAGGGTTACGATAGGCAGTATGGACGAAATGAAAACTTTTATAAAGGTACTCGAAAACATACTTAAGGGAGCCGCAAAATGAGAATTTCGGAAATAAAAAGAAAGACGAAAGAAACCGACGTCAGGGTAAAAGTCGATCTAGACCGCTATTCGGAATCGGCGATAGATTCGGGTTCGGGCTTTTTCAATCACATGCTGACGCTGTTTGCGAAATTCGCGAAAATCGGTCTGGAGGTCGGGTGCGCGGGCGACGTCGAAGTCGACTTTCACCACAGCGCCGAGGATATCGGCATTGCCATGGGCGAGGCTTTCGCCGAGGCTCTCGGCGATAAAAAAGGCATAGTTCGTTACGGTCAATGCCTGATGCCGATGGACGAGGCTCTGGTAATGGTTGCCCTCGATTTTTCGGGCAGAGCGTATCTTAGTTACGACGTCGAACTGAGGGCTTCGCGCCTCGGCGACGAGGGCGAGGAAACGCGCGCGAAAGTGGGCGTGTTCGACACCGAACTGATTGAAGAGTTTTTCAGCGCTTTTACGCGGAGCGCAAAACTTACGTTGCACGTCAAAAAGATTTCGGGCAGAAACACGCACCACATAATCGAGGCGGTGTTCAAGGCGTTCGGAAAAGCGGTGAGGGACGCCGTAGGTATCGACTTAGAATACGCGGAGGAAATTCCCTCCACGAAAGGAGTATTATGATAGCGGTAGTCGATTACGGAGTAGGCAATCTTTTCAGTCTGACCGCTTCGCTCGAAAGTCTTGGGATAGAGGCGGTCGTTACGGGAGATAAACGAAAAATCGCTTCGGCGGACAAAATAATCCTTCCCGGCGTCGGCGCGTTCGGCGACGCTAAGGAGCTTCTGGACAAAAGCGGATTGACCGATTTTCTTATAGACGAGGCGCGCTCGGGCAAGCCCTTTTTGGGTATATGCCTCGGAATGCAGTTATTGCACGAGGAAAGCTCGGAGTACGGTATTCACAAGGGACTGGGGCTTATCCCCGGGAAAGTATGTTCGCTTGCGGGGGATACCCGCGGGTTGAAGGTTCCCGCAATGGGCTGGAACGCGCTGAAAATCGACAGGGAATGCCCGCTTTTAAAATACATAAGCGACGGCGATTACGTTTATTACGTTCATTCGTACTACGTTCCCGCGGGCGAATACACAGCGGCGCATTCCGATTACGGCGTTGCCGTTTCGGGAGTTACCTGGAACAAAAACGTGTACGGTACCCAGTTCCACCCCGAAAAGTCGGGCGTGAAAGGACTGAAGATACTTCAGGCGTTCGAGGAGCTTTGATATGGAGATATTTCCCGCAATAGATCTGATGTCGGGGGAGGCGGTCAGACTGACCAAAGGCGAGTTCTCCTCGAAAAAAGTGTATTCCTCCGACCCCGTGGAAGTCATGCTTTCTTTTAAAGCGGAGGGCGCGAGGCACCTGCACGTCGTCGATCTCGACGGCGCGAGAACGGGCGGCAACCAGAATTTCGACGTAGTTAAAGACTTATGCGCCGCGGGCGCTCCCGACATCGAGATCGGCGGCGGCATACGCGACATGCGCCGCGCCGAAAAATATCTTTCGCTCGGCGTAAAACGCATAATTCTCGGCACCGCCGCGGTGGAGGACGAAGCGTTTTTAAACGAAGCGGTCGGGGAGTGGGGCGACAAAGTCGCCGTCGGCGTGGACGTGCTGAACGGCTTCGTCAGGACCCGCGGCTGGGAGTCCGTCAGCAGGCTGGACGGCTTCGCGTTCGTGAACAGAATGGTCGGCGCGGGCGTAAAAAGGATTATATATACCGACATTTCCCGCGACGGTCTGCTGACCGGACCCGACGCCGCGACATATGAAAAACTTGCCCGAACGCGCGGCGCCGAGATAGTGGCTTCGGGCGGCGTAAGCTCTTTAACGGATCTAAAGGCGCTCCGTTTTTGCGGCGTTTACGGCGCGATAGTCGGGAAAGCCGTTTACGAAAAACGGTTTACGGTATCCGAAGCGGTAAGATTGGGAGACGGATATGATAGCTAAAAGAATAATACCTTGTCTGGACGTCAGGGACGGCAGGGTGGTAAAAGGTACGAATTTTTTAAACGTGCGCGACGTCGAAAGCCCCGTGGAGCTTGCTCGCAGGTATAACGCGGAGAACGCCGACGAATTGGTGTTTTACGACATCACCGCTTCAAGCGACGGCAGAAAACTGTTCACCGAGGTTCTGCGTTCCGTGGCGCGGGAGATATTCATACCGCTGACCGTGGGCGGCGGGATAAATACGCTCGAGGACTTCGACCGCGTGCTTAAAAGCGGGGCGGACAAGGTTTCGGTGAATACGGGCGCGATACGCGACCCTCACGTCATAACCGCCGCCGCGAAAAAGTACGGCGACCAGTGCGTGGTGCTTTCGATGGACGTCAAGCGCGTTGACGGCAGATTTACGGTATTTGCAAAGGGCGCCCGCGAAAATACGGGAATGGACGCCGTGGAATGGGCGCGCCGCGGCGAAAAGATGGGCGCGGGCGAAATAGTGCTTAACAGTATCGACACCGACGGCGTCAAGGGCGGTTTCGACGTCGAAATGCTGGACGCGATATGTTCGGCGGTCAATATTCCCGTAGTGGCTTCGGGCGGCGCGGGCAAAGCCGAGGACTTCACCGAGTTGTTCGAAAAGGTACCTTTGGTGGACGCGGCGCTCGCGGCGAGCATCTTCCATTTCGGGGAAGTTTCCATATACGATATAAAACAAAGGCTCCGTGATCGGGGCGTGGAGGTCAGAATATGAGTTTAAAAGACGGTTTTGATATTTCCGTGGTCAAATTCGACGAAAAGGGTCTGGTACCCTGCGTCGTACAGGATTATTATTCCAAACAGGTGCTGATGCTTGCGTATATGAACGAGGAAAGTCTGAAGCTGACCGTCGAGAAAGGCGTAACCTGTTTTTACAGCCGTTCGCGCGGCAAGCTCTGGGTCAAGGGCGAGACCAGCGGCAATTATCAGCACGTCGTCGAATTGAGAGTCGACTGCGACGGGGACAGCCTGGTCGCCGAGGTGATTAAGGACGGTCCCGCCTGCCACACCGGAAACGAGAGCTGTTTTTACCGCACGCTGTTCACGGGCGAAAACATGAAACCTTTTTCGGTCGAAGGACTGTACGAACTGATAAAGGGCAGAAAGCTGAATCCCAAAGAGGGCAGCTACACCACCTACCTTTTCGACAGAGGGATCGACAAGATCTTGAAGAAAGTGGGCGAGGAGTCCACCGAGGTCATAATCGAGGGCAAGGCGGGCAACCGCGAAGCGGCGGTATACGAACTTGCGGATCTGTACTATCACGCGATGGTGATGATGGTGGAAATGGGCATAGAGCCGAAAGACGTTTTCGCGGAACTGGCGGCGAGACACGTTCTCGACAAAAAAATCAAGCAGGGCGGCTGACGCCGCAAAGTCCGCGTTTCGTTAAAAAACGGCGACGGAAAAATTTTCGCTTGCTTTGCAAGCGAATTTTTTTGACGGGTTACTTTTTTATACCCGTCGAAACGCTTGCATTTTTTCTTTGCGGTGATAAACTATATTAGGTATGTTACTGAAAGGGCTGAACAAACTTACGCTTCTGGACTTTCCGGATAAGATAGCGTGCATAGTATTTACGGGCGGATGCGACTTCCGCTGTCCGTTTTGTCAGAACGCCGCTCTGGTGACCGATTTCGACGACGGCATGGTGGACGAAGAGGAGTTTTTCGCTTTTCTGAAAGCCAGAAAAAACCGTCTGGACGGCGTGGTGCTCACGGGCGGGGAACCGCTTTTGCAGCCCGACGTCGTGCCTTTTATATATAGGATAAGAGAAGAAGGCTATTCCGTTAAACTGGACACCAACGGCTATCACCCCGACAAGCTGAAAACGCTTTTGGACGCGGGCGCTCTGGATTACGTCGCGATGGACATAAAAAACTCTCCCGAAAAATACGCCGAGACCGCCGGGATAAAGGAACTCGACTTTTCGCGGATACTGCGTTCCAAGGATATGATCATGAGTCTGGCTCCCGATTACGAATTCAGGACCACGGTAGTAAAAGAGTTCCACACCGCCTCCGATTTTTACGGCATAGGATCTGTCGTCAAGGGCGCCGGAAAGCATTATCTTCAGCGCTTCCGCGACGAGGGGGGAAACATCGCGGGAGGGCTTACTCCGCCGTCGGAACAGGAATTGAACGAATATGCTTCAATACTCTCGGATTTTGTCGAAAGCGTGCAGATACGCTGATTTGAAAACACAATATATAGTGTTGTCAAAACCCGATTTTTTAAAAAACCACAATATATTGATAAAAGGGTTGACAAGCAGGAAGGCTTGTACTACAATGGTAACGTACGGAATTTCGGAGGAATTATGTATAGAGTAGTCAACAGAGAAGGAAAGGTCGTCGAATTCAATATCGACAAGATAATCGGCGCGATGTCCAAAGCTTTCGATTCTTTGGACAAGATGTATAACAGAAGCACTCTGGAACTTCTGGCGCTTCGCGTTACCGCGGATTTCAATCCCAAGATCAAGGACGCGATGATAACCGTCGAGGACATTCAGGACTCCGTGGAAACCGTCCTGATCCAGGCGGGTTACGCCGACGTTGCCAAGGCGTACATCCTCTACAGGAAGCAGCGCGAAAAAGCGCGTAACGTAAAGGGCACGCTTCTCGATTACAAACAGGTCATCGACAATTATCTGAAGGTCAACGACTGGCGCGTAAAGGAAAACAGCACCGTAACCTATTCGGTAGGCGGACTGATACTTTCCAACTCCGGAGCAATAACCGCAAACTACTGGCTCAGCGAAGTTTACGACGAAGAGATCGCCAGCGCGCACAGAAAGGCGGACATCCATCTTCACGACCTGTCGATGCTGACCGGATACTGCGCGGGCTGGTCGCTAAAGCAGCTTATCCAGGAAGGTCTGGGCGGCGTTCCCGGGAAGATCACGTCCTCTCCCGCCAAACACCTCGCCACGCTTTGCAACCAGATGGTCAACTTCCTCGGCATAATGCAAAACGAATGGGCGGGCGCTCAGGCGTTCAGTTCTTTCGATACCTATCTCGCTCCTTTCGTCAAGGTCGACAACCTCAGCTACTACGAGGTCAAAAAGGCCATTCAGAGCTTCGTTTACGGCGTGAACATCCCCAGCCGCTGGGGCACGCAGGCGCCGTTTTCGAACATAACTCTGGACTGGACGGTACCCAACGACCTCGCCGAGCTGAACGCGATAGTCGGCGGCAAGGAGATGGACTTCAAGTACAAGGACTGCAAAAAGGAAATGGATATGATAAACAAAGCGTTTATCGAAACCATGATAGAGGGCGACGCCAACGGCAGAGGCTTCCAGTATCCCATTCCCACTTACTCGATAACCAAGGACTTCGACTGGTCGGAGACCGAGAACAACAAACTGCTGTTCGAGATGACCGCCAAATACGGCACCCCGTATTTTTCCAACTACATCAACTCCGACATGCAACCCAGCGACATCCGCAGCATGTGCTGCCGACTGCGCCTCGACCTCAGAGAGCTCAGGAAAAAATCGGGCGGCTTCTTCGGTTCGGGCGAATCGACGGGCTCCATCGGCGTCGTTACGATCAATATGCCGAGGATAGGGTATCTTGCCAAGGACGAGCGCGACTTTTACGCCCGTCTCGACAAGATGATGGATATTTCCGCGCGTTCGCTGAAAGTAAAGCGCGAAGTCATCTCCAAACTGCTCGAGAACGGACTGTTCCCGTATACCAAGAGATACCTTTCCACGCTCGACAACCACTTCTCGACTATCGGTCTGGTCGGCATGAACGAATGCTGCCTGAACGCCAAATGGCTCAGAAAGGACCTCACCCACGCCGAGGCTCAGAAATTCACCGTGGACGTACTGAACCACATGAGGGAAAGGCTCAGCGACTATCAGGTCAAATACGGCGACCTGTATAACCTCGAAGCGACCCCCGCCGAGTCCACCAGCTACCGTCTCGCCAAGCACGACGTTGCGCAGTATCCCGACATCGTTACCGCGGCGAAGAAGGGCGAAACGCCGTACTATACCAACTCTTCGCATCTGCCGGTCGGATATACCGAGGATATATTCGGAGCGCTCGACGTTCAGGACGAACTCCAGACGCTGTATACTTCGGGTACCGTGTTCCACGCCTTCCTCGGCGAAAGGCTGCCCGGCTGGAAATCCGCTCAGTCTTTGGTCAGGAAAATCGCCGAGAACTACAGACTCCCGTATTACACCTTAAGCCCGACTTATTCTGTGTGCAAGGATCACGGATACATCGCGGGCGAGGTTTACGAGTGCCCCACCTGCGGCAAGAAAACGGAGGTGTACTCCAGGATCACCGGCTACTACCGTCCCGTACAGAACTGGAACGACGGCAAGGCGCAGGAGTTCAAAGACAGAAAAGTTTACGACGTCGAGACTTACAACACCCCCAGAAAGCATTCTTCCGCGTGCTGCGGTTCCGACGCGGGCATGGACACCGACGCCTGGATCGAAAATGAACCCGTGCTGTATACTACTTCCACTTGCCCGAACTGCAAGATGGTGAAGATGCTTCTGGACAAGGCGAATATCGCTTATAAGGTCGTGGTCGCCGAGGAAAACAAGGACGCTTTCGTGCGTAACAACGTAAAGCAGGCTCCGACGCTAATAGTGCCCACGGGCGAGAGATACGAAAACGCTTCGAATATCAAAAAGTATATAGAAGAACATCGCTGATTTAAAAACGCGAAGAGCCCGCCAAGGCGGGCTCTTTGAAACTTTGATCCCCTTTACGGAGAGCATATGAAAAATTACGACGTAATAATTGTTGGAGCCGGCACCGCGGGAATGACCGCCGCGATCTATGCGCTGAGAGGCGGTAAAAAGACGCTGATACTCGAGCGCGAAAACATCGGCGGGCAGATAGCGCTGTCGCCCAAGGTTCAGAACATTCCATCGATTTTTGAAATATCGGGCGGCGAGTTTGCGGACAGATTGTTTTCGCAAATCAGCGATTTGGGCGTCGATTTCGAGCTGGAAGAGGTACTGAAAATCGAAAAATCGGACAATTCGTTCAAGGTGATCACGGACTATAACGAGTACGCCGCTTCTGCGGTGATACTGGCGTCGGGCGTTAAACACCGCAAGTTAAACGTTCCGGGCGAAGAAAAGTTTTTGGGCAAGGGGGTTTATTACTGCGCGCTTTGCGACGGCGCGTTTTATACCGGCAGAGAGGTCGCGTTGGTGGGCGACGGAAACACGGCGCTCCAATACGCGCTGATGCTTTCGGACATAGCGTCGAAACTTACCGTCGTTACGATGTTCGACAAGTTTTTCGGAGAAAAAGCGCTCGAGAACGCTTTGCGCGCAAAGGCAAACGTCGAAATAATATCCGACTATGTGGCTGAGGAGATACTGGGCGGCGACGAATTTACGGGAGTACGTTTCAAAAAGACGAAAGGCGAAGGCACGTTCGATCTTTCTGCGGCGGCGTTGTTCGTCGCGATAGGGCAGGTCGCCGACGACGCGCTATATAAAGATCTGGTCGAAACGGACAAGCAGGGATTCATATTGACGGACGAAATGATGAGGACCGACGTTCCGGGACTGTATGCCGCGGGCGACTGCCGCGTAAAGAACGTCAGACAGCTGACGACGGCTGCTTCCGACGGCGCGGTGGCGGCGACGGACGCGCTTGCGTATATCGCCACTTTGTGATCGTATCATTCGGCATTAAGAGCCGGGCTTCCCTCGCGGGAAGCCCGTTTTTATAGTAAAGCGCAGGCAAAAAACGTTTAAAAGCTATCTTCTTCCCGTGGCGTATTCCAGTTCCGCCTGGCTGAGTTCCGACAGGCGACGGACTTCTCTCAGATTCAGCTTCAGCTTTTCGGCGACTTTAGTGCCGTAACCCGCTTCGACGCGGTAGAACAGCGCCGCGGTGCGGTACTGTATGCGTTTTTCGGCGCCCGAAAGGGATTTTGCGATATTGTCAGTCAGGCGTTCGCGCTCGGCATCGTCCATGGCGAGGTATCTGTCGCGGGGCTGGACGAAGTCGATGTCCTTTATCGGCGGCGCCTCGCGTTTTACTGGCGCCGTTACGGTGGGCGGAACCACGCGGACGCGTTTTGAAAAACGCACGTCCTGCATGCTGTTGGGATAATAGTTTATCGGGTTTACGGGGTTGTCCGCGAGAATACCGTCGCGCTGATAGTTGAACACGGGCGATGCGGAAGCGTTTACGCCGACGCGGTTGAAATTGACTCCGAGTCTGTAGCGCTGAGTGTCGGTATACGCAAACATTCTGCCCTGGAGCATTTTGTCGGGACTGGGACCCGTTCCGGGCACCATGTTCGCGGGACAGAACGCCGCTTGTTCGATCTCGTTGAAAAAGTTTTTCGGATTGCGGTTTAACGTCAGTTTTCCTATTTCCGTCAGCGGGAAATCGGTTTCGTACCACGTTTTAGTGGTGTCGAACGGGTCGAAACGGTAGGTTTTCGCCTGTTCGGGAGTCATTATCTGAACCGCCACGCGCCATGAAGGGTATTCGCCGCGCGCTATCGCGTTTCTCAGATCCTCTCCCGCGAAATCGGGATTTTCGCCCGCTATGCGTTCGGCTTCGGCGGGGTCCAGGTTTTTCAGCCCCTGTTCCGACAGGAAGTGGTACTTGACATAGACGTATTCGCCGCGAGCGTTGTACCACGAAAACGTATTCGTACCGAATCCGTCCATATATCTGAACCCGTAGGGGATACCCTGGTCGGAAAACAGAACGGTAACCTGGTTAAGGCTCTCGGGAGTCAGCGACAAAAAGTCCCATTGCGCGTTGGGGTCTGTCAGATTGGTAACGGGATTCTTTTTCTGGGAATGGATAAAGTCGGGGAATTTCATCGGGTCGCGGATGAAAAACACCGGAGTATTGTTGCATACGATGTCGTGAATGCCTTCGTCGGTATAGAATTTTACCGCGAAGCCGCGCGGGTCTCTGACGGTATCGGCGGAATCTCTGCCGCCCGCGACGGTGGAAAAGCGCACCAGAGTGCGGAATTTTTTTCCTACCTTGGTGAAAAGTCCCGCCAGCGTGTATTTCGACATATCTTTGGTGGGCACGAATTCCCCGTGCGCGCCCCAGCCTTTGGCATGCACCACTCTTTCGGGGATGCGTTCGCGGTTGAACGCCGCGAGCTTGTCCGTCAGAACGGTATCCCTTAACAGTATATTCCCTTCGGCGTCGCTTTCCGACGCCTGATCTCCGGAAACGGGTTCGCCGAGCCGCTTCGTAAACAAATTGTCGTCCATGTTCAAACAGCCACCTCCTGATAGGCATATATACGCGCGTCGCGGCGGTTTGGTGAAAAACAACTGCGTTTTTTTAACAAATCCGACTCAAACAAATGTGTTTTTTTATAAATAGGAATATAATAAATTATATGGAAAAGACGTTTAAATTCGATTCATTGGTTACGGGCGTAGCCCTGATAGTGACGGGAATACTCTTTGCGACGCTTCAGAGCGCTTTCGTCAGCGTGCTGATGACGGTTACGGGAGTTCTGGCAATAATATACGGCGCGCTGTGTATGGTAAACCGCGACTTCGTGCGCGGAGCGGTTGCGGTAACCGCGGGCGTAGTCGTTATAGTGTGCGGCTGGCTGATAACTCAGGCGGCGTTGATAATAGCGGGAATAGCGTTTTTGTGCTACGGAGTTTACCTTATCGTAAGCAAAGCGCCGGAACTTAAAAACCGCGCTTTTTCTGAAAAGGCGCTCCTGATGCTGAAGCCCGCGATGTGGATAATATTGGGCGTACTGCTGATAGCGGGCGGCGCAAAGGTTCTGGATGTGTTGTTCATTATTATCGGCGTGCTCGCGGTGATAGCGGGAATAATTACCATAATCCCGCCGCTCAGGAAAAAAACAGAAACGGTTGCCGATTCCTCCGAAGCGGATAAACCCGCGGATGGATCGGACGCACAGGCCCCCGGAGAAACACGGGACTGACGACGCGCCGGGCGCGTTTCGCGGCGGTTTTTTCAGACGTTTCGGCAGGGCTTCCGTACCTCGGCGGAAGCCTTTCGGGAAGGTATCGTTTTTTACCCGAACGGGTATAAAAATGTATTGAATTCGCTTGACTTATGCTTTTTGCGTTGATATAATTACAAGGCTTGCAACAGGCAGGCTTATTTCTGTGTTACAGGAGCAATATGGACCGTAAAGCCGAAGCGCTTCTGGCGCGAGAAAAGGTCATCGGATTAAGACAAGTAATGCGCGGTTTCCGCGACGGCCGAATCAGGTGTGTACTGGTCGCCGCAGACGCCGAGGAGCATATAAAACTGGAACTCGAAAAACATTGCGGGGCAAACGGCGTAAAGCTCGTTTCCGTACCGTCCAAGCACGAACTGGGACAGGCCGCGGGGATAGACGTCGACTGCGCCGTAGTGGGGATCATCGGGTAAAAGTGTTACTGTAGAGCGTCCGCTATTGGGTTGAAAGCGGACCGAACAAAAGGAGGACCATAATGCCAACTACCAACCAACTCATCAGGCAAGGCAGACAACGTCAGACCAAAAAGTCGCTGACTCCTATCATGGAGGGATGCCCCCAGAAGAGAGGCGTATGCCTTTCGGTTACGACGACGACGCCTAAAAAGCCTAATTCCGCGGTGCGTAAAATTGCAAGGGTTCGTCTTGTAAACGGAATGGAAGGAACGATTTACATTCCCGGCGTGGGACACAATCTGCAAGAGCACTCTGTCGTATTGATCAGAGGCGGAAGAGTCAGGGATCTGCCCGGCGTGCGTTATCACATCATTCGCGGAACGCTGGACACTGCGGGCGTTGCGAAACGCAAGCAGGCAAGATCCAAGTACGGCGCAAAGACCCCTAAATAAGAGGACTTTGCCACCTTATTAACTACAGGAGGACAATAAAATGCCTAGAAGAAGCGGAGTTCCAAAGAGAAACGTACTTCCGGATCCCGTATACAATTCAGAGGTCATCACCAAGCTGACCAACCAGGTCATGTACGACGGAAAACTGGGTACCGCCCAGAAGATCGTATACAGCGCTTTCGACATCATCAAGGAAAAGACCGGCAACGCCCCCGACGAGGTGTTCTTCAAAGCCCTTGAGAACGTCATGCCCGTACTCGAAGTCAAAGCTCGCCGCGTAGGCGGTGCGAACTATCAGGTACCGCTGGAGATACGTCCCGTCCGCAGACAGACCCTGGGTATCCGCTGGCTGGTTACTTATGCCAGAAAGCGCGGCGAAAGGACGATGGCGGAAAGACTCGCGGGAGAGATCATGGACGCCTACAACAATGCGGGCGGCTCCATCAAGAAGAAGGAAGACACGCACCGTATGGCGGAAGCGAACAAGGCGTTCGCGCACTTCCGTTGGTAACGGTACATAGCACCGTGAACTTTGAACGGTATGTTATGCATACCGTTTAATTTTGTTAGGGAGTATTGAAATGGCAAGAGAGTATCCGCTGGATAAAATCAGAAATATTGGAATAATGGCGCATATCGACGCCGGAAAGACTACTACTTCCGAGCGTATACTTTTCTATACCGGAAAGACGCATAAACTCGGCGAAGTACACGAGGGCGACGCCACGATGGACTGGATGGTCCAGGAGCAGGAGAGAGGCATAACCATAACCTCCGCCGCGACCACCACTCACTGGCGCGACTGCTGCATCAACCTGATCGACACCCCCGGGCACATCGACTTCGCGGTAGAGGTCGAAAGAAGTCTGAGGGTACTTGACGGCGCGGTGGCGGTGTTCTGTGCCAAGGGCGGCGTCGAACCGCAATCGGAAACGGTATGGCGTCAGGCGGACAAATACGGCGTGCCGAGGATCGCGTTCGTCAATAAAATGGACATCAACGGCGCCGACTTTTACCGCGTTGTCAATATGATGCGAGAGCGTCTGCACGCCAATCCGTTGCCCATAACGCTGCCGATAGGCGAGGAAGACACTTTCCGCGGCATCATAGACCTTATCCACAACCATGCGCTGATGTATCACGACGACGACCTGGGAAAGGAATACGACGTCGTGGAGATTCCCGAGGAATACAAGGAAAAAGCCGAACAATACCGTCAGGCTATCGTCGAAGCGTGCGCCGAACACGACGACAATCTGTTGGATAAATATTTCAACGGCGAGGAAATAACCTCCGACGAAATGCTGAACGTGCTCAGAAAAGCCACGGTCGCGATGCAGATCGTGCCCGTGATCTGCGGCAGCGCCTACAGGAACAAGGGCGTGCAGATCCTTTTGGACGCGATCGTCGACCTGTTGCCCGCGCCCACCGACGTACCCGCGATAAAAGCGGAGTATCACGGCAGGGAAGAGACCCGTCATCCCGCCGACAACGAGGCGCTTTCGGGACTCGTATTCAAGATAATGGTTGACCCGTTTGTGGGAAAACTGGCATTTTACCGCGTGTACTCGGGCGTGATCCGCACGGGCATGACCGTATATAATTCGGTAAAGGAAAAGCGCGAGCGTATCGGCAGAATTTTAAGGATGCATGCCAATTCCAGAAAGGAAATCGACGAAGCCTGCACGGGCGACATAGTCGCTTTGGTGGGATTGAAAGAAGTTTCCACGGGCGACACGCTCTGCGATATGAATAAGCCGATCGTTTTGGAAAAAATGGAGTTCCCCGACCCCGTTATCCGCGTGGCGATAGAGCCGAAAACCAAACTCGGTCAGGAAAAAATGAGTCTGGCGCTGTCCAAGCTTTCCGACGAGGATCCCAGCTTCAAGACTTATACCGACCGCGAAACGGGACAGACCATAATCGCGGGAATGGGCGAATTGCATCTGGAAATAATAGTAGACAGACTGCTGAGGGAATTCAAGGTCGAAGCCAACGTCGGCAAACCGCAGGTGGCTTACCGCGAAACCGTCAAAAAACCCGCGCGCGCCGAAGGCAAATTCATTCGCCAGTCGGGCGGTAAGGGTCAGTACGGCCACGTCGTGATCGAGCTAAGCCCCCTCGCGCCCGGTTCGGGCATAGAGTTTGCGGACGAAACCGTGGGCGGTTCCGTTCCCAAGGAGTTCATTAAAGCCGTCGAGGAAGGCATCCGCGACGCCGCCAAGGCGGGCGTAGTGGCAGGATACGAGCTGGTCGATTTCCGCGTGGCGCTGGTGGACGGCTCCTCTCACGAGGTCGACTCGTCCGAAATGGCGTTCAAGATCGCGGCGAGCATGGCGCTGAAAGAGGCCGCCCAAAAGGCGGGCGCAACCATACTCGAACCCGTCATGGCGGTGGAGATAACCTGCCCCGACGATTATCTGGGCGACGTTCTGGGAACGGTTACTTCGCGCCGCGGCAGCATAAAGAACATGGAAGACAGAAAGGGCATAAAGGTAGTCGACTGCGACGTGCCTCTTTCGGAGATGTTCGGTTACGCCACCGTTTTGAGGTCCGCCACCCAGGGCAGAGGCAACTACACGATGCAGCTCAGCTGCTATACGGAGGTGCCGCGCTCCGAATTCGAAAGAATAACCGGCAAAAAGTAGGGTTGAAGCGCGAAAAGTCGTATTTCACGCCACATACACCGAAAATTTAGAAAAAAAGCTGGAAAAAGCTGGACAAGGCATTTCGTTTATTATATAATAAAGCTACTGTCCGGGAAAAACGGGCAGTACCAAAATAAAAAATTACCATTATCGGGAGGATAAAATCCAATGGCAAAATCCAAATTTGACAGAAGTAAACCGCACGTCAACATCGGCACCATCGGCCACGTTGACCACGGCAAGACCACTCTTACCGCCGCTATCACCATGGTCGCGGCTGCCGCCGGCAACGCCGAGGTCATGAGATACGACCAGATCGACAAGGCGCCCGAAGAGAAGGCAAGAGGTATAACGATCAACACCGCTCACGTCGAATATCAGACCGCAACCCGCCACTATGCGCACGTTGACTGCCCCGGACACGCCGACTATGTTAAAAACATGATCACCGGCGCTGCTCAGATGGACGGCGCTATCCTGGTCGTCGCGGCTACCGACGGACCGATGCCCCAGACCCGTGAGCACATCCTGCTCGCCCGTCAGGTCGGCGTTCCTTACATCATCGTTTTCATGAACAAGATCGACCAGGTCGACGATCCCGAACTTCTGGATCTCGTCGAGATGGAAATCCGCGAGCTGCTGACCCAGTATGACTTCCCCGGAGACGACATCCCCGTCATCAAGGGTTCCGCACTTAAGGCTATGGAAGCTGCCGCCGCCGGCAACGCCGCAAGCGCTGACTGCGATTGCATCCGCGAACTGCTGGACGCCGTAGACTCCTATATCCCCACCCCCGAGCGTGCAAACGACAAGCCCTTCCTGATGCCTGTCGAAGACGTCTTCACGATCACCGGACGCGGCACCGTTGCTACGGGCAGAGTTGAGCGTGGCGAAGTTAAAGTCGGCGACAAAGTCGAGATCGTAGGTATCAAACCCACCCGCGAAACCACCGTTACCGGCGTTGAAATGTTCCGTAAGCTGCTCGACTTCGCTCAGGCGGGCGACAACATCGGCGCTCTGCTGCGCGGCGTTGACCGTAAGGACATCGAAAGAGGACAGGTCCTCGCCAAGGTCGGCTCCATCAAGCCCCACACCCACATCGAAGGTCAGGTTTACGTCCTTACCAAAGAAGAAGGCGGCAGACATACTCCGTTCTTTAACGGCTATCGTCCCCAGTTCTACTTCCGTACCACCGACGTTACCGGCACCATCGCTCTGCCGAAGGGTGTTGAAATGGTCATGCCCGGCGACAACATCGACATGGACATCACGCTGATCACCCCCATCGCTATCGAGCAGGGACTGCGTTTCGCTATCCGTGAAGGCGGCAGGACCGTAGGATCGGGCGTTGTTGCGAAGATCTTCGAATAACAGAAGAAATTATTTAACAATAGGATAATTTCTCCCATAAGCCGATAATATGACGGCGAAGCCTCTGGCTTCGCCGTTTTTCCTTATTTTACGGGAAAAAAGATAAAATAAACGGGCGCGGATTCCGCGCCCGTAACCAATCGAATATCCGTCAGGCCTTAGGCTTTAGAATAAAAACTCTTGCGGAATGTACCCTTAAACGCGCCGTCAGCGTCTCGGTTATTTCCGCGCTTTCGCCGCCGACTTCCTCCGCGACATACGCTTTCGCTTTGGGAAGAGCGACATAGGCATCGTTTATCAGCGTAGCAAGACTCAGCGTCATGTCTTTTTCGCCGCCGAATTTATTGAAGAAACATACCGCCGTGCTGCCGTCCGAAAGGGGACGCGCCAGTATGTCGGCGCCGAAACTCTTGATCACGCGTTTTGCGGCTTTGCCGAGAGGGTCCTGATCTATCGCAATCAGCTGTTTGTCCGTTACGATCTTTAAAACGTTATCCGGCATCGCCCTAAGATCGTTACCGAGTATCAAAGGCGCCGCCATCATACACCATACCGCGAAATGCGCAAAGTTTTCGTCGTATGACAGGGTGCCGTTGCCCACTTCCAGCATGTCGGGATCGTTATAGTGCCCGACGGAAGAATACTGATAACGGTCTACGTTCATTTTATATATAAACATCATCCATTTCCAGTTGGGTCTGATGTCCGGCGTGGTACGCCACAGATTTCCGGCGGTGGCCCCCCATTCGTAGGGACGGTTAACGCCCCATTCGCATATCGAGAACGTTATCGGTTTTACCGGTTTTTCCGTAGCTTCAGCTACCGATTTTGCCGCTTCGATAAGCTGTTTGCCCATATAACGGTATTGGAGCATCGCGGAGTCGGCGCGTTTGAAGACAGGGTTAAAAACTTTTATTTTGTTCTCGCCCGCTTTCAGTTTTACCACGCATTGGAAACGCGCGGTATAGTTCCAGTGTTTTTGAGAGGGCGCTTCGACGATGTAATCTTCCTCGTCGTTGATAAGCAGCAGGGCGCATTTGGGGTATCTGCCTTTTTTGTAGACGTTCAAGGTTACGACGTATTCGCCGTCCGTTTCGGCAGTTACTTTGAACACCGCGCTCCCGCCGTTACGGTCTATGCCGCTGAGGTATTTGTCCACGGGCAGATTTTTGGCGCTCATCAGGCGTGCCGCGCCGTATAACTCTGCTTCGGTAACGGGATAGAATTTTTCGGCGCGCTCGCCGCGCTTTGAAACGGATATGCCGTATATCAGCGGCGCGTACTCGGACAGTTTTTCGTTATGACAGAAATCGTATTTGAAGTATTCGATCCCCCATTCGGCAAAGGTTTTTGCGTCGATTCTTTCGCGGTGAAGGCTGGCGGGAAGATCCTCGCACGTTTCCGTTCCGTTGGAGGAGTATATTCCTACTTTCAGCCCCAGCGCGTTTATTTTTTCTACGAGTTTCGGTATCCCGCCCGCAAAGGTCGCGAGGTCGCCCTGAAGTTTTCCGTTCGCGTCTCTTGAGGAGCTGTGCCAGTTGTCGTCGAGGTTGACATACGTATAGCCCGCCTCGGCAAGTCCTTTTTCTTTCATGCATACCGCCTGCTCGTAAATCAGGTCCTCGTCGATCCTGTTTTTAAAAGTGTTCCAGCTGGACCAGCCCATGGGCGGCGCGATGCAGGCGTTCACGGGATAGGGTTTTGCCGAATACAGGTCGGTAACGGCCTGACGCCTGGTGAAAAGCTGTTTTATAAAGCACACGGGACACATTCCGTTACGTTTCATACTTCCTCCGAAAATGTTTCTTCGACGCGATTATAACAAATGCGCGCGATTTTGTAAAGGGGGCATATTGACAAAACGCGCCGCTTTTGTTACCATTCCGTTATGAACGAAAGGGATATTTTGTTAAAGGGCGCCGAGGCGCTCCGAAACAGGTTAAGGTGCCGTCCGCGCGTGGCGGTTGTGCTCGGTTCGGGACTGGGACAGATGGCGGAGGAATGCGACCTGAAGATCCCTTATGCCGAAATATACGGGCTTAAAGCCTCCACCGTCAGCGGGCACAGGGGCTGTTTCGCGCTGAAAAAATGCGCTTCGGGCGACGTGCTTTTCATGATGGGCAGGGTGCATTGTTACGAAGGTCTGTCCGCGGCGGAGGCGGTACGCCCCGTAAGACTTATGCGCCTTCAGGGCATCGAAAAGCTGATACTCACCAACGTTTCGGGCGCGATCGATCCCGATTTCAAAGTGGGCGAACCCGTGATGATATCGGGGCACATAGCGTCGCTGGTACCGTCGCCGCTGAGAGGCGAAAACATATCCGAACTGGGAACGAGATTCCCCGATATGAGCGAGGTATATTCGAAAAGGCTCTTGCGCGCGGCTAAGGGCATATTCGTCGAGGCGGGAATAAAATACAGGGAGGGCGTATACCTTCAGGCGCCCGGACCGCAGTACGAAACGCCCGAGGAGATACGCATGTTTTCCCGCTGGGGCGCGGACATGGTCGGCATGAGTACGGCTATCGAGGCGATCGCCGCCAAACACGCGGGAATGGAGATAGCGGGCGTAAGCCTCATATCCAACTTCGCCGCGGGGATAACCGATAAGAAATTAAGTCACGAAGAAGTCAGGGAAGCGGCAAAAAAAGGCGCGGAAAAGTTCGAATACGTCGTGTCGCGGCTGATAGACGAAATATGATAGATCTTCATATACATCTGGACGGCTCTCTCGGAAAAGAGGAGATACTGCGCCTTGCCGAGATTACGGGCACAGACCTCTCCGACGCCGTTTTTGACGATTCTCCGCCTTCGCCCGAGGGTGGTCTTAAAGATTATTTAAAGCGTTTTGAGCTACCGTTATCAGTGTTACAGTCGCCCGAAAACGTATATAACGCGATTCTGCTCCTTGCCGAACGATTGAAAGTGGAAGGGCTGGAATACGCCGAGATACGCTTCGCTCCCTCTCTTCACACCCGAAAAGGTCACTCGGAAACCGAGATAGTTTCCGCTGCGTCCGACGCCGCGAAAGAGGCGCTTTGCCGCGGCTTTCCGATAGGCGTGATACTGTGCTGTATGCGCGGCTTGTCGCGGGAGAAAAATCTCGCCACCGCTTCTCTTGCCGCCGATTTCCTAACACGGAGATCGGGGATAGTCGGGCTCGATCTCGCGGGCGACGAGGGAACATACCCCAATTCGCGTTACGGGTATTATTTCGGATTC
Organism: uncultured Clostridia bacterium; assembly: GCA_944363505.1. Classification (GTDB taxonomy): domain Bacteria; phylum Bacillota; class Clostridia; order Christensenellales; family DTU072; genus Stercoripulliclostridium_A. The sequence goes on along the minus strand of CALVUD010000009.1, from coordinate 20,613 downwards.
GCAAAGGAAAAGGGGATACCGTTCACCGTGCACGCGGGCGAAGCGCGCGGCGCGGAGTCGGTTTTGTCGGCGTTAAGGCAGGGCGCGAAACGTATAGGGCACGGGGTCAGGGCGGCTTACGACGAAAAGACCGTGTCGGAAATGCTCGCCGCGGGCGTAACGGCGGAACTTTGTTACACCTCCAACCTTCAGACGGGCGCATGGAGCGCAGCTAAGGAATATCCGTTGCGGTATTTTATGGAAAGGGGCGTGAAAGTTACTTTGAACACCGACAACACCGCGGTGTCAAAAACTTCGCTGAAGCGCGAATACGAACTTTTGCGCGTTAAGCCGGAAGAAGAACGTATCCTCGACGCCAACGCGCGCACGGCGGCGTTCGAAAACCGTCTTCTGGAATGATTTTTTCTTGAATAATCGTTTTTTAATTCGCGTTTAAGGTGCATTTGTCGGATTATTTTGCTATAACTTATATTTAATCTGAATTATTTTTGTTGACTTTATCAATTCTGCTGAAACAATATCTATAAGTTTTCAGTATTGACATAAAACCAATAGTAAGATATAATTTAATTGTTAGTGTGGGCGGAAACGGATACGTTACGTTTCGACAGCTATAAATAAAAATTATAATACATAAAAATATTTTGCTTATTTTTAGATATAACTATCATGAAAAAAATTTGTCTGATGATTTTAATATTGACGTCGGCGTTGTGGTTGTTCGCCTGCGTGCCCGCAGACGGTAACGGAACGCCCGAAATGCCCTCTGAGCCCGCCGAGGAGAGGGACGATTCCTTTAAACGCGTTTCCGTAAAGGAGGCGGAGGAACTCTTTTCGGAAGGTTTCGAGCCGGTATTTCCCGCGAAGTTAGGCGAACACACTTACGGAGAATTGAAAAAAGAGGGCGATTACGGCATTATCATAGCGCCTCAATCCGGTGAAAACGTGCCTGATCACTCAAACTACGTCATGTATAAGGCGTATCCGTGGCATTTTCTTTCACCCGAAACATACGGATTGACGGAATCCGATTTTATGGGATTGGACGTTTCCGCTTTGTGCACGCCCGGAACGATACCCGCAAGGATATATCCCGAAGTTCCCATAGCCGTCGATAACCGCTCAGGGCTGGTTCCCGTCTGTTTTTACGCTTACTCGGGATCGTTCGACGACATTATAAAAGCCGACAACGTCTTAATGCAATTCGTTTGCGGGTTCAAATTGCCTTCGCCTGCGGGAGACATCGATTTCGGCATTCTGGCGATAACCGAGTATAGCCCCGTAAACGGCGAAATTACGGAAGAAGGCCGGATTTTTAAAGAGTACAGGTATTATTTTGCGGAAGCGTCGCCGGATAAATTCGTTTCCCCTGAATGCGGTCTGCACCGGATATCTTTTCCGTTGTATTCGGAAGTCGTTTTGACAAAGGAAGCCGATTTTATACAGGAGGGCGATAATACGAGTCGCTTCGATACGGCGCTTACGGAAAGGCTTGAAAATCTGGCAGGGAAAATAGGCTCAAAATTGATCGAAGATTTTTGCGGGCGGGACGTTTTTGCCGCAGAAGGAGTCTCGGAATGAAAAAATTATCGCTTATCGTACTGATCTTGAGCTTGACGGCGACGGTGTTGATCGGTTGCGACGAAAATGCTTCCGTTACCGATCCGCCTTTGTCGGAAATTTCCGACGGGCTCGATACGCGTCCGGTACAAAACATCGAAAACATAGCAGAGTATTTCGGAGAAGGCTTTTCTCCCGTAGTCAATGCGCCCGAAAACGCGTTGAAATACTCCGTAAGACAGATAGACTACTTCAAAAGTATTCCGAATGACGAAAACTATTTTATCAGCGCCGGATACCCGTGGGTATTGGCGGAGCCCGAATTCTATTCTTTGACGGAAGAGGACGTTTCGCCGCTGAAAAATCTCGAAAGTTCGGATACGGATGACTATACTCCTCCGGATCTTAGGGTGTTTTACGGCGCTTACGTTCCTCAGGGAGAAACCGATGTGCTGTTTGTCGCATATTCGGACCTCACTTTCGGAGATAAGTATTACCGCGATCTGCTGGGAGTATTTTTAAAAGCGGAAAACCGCGAATATCATACGCCGCAGCTTATATCGAACGGCAGCGTACGGGTCGACGATATAGTCGCCGGATATAAACTGCATTGGGTCAAGGGCGGTATGCACGGCGGCAAGGAATATGTGGTATATGCGGTTACGGCGGCGTTCCGTTACGGAGAGGTCAACTATGCCGTTACTTTTCCGATAGGTTCGGAACCGCTTGCGACGGAAACGGCGTCTTTCGGTCTTTTACGCATAGCCGAGGATACCTTGACGGATTTCGACGCGATGAACGTTGTAGCCGAAAAACTTGCCGAATATTTCATTTCGGAATTTATTTATTAAAAAACAGGCTCCCGAAAGCAACGATTCGGGAGCCTGTACTGTTTCATCCTGTTTATCTGAAGATTTTCAAAACGTCGTGTACGACACGGCAGTCGATGATTTTTTCGTCTATGACTTCGCCGTCCACTTCGGTCAGTCCTTCGTCCAAAACTTCTATTTTGACGTTCTCGGCGAGGTACTCCTCGGTGTAGGGGGATTCTATATGTTTGCCGCCGTTCAGGAACTTGATAAGGGTGGGGAGTATCTTGCGTTTCGGCATTTCGTTTATCAGAACGACGTTCAGCTTGCCGTCGTCGGTTAGGGAATGAGGGCTGATCTTCATGCCGCCGCCTATGCAGGTGCCGTTTGCCGCCGCGATCATGAACACCGACTTTTCCATGCGCTCGCCGTCGATCTCCAGAGCGATCTTATGGAATTTGCATTTTATGAGCGTGTCGATGAGGGAAGCGTAATATTTCATCTTGCCCTTGAACGCTTTCATGCTTTCGTATCTGACCAAAACGTCCACGTCCATTCCCGCGCCCGCGCAGTTCAGCGCGCGGCGGTTTTTAAGCTCTAAATAATCGACGTAACCGGTATCTCCCTTCAAAATAAGTTTTGCGGCTTCGGCGGGATCGGAGGGAAGTCCCGCGGCTTTTATGAAGTCGTTACCCGTGCCGCAAGAGATTATCCCTAGGGTCAGGCGCGAAAAATCGGTTATGCCGTTCAGCACTTCGTTCAAAGTGCCGTCGCCGCCCATCACGATGACTTTTGCGTCCTCTTTTTTATTCAGTTCCGCTACGATCTCGCTGGCGTGCATGCTGCGCTCGGTGCGGTGAACTTTCCATTCGGCGCCCGCCGCGTCGAACACGGCTTTGACCGTTTCAAAGGCTTTCAGACTGTTTCCTTTTCCGGAAACGGGATTCAGAATTATGTCGTACATGGATTTTTCTCCCGATATATTAAACAAATTATACAGTATTTTCACGAAAAAATCAATCGATAATGCAAAATTCGGCGGCGCGCCGTCAACGGGAAAGCAGCATACCTTTTCGCTTAAAATACTGTACAAGGTTTATAAACGCTTGTATAATATGATATATGGAGCTGATTGAGCTGATAAAACAGGCTCGCGAAGTCATAATATTTTCGGAGGGAAGGGAGACCCCGTTAGGCGAAAAGGAACGCGCCGCGTTCGACCTTATACTGAACGACGTTTTCGAGGGCGGTTACGAGATGCCCGCACTGGGCGTGTCGCTTGACGCGCTCGTGAAAGAAGCGACGAAAACCGGAACGTGGATACAATTCGTTTTCCCCCGCGCTTATACCCACCGCGAAATGCCGTTCGAAGCGTTGCTGACCGAGATCAAAGAGGGCTTCGGCGGGCTGGAATTCATGCGCATGAATAACGGCAAATACGCGGGACGCGACTACTATTATTCTCTTGCCCGCGGCGTTAGCGCGGACAAACTCTATCGGTTTGCCGCGGAGTACGTCGGGAGAAAATAATTTTGAATAAAATCGGTATTGTCCGCGGCTGTCCGGACGAGGCTTTACCGGAGAGGTACTTAATATGAAGATAATCGTTGTCGGCGCCGGTAACGTCGGCAGAGAACTGGTGGCGCGACTGTCTGCGGAAGGGCACGACATAATCGTGATAGATTCCAGCGAAAAGAAGCTGAACGAGTTTATCGACCGTTACGACGTGATGGGCGTGGTAGGCAACGGGGCGGATTTCGACGTTCTGGAAGAAGCGGGTATCGGTACCACCGATCTTTTTGTGGCGTGCACCGCGCACGACGAACTGAATATCCTTTGCTCTCTAGTCGCAAAGAAGCTGGGCGCCAAAGACACCGTGTCGCGCGTCAGGTCGCCCGAATATTTCGAGTTGTTCAAGGAGCGTGATCTGGGACTGACCATGATGGTCAATCCCGAATACGAAACGGCAATGGAGATAGCCGCCGCGCTAAAATATCTTTCCGCCATAAAAATTGAAACGTTTGCGGACGGCTCGGTCAGTCTTGCGGAAGTCAAGGTTACCGCAAATTCGGGACTTGACGGTCTGGAACTGAAGGACATCAGAAACCGTTTTTCGGTCAGAGTTCTCGTTTGCGCGGTCGAGCGCGAGGACGGAAAAGTATATATCCCGCGCGGCGATTTTACGCTGAAAGAACGCGATACCATTCACGTCGCTGCGGCGTCGAAGGACATAGGCACTTTTTTCAAGGAGATCTCCGGAGATAAACTGATGAAGCGCGTTATGATCGCGGGTGGCGGTAAAATCGCGTATTACCTTGCCAAGAAGCTGCGCAGTCAGGGCATCAAGGTCAAGATCATAGAATCCGACGAGGAACGTTGCAGGATTTTGGGCGAGATGCTGGAAAAAGTCGAGATCGTACACGGAGACGCTTCCGATCTGGGATTGTTGCTTGACGAAGGTCTCAGGCGTACGGACGCATTCGTTTCGCTTTGCACTCTCGACGAACAAAACATCATCATGTCGCTGTCCGTTCGGAATCAAGGCGCCAAAAAGGTCATAGCGCGCGTCGAAAAAAGCGGATATTACAAAATGCTTCAGGACGCAGGCGTGGACAGCGTGGTTTCGTCAAAGGCTATAACCGCGGACCTCATCGCAAGATTTGTCAGGAGCAGAAGCGGTCTGAAGTCGGGCGGAGCGGTCAAAAAACTTATACGAATAATGAACGACAGGGCGGAAACGTTGGAATTTACCGTGGCGGCGTCTTTCAACGCGCTTGACGTGCCGCTCAAAGACGTAAAATTTTCGGATAACGCCTTGCTCGCAACGATTATCCGCAACGGCGAGGTATTCATTCCCGACGGCGATTCGGTCATAAAAGAGGGAGATACCGTCATCGTCGTTACTACAAACGAATACACGGACGAACTCAACGACCTGGTAGAATAAAGTATGCTGAATTACAGAATGACAGCTTATATTCTCGGCAGTATCGCCGTCATTACCGCGGGGCTGATGCTCGTTCCGTTCCTGATGACGTTCGGTTACGGCGAGGATTTAACTTCCACGACTCTCGGATTCGGCGTAACCATTGCGATACTCCTGGCGGCGGGCGTGCCGTGTATTGTCAAAAAGCCGACCAATATGCACATCACCTCGTCGTGCGGATTCATAACGGTGGCGCTTGCCTGGATAATGATGAGTCTTGTGGGGGCGCTTCCGCTTTGCATCAGCAGAGTGGTACCCAATTATATCGACTGCTTTTTCGAAATAGTGTCGGGCTTTACCACCACGGGCGCCACTATCATGACAAATATCGACGGCGCGCCGCAAAGTATATTGTTCTGGCGCTCGATGACGCATTGGATAGGCGGCATGGGAATACTGGTATTCGCGGTAGCGCTGCTTCCTAAATCCAGTCCCGCCGCGGTACACCTTATGAAAGCAGAGGTTCCCGGACCCGAATTCGGCAGACTCGTCAGCAAACTAAGGTTTACCGCGCGTATATTGTACTGCATATATCTCGCGCTTACCGTTCTGGAAGTTATTTTACTGGTCGCCTCGCCGAAAATGAACCTGTTCGACGCGGTTTTACACGCGATGAGTACGGCGGGTACAGGCGGCTTTTCCAACAGAGGATTGTCGATAGGTTATTACGATTCGGTATATATAGAAGTCGTCGTTACGGTCTTCATGATGATGTTCGCCGTCAACTTTAACATCTTCTATTTTATACTGATAGGGCACGTTTCCACGGCGCTGAGAAACGAAGAATTCCGCACGATGTTTCTGATTTACGGCGTTACGGCGCTTCTGATAACGATCAGCCTGACTACGGCGCGGATTTACGAGAACTTTTGGGTATCCTTGCGCTACGCCGCCTTCCAGACCGCCTCCATGATGTCGACGACGGGATTTACGACGACGGATTTCAACAGCTGGCCGACCATATGTCATGCACTGATGGTCGCGGTAATGTTCGTGGGCGGCTCGGCCGGGAGCACCGCGGGAGGCATGAAAGTATCCAGAATACTTATCGGCGCGAAAAGCGCCTCGATAAACGTCAAAAAGGCGAATTCGCCGAGAGGGGTGTTTACCGTAAAGCTGGACGGCAGACCGCTATCCGACGACCTTAGAATAAGCGTAGGAAACTATTTCGTCGCGATTTTCATGTTGTCTATCTTTTCGCTGATTATAATTTCTCTGGCGGAAGGATCGCGGTTCGATCTTACCGAAATCTTCTCGGCAGTCGCCACTTGTATCAACAACGTGGGACCGGGACTCGGAGCATTCGGACCGATGTACAATTTCGCCGAACTCGGATACCTTTCCAAAATAGTACTCACATTGGATATGCTGATGGGCAGGTTGGAAATCGTACCGATACTGCTTCTGTTCTATCCAAAAGCGTGGATTCCCGCAAAATAAAAAAGCCGGCATACGTCAAAAGGCGTATTGACCGTAGCGGTCGCGCGTGATATAATATGTCAATCAAAAGGGAGTAGCCTTCAAGTGTGCAAGCCGTCATCGCGATATATGAATATCCGGTTTGCGCCGCCGCTATGCGGCAGTCAAGACTTTTGACGTAAGGTCAGAGGTCTTTTTCGTTTATTGACGCCGGGCGTCAAAACAATGAATTTCCCGCGCGGATATTCCGCGCGGCAAAAAATAAGGAGTCGGGTATGAACTATTATTCCGAGGATCTTTCCGAAGTAAAAGAAGCTTTGTCGACTACCGAGGAGGGACTGTCCCCCGAGGAAGCCGCATCGCGTCTGGAGCGCTACGGGAAAAACGAGCTTGCCGAAAAAAAGAAAAAGTCTTTGGCGGCGAAATTTTTCGAACAGTTCAAGGACGTGATGATACTGGTGCTGATAGTTGCCGCCGCGGTTTCGGCTGTTCTGACGATCGTCAACAAAAATTACGTCGATCTGTTCGAATCGGGACTGATACTTTTAATAGTCATAGTCAACGCGGTGATCGGCGTAGTGCAGGAGAATAAAGCCGAATCGGCGTTGGAGGCTTTAAAGAACATGAACAAGCCGTATTCCAAGGTCATCCGCGACGGGGAACTGATGCAGGTAAAGAGCGCCGATGTAGTCCCCGGCGACGTCGTGCAACTGGAAGCGGGCGACATCGTTCCGTGTGATTTAAGGCTGATACATTCTGCTTCGCTGAAAATCGAAGAAGCCGCATTGACCGGAGAATCGGTGCCTGTAGATAAAGATTCGGATGCCTTAATTGAGGAAAACGCACCGCTCGGCGACAGAAAGAACATGGCTTACGGTACGGGCGTGGTGTCTTACGGCAGGGGACGCGGCATAGCCGTCGGAACCGGTATGAACACGGAAGTGGGCAAGATCGCCAAGATGCTCGAGGACGGCTCCGACCAAACCACGCCCCTGCAAAAGCAGTTAAACAAAACCGCCAAATCGCTGTCGATACTCGTGATAGCCGTTGCCGTAGTCATTTTCGCGGCGGCTCTGATACGCAACGTAAACGCGTGGATGTTCGCGTTCATGACGGCGGTGGCGATAGCCGTTGCGGCTATTCCGGAAGGCTTGCCCGCGGTGGTTACGGTGGTTCTCGCGATAGGCGTTCAGCGCATGTCCAAACGGAACGCCATTATCAGAAATCTGCCCGCCGTGGAGACCCTGGGTTGTTGCGAAATAATCTGCTCGGACAAAACGGGAACGCTTACGCTGAACAAGATGACGGTCAAACGCTTGTACACGCCTGCCGGAGGAGTAGTCGGAGACGGCGAATACGATCCCGATCGCGACAGGGAGCTGCTTGTCAGGGCGATGACGCTTTGTAACGATACCGAATCGGGAGAGGGCGGACGGCTTTCTGGCGATCCCACCGAAACCGCGCTCGTACAGTTTTATATCGATAAAGGCGGCGATTACGCTTCGCTCCGCTCCGAATGGAAAAGAGTGGACGAAGTTCCGTTCGATTCCGTCAGGAAAATGATGACCACCGTAAACAGTAACGGAGCGGAGCGCGTGGCTTTCGTCAAGGGCGCCACCGACATCATGATAAACCGCTGCGCTTTCGTGATGGACGGCGGCAAGTGCCGTGCGATAACCGACGCCGACGTTTCCGCGGTACGCGACGCCAACGCTTCGATGGCGAATTCCGCGCTCAGGGTGTTGGGCGTCGCCGTAAAATACGACGACGTTTCCGACATGGAAAACATAGAAAGGGATCTGATATTCGTAGGGCTGGTAGGCATGATAGACCCGCCGCGCCCCGAAGTCAAAGAAGCCGTCCGGGTGGCTGTCGGCGCGGGTATGCGCCCCGTAATGATTACGGGCGACCACCGCGACACCGCCGCAGCCATCGCAAAAGAGATCGGAATCCTTAGAGAAGGCGACAAGGTCATGCAGGGATCGGAAATCGACGCGCTGTCCGACGAGGAGTTCAAAAACGTCATCAAAGAATACAGCGTTTTTGCGCGCGTGAGTCCCGAAAACAAAGTGCGTATCGTCAAGGCATACCGTTCGTTCGGACACGTCGTGGCGATGACGGGCGACGGCGTTAACGACGCACCTAGTATAAAAGAAGCCGACATCGGTATCGGCATGGGTATCACCGGCACCGAGGTGTCGAAAGGCGCCGCCGACATGATCCTTGCCGACGACAACTTCGCAACGATAGTCAGCGCGGTGGAAGAGGGCAGGAAGATCTTCCAGAATATCAAAAAAGCCATACAGTTTTTGTTGTCCGCAAATATTGCCGAGGTATTGTGCCTGTTCATCGCGACGGTATTCCTGGATCTGGAATTCCTGACCCCCGTCATGATACTGTGGGTAAACCTGGTTACGGACAGTCTGCCCGCGCTGTCGCTCGGCGTCGAAAAGGCGGAAGCCGACGTGATGTCGCGCCCGCCGAGAAAAGCGGGAGGCAGCCTGTTCCGCGGCAAAATGGGCAAGGACATAATCATTCAGGGCATTATGCAGACGGGACTTGTCATGCTTTCGTTCTGCCTCGGGCACTACGTTCTGGACGCAAGCAACGAATACGTCGGAATGACCATGGCGTTTATCAGCCTTTGCATGATACAGTTATTCCACAGCTTCGATTTAAAGCGTCAGAACGGCAGTATTTTCCATAAGGACCTGTTCGACAACAAGTGGCTGAACCTTTCGTTCATAGTCGGTACGGTATTGGTGCTGTTCATAACGCTCGTACCTGTATTCCACGACATATTCGATATTTCCACTCTGAACGCAGCGGAATGGTTCATAGCGCTCGGTACCGCCGTTGCGATAATACCTTTGGTCGAGATACAAAAACTTATCGAAAACGCTATCGCCAAGAAAAAAGGACAGGTATTCGATCTATGAACTACTTGGAAATACTGAAACTTACCGATCATACCGAGTTGAAACAGACCGCGGGTCCGAAAGATATTCTGAAAGCGGTGGATGAGGGAATAAAGTGGAATACGGCTTCCGTATGCATACCGCCCGCTTTCGTTTCCGAGGCGGCAGAATATGCCGCGGGCAGGGTCAGACTCGCGGTCGTAACGGGTTTTCCGAACGGTTATGATTCGACAGCGGCAAAACTGAAGGAAACGGAAACGGCGCTTAAAGCGGGCGCCGCGGAAACGGACACGGTAATGAACGTCGGGCGGTTCGTGTCGGGAGATTACGCGTATTGCCTGAATGAGTTGAAAGCGCTCAAAAGCCTTTCCGGAGATAAGATCCTGAAGGTAATCGTCGAAACCTGTTTTCTGGACGAAGCGCAAAAGCGCGACGCTTGTAAACTGGTCATGGATGCGGGCGCGGACTTCATAAAGACGTCCACGGGCTTCGGAAAGGGCGGCGCGAACGTTGCCGACGTCGAACTTTTCAGGGAATGTACGCGCGGAGCGATAGGGATAAAGGCTTCGGGCGGCATACGCAGCTTTGAATTTGCAGAGCAGCTTATAGCGGCGGGAGCCACAAGAATAGGAGCCAGCGCGTTAGTATCCTTGGCGGAAAAGTTATAATACGTTAATAAAGAATAAGGACTCCCGAATCTGTGATTCAGGGAGTCCTTTTTATATATACGCGTTTGCCCCGGGCGCTAACGCGGTAAGAGTGCGAGAGTCTGGAGCGCCGATTCGAGGGCCATTGCCGCCGCGGCTGTACGGCTGACGGAATATTCTTCGCGGTTTCGCGTTATCCCTCTCAGCGCCAGCGCCGGGACGCGCAGGATCGTTGCCGAAGCATATAAGGCGTAAGAGGTGTCGTCGTATGCGTTTGCGGCGTGTCGCATGCCGTAAAGCGAAGCTACCGTTCCGGAGGAGGAATAAGCGTCCGTCGAGGACGCGACGCTTACCAGCGACGGGTCGCCGTAAAGTACGTCGGGAAGATTCAGCGCGACTTCGGAGCGCGTTTTTCCGGATGCACGGGCGCTGGTTACCGCCATGACGCCGTACTCGGTTTTATCGTCGCCGACAGCGGCGCCAACGCCGATTATCGCGTGAAGGGAATACCTTTTTATCAGAAGCGCCGTTTTTGCGGCGATTTCTTCGGGGCGACAGCCCGCGTCGGCAACGATGAAAGCGCGATCGTCTAATTCGGCGCGTCTGACGTATGGCTCGATCGGTTGCCCGATGACGACTCCCGTGCCCTGTATGGCGGAAAAAATTTCGGGGAAGTCGTTTGCCGCAATACAAATCATAATACCTCGCTACATTACACCCTATGTAATTTGCGTAGAAAGTGCTACCGAGGTTTTAGTCAGGCGGTTGAAAGTGCCTGCGAAAAGTGATAATATAAATTATATCCATATAAAGAGGTGCCGGATGTTTACCTTACTTATGATATGCCTGATACGCGCGTTGCGGTTCAAGCCCGCGGAGCGTAAAGTCGTAGAACCCGAGAAGATCGGATTCGATCGTCAGAAAGCCGTGTCCGACTTGAAAGAAATGATAAAAATTCGCACGGTCAGCTATAACGACACGGAAAAAGAGGATAGCGCGGAATTCGAAAAGTTTATCGAGCTTTTGCCGCGGCTTTTTCCTCTTACTCATAAAAAGCTCAGCCTTACGCGCGTGGAGCCTAAAGGGTTACTGTACAAGTGGCAGGGCAAAAGCTCTAAAGAGCCTACGGTGCTGATGGCGCATTTCGACGTGGTACCCGCAGACGAAGGGTCGTGGAGCCGTCCGCCGTTCGAAGGCGTTATAGAAAACGAAACGCTGTGGGGCAGGGGCACGCTGGACACCAAGGGCACGCTGAACGGTATTTTTCAGGCGACGGAAAGACTTCTGGAAGAGGGTTTCGTTCCCGAAAACGATATATACTTTTCTTTTGCGGGCGACGAGGAGACGCAGGGCGACAGCACTCCCGGCATTGTAGCGCTCCTGAAATCGCAGGGGATAAAGCCCGCTTTGGTCGTGGACGAGGGCGGCGCGGTAGTCGAGAACGTTTTCCCGGGCGTCAAAAAGCGCATAGCGGTCGTGGGCGCCGCCGAAAAGGGGGTAACGAACGTTCGTTACAAAGTCAAGTCGGGCGGAGGACATTCCTCCACGCCGCCCGCGCACACGCCTATAGGTATATTGTCGCGCGCGTGCGCCGCCGTGGAAAACAATCCTTTCAAAATGCGTATGACCTCCACGGTGGAGGAGATGTTCGACAATCTCGGCAGACATTCGACATTCCTTTACAGGCTGATATTCGCAAATTTGTGGCTGTTTAAACCCGTTCTCGACGCGATGGCAAAGAAAGCGGGCGGCGAGATGAACGCTTTGATGCGCACGACCGTGGCGTTCACCACCGCGAAGGGCGCCGACGCGTTCAACGTCATTCCCACGGAAGCGGAAATGACTTCGAACTGTAGGATAATAAGCGGCGAAACGCGCGAATCGACGGTCGAAACGCTGAAATCTATAGTCAACGACCCGTCCGTGGAGATAGAGTATCTGGACGGATCCGATCCGTCGGTAGTATCGAAAACGGATTGCCCCGAATATAAAAAGCTTGCCGCGGTAATAAACGAAGTATTTCCCGACGCCGTGGTTACGCCTTACCTGATGATAGCGTGTTCCGACTCCCGCCATTACGGAGCGATATCGGACAGGGTTTACCGTTTTTCCGCCATGGCGATGTCGGGAGAGGAGCGTAAACTCATTCACGGCAACGACGAAAGAATAACTTTCAGGGGAATATGGGAAGCGGTCGAATTTTATTTAAGACTTATAAAGAGGTGTTAAATGCTGTATCTGAAAGTCAAGAGTATCGCGTTGCATCTTAGTAAAGAGCAGGCGAAGGAATTTATCGGACTTTGCCGCGCGCACGCCGAGATTTCGGCAAAGGACGCGGGCAACATAAAGTTCGAAATGAAATACGTAAAACTGCCGGGCGCCGTAAAGGTCATTTTCCTGGAACTGTGGAAGGACAGAGAGTCTCTCGAAAATCACGCTGCGGCGTCTGCAAAGAGGGAGCATGTTTCCAAAATAAACGCGATGCGCTCGTATAAAGAAACGATAGAGCGCGAAATAGACGTGGAGGACATAGATGCTATCGTCAAAAGAAAGAAGTAAGCTGATGAGTATCGCAAGCGGCGAAGACGCCGTTTTTCAGGTAGGAAAGGCGGGAATTACCGACGTGTTGATAAAAGAACTTTCCGACGCGTTGAACGCGAGGGAGCTAATTAAAATCAACGTGCTTCCCGCGGCGGGAACGGGTGCGAAGGAAGTGATGGAAAGACTTTGCGCGGCGCTGGGAGCCGAACCCGTTAGGGCGATAGGCAGAAAGGTCATTTTGTATAAACGCCCCAAAGATCCCGCGAAAGCCAAGATCGCGCTTTCATGATTTCAGACCAATAACGTAATGACGTATAACAGCGCCAGGTGCGCGGGATAATAGCAATAGAAAAACCATTTTCCCGCTTTCGTGTTCCGCCCGCGCCGTCCGTTATAGAAAAACAGCGGTATCGGCGCGAGAAACAGACCCGTCGAAATTATCGTCGCTTCGGCGGTGCGCGTGAAAAGCGCGACGGCGACGTAAACGATCGCTATCCCAATAGAAAACGCGGTGCGTTTGTAGCGGTCGTCGCCCGCCAAACAGAAAGCTATCGCGTACAGCGGCGCGGTAACGCCCCAGTCGCAAAAATAGGATAAAGCTATTACGGGAAGCGGCAATATTATTTTCAGCGCTCCGTTTTTGATCCTGTCGAAAAGCGCCAGCGCGGCGAGCGCGAGCGTCAGTGTGAACAATACGTTATAATCGGTATAATCGAATATCGTGCCCCGAATCGCCAGCGAGTAGGGTATCTGGGCAATCAACGCAAAAGCGGCGAGCCTTAAAAAATACTTTTTCAGCGACGAAGTGCGGCGGTAGCCTTCGGCGAGCATACAGCACATTATCGGCGCGGCGATCCTGCCTATGATTCGCGCGGGAAAGTATACCGCGGCGACGTCCGCAAAAAACAAAAGGGCGACGTGATCCGAGGTCATCGCCATGACGGCGATAATTTTCAGCAGGGTGCCGTCGATCCCTTTTATTGTACCGGTACTGTCCGTCAGATCTACCACTCTTTGTTACGGTCGTGTTTGACGTCGTCGTAATACTCGAAATAGCGCCGTTTTTCTTCGGCAAGGCGACGCGCTTCGGCACGCTTTTTCGCTTCGGCGGCTCTTTTTTTCGATTCTTCGTCGTTTGAGGGTTTGTCGCGTTTTTCGTCCATAAACAAAAGAAAAGCCCTCCCGCGGGAGGGCGCCGCATTTTTTAGTCGGCTTTGTAGGGGAGCAACGCCATGAATCTGGCGCGCTTTATCGCCTGTGCCAGGGCGCGTTGGTGCTTGACGCACACGCCGGACATTCTGCGCGGCAATATCTTGCCTTTCTCGGTTACGAAGCGGGTGCGCTTCTCGCCGTCCTTACCCGTGCGGTCGGAGGCTTTTTCCATTTCTTTTGCGAGAGCGATATAATCGATTTCGTCGATCTTGTTCACGCAGAAATGGCAGACTTTCTTTTTCGGGGCACGTTTGCCCGCGGGTTTTACGCTTTTTACTCCTTCTTTATTCATAACTGATTATTCTCCTTGAGTTTTAGAACGGAAGATCGTCGTCATTGTCGAAATCGACGGGACGAGCGTCCTCGATTTGCGCTTTGCGGTCGGCGACTTCGGGAATGTCGGGAAGATCGCGTTGATCGTCGGAGCGCGAGGAAAGGAACTGAACTTCGTCGGCAATGATCTCGGTAACGTATCTCTTGGAGCCGTCCTGAGAATCGTAGGAGCGGGTCTGTACCGAACCGCAGATACCTACGCGGCTGCCTTTCCTGAGGTGCTTTAAGCATATTTCCGCCTGTTTTCTCCAGCAAATGACCGGCAAAAAGTCGGTCTGACGGGAGCCGTCGCTGGAAGAATAGGGGCGGTTGACCGCTACTGTAAAGCTGCATCTCATAACGTTGGACGAACTGACGAACTGTTCGGGGTCCTTGGTGAGATTGCCTATCAGTATAACCTTGTTCATGTTTCCTCCTATGCCATCTTGGTGATGAGCTGACGAACGACGTTGTCGTTGATTCTCATCTGTCTGTCTATCTCGGCGGGAACGGTGGGATCCGCTTCGAACTGCATCAGGACGTAATAGCCTTCGTTCTTGAAGTTGATGGGATACGCGTATTTGCGGGTGCCCCATTTGTCAAGCATGCCGACGGTGCCGCCAAGCTCCTGGATCAGAGAGGAAAACTTTTCGATTACCGCGTCCTTAGCTTCGTCGTCGATAGAGTTATCGATGATGAATAATAGCTGATACTTGTTCATACATACCTCCTTTTGGACTTAAGGCTCCCGTGGGAGCAAGGGTTTTAATGCGCCTTTCAAGCGCAATGCTTTAACATTATAATTGTTTGATAATAATTTGTAAAGTATTTTAAACAAAAATAGTATTTGAAGCGCGCGTCGCGTATTGCAAAACGCAGTTTGTAAATTTCTGGTCGGACAAAATATTCATTAAGCGATTATTTAAGAATAAAATGCGCGCGTTTATCGGACATTTCCCATAAAAGCGCAAAAAAACCGTCGTTTTTCCGTATCGGGGAAAAACCGTGCGGCGGCGGAATACATTCGGAAGCAAACGGGCGACATTGACATGCTTTTCTTATCGGTTTATAATTACTAAGCAAGAACAATTTTTGTTTGTTGCGAGGACGGGAAATCCGTATCGTGCGCGAAACGCCCCCGGGCGCCGCGCATAAAAGGAGGACAAAATGCGGAAGCGCAAAAAACTTTTGTTGTTCCTCATAACCGTATTCGTGTTGACGGCAACCGCGGTCGCTTTATGCGCGTGCGGCGAGGAAGAGAACGACGGCACTATGTTTACCGTCACGTTAAAATCGGGATATAACGACGACTCCACGAGTGTACAGGTAGCATACGGAGCAAATTACGCGTTGCCCGAAAATCCGTTTACCAGAGCGGGTTACGATTTTACCGGCTGGACGAAAGAGGGCAGCTCGTTCCTGCTTTCTCCGGGAGCGGTCTCTCCGATTTATGTGGATACCGTTTACGTCGCCAACTGGCAAAAGTCCGATTCCGAAACCCCGCAAGAGCCTGAAGATCCCGACGATCCAGGCGATCCCGAAGTACCCGAAAGAGTCACGCTGACGCTTTTTGCGGGCTTCGGCAGCGAAAAGCAGAGTATTACTCTCGATAAAGGCGAGGAATACGTTCTGCCGGAAAATCCTTTCGTGCGCGAAGGGTACATATTCGACGGCTGGAGCTACGGCGGTGAAACGCTCGCCCCCGGCGAGAAGATAACCGTCGACGCTTCCGTTACCGTCACGGCGTTATGGCGCGAAATGACCTATACCGTCACGTTTATCAGCGACGACGAACCCGTTTCTGTTATGACGGATAAGAAAAAGGGAGAATTCGTCAACGCTCCCGCTGCGCCCGATAAAACGGGCTACGACTTTGTCGGATGGCAGTCGGTCGATGCTTCGGGCGCTCCTCTGGGCGAGCCGGTGGCGGCGGGAAGTGCTATAAACGTTATCGGCGACATGACTTTCGAAGCGGTGTGGACGATCAAGACCTTTACGGTCACTTTCATAGTGCGCGGCGACGAATCGTCGGTCGTGGTCAACTACGGCGACGTTCCCGTTTGCCCGATCGCGGTTCCCGAGTCGGTGAACGTGGATCTCGAAACGGTCGCGGTATTTGCGGGTTGGGATAACGAGATAGTCGCGGCGACCGAGGACTTTACCTATACCGCCGTATATACCGATGAGGCGCGTCTGTATCCAGTTACGTTTACCGATAACGGCTATGTTTATTTTACCGTGAACGGCGAACGTGTTACCGAATACGGTGTAGAATATAACGAATCGCTTTCGTTTACTTTGGACAGGGCGCCCGGCGTGTACATAGATAACGTCACGGTCACCGCTTCGGGCAAAACGCTGACGGCGATAAACGGCGTGTATACCGTGCCGTGGAGCAGTAATTCCGTAGTCGAAGTTTCCGGTTGGGAATTTGTCGAGTACGATATAGGTTTCAAGGCGACGAACGCCGTATACGAAATTATCGTCAAACCCGAAACTTTGATTTACGGAAGCGTAATTTCGTTCAAAGCCAAGGGCGCAGAGGGTTATTCTTCGGCAGCCCCCGAAGTAAGCTACGGCGCCGAAACGCTTTCACCCGTATCCGGACAGCCCGACGAGGACGGCTGGTACGTTTACGAATTCGAAGCAAAATACAGCTATGACGTTACGATCGCGGGTATCGCGGATCCCGAAGAACCTTCGGGCGACAGCATACCGATAACCTACGTCGATTTTTACGGAAACAGATATACCGTGGAGTGGACTGAAGGAATGGGCTACGTCGGTCAATCGACCAATTTCCCCTCCGAGATCTCCACGACGGTTTACGAAGGTACCAAAACCTATTACGGCGGTTCCGACTACGACGACACGAGGACCTATAAAATCTACGCGTTCACCACGGAGCCGCTCGCGGAGCGCAACCTTATCGGCAGCGAGGCGGAATTCGAAGCGGTGCTTGCCGATCTGATTTTAAATCCTTTCTATCCCTCCGCAGACGCAGAAAACGTTTATTACGTTTTGTACTACCAGCGCGAAGATAATATAATTATCGAACTCAACGCGCTGGAGGGCGCTTCCGACGTGGCGTTCTTTATCGAAGGCGAGTCGGCGTGGCATACGACTACCGACAATACCGACGTTTCCGACATAGGGCACGTCAACAATATAACGCTCTGTCGGGACGGCAGTTTAAACTCTTACAGATTCCTCGCCGGCAGCGTGGTATACGTCAAAATGACTCTTCCGGAAGGACTCGAGCTTCCCGCGCTTTATAATGTCTTCGAACCGACTAAAATAGTGGAAGCGGGCTATTACGATATCACTGTAGGGGACAGCGTCGAACAGGGCGTGTATTGCTATAAGATAACGGTGGACAGCCGTGACGAATTGTATTATTTCGTCGACGAAAGCATTTATCCGTATACCGCGTCGATAGTTACCTCGGACAGCGATCTTTTCAAGATCTATTCGATACGCGGCAACTCCTTCCCCGACGGAAAAGCGTTGTTGCAGCAGGGACAGAGCCTTAGCTTCAGCATCGTGCCCAGCGAAACGATGTGCGATATTTCCAAGCTTGTTACGTACGAAAACGGCAAATACGTTTTGTTGACGGAGAAGCTGTTCGATGTGGAAGGCGTATACGGTGAAATTGTTTTGGAATGCACCGAAAAATGGGGAGACTTTTATTCCGTCCAGGTTACGATTACCGACGTAAACTCCGATATTTTAATAACCGATTACGTTCTGCCTCGTTTGACTTTCGAAGTGCCGTTCGAAATTTCATACGAATACGATTATTATATCGGCGGAGTCAAACTTGAAGGCGAAGTCGGTGAGATCGTGATCGCCGAAGTACCTAACGGAACCCCGATAGAGATTCGTTTGAAAGACGGGTTCGAAGGTTCTTTTATCAGTTTAAGCGACAAGGCGACCGTACAGATAGGTTGGTCTTATACCAATACGTCCGGCAAAGTTGCCGAATATACGGCATACGGAGCTAATCTTTCTGCCGACGGCAGGAGCGTGACCTACAATCTGTCGCTGATTTCATATTATATCGAACAAGGATACGGCAATTTCGTGGCGGACGTTCCTTTCCGTTTCATAACGGTGGGGGTAGGTTACTCCGCGCAGCATCTCAGCGAAAAATGTCTGACTTCCGATCCGCTTTCGAACGTTACCGTTCAAAGTGCGACCGGGACGAATCTGTACGTTTATGCAAACGGCGTTTTCGAAGTTACCGTTCGCGCTCCGCTGGGGACCGTTCCCGTCGTTAACCTTGAGCGCGCAGACATGCTTTCGGACGGCTTCAGAAAGTATTATGCCGCAGAAAAAGCGGAAGACGGCGTGGATTACAATCTGTATACCTTCAGAATCGAAGCGGCAAGCGAAGTCAGATGGTATTTAACGTCCGAAACCGAGATTTACGACATCACGTTCAATTACGGTGACAACAGCGTCGTGATCTCGGTCGCGCACGGCACCGATCTCGAAAACGTGCCCGGGCTGGTCAAAGAATTTATCGGCGTGAACGAAGCGGGTATCGAAACGCTGTTCAGAATTGTCGAATGGCACAACGCTTCGGGCAACACGGTGTTCATCATCGACGGCAGATCCGAAGTGCTTACCGCGGTCGTTACCGAAACCGAATATACCGCAAAATTCACCGCGGAGAACGGCGACGTAACATATTACGAAACGCTCGCTGCGGCGCTTGAGGCCGATACGGGCGCGGGAACTATCGATCTGATGTACGGCCGCACCGACACCTCCTTGTCGTCCGGAAGCTATACCGTAGGGCAGGGGGTAAGCGTTCGTCTGCCTTATGCCGTAGGCGGCTACGACCGCGCATACGGCGTGCTGGGCGCGGACGGAAATTCGCCTGCGGTGTTTTTCGCAGATACTTCTCTCGGTAAGACCTCTGTCGTAATTGCCGAGGGCGCCACTTTGGAAGTTTACGGTTCGGTATCCGTAGGCGGCATTGTGGGATACCCTAAAAGCGCATATCCTTATCAGGGACAAACCGCCGGAGCATATGCGGTATTACAGCTTGACGGCGTTATGAACGTAAACGAAGGCGGCGTATTGAAAGTCAACGGATACGTTGAGGGCGCTGGAAGCTTGGAGCTTAAAGCGGGCGCAAGCAGTTATCTTCCCTTCGTGGTAAAGGATTACCGCGGCGGTACCAACAGCTCCAACGTGTATTCCGAGGGTTACGCGCCGTTCAACATTTTCGAAATGCCGAACGTGCTGGTAAGCTACAAAATAAACTACGGCGCGACCGAATACGCCTACGCCATGCTTTACGCGATGGAAATGTTCAACGAAGTGACCGTCGAGGTCATAGGCGACGAGGGAATGATACGTCTCGGCGACTCCGCGGACGGATACGTTTTAAAGAATACGCGGAGGATCCGGAATCCGCGTTATACGGGCTCGAATTCTTCGGTCGAACCCGAATATGAATACCGTACCGAACTCGATATTTACGGCGGCGGCTCTGACGGCGTGATGAGCATGAACCTTCTGGGCGTCGTCACCATAACGACCAAAGACGTAAATCTGGGTATTCCCTATACCTACGAAAGGATAACGCTCCACGACGGCGAATACACCCTGTACAACAAATATAAGATTCTGCCCGGCGCCACTCTGGAAGTGGCAAGCGACGCCGTGATGAACATAGTGGAAGCGATCGTGGACGGCGAGACCTACCGCAGCTCCCTGATCGTTTACGAGGCGGGCTTCAAAGAGGAAAGCTCTCAGCTGACCAACAGGGCTCAGCTTACCTATCCCGTTCAACCTAACGGCACAGACGAAGCGGGCGTGTTGAAAGTCAGCGGCAAACTCGTCATACGCGGAAGCCTTGCGGGCGCAATAACGGGCGGAGCCGAGGGCGCGAGGATCGAGGTCAGAGCCATGCAGTCGCAGCTTACTCTGATCGCCAGAGAGGCGGTGCAGCTTGCAAATCACGAGTTCGAAGTAACCTACGAAAAAACGTTGACCGCGAAGGCAGGGGAAACCGTTTTAGAGGCAAACGCGGCATACCTGTTTACCGACGGCAACTGGGCAAGAAGTTAGTCGGCGACGAAATCCGTCGAAGTCGGGCGCAAGTAAAAGCGCCCGATATTTTGTTCAACGAAAACCCCGCGATAGTCGCGGGGTTCAAAAAAGGCTAAGCCGATGAGGCAGACAAAAAACTCCGA
>CALVUD010000008.1 GCA_944363505.1 uncultured Clostridia bacterium | reverse complement strand
TATATGGCAGGAATAGGCTTTACCGAACAGGCAAGAATGTTTGCATTGAATCTTTCCACTATATGGCGCAGAAGAAAAAGCGCACAGATGAAATATCTTTCGATAGCGGAAGGCTCCGATGAAAATCGGGGCTTTTCTTTTTACGAAAAAATGTTGTATCTTCCTTACACCGTTCCGCAAAGCGGACAAACGATATCTGTTCCGGTTTATACCATAATGAAAGTCTGAATAACGCAACAAAGCAAAAAGGCAGTCCGCAAATTACGGATTGCCTTATGCTGATAAAAGAAAAAGCAAACAAAATCGGGTTCGATTTTGTTTGCTTGTGGTGGAGACAATAGGACTTGAACCTATGACATCTTGCTTGTAAGGCAAGCGCTCTCCCAACTGAGCTATGCCTCCACTTTTGGTGACCCCGAGGGGAATCGAACCCCTGTTACCGCCGTGAAAGGGCGATGTCTTGACCGCTTGACCACGGGGCCTTAAGTTTTGGTAGCGGCGGTCAGATTCGAACCAACGACCTGCCGGGTATGAACCGGCCGCTCTAACCAACTAAGCTACGCCGCCACATTGAATACGCTTCACGCGCCTAAATATCATATCAAAGCATTTATCCTTTGTCAACTGTTTTGGGGAAAATATTCGAGCGCTTCCGCGGTGCGGAAGCCTTGTTTTTTCAGGCATTTACCGAGTGCGCCGAAGTTTTAAAAAGCAGCGGAAAAGGGCGCCCGTGGCGGAAAAGGTTGCAATAATGCTGCGGGGGTGGTATACTGATTTATTATGAACGACATATCGAAAATGCCTCGGATAGCCGCCCCGATTTCCGATTCGGAAGCGGACGCTCTGGACGCGGGGGTGCTGGCGTTCGTGGGCGACGCTGTCCAGACGCTCGCGGTCAGGACGCGCCTTGCCCTCAGCATGGGAACCAAAAGCGGCGAGATGCACCGCGCTCAGATACGCGAAGTATCCGCCGAGGCGCAGGCAAAGGCTTTCAGGAACATAGAAAAGCTGCTTTCCGAGGAAGAAACGCGCGTTTACAAGCGTTCCAGGAACACGCACACCTTTTCGTCCAGGCACATCGACGTATACGATTATATCGTGGCTACGGGGCTGGAAGGGCTGATAGGGTATCTGTATCTGACCGGCAAGAACGAAAGGTTGACGGAGCTTATCAACGCGGCATATTTTTCGGCAAACGGCGAAGAAGGGCATAGGGATTGACGGAGGTAAAATGCTTCAGATAGGTAAGAACGCCGTTTTGGAGGCGCTGGATTCGGGAAAAAACGTCGAAAAACTTTGCGTGATGAAAGATATGCGCTCCGAAGCTATCGGGCGAATATTGAAAAAAGCGCGCGAACGCGGGATAAAGACGACCTTCGTGGACAGGGTGTGGCTCGACAAAAACGCTGCGGGCGCGGCGCATCAGGGGGTTATCGCCGTTACGTCCGATTATAAATATTTCGATCTGGAAGAGGTCGTCGCCGAAGCGAGGCAAAAGGGCGAAGCGCTGTTTATACTGATACTCGACGGCGTCGAGGATCCGCATAATCTCGGCGCGGTGATCAGAGTGGCGGACTGCGCCGGAATCACCGCGGTAATTGTGCCCAAACACCGCGGCGCGGGCGTTACCGATACCGTTACGAAAACGAGCGCGGGCGCGATACAGTACGTGAAGGTCGTAAAAGTAACGAATATCAACGACGCCGTGCGGTATCTCAAAGAAGAAGGCGCGAGGGTATTCGCGCTGGACGCCCAGGGCGCAGAAATGTACAAAACAGATCTGACGGGCGACGTCGCTTTGATAATAGGCGGCGAGAACAGCGGCGTACACCGCCTTACCAAAGAACTTGCGGACGGAGTCATCGGCATACCGCAGTTCGGCAACGTCAATTCGCTGAACGCCTCGGTAGCCTCCGCCGTCGTAGCTTACGAAGCCGTCAGACAAAGGATAAAAAAATGACTCCGACAAATTCCGACGCCGAAGATATCGAAATAATCGGGCTGATGTCTACCGACGACAAGTGGTTCGAGCGGTTATATTCCAAACATCGCCACGCCGTCAACAAGCTGGCGCGTTCGTATTACGTCGTGGGGGGCGGCGACGTAGGAGATCTCATCCAGGAAGCGATGATCGCTTTTTATAATGCCGCACGAAGCTACGACCCCGAAAAGAACGCGTCTTTCCGCACATATGCGTCGGTATGCGTCGGGAACCATCTGAAAGACGTGGTCAGAAAAAATCTCGGCGCCGCAAACGCGCTGAACAGACTCAGCGTGTCGCTGAGCGAGAGCGAGGACGAGGACGCACGCTCGGAACCGCCCGGCTATTATTCCGATCCCGTTACGAATTTCATACGCGAAGAAAGCGAAAACAGCTTCATGCGCAGAATGAAAGGGCTGCTGAGCGACAGACAATACAAGGTTTTGTCGCTGTATCTGGACGGTTTCGGGTATAACGAGATCGCCGAAAAACTCGGCATCGGCGCAAAGTCCGTGGACAACGCGCTGAGCGCCGCAAAAAATAAAATAAGAAACTATTACATTGCGGAGGACGATAAATGAAACTCGGCATAGTCGGACTTCCCAACGTGGGGAAGAGCACGTTGTTTAACGCCTTGACTTCGGCGGGAGCGGAAGTGGCGAATTACCCGTTCTGCACCATAGAACCGAACGTCGGCGTGGTGGCGGTTAAGGACGAACGGCTGAACAAACTGGCGGCGCTTTACAACTGCAAAAGGATAGTGTACGCCACCGTGGAATTCGTCGATATAGCGGGACTGGTCAAAGGCGCGAGCCACGGCGAAGGACTGGGCAACAAGTTTTTGTCGCACATCAGGGAAGTGGACGCGATAGTGCACGTCGTCAGGTGCTTCGAAAATTCCGACATCACCCACGTCGACGGCGGCGTGGATCCGATACGCGACATAGAAACGATAAATACGGAACTCATACTTGCGGATCTGGACACCCTTTCACGCAAAATAGACAGGACAAAGACCGCAATGAAAGGCGGCGACAAAAAGTATATTCCCGAGCTGGAGGCGCTGGAAAAAGTATATGCCGCGCTGTCGGACGGCAAGTGCGCGAGAGGTGTGGCGCTTAGCGACGAAGAACGCGCTTACATCGATCCGCTTTATCTTCTCAGCGGTAAAAAGGTCATATATTGCGCCAACGTATCCGAGGACGCTTCGGGGGATAAACGGTATGTCGACAGGGTGCGCGAATACGCCGCGGCGGAGGGAAGCGAAGTCATAGAGCTTTGTGCAAAGATCGAGGCGGAACTGAACGAACTCGAACCCGAAGACCGCGCCGTGTTCATGGAAGAGCTGGGGATAGAGACGTCGGGTCTGGACAGGTTGATAAAAAGTTCTTATAAACTGTTGGGGCTGATGAGCTTCCTGACGGCGGGCGAAAAGGAAACGCGCGCCTGGACTATTCCCGTCGGCACGAAAGCGCCTCAGGCGGCAGGTAAGATCCATACCGATTTCGAGCGCGGATTCATACGCGCCGAAGTGGTGGATTACGACACGCTGATCGAGTGCGGCTCCTTCAACGCCGCCAAAGAAAAGGGTAAGGTCAGAAGCGAGGGCAAGGACTACGTTTTCAAAGAGGGGGACGTGGTGCTGTTCAGATTCAACGTATGACCGGGAAAGCCACGGCTTTTCGGTCCGGAGATCCGGAAAATTAAAACGGCGGAGAGTTTCTCCGCCGTTTTGAAATATTTTCGTTGTAAGGTTATTCTTCGCGGTTATTCGAAATATATTCGTTATACGCGCGCGAAGCCTTGTTTCTGGAGGCAAGCGTCGATCTGCCGTGATTGAACAACAGGTCGAAGATAAGCAGTATGCCCGGAACGCAGAATACGATTTGTAGAATCAGCGCGAATAAACCCGTGACGACGCCGCATTTTTTAAAGTCGATTATCATCAGTATCAGCAGTATGACCGCGCCGACGCCCACAAGCGCCCAGCCCACGCCGCTGCCGTCCTTCACCAAGAACACGCCGCCCGCGATACATGCCGCAGCTATCAACGCGAAAAATCCGCCCACGAACAGGCTGACGCCGTAACGCCTGATAAAGAAGCGGTTTATCGCTCCCGCGATAAGTCCTAAAACGACGACCGCGACTATCGCTATTATCAACCAAACCCACCAGTCCATATTCTTATCTCCCGATTTTAAGGTTTATTAAATCCATCATATCATATAATAGGGCTGTAATCAACACCGATAACCGAAAAAAACCGACCCCGTCGGGGGTCGGTCGCAACAGTGATATTTATTTTATTTTTTCGCCTTTCAGATAAACGCCTTTAAGTTCCGCGTCGGCGCTCAAAAGGCATATGTCGGCGCGTTTTCCGATTTCCAGCACGCCGCGGTCGGTAAGTCCCAGATGCTTTGCCGGCGATTCGTTGCCCATATAAACGGCTTCGGCAAGGGGGATGCCGTAGCCCACGAGGATCCTTACCATCTTCGACACGGGAGTGATGCTGCCCGCAAGCGCGCTGAAATCCGCCAAAAGCGCGACGTCGCCGTTGTTGTAAATGTCGATGTCCACGCCCAGTTTGTAATTTCCGACGGGCATACCCGCCGCGGAGAGGGAGTCGGATACCAGCATTATCCTGCGATAGCCTTTGTTTTTTAATATCAGCTCGAACAGCGAACGCGGAATGTGTATGCCGTCCGCGATGACTTCGGCATCGATCTCGTTTTTCAGCAGGGCGGTTTCGTTCAGTCCCATGTATTTTGTCAGATCGCCTTTTCTTCTGCCCAGTCCCGACGAGGCGCAATACAGATGCGTCGCGCCCGTCAGGCCGTTTTCGACGCACTTCGTGATTTCGGGTTCGATGCTGTCGTCGTGTCCCGCGTGCGCTGTTATTCCGAGCGAGGTCAGAAGGCTGACAAGTTTGTCGGCGTTCCCGACGTGCGGACACAGGGTGATTATCTTAAGGATGTCTTTGTTCTTTATGAAGAACTCGGCGTCGCTCTCCTCGAAAACGGGCTTTATGTTCTCTTCGGGCTGAGCGCCTTTTTTCTTTACGGAGATGAACGGACCTTCCATATGCAGTCCGATCATATCCGCGTAATTTTTATTAAGGCTCCTGATTTTGGAGATCTGGATATCCAGATCTTTGAGTTTTGTTGCAACGGCGGTAGCCACGAACGAGGTCGTTCCGTTGTCCAGATGAAACTTCGCCACCGCGTCGGCGGCTTCCTGGGTCGCCTCGAAATAGTCGTGCCCGTAACCGCCGTGGGTATGCTCGTCGATGAATCCAGCCGTGGCGAACAGGGGTTCGGCGGGCGTAGCGGCAGAGTCGGTTATGTCCGCGATGACGCCTTTATCGAGATAGACGTCTTTCGGTTCGTTGGACATGACGCCGTTTTTCAGTATATACACGCCTTCGATTTTTTGCATAATGACTCCGTTATTTATTTATTATGGCGTTAGCGACGTACAGTCCGTTGGCTCCCGCCTGGGCGAGGCCTCTGGTGATACCCGCGCCGTCGCCTATGGCGAACACGTTCGGGGTGATACGGAAGTCGTCGTCGATGAAATCGGGTTTTATGGAATAGAATTTTGCCTCTACGCCGTACAGCAGAGTGTCGTAATTGGCAGTGCCGGGCGCTATTTTGTCCAGAGCGTACAGCGTGTCGATGATGTTATCCAGCTGACGCTTCGGAATGCACAGACCCAGGTCGCCCGCTACGGCGTCCAGAGTGGGGCGAACGCGCGACTGGGCAATGCGGTGGCTGTTGGAGCGTCTGCCGTTTACCAGGTCGCCGAAACGCTGAACTATCACGCCGCCGCCCGCTATCATGTTCGCCAGCTTGCAGATATGTTTGGCATAAGCTATCGGCTCGTTGAAAGGCTGGGTAAAGCGCGTGGTGGACAGAATGGCGAAGTTGGAATTTTCGGTCTTGAGTTTGGGGTCTGAGTTGGCGTGGCCGTTGACGGTCAGCATTCCGTCGTTGTTTTCGATAACGACCTCGCCGCCCGAGTTAAAGCAGAAAGTCCTCGTGCAGTCGCCGTGGTCTCGCGTACGGTAGAGGATCTTCGGCTCGTAGATCTTTTGGGAGATGTCTTCCCAGATTATACGCGGCAGTTCGACCCTTACGCCTATGTCTACCTGGTTGTTGACGACTTTCAGGTCGTTTTTCTTGCACCAGTTGCCGAACCATTCGGAACCCGATCTGCCGATGGCGAGAATGAGGTTTTTATAGGTTATTCTCTCGTTTTTTTCGGTGATGACGACGTTTTCTTTCAAATCGACGTCGGTAACCGCGTCCTCGGTGAGCACGTCGGCGACGGTTTCCAGATGATCCATCAGGTTCGACATCACGCGGAAGTTGCCGTCGGTTCCCAGATGTTTGACGCGCGCCTGTAAAAGGTACAGGTCGTGCTGAAGACATTTGAGTTTTATTTCGTCCGAGGGCGAGTATTCCTTTTTGGTCGCGCCGAATTCGTCGAGGATGTCGGAGACTTCGCCGATATATCTCATGGTTTCGGCGTTGCCGATATAATCCTGCAGCCAGCCGCCGTATTCGGTAGTAATGTTGAATTTTCCGTCCGAGAAAGCGCCCGCTCCTCCTATACCTTCCATGATCGCGCACTGTTTGCAGCGGATACATTCGTTTACAAGATGGTTGGAAAGGGGGCACTTGCGCTTTTTCAGCGATTTGCCGCGGTCTATTATCAAAACCTTGAGTTTCGGAGCAGATTTTGTCAGACGGTATGCGGCCATCAGTCCGCCTATGCCGCCGCCGACAATTACAACGTCGTATTTCATACTTGCCTCTCTGAGTGTATTGGCGTAAAACGCCTTATACATTATATATCAAGCCTTCGTTTTAAGCAAGCGTTTACGCCGCCGATCCGACTTCGCGAAGCAGCGCGCGTTTGACTTCTCGGAGAAAACAAAATTTTCCAAGCCGTATTGACGGGGGGCGCAGATGCTGTTATAATTTTTTTAACCATTTTTTCAGTTCAGGAGTGTGTTTTATGTCGGACGTCTCAGCGCAAACTATTCCCGTCGGATCCGTCGAGCAACAGCCCACGCTCAGAACCTATACCTCGCGGGAGAGAAATTTCTATCTTGCCGGTTTGGTAGGGCAGAACATCATTTATAACGTGGTGGGCGCGGCGCTTTCCTATTATTTCCAGTTTACTCTGGCGATTCCCGCCATCATCGTTACCGTTTTAATGGCGATAGCGCGTGTATGGGACGCGTTAAACGACCCGATAATGGGTACGATCGTCGATAAAACGCGCACTAAATGGGGTAAATGCCGTCCGTATCTGATCTATATTCCGATGCCGATATTCGTCATAACGACGTTGTGTTTCGTCAACTTCGGATTTTACGAGGTCGGACAAACGGCGATGAACGCGCTGATCGTGGCGTGGGCGGCGGTAACGTATCTTTTGTGGGAAATTGCGTATACCGTTGGCGACATACCGCTGTGGGGCGTAACTTCGTTGATGACCGAGGACGAGAAAGCGAGAAACAAGCTTCTGTCAATGGCGCGTATATTCGGCGGTATCGGCGCGGGGGTCTCGCTTTTGGCGATGCAGCCCGCGGCGCTGGCGATAGGCGGATTCATTTCCGAACCCATAGGCGTCAAACTTGCCGGTTCCGAGGAGGCGTGGCAGGCGATAGTAGCTGAATCCGAGGCGAATACCGCGGCGTTCAACGAAGGACTAAACGAAAATATTCCCTATGAAGAACTTGAACAGTATCTGGTCGTCAATCCGATACTTTCCGAGGCGACCCGTCAGGGAGAACGTTGGGGATTTTTGATCGCGGCGGCGGCGTTCGGACTGTTGGGCGCGGCGCTGTTCCAGCTGTGCGGACCAAACATCAAGGAAAGGGTGCCGTCTTCCGAAAAGCGCTATACGCTGAAGGAAAACGTCAAGATCATGTTCGGGAACAAGCCTTTCCGTCAGATACTGCTTTCGGGTATTCTCGGCAGTCCCAGGATGCTTATTCAGATCGCCGCGATGCCGCTTATAAACTATTATTTCGCCAATAAGGACGCGCTTATGGCGATCGTCTATATGGCGCTGCTCGGCGGCGGCGTGTTCGTGGGGCAGTTCGTCGCCATGGGCATAGCCCCCAAGATACTTACCAAGGTTTCCAAGAAGAACCTGTATAACTATTCCAACCTTGCCGGCTTCATACCGTTCATGTTCCTGTATATCGCGTACGTTGCCGATCCGGGCGGGCTTGCGAACTGGTACTGGGTCGCGGTGCTGTTCTTCATATTCATAATCGCGGGCGCGTCGCTCGGCTTTGCGACGGTGCTCCAGTCGTATATGATCGCCGACTGTATCGACTATGAAGAATATATTCACGGCGTAAGACCCGACGGCGTATTCTTTGCGGGACAGACCTTTATCGCAAAGCTCCAGTCCGGAATCGCCACCATCATCAGCGGTATTTTCTATGCGATATATAAATTCAGCGATTCCGAGGTCGAAAAAGTCAACAACTATATCTCGGCGGGCATTATGCCGAGAACGGTTCCCGAGTTCGAGCCGTATATGCGCGTATTGTTCGTGATAGTTTCGATCCCGCCCGCGATAGGGTGTATCCTGACGGTGCTGCCGACGTGGAAATACTGTCTCGACGATGCCGAGCATAAGCGTATTCTGGCAGAGCTTGCGGCAAGACGCTCCGCCAACGAAACGGAAGGGGAACCCTCCGAAAGCGTCGGCTCCGAAGCGTAAAGAGAAAATAAAAACATGGCGGCGGAGCGTTGCTCCGCCGTTTTCGATTTGTTCAGTCGTTCAATTTCAGCATCACCGAGCCTTGCTTTTCGCCGCATAGAGGGCATACGGCAAAGGCTTCTTTGTTTTCCTCCTCGTATCCGCAAGCCGAGCATTTCCATTTTTGTTTGACGGATTTGGAATACAGCGTGCCGCGCTTCATCTGATTGTAGAGATCCTCGAAAAGCAGCCTGTGGCAGTTTTCCACCTGCCTGATATTTTTGTAGAGTTCGGCGACGTCTCCGAAGCCTTCTTCGCGCGCCGTGGCTTCGTATTCGGCATAAATTCTTTCGGTCTCGTTCGTTTCGTCTTCCGCCGCGAGCCTCAGGTTTTCCGTAATATCCCATTTTTGTTTGAACGGATATCCGGAGCATATATCGATATTGTCGGTCACGGCGTTGTCGGCGCTCTGTATTTTCGTGTAGAACATTCTTGCGTGCGTGAATTCGTTGTACGCGACGTTATCCACGATTTCGGCGAGACATTTGTAACCTTCTTTTCTAAGCCCGTATTCCAGAAATCTGTAACGCGTCATCGCCTGACATTCGCCCGCGAAAGATTTTGCCAGATTCAGGAAAGTTTTACTTTCTTTCAGTTTCATGTTACCTCCGTTTTGATTTAATAGATAAGCCGATTATTGACATCGCTGTAATTTTTATTCCGACTGCCACGCGCAAAAGGCAGGAAACATTTTTATTTTAAACACGTTGTTTAGGATAATAATTTGCGCATTTAGATTGCCCTGAACTTTGAAAACGTAAAAACCGCCCGGGATTCGGGAAACGAGCCGCGGATAGGCGCGGAAGGGAATTTATCGCTTCCGTCGCCGTATAAAAACGTTTGCGCGGATTGCAACAGGGGGGTTGACAAATTTTTGCGGGCGTTGTAGTATCATTATGTATATGTGCGCGCACGCATTGATAATGCGCGCCCGCAAAAGAAGATATACGCCGTCGGGGCTGTTCCCCGCAAAACGCGAGGTGGTATGCGTAAAAAGGCTTTCAAAATTATGTTAATCGTTGCCGCGGCGCTTGCGATCGTCATGCTGGTCGCGGGTTGCAACGCGGATAAAGAGGGCGCAGCCGAACGCATCGAAATCGAAACCACTCACGTTTATCTCGCTCCTACGGGCGAGGCTTCCACCTACCAGCTGAAACCCAAGGTCTACCCCGAGGAAACCGCCAAACAGGACGTGCATTATTCTTTGAAGGACAGTGCGGACAGACGTTATCTGTTGGTGGGGACCGACGGTTTGCTGACCGCGCGCGGCGAACTGAAACAGGACGAGGAAGGTAACGTCCAGGATATTATCGTAATCGTTACTTCCAACCAGTCTTCCGACGTTTTCGTGGAGATCGTCGTTACGATCGAGGAGGTTGCGGTCGAACAGATCATTTTTTCGGAAAGCGTCATCGTGGTCGAATTGCACGGCGATGACGTTCAGCTTCAGCCTCAGTTCAAGCCCGCGCACGCGTCTATAGGCAGAAACGTCGAATATTCCTCGGACAACACTTCGATCGCCACGGTCAGTTCTTCCGGACTGGTTACGCCGAGGGGCATCGGCAAGGTCGCGATCTGGGTCAGGACCCCGCGGCAGGGCGCGTTCGATTCCCAGGTTGAAACGCACGTAACCATAGACGTCAGATATTCCGAACTCAATTACCGGTTGGAGCTGATAACGGACGAAAGCGCTCTGAAACAAATCTGGGGCAGGGCGGAAGCTCTGCAGTTCAACCTGATCCAGCTGGACAGCATTTCCGATCCGGAGCCGTCGATAACGTGGTACGTCAATACTACGCCTATAGACGACGGCTCTTCGAAAGATAACAAGATACTGAATTATACGCCGTCGACTCTGCCTCCAGGCGAATACGTCATCAGGGCGGAGCTGTCGAACAGCACTCAGCGTCAGGTCCTCGAATCCGACAAGCTGATCATATACAGCCCCTTGGAGAGCCTGAGTCTGGACGCCGTGGGTACGGGCGAAGATTACGATTATCTGGTAGGAGACAGCATCAGATTCCTGGTAACGTATACGGACGGACAGTATCCGCCCGAGCAGTACCGTTGGACGATCACTCATACCGCGACCGACTCCGACGTAACCGAAACCGAAACGTTCAACAAGGCTCCCGCCGCTCAGACGGGCGGCATAGACGTCGTCAGCGATCTTACCTACATTTTCGAGGAAACGGGAACGTATTCGTTTACCGCCGAGGCGATGGTAAAGAGCATGGCTTCGGGGGTGGTTTCGCGCACTATCACGATAACGGTCGGGGAGGGCAGTACCGAAAACGACGTTTACGGAGTTACCGTAGAGGGTACCGAAAGCGGCTTGGCGGAAGTATTCTGGGATCCGTTGCCTTACGAATGCGTATATACCGTCGAAATAAACGTTAACGGTGCGATCGTCAGTATGAATTCCGAATCTCACGCCGAGTATTTCGGCAGAAATTCGGCGATAATCCCGACCGACGTCGCGACCTTTGCGGAAAGTTTTTCCGTCAGGGTAAAATCTTCGGTATTCAACAACTGGACGGACTGGACGGAATATACCGCGGGGCATATAACCCAGTCGCATTACGGATATTTCAAAGAACTGGTTCCCGGGCTGAACGCTTACGTTTCGGATCTCGAGGAGCTGGCGGAGATCGTCAATTACGTTTCTTTCTTCAGACCCGAATCCTTGACGCAGGACGGCGAATGGTATACGTTAGATCTGTTCGTGCCCTTTACCTACGCGGAGCTTGACGACGAAGCGTATCCGTTCTCGGACGAGTTACTGAATCCCGACAGCATAGCGAGTTACAACGACGCGCAACGCAACGCCTATCACCTGATGGTCGCGGCGACGTATTCTTACGCCGAATCCGTCAATATGGGTGTTAAGGTGCTAAACGCGGACGGCGTCGGCAGGATAACGTACTCGGTGTCGTTTTTGTCGGAGATTTCGCCTGCGGGAATGTACTCGCCCGACGATACTACGGGCAGATATCCCGACGTCGATAAGTCCTTTACGCACTATTCCGAAACGGGACGCGGAGAAAACGGAATTTTGCCGATCGAAGAGCTTACCTACACGCTCGGGGTTGCGACTTCCAATCAACTGTACTATGCGGTCATCAACGGATACAGACCTTTGCCCGCATCGGGAACCGTGGCGGAGAGAATTTATAACGTCGCGAAATCCGCCCTTAACGCGATAATCGACGATTCGATGACGGACGCGGAAAAGGCGCTCGCCATCTATGACTGGCTCACCGTCAACGTCAGCTACGACAATCTGGTGGCGGACAACGCCTCCGTGGAAAATATCGGTTCTTATAACGCGTTCTATCTGGAAGGCGTGTTTATCGACGGCGTGGCTGTATGCGACGGCATAGCCAAGGCGTTCTCGCTGTTATGCGGTATGGAAGGGATCCATACTTACAAGATAATGGGCGTATCGAGGGCTGTTTCTCCCGCCGTCGGACACACCTGGAACGCCGTGGTGATAGACGGATACTTCTATTATGTGGACGCTACTTGGGCGAATCTCGAGATCACCGTGGGCAACGATAATTACGAAGCGGTCGATTACGAATATTTCCTGATGAGTCTGTCCGAAACCGAAGCGCGCCGCGTGATATACGGCGAGTACCCCCCGACCCCCGCGGAAAGCAACAGATACGCCTACGAAACTGCGACAGGAGAGGACACCGATTTTTATATCGCTGCCGACGACGAACTCGGAGCGGCGTTCGGCTACGTAAAGGAAGTTGCCGGCGGAAACGGAGTATGGATCTCGCTTGCCGTTGACAACGACTATCTCACTTCCATAGGCGGTACCGCAGTTCTCGGCGATAAGGTACGCGCTCAGGCGACCGCTTCGGGAGCGAGCGCGGCGTCGATACATATCGCCAGAGGAACGTTGACAAAGCTGATAATACGGTTGACGTATTGATTTAATCATTAAACCACGGAGCATTTATTATGGAAACCAGAATAGGCAGTTGTTTTCTGGGCAGAACGCTGGAGCTGAGTAACGGAAAAATAGTTGTCGGCGTAACGTTGGACGTCGGTCCCAGGATCATCAAACTTCAAAAACCGGACGGCGAGAACCTGATGTTCGAGGACGTCGCCGATAACGTCAACAAGGACGTGTCGGCGGTTTACGGAGAGGGTAAAAAATGGCATATTTACGGCGGACACAGGATATGGCTTTCTCCCGAATCCCTCGAAACTTATTATCCCGACAACGCGCCCGTTGTATCCGAGCTGAAACCTAACGGGGCGGTATTCACGCCTCCCGCCTGGACGGAGCGCGGCGTACAGCCCGTATTGGATCTGGAGTTCGCACCGGACGGCGCGCTGGAGGTCAGAATGAGGGTCAAGAACATTTCCGACGTCAAGCAAAAACTGTGCGTATGGGGACTTACCGTAATGAAATGCGGAGGGACCCTTACTTTGCCGCTTTCGACCGAGGACACGGGTTTTCTGGCAAACAGGAACCTGGTGCTGTGGCATTATACCGACATACGCGATCCCAGGCTGACGATAGCCAACGACCGTATCATTCTAACGGGTTCCACCGACGCCGAATCGCCTCTGAAGATAGGCACCTATTTGAACGAGATACGCGCTTTCTACCGTTACGGAGACACGTTGTTTACAAAAGAATGTATTTCAAAACCCGGCGAATATCCCGATTTCACATGCAATTTCGAGACCTATACCAGCGAATTGATCCACGAATGCGAAACGCTTTCGGCGGCGGAGGAAGTGGCGCCCGGAGAAGAAATAATACATACGGAAAAATGGAGGCTGGAATAAATGTTGGATAAAAATTATTATCCCATGTATCTTTACGCGCGAGATTTCAGAGCGGCTGCCGAAAAAGCGGGCGCAAAAGCGTTCGAAGTAGCGCTGGAGCGCGGTGAGGGCGAAGTGGCGCGTTATTCCTCGGTGCTTTACGCTTCGGCGCACGAGGAGGAAAACTTCAGGTATCTCGAACGTATCGTAAAATTCATGTTATGGGCTTACGGCGGATATAAATTCTACTTTTACGGCGTTGACGAAAAGCTGATAGAAAAGCTGAAACGGTGCTATTCCGCCTCGGGCGACAGAGCGTTCGATTACGAATTCATGAAAGGCGTATACCTTAAGGCGCTCTGCTTCGAAAGCGTTTCCGCAAGCGGTTCGCTTCCCGCGGAAAGCTTGTCGGCAAAACCCGCTTCGCCTAAGGCCAAAGGGAAAAGGATCGGCTTCGACGCGGGCGGCTCCGACAGAAAAGTTACCGCCTGCATAGACGGGAAAGTGGTTTACGAAAAAGAAACGATATGGCATCCGAAGCTCAATTCGGATCCCCAATATCATATCGACGGTATCCGAGACAGCATAAACGCCGCGCTCGACGCTTTGGGCGGAGAGGTGGACGCCATTGGCGTTTCCACGGCAGGCATAGTCGTCGACGGCGAGGTCAGGGTGGCGTCGCTGTTCAGGAAAGTTCCCGCCGAAGTTTATGCCGAGAAGATTTTCCCCATCTATAAAAATCTTTCGAAAGAATACGGCTGCCCGGTCAAGGTGGCTAACGACGGCGACGTGGCGGCGCTCGCCGGGGCGTTCGGTTTAAACCGCGGCGGAGTGCTAGGCATAGCCATGGGAACGAGCCTTGCCGGCGGATACATTGACCGCGAGATACGCATACGCGGCTACCTCAACGAACTGGCCTTCGCGCCCGTGGACGCGAACCCGGACGCCGCGGCGGACGAATGGAGCGGCGACAGGGGAGTGGGAGGACTATACCATTCTCAGGACGCCGTGATAAGACTTGCTCCCGAAGCCGGAATAGAACTCGACGCGTCATTAAGCCCCGCCGAAAAACTCAAGTTCGTTCAAAATCTCGCAGATGCGGGCGACAAACGCGCGCTGGACATATTCGTCAGACTCGGCGAATACGCGGCGTATACGCTGATGTGGTTCAACGAATTTTACGACTTCGACACGGCAATATTCCTGGGCAGAGTAACCTCCGGAAAGGGAGGCGACGTGTTGATAGCCACCGCCGAGGAGAAATTGAAAGCCGAGGGAAGCAAACTGCAAATCGAATTGCCCGACGAAATGAGCAGACGCCTCGGACAAAGCTATACCGCCACTCAGCTTTAATCCGGAGGCAAATATTTAAAGGCATTAAAAAATCCGCAAGCGATTGCGGATTTTTTGTCGATTTCTCGAACCGTTCAGGATCGGGAGTCTATCGCGCGCTGAACGGCGGCGGTGAGCGAAAGATCGGGGTCGGTGGAATCGCATGCAAAGTGCCATATCATTACACCGCCTATACCCGAATCCAGCGCGTAACACGTTTTGTCGTATATCGTCTGCCTGCCGTTGTAGTAGTTTGGCTGAGTGCGGGTTTCGCCGTCGATAACGTAAGTTTCCGTTATCAGATTGTCGCCGTATCCGAGCTTGTCCGCGACGTGCTTATAACTGCCCCAGTAGGCGTCCTTGTTGACGGGACGGGAATAGTATGGAAGTCCGAGATTCAGGACTTTGGGGTCGGCGCCTCGTTGTATCGCTTGCGTAACGTCGTTATATGCCTTCAGGAAAGTGGAATGATTGCCTCTTTCGTCAAAGGAATCGTAGGACATCAGTTCGACTCCGTCCAAAACACGCAAGGTGTCCGAGTTGACGTTAAAAATGCCAATATTCCATAGCGACAGCGCGGCCGTCAGCCGTTTGTCGCCCAAGGCTTGTTTCAATTCCTGTAAAAAGGCGTTATAGTTGACGAACGACGAAAGAGAATGCGGATATTCGTAGTCGAAAGACACTCCGTCCAGGTCGTATCCGTAAGCGAATTCGACGATTTCGTTTATGAACGCGGAGCGGCTCCCGTCGTTACCGATGACCTTGTTGTAACGGTCTTCCGATTCCGTTATTCCGTCGCCGGTCAGATCGCGGTTACCCAGTATCGTCGCGACGATCTCGGCTTCGGGATTTAATTTTTTTAGATTTGCCAAGGCTCTTTCGAACACTTCTTCGCCGTCGGTTAAGCCCGCTTCGTCGTAACCGTCGAAAAGTATTCGACCGTTTATATCGAAAAACAGGCAACCGATAATGTTAAATTGAGTAACCGTTTTCGCGTTTTCTTTCCAGGAGTCGTCCATCTTGCATGCGCTGTCCGCGGTTACGTAAGCCATGACTTTAAAGTCGTCGGAAGCCGTTTGCGTAACGAAAGAGACCTCCATCGAAGCGATTTCGAAGGCGTCCTCCGCCTCGGTGATTTTCAGATAAAGACCTTTTGTCGTAACGGCGGGGAAGGAACAGTACCTGTATTCTCCTATGTAATCCGAAACGTAGACGGTTTCGCCCTCGAAAGTGCCGATTTCGAATCGGGTTATCACGCCGGTCGTTTCTTTCAGTTCGACAGTGTTTACCGAAGCTTGCCGAGTAAACGTGAACGCGAGCGTGTCGCCCTCACGGCCGGAATACATGTCCAAAACGCCCTCGGGCTGAACGATTTTTTCGGCAGGATCTTTTTTGGGGGAACCGGTCGCCGCCACGACAACGACTACGGCGAAAATCAAACTCATAAATACCGAGACGAACACGCTAAAACGTTTTTTCATAAATTATTCCTCCGCGAATCGGTCGAATCACGACTTTTCTTTTAAATAATAGCACGCGTGTAGTCAAAATACAAGCGCTTGTTCCGCCCTTTTCTTGACAAACCCTTTTTAGGAGGATAAAATATGGGCGTGAGACGCTTTTCAGACATCGATTATCCCGATTTTCGGACGGCTGACAGACCGAAATTGTTGTTGCACGTTTGCTGCGCGCCGTGTGCGGCGGGCTGTATAGAACGTTTGACGGAGCGTTTCGACGTAACGATGTTTTTCTATAACCCGAACATCACCGACGAAACCGAATACGGAAAGCGTTTCGGCGAACTGGTCAGATTCGCTTCGTATTACGGCATAAACGTGTCCGACGGCGGGAAAGACGACTTTTTGGGGGCGGTAAAAGGGTTGGAGAACGAGCCTGAAGGCGGCAGGCGGTGCGCGGTATGTTTCAGGATGCGACTGGACAGGACCGCGGCGGAAGCGGTCAACTACGACTGCTTTGCGACAACGCTAACGTTGAGCCCCGTGAAAAACGCCGAACTGATAAACGCGATAGGGGCGGAATGCGCGGCAAAATACGGCTCCGCCTATGTCGCAAGCGATTTCAAGAAGAAAAACGGGGTGTTGCGCTCCGTTGAGCTTTGCAAAAAATACTCCTTGTACCGCCAAAATTACTGCGGATGCGTTTATTCGCGCGCAAAGGATTGACTAAACGCAAAGGAATTTATATAATTTTGACATCAACAGACGGAGAAAACATATGACTGCGTTCGACGTGGAGCTGGTCGGTAAAATCGGCTCGATGGCACTTATAAATCGGGAATACAACGACATAGACTATAACATAATAGCGCGTATCTCGCGCGAGCTGAAGCCCGGATGTATGTGGGTAACTTCGGGCGCGACCGAAATTGGCAGACTCGACTATCTTCACCGCGTGGGAAACGAACTTTGGGGCGATTATAACGATATAAAGACGGACTATTCCGCCCAGGGTCAGGCAATACTGATGGAAACGTATCGTCGCTTCGTGGATTCCAGATTTTCTCTGAGGCAGTTTTTGGTGGAGCATCAGCATTTCAACGACGATATGAAGCGCGAACATTTGCGCGCGGCTCTGATGCGTTGCCCCAAACAGGGAGCTATTCCGATTATCAACTATAACGACCCCGTATGCAGCGAGGAAAACCGTAAAATGGAGATACAGGCTCTGAGGAGCGCGCATGCGAAGGTAGTCGAATGTATAGATAACGACGAAACCGCGGGGCAGATAGCGTGTCTGGTAAAGCCCAGGTATCTGTTGCTGTTGACCAGCGTGGACGGCATATACCGCGACGTAAAGGACAATTCCACGCTTATCCCCGAAATAACGGCGGACAACGGAGACGAACTCACCCAAAAGATCGATTATTACATGAACTACTGCGACGGCGCAAGCCGTCCCGGCGCCAACGGCGCGGCGGCAAAACTCGAATACGTTAAGGAACCCGCAAAACTCGGCACCACGGTTTATATCGCGAATTCCCGTTACGGTATCGGGGAAGTTCTGGAAGGGCGCGCCCCGTCAACCAAGATTTATCTGAAGAAATGATTTTTTAATACATATGCAAAAAAGGAGCGCCGCGCGCTCCTTTTTTGTTTTTTCCGCAAGGCTCAGGTCGACAACAGTCCCGCCGCTCTCAGCGATGCCAGCAACTCGTTTAACGAGTTTGCAAGATCCGTCGTCGAAGCGCTGGTGGAAACGTCGCTGACCGCCGTGCCGGGGGTTACCTGACCCGGGTCGCCTGTGGGTCCGGTGGCGCCGGTAGGTCCTGTAGCGCCCGTGGGTCCGGTGGCGCCGGTATCGCCCTGAAGCCCTTGGATACCTTGCGCGCCCGTGTCTCCCGTAGCGCCCGTAGCCCCGGTAGGTCCTGTAGCGCCGGTAGGTCCGGTGGCGCCGGTGTCTCCCTGAAGCCCCTGAAGTCCCTGGACTCCCTGCGCGCCCGTATCGCCGGTAGCGCCCGTAGCCCCGGTGGGTCCGGTGGAACGTTTCAGTTTTGGGAAAACGGCGGAAAAAAACTAAGGTTTAGCGAATTTATAATATATATGTATTTCGCGCGCTTTGTCCGGAGAGTTTGGTATTTCGCCCACGCTTATCAATTCCACCGACCGAATACAGGTTTCTCGGGTCAGTTCTTCCAAACGGCAGAACTTTTTTACGTTAAAAACGAAATCGTCGGCGGCGAGATGATCCGCCTGAGTTTCGGCTATGCGTTTATTTATTGAGCCGCGTATATTTTCGAGCGACTTTTTTTCGTTATCGTACCTTTCGCACAGCGTGTCGAACAACTCCTCGGATATTACGCCGCGCGCCTTTTCTTCGAAAGCTTTTTGCATGAATAACTTTATTTCCGCAATGCGGCCGTCGGCGCGAGCAAGTTCTTTTTCGTTTGAAACAGCCGCGTTGTCTCTTTGCGAGGAGCGTTTTTTTTCAAAGATCCCGCGCACCGACGTTTCGTCTATGTCTATTTCGCCCGCAAGCGACTTTAGATCGCGTAACAGCAGTTCTTCCATCACGTTTTTGTCGATGTAGTGAGAGGAACAGTATCTTTTTCCGAGGTCGGTATAAGTTCTACAGGCGTATCCGCGAAAGGATCGCGAAGATGTTCCCGAAGATTTTCGCAGTTTCATTTTTTTGCCGCAATCCGAGCAAACCATCAGCCCCGACAATACGTTTAAAGCGCCAGAGGAGTCTTTTCTGCCTCTGGAAACCGAATCGTCAAGAGCGCGCACGGCGTTCCAGGTTTCCATGGAAATAATCGGTTTGTGGGCATTTTCATATACCGTTTGTTCACTTTCGGGGACCTTTAAGGTAATTTTGTTTTTATATGAAAATCGAGTGGTCTTGTGCTGAACGGTGGTCCCGATATAAACGCTGTTATTTAAAATGTTCGATACCGTGCGCGCGGACCAATAGGGCGAACAGGGCTTTGATATTTTTTCGCCGTCCAGCTTAGTGAAATAGGTGCGCGGATTCGGGACGTTGTCGTCGGTGAGAATTCTGGCTATCGCGCCGACGGATTCTCCCTGTCTTCTCAAGGCGAAAATACGGCGGACGGTCTTGGCGGCTTCTTCGTCTATGACTGCCGTGCGTTTCGCGTCCGTGCCCGCTTTGTAGCCGTAAGGATATGCCCAGCCCGTAAACTTCCCTTGCCGCCAACTCGCTTGCAGGACGGCGCGTATTTTTTTGGAGGTGTTGGCGGCGTGCCATTCGTTGAACACGTTCATTATCGGCATCATGTCCATTCCCGGGTTTTCCCTGTCGAACGTGTCCACGTTGTCGTTAAGAGCGATAAATCGGATACCGTAGGCGGGAAAGATATAGTCAATATATTGCCCGGTCTGAATATAATTTCGTCCGAAGCGCGACAGATCCTTGACGACGACGGTATCCAGGCTACCCGCTTTCGCGTCCGAGAGCAGTCTTTTTACGGCGGGACGCTCGAAATCCGTTCCCGACCAGCCGTCGTCGACATATTCGCCCGCCACCAGTCCGCCGTTTTCTTCGACGAAAGCGCGCAAAACGGCGCGCTGATTTTCTATGGAAAGCGACTCGCCCGCTTTCTCGTCGTCGCGCGACAATCTCATATACAGGGCAGTTCTTTTAAGCGGTAGATTCCGCGGCACGCTCCCTCCTTTAAGTCTAAGCGGATGAACGACAGGGATCAGGAGTCGATCCCCGACAGATTTTCCGCTCGCGTCAGCGCCGTTTCCGTCAGGATCTGTTTCAGATTTCCTTGTGCGGCGAAGTGCCTTATAACCGAATATTCTTTTCCTCCCACTACGTATTTTGCCACGGAACAGGGGAGTTTGTCGTATTCTTTTTTCGATTCAGACGAGTTTTTCACCTATACCTCCCGCGACGTTTGCGTCTCCGATTATTATCCATGATACGGAGTCCGGAGTTTGTTTGTGAAAAAATATCGAATCCGCCGAATACGATGCGTCGGGTAAAGAGAATCGCCGGTTAAGCGCCGATATACGGTTACGCGTTCAGGCGGGTATTGTCAAGCGCAACGGGATATGATATTATCTAATTATCCGGGAAATCTTTGCATCCCGGATTATAATCCGAGTCGGTTTGCCTAAGGCGGCGGCTATGGCGTTCCGACCGGGGTTTTGCGGGAAACCGCAACGCCTCCCGTTGTGGAAAGGAGTATAAGAATGAAAAAGAAACTTTTGGCTTTATTGTTATGCCTCGCTTTAGTCGTTACGGCGGCAGCCGCGCTGGCGGCATGTGAAAACGGCAACGACGAAAAAGGCGACAATCCCTCTTACGGCGCGTACGTCTTAAGCGATAAAGGCACTTACCTTTCGTTCAAGAAGAATGCCGAGGGCGACAGGATTTCCAATCTGACCCTTCTTTACGAACAGGACGACGCGTTGAAAAACACTTATTCCATGATTGCGGTGGACGGCGACGCGGCGGCGTTCGCGGGAACAGACGTCGTTATCAACGAGGCGGGCGCGGACGCGTTTATCAAATGGATGAGCATGCCTTCGACCCGTAATGCGATAGCCGATTTCGGGAAAGCCGATTACGACGAAGCGCTTTTCTATCTCATCGACGGAGCAAAAACCTATAATGGAGCTGCCGACGCGTTGAAATACACGGGCACGGGCGACAGAATCATCAGTATTTCCACGACCACGTCGGTCAACGATACCGGGTTACTGGGCTATCTCGAAGGCATTTTCGAAGAAGCCACCGGCTGGGATATCGAGGTGTCTTCAGCGGGCACGGGCGCCGCGATAGAGGCGGCGAAAAACGGTAACGCCGACCTGTTGCTGGTGCATTCCGCATCCCAGGAAAGAACGTTTATCGACGGCGGATACGCAAGGGAAGTCGCGGGACTCGACGGCGAAGCCGCCGACGCGGCGTATCCCGCGCGTATCAGCTTCATGTACAATTATTTCGTGTTGATCGGACCCGCGTCCGATCCCGCGGGCGTTAAAAACGCCGCAAATATTTCCGAAGCTTTCAAGGCGATAGCCGCGGGCGGCTATAACTTCGTATCACGCGGAGACGCTTCCGGTACGCACACCGCCGAAGTCAATCTCTGGAAAACCACGGGACTGAAGCTCGTTTCCATAGACATCGCCGGAGGAAAGACTTCGGAAGCGCCCGAAGGAAGTTGGTACATTTCCGCGGGACAGGGCATGGGCGCGTGCCTGACCATGGCAAACGAAAGCCTGACCAAAGCCGCGTAACATGTGGAGCAACGTAACCGCCGCATTTGAAAAAGCCTTCGCCCTGATGGGCGAAGGCAATACGTTGCTGAACGAGATTGTGGCGACCACTCTCAAAATGTGCGCCCAAAGTTCGCTGTACGCAATGCTGATAGGCGTACCGATAGGCGCTTTCGTCGGCGTTACGCGTTTTCCTGGACGCCGCGTCGCGGTCCTCATAATGAGAACGCTGATGGGATTGCCTGCCGTTGCTGTAGGAATACTCGTTTACCTGCTGTTTTCCGGGACGGGTCCTTTCGGTAAATTCGGACTGATGTATTCCGTGGAACTCATGGTGATAGCTCAGGTCATACTGATAACGCCCGTGGTGGCGGGATTTACCGAAACGGCTGTCGCTCCCGTGTACGACGCCATGCGCGACAGCGCCGCGGGAATGGGACTGAACAAAGCCAAGGTCGTGTTGCTTGCCGTGAACGAGAGCAAATATCAGCTGGTAGCGACCTATCTGTTCGCTTTTTCCCGAAGTATCGCGGAAGTGGGCGCCGTCCAGATAGTCGGCGGCAATATTTTACACAAGACGCGCGTCATGACCACGGCAATAGCGTTGAATTACAATATGGGGCAGTTTTCGCTGGCGCTGGCGCTTGGGATAATCCTGATGCTGATAGTGTTGGGATTGAACGTGATCGCCGCGGCGCTTCAGGCGGGACTGAAGAAAGTCGGATGATAGAGATCAGCGTCAAAAAAAGATACGGCGAACGCACCGTGCTGGACGTGGAGAAATTAATTCTCGAGGAAGGCAGGGTATATGCCGTCATGGGCAGCAACGGCAGCGGAAAATCCACTCTTGCGAGGATACTCGCAGGCGTAACGAAAGGGGAAGGGGGAATAATTTATTCCGCCGCAAAGCCGAAAACGGGGTGTATGCCTCAGAAAAGTTTCGCTTTCGACATGTCCGTTACGGCAAATATGCTCTTGGGTCATGCTTTCGTGGGGCGTTTTGCATACAAAACCAAGGCTTTGACGCTTCTCGACGACTTCGGACTTACGCGGATGCGTAGAAAAAACGCGAAAAAACTTTCGGGAGGCGAAACAGAAAAGCTGGCTCTGGCGCGGCTGATGATGGAAGATTACGCGCTGCTCGTTTTGGACGAACCTACCGCCGCGATGGACGTGAACGCTACCGAAACGGCGGAAAAACTCTTGAAAAGGTATTTCGACAGACTGAAGCCTACCGTCGTCATCGTTACCCATTCTCCCGCTCAGGCGGGCAGGATCGCGGACGAGATCATATTTTTGGACGAGGGCAAAATAGCCGAAAAGGGTCCGTCGGAGAAACTGCTTTCCGACCCCGAATCGGAGAAACTAAAGCGTTTTCTTTCGGTCAACCGCTGATCGAGTCCTGTTTTACGACTATTTCGTCGCCCGCGCGTATTATTCCTTCGCGTTCGACGGTACAGAAAATGCCTTCGCGCGGCATGGCGCACACGCCGTATTTACGGGCGATCTCGCAACCCTGGTCGGCGTGGCATTTTTTACCGATCTGACTGACTTTCAATACCGCGCTTCCGATATTCAGCACGGTTCCCACGGGCAGCTTATACAGACAAATGCCGCGGGTGGTGATGTTTTCGGCGAACTTGCCTTCGCACAGTCCAACGGCGTCCTTTTTGTCGCGCTTGAAGTTTTCGATGCTTTCGATACCCAGTAAACTGACCTGTCTGATGCCTTTTCCCGCGTGCGCGTCGCCTTCGATGCCGTAATCGACTTTGCATACCGCATAGGGGACGGGGTGCTTGGAAGTGCCTTTTTTTTCGCTGATATTGACTGCCGTTACAATGGCTTTTTCCATATTGTTTCTCCTAATCCGCTAAGACCTCGCCGCTTTTCCCGCCCGTTTTTTTGACGAGACGGATGTCGGTTATCCGCATATGCCTGTCGGCGGCTTTCAGCATGTCGTATATCGTCAGCGCCGCCACGCTGACTGCGGTCAAAGCCTCCATTTCCGCGCCCGTTCTGCCGTGGCAGACCGTTTTTGCCGTGATCCCGATACTGCTTTCGCCGACTTCGTAGCTTATTTCGGCGTCGTCCAGAATAACGACGTGGCACATGGGTATGGTTTCGAACGTCCTCTTTGCCGCGAGTACGCCCGCCGCCGTCGCTGTGGTCAATACGTTACCTTTTTTGTTGCCGCCGTCGATCAAAGCCATCGCTTCGGGGCTGATATGTATCACGCCTTTTGCGATCGCTTCCCGTACGGTAATTTCCTTTTTGCTGACGTCGCACATGCGCGCGTTGCCGTTATCGTCGAGATGATTGAGTTCCATTTATCCTCCTATGCTTCCCATATCCATATTTTGATATATGCCTTCGCCGATGCCGTGAGCGGGGGGTTTCAGCTTTAGGACCGATCCGAGGTAATCGGCAAATCCCGCCGAGCCTATCTTGTCGCGGACGGGATACGCTTTCGCTCCGTGAAGACAGGGAAGCAGCATGCCCGTGCAAGTTACGCGTATCCTGTCGCATTCGGCACAGAAATTACGGCTCAAAGGCGCTATGACTTTCAGCTCGTGTCCGCGGTAGCGGTAAAGCGACGTCTTTCCTTCGTCAAGGATGTGTTCGGCGCCCAAAGAACGCAACCAGTTCTCGGCGTTCAGCGCGCGTTCGTCGACGTATCCGAGCGTGGACGCGAAAG
Organism: uncultured Clostridia bacterium; assembly: GCA_944363505.1. Taxonomy (GTDB): domain Bacteria; phylum Bacillota; class Clostridia; order Christensenellales; family DTU072; genus Stercoripulliclostridium_A. The sequence continues at coordinate 77,766 of CALVUD010000008.1, read as the reverse complement.
GCATAAGCTCTATCATTCTGAGTTCCGCTCCCGTTTTTTCGGCGTATTCGAGAAGCGGAAGCGGGTCGAAGTTTATTCCGCGTTGCAATACGGCGTTCAGCTTTATTTTAAGTTCCGCCGCCTTGGCGGCGTCTATGCCTTTAAATACTTCCGACAGCTTTCCGCCGCCCGTTATTTTGCGGTAGGCTTCGGGATCCAGGGTGTCCAGACTGACGTTGACGCCCTTCAGTCCGGCAGCTTTCAGTTCTTCGGCAAATTCCGAAAGCAGTATGCCGTTGGTGGTCAGACCGACGTTGTCCGTAACGGAGCAAACGCCCTTTACAATAGGGATAATCCCTTTTCTTACGAGCGGTTCGCCGCCCGTCAGCCGAATCTTGGTAAAGCCCGCGTTTACAAAGTCGTTAGCGAGCGCGATTATTTCGTCGACGCTCATCACGTCGTCGTGAGTCAGTTTGGGTACCGGACGCGGTTTGCAATATACGCAACCCAGATTGCAAAGATCGGTTACCGAAATACGCACATACCGAATATCTCTGCCGCAACCGTCTAACACTTTACGATCTCTCCCGTGCGGGGCGCGGTATAGTCGCCGAAGACTGTCAGACGGCTATGAAAATCCTCGCCCGAGATATAGTTTATAAACGCTTGAACGCGTTCGTCCGACAGGGAGGATTCGCGTATCAGAAAATCGTATTCCTCGTCGTAGACGGGAATGAAATCGAGTCCCAGTATATTGGCGGCGCTGCCCACTCCCATGCCGAAATCGGCGGCGCCGCTTTCCACAGCCATACCCACGGCAAGGTGAGTGGAAAACTCTTTGTCGTAGCCTTTCAGCGCGCGGCCGTCGGCGCCAAGCGTCTGTAAAAGGTAATCGGTCAGTATGCGCGTGCCCGCGCCGCGCTGGCGGTTTGCAAATCGCAACTTGCGTTTTACGGCGTCTTCGAACGAAGCGATTCCGAGAGGGTTTCCTTTCGGAAGCATCAGTCCCTGGGTGCGACCGACGCCCTTGATAAGAGCCATTTTCTCGTTCGGGAAGTATCTGCTGACGGCGGCGACGTTGTAAGTTCCCGTTTCGGGATCCAGTAGATGTATCGGCGCGATATGACATTCGCCTTTTTGCATGGCGACGACGCCGCCCGTGCTTCCCACGTGCGCCGAGGTCAGCGGAACGTGTTCGCCGATAACGTCTATCACGAGGTCGTTGCTTCCGATGACTACCAGATTTTTTTCGATGAGGCTCAGGGGCTTTCTGAGGGAAACCTCGACTTCGCTGCCCGCGGAAATTCCTTCGGAATATCTGTCTATCGTCAGTATTCCGTCGGCTTTTACGAGACTCATTATCTGCGCCGCTCCGCGCTCCAGGGGCGTCGCGACGAGATCGGAGCCGACTTTGCCGAGCGAAACGCGTACAAATTCGGTGTTTTTCAGGGAACTGACCACGTTTCTGGTCAGCTTGGCTTTGACTGTCTGTATGTCTCGGGCGACGGCGTTTCCGGAAAGCGTGTTTATGACTTCACCCGCGCTCAGCCCGAAAGAAACGTACGCGGACACGGGATAACCGGGGATCCCGATAACGGGTTTTCCGCGGACCGTGCCGAGAATGGTGGGCTTTCCCGGTTTTGCGGCGAGTCCGTGCAGATATACTTCGCCCAAAGACGCTATCGTTTCGCGCGCATAGTCCTTTGTACCCGCGGAACTGCCCGCGTTGACTATTACGATGTCGCATTCGTTTACGGCAAGGTCCAACGCTTTTTTCAGTTTTTCCGGGTCGTCGCTCACGGTGGGATAGAGCTTCGGTATCCCGCCGTATTCGGTTATCAGAGCGGAGAAAAGTTTGGAATTGCTCTCCAGAAGCTTTCCTTCGGTCACTTCTTCGGGGTGTGCGACCATCTCGTCTCCCGTGGTTATGACGCCCGTCACGGGACGGCAAAAGACCTCGACCTCGGTATTTCCGCCCGCGTATATCGCGGCGAGGTCCTCGGCGCGTATCCTGCGGCGGGAGGGGAGTATCATTTCGCCCGCGACTATGCTTTCTCCCTTGACGCGGACGTGTTGCCACGAACTTGCGGGCGCGATAATTTCGACCGTTCCGTCGCCCGAGTCGATGACGTCCTCTATCATTATCACGGCGTCGAAACGCGGGGGCACGGGGTTACCCGTGTTCACGTATATAAAGTCCTCGTTTTCTTTCAGGACGAGGGGAGTTTTTTCGCCGGCGGAAACTGTTTTTTCGCATAAGACCGCTATGCCGTCCATGGCGGCGGCGTTATATACGGGGTCGCAGAGTTTTGCGTAGACCGCCCGCGCGAGAACGCGTCCCAGCGCCTGCTCGGTGGGAATGGTTTCGGTGCCCGCGCTTTTGCCTTCGAAAAGTGCAAGGTATCCGTCGATTTTTTCAATCGGATTATTAGGTATGTATGCGTTTCTCATATTCTGTAAATCTCCAGCGGCGCTCCCGCGGGAACGCCCTCGACATAATCGGGAAGCAGGGCGAATCCGTCGGCGGACGATATCACGGACAACATTCCCGATTTATAAAAAAGGGGTTCCGCAGCGGTAAATTCGTCCTTGTTGACGAGCCTGACGGGTATGACTGCGCTTCTTCCTCTGCCTCCCGGGAAATTTTTCGCGGCGCGGCATACCACGGGCGGCTCAGTATCGGAGCCGCACGCGTTCAGCAACGCGCGCAGAACGATCAGCCTGTAAGAGGTGAACGCCGCCATCGGATGCCCCGGAAGCCCGATCAACAGCTTGTTGTCCGCTTCGGCGGCGAGAGTGGGTTTTCCGGGCTTTACGGCTACGCCGCCGAAAAGCGGTCTGCCGTATTCGGAAAAGAGTTTCGCGGTATAATCGGCTTTGCCTACCGAACTGCCGCCGCTGAGTATGACGACGTCCGCTTCGGACAGCCCTTTGCGAACGGTTGCGGACAGTTTATTATAATCGTCGTTTACCGTCATTGCTCCGACCACGTTTCCGATTCCGGATAATTCGGCTGTCAAAACAGCGGTATTGGTATCCCTGATCTTACCTTTTTGACATTCTTCATCGGGAGCAACGAGTTCGTCGCCCGTCGAGACGACATAGAACGAAAGCTTTTTGTATACCCGGACAAAGTTGATCCCGAGCGAGCACAATAAGCCGATTTCAGGGCTTAACAGGCGTTCGCCACGGCGTATCACGGTTTCGCCGACGTGAACGTCCGCGCCTTTAAAAACGACGTTTTCGCCGCGGTGAAGAGAGGACGAAACGTATACTTCTCCGTTCGATACCTCGGCGTTTTCGATCATCGTAACGGCGTCCGCGCCAGCGGGGAGCATGGCGCCCGTCGGAACGTAGAAGCATTCTCCGCTGTTTATGCGCGCTTCGGTGTATTCGCCCATAGCGACTTCGCCCTTCAGGGTCAATACCGACGGTACTGCGGCGGAAGCTGCCGAAGAATCTTTATAGGAATGGGCGTAACCGTCCACGGTGGAGCGGTCGAACGGGGGAAAATCTTCGGGAGAGTATACGTCGCAAGCCAATATCCTTGCCATCGCGCAAGATACGGGAACGGTCTCCGTTACGAGTATTTTTCCGAATGCGTCCGTCAGCTTCTCGACGGCAAGTGCGTAAGGGATGACGTTCATTTTCTCGCGCACTCCGTTACGGCGCCGGATAGGGCGTCGATACCGTGCTTTAACGGTTCGATCACGAATTCCAGATTTTCCGCGCACGCTTTAGGCGAACCCGGCAGGTTGACGATCACGCTTTTATCGACTATCACGCAAACTCCGCGGCTCAGCATCGCGCGCGGCGTATAACGCATCGAATTCGTTCGCATGGCTTCGGCGACGCCGTCGGCGCGTCTTCCGCCCAGCATAAGCGTGGCTTCGGGGGTAACGTCGCGTGCGGAAAAGCCCGTGCCGCCCGTGGTAACTATCAGGTTGTACCCCTTTGAAACGAGCAAGGAAAGCTTTTCGGTTATCAGTTCTTTTTCGTCGGGCAGTAACGCGCTCTCGACGACCTCGAAACCCGAGTTAATAAGGATTTCGCGGACTGCCGGAGTGGCTTTGTCTTCGCGTTTTGATGCGTAACAAGCGTCGGACATGGTTAAAATCGCCGCGGTATACATATGCTTCAACCTCCCGAAGCGGGGCTCATTATAAGGACGCGGTCGCCGTCCTTTAAGGGCGTTCTGTATTTTTTGAGATCGTTGAAATTGACGTCGTTGACTATCACGATGGAGTGCTTCAATTCTTTTACCGTATAAAAAGGGTTGACTTCGTAAATTTTTTGAAACAGCTCTTTTACGGTGGACGCCTCCACCTCGATGCTTTTCATATGGTAATTTAGTCGGTACAGACCGAAAAACTCTACGGTAACCATTATTTTACAACTACGTGCTCCGCACCCGAAACCGGACGCGCCCCTATATCGTCGAGGGCGTCTATCGAATAGTATTTCGCGGTTTTAGGCTTGACCATGCCGTCCGAGTCCCAGCCTCGCGCGAAATAGAAGTTCTTTTTCAGTTTCGCCTGCGGTACTTTGGTTCTGGGATCTCCCGGCACCTGCTCGCAGTCGGTAAGACGTTTCGGCAACTTGTCGTCTTTTGCGGAAATGCCCAGGCGCGCGTTTATCGTTCTTTCGAGGTTGAAACCTCTGGCGCCGATACGCATCAGGTCGCCCATGGTTATCTTCATACCCGTTGCCGCCGACAACGCTTTGGTATGCGGAAGCATCGATGTCAGATGTATGTGCGCGAGGTGGGGGTACTTGTTTATGACGTGCAGGGGGCCGCCGAGATAAGGCAGAGCCTTGTTGACCGTTTTCGAAAGCATACTGTTGGGACGCTTGAACAGAAAGAACGGGAAGAACGCGTAAGTAGTGAACAGGCAGTTGCCGCCCGCGCTGACCGCCTCCATCAGGTTCTGGAACATGACGGCGATCTCGGCTTTGCCGTGCACGGTATACGGGTTTATCGTCAGTCCCAGTCCCTCCACGACCACTTCGTAGCCCGCGTTCAGGTGGCATCCGCCGCGGTTTGCCACGGAATACCCCAGTCCCTGTCCGACCGCGCCGCGCGGCTCGTATGCGGACAGCTCCATACCCTTAACCTGTATGCAGAAGTCCTCGCCTCCGAACTCCTCGGAAAGTTTTCTGGAACCTTGGGCGAGTTTGTCGCCGCGTTCCGAGGAACGGAAAGCGATCTCTTTCAGCACATCGGAGATATTGTCGGTTTTGCCGAATTCCAGCCCCGAATCCCACATGCCTTTTTCGTTCAGTTCCATTGCGAAAGCTATCGTGCCCGAAGCAGATATGGTATCCATTCCGAGTTCGTCCATTTCGTAATTCCATTTTATTATCTGACCGAGGTCGTCGTTTAAAATATTGGCTCCCATGAGTCCCATGATCTCGACCTCGGGACCCTTGACCGGTTTTCCGTCCACCTCGACGACGCGCGCGCATCGGATAGGGCAGGAAATGCAGCCTTTGTTGCGCACGAGAAATTTTTCGGCGAGTTCCTCTCCCGATATCGAAGCATAACCCGAAAAACGTCCGTCCGTGAAGTTTTTGGTGGCAAGCAGACGTTTTTGTTGCATGCTTGCTATCAATGCGGCGGTTCCCAGCCTCGGCAGCTGTTCGCCCGTCAGGGGATGGGATTTAAGGCGTTTGGTCCACTTCGCCTTGATTTTGCGAAGTTTTTCCGCGTCGTATACGGCGGGGTTTTTTCTGCCGGTAACGACGACGGCTTTAAGATTTTTGGAGCCCATGACGGCGCCGATGCCGCCGCGTCCCGCGGCGCGTTCGTCGCTTACGGCGCAGGCGTATCTTACTAAATGCTCGCCCGCGGGACCGATGACGAGTTTGCTGCCTTTGCCGCCGATGGCTTCCTGGGTTTCGCTCGTGCCTTTGCCGCGCAATGATTCTGCGTCCTTGAACTTCACGCCGTCGGCGTCGATGTCGATATAAACCCAATAAGGGCTTTTGCCCGTTATCACGAGAGCGTCTATGCCGGCGCGTTTTAAAGTGCAACCGAAGCTGCCGCCGCAGTTGCTGCTGGTGAGAAGCCCCGTCAACGGCGATACGGCGCTGACGTTAAAGCGAGACGACGAAGGACACCCCGTAGCGTTCAGCGGTCCGGAAGACACAACCATTACGTTTTCTTCTCCGAGAGGATCCAGAGGACCTTTTATAAAATCGTTCAATATTCTCGCGGCAAGAATCTTTCCGCCGAGGAAAAGTTTTAAATCCTCGTCGCCAACGGGATAATCGGATACCGTTTGCGACGTCAGGTCGATTTTCAATACTTTACCCGCATAAGCGCCGTATGAAATTGACATATCGCCTCCGTTCGGCGGCAAAACCCGCCTTACAAATATTCCGTACCCATATTTTACCACGCCCGCCCGAAATGTTCAATACTCAAATCTTTTCGGGGAAAATAAGACTTTTTTGTCTTCGGTTACCGAAAGAAAGGAAATAGGACAGTTTACCGATTCTCGAGTATGAACGGGAACATGAGATAAATGTTATTTTACTTTGCGCCAGTAGCGCTCAAAGTAATCGAGTTTAATATAATTTGCCGCCGTTTGAGGATCGTTAAGCTCCGCGCTTTCCAAAGAAACGTATTCGGCAAAGTCCTTGGTTTTGGAAATTTGCCAACCTTCGGCGTCTTCGAATTTTACCGAGTCGAGCGACAAAGAATTGAGAAACGCCGCGATTGCGATATCCGTAACGGATTTGCCCACGGTCAATGAAGTAAGCGAATTGCAAGCCGCAAAGGCCCCGAAGCCTATCCGGGCGACGGGAGCTCCGATGACTACCGAACGGAGAGCGCGGCACAACGCGAAAGCGAAATTGCCTATACTCGTAGCCGCGCCGTCGAAGGTGACGGAGCAAAGAGATTTTTGACCTAAAAAGGCGTAATTAAAGACGTCGTATTCGGTGACGACATCGCCGTTATAGGCGGTAAATCCGTCGGGTAACGTCAAGTCGGTCTGTTTGCCGCAATAACCTAAGAGCAAGCTTTCGTCGTCATCGTGATAGAAAATAAATCCGTCCCGTTCCGTAAGTTGCGACTCGCCGATATCGTATATATGCTTGGCGTAATATCCAATGCTTCCGTTGTCGGTCTCACCCGCCCTTATGTTCAAAAACCAGCTATTGTTTTTAATCTCTACGAGCTTGGGACAATTCTTGAAAGCGTCCGTTTCTATGGTAAACACATTGCTTCCGACGACTGCGGAAACGAGCGAAAAGCAATTCATAAAAGCCTTTTCTTTTACTAAACTTACCGAGTCGGGGAGCTCTATCGAAATAAGCGACGTGCAGTTTAAGAAAGCGCCCGCATTGATATGTTCTATCGAACTCGGCAGGTCTACCGAAGTAAGCGACTTGCAATTTCTGAAAGTTTCGTCCTTTATTGTCGTTATGCTGGAGGGGATCGAAAAAGAAGTGAGAGAACTGCAACTTTCGAAGGCGTTTCTTCCGATATCCGTAATCGAGTTCGATAGCCTTATCTCCGCCAGCGAGTCGCAACCTTTGAATGCGTAGGGACCTATACTGCTCACCGAATTCGGGATATAGACCGAAACCAGCTCCGCGCACGACGAGAACGCGTATCCGTTTATTTGGGTGACTGGATAGCCTTTGTAATTTCCGGGAATGACCACGTTCGGAGTATTATCATATTCGCTTTTGAACCCCATAACGCAGTATTCGTCGTCGATAAGGAGGAATTTGAGCCCCGCGTATTCGTCCCGATCTTCGGCTGCGTCGTTTGAGCAGGCGGCGAGCGTAGAGGCAAGTAAAAACAAACACAGAACGGTCATGATCGATAGAAACTTGTTTTTCATAATATGCCCTTATCCGATGCGCAAAGCAAGCCCGATAACGATCCGCACGATAAAGCGGGGAGATCGGGAACAACGATATATGACACTATAATAATACTATTCGGACGACAAGATGTCAACGGGCGGTTTGCGGGCGTTGCGGCGTAAGGCGGTTTGGGCGCGGGGCAAAGACCGGGGCGTATTGACAAATTTCGGTAGCGGGCATACAATATTATCCGAGGCGGGATCGTTGACACACCCGCGCACAGAGGGAATAATGGACGAGAGATTAAAAAGGAATATCGGCGCGATCACTTCGGAAGAACAGGCGATTCTTTCAAAAAAGACGGTGTTCATAGCGGGGTGCGGAGGGCTCGGCGGTTTCGTCGCGGAAATGCTCAGCAGGATAGGCATAGGCAAACTCGTGCTTTGCGATTTCGACGAGTTCTGCGACAGCAATTATAACCGTCAGGTTTTTTGCATAGGTCGCACTATGGGCAAAAACAAGGCGGAGGGTATCGCGGAACTTTTCAGGGAGGACAACCGCTGCGAAGTGACGGCTTATGCGGAACGCATCACTCCTTTGAACGCGCATCTGTTGATAGAAGGCTGCGACGTCGTTGTGGACGCTTTGGACAATATGCGGGCGAGGTACGACCTTCAGCTCGCCTGCAAACGAGCGGGTATTCCCATGGTGACGGGAGGCGTCAGCCATTGGCACGGGCACGTTTCGACGATCTTTCCGGGCGACGACACATTGAAAAAAATATTCGGCAACGCGCGAGAGGAAGTCAAGCCCAGCGTTGTTTGCTTCGCCGCGGGCGTGATAGGGTGCAACCAGGCGGCGGAGGCGGTGAAAGTATTGCTCGGCAGACCGGGGCTCAGGGGCAGACTTCTTATCGTGGACCTGAACGGCATGATGGCGCGGGTATTGCCGCTTGCCGCTCCGCCCAAAAAGGTATTAAGGGTCAACAGCGCTCAGTCGGCTCAAAACCGTTCGAGGAGAAGGCGCAGAAGACATAATTCCGAAGTTTCGGATACCGTCATTATAGAAACAGATACCTGAAAAATCGATTCACGCATACTAAACGGACATTTAAATATTTAAAATCGGTCGGCTGATCGCATTTTGCGTCAGCCGTTTTTAAGCGCGACAATCGTGTAATGAAACAAGCCGTCTTCGTTTTCCCATAATTGAAACGTCGGGTAGGTCCGGTAGGTCCGGTAGGTCCGGTAGCGCCTGCGACTCCGGTGTCGCCGGTCCTTCCCTGCGGACCCGCGTCGCCCGTTGCCCCGGTAGCGCCCGTGGCTCCGGTTGCTCCGGTAGCTCCCGTGGCGCCCGTCGCTCCCTGCGTTCCGGCAACGCCCTGAAGTCCTTGGACGCCTTGGGGTCCCGTTGCGCCCGTCGCTCCGGTTATGCCGCGTAAACCTTGCGGTCCCTGAACACCCTGGATGCCCTGAGGTCCCTGCGCGCCCGTGGTACCGGTAGCTCCCGTGGCGCCCGTAGCGCCTCTGGCTCCCGTTACGCCCTGTATGCCCTGAGGTCCCTGAGGTCCCGTTGCGCCCGTGGCGCCGGTCGCTCCCGTGGCGCCCGTGGCTCCGCGCTGACCGGGTATTCCCTGTATGCCTTGAACGCCCTGCGGTCCCGTGGGACCCATCGGACCTTGTAAGCAACACGGTTCGGGTTGAGGGGGAGGAGGGCAGCCGCATCCTCTTTGATTACAAAACATATATGTCACCTCCGATAAGCAATTTGCTCTAATACATCATATAAATGCTTGAGAGGAAAGGTGATAAATGGCAAAAATATCGCTTTGCATGATAGTGAAAAACGAGGAAAAGGTGCTAAGACGCTGCCTGGACGCGGCAAAACGCTTTGCCGACGAAATCATCGTAGTCGACACCGGCTCCGACGACTCCACGCGTGAGATCGCACGCGCGTATACCGATAAAGTATACGATTTCGAATGGAACTACGATTTTTCGGCTGCGAGGAATTATTCTTTTTCCAAGGCGGAAAGCGAATACGTTATGTGGCTGGACGCGGACGACGTGGTGCGCGACGAGGAAACGGTCAAGATCAACGCGTGGAAGAAAAATCCCGACGCCGATACCCTTTATTGTTTTTACGACGCGTCGTTCGATTCGAACGGTAATCCCACGTTTACGTTCATGCGGGAAAGGATAATGAAAAACGACGGGCGGGCGGTATGGAAAGGGTTTATTCACGAATGTGTGACTCCCTTCGGCAAAGTGGTTAAAAGCGACATTCGCATAGAGCACCGCCCGCTTCCCGACAAGCCCAAAAAGATCGACAGAAATTTGGAGATATATCGAAAAAACATACAAAAAGGCGCCAGACTGAACGCACGCGACAAATTTTATTACGGCAAGGAGCTTCTCACGAACGGATATACGGAAGAAGGTATACTGATGATCGAAAGCATGCTCAACGTGCACGGCGCGTTTTACGTCAACAAAATCGAAGGGCTAAGACTTATCGGCGACGCCAAACACCGTCTGGGCGACAGGACGGGCGCGAAAAAAGCTTACGTCATGTCGTTTGTTTACGGAGCTCCGCGTGCGGGAGCGCTGAACGGGCTGGGACGCCTTGCAAAAGAAGACGAAGACTATGCCGAAGCGGCATTGTGGTTCAACGCCGCTTTAAACTGTGCGGATCATTCCCGGGAAGGAGATTTCGAAAGGGCGGAGGAAAGAGGTCTGTTCCCGTATATAGAATTGAGCTGTTGTCTGTGGCGGTTGAACCGCAGGGAAGAAGCTTTCGAGATGCACAAAAAAGCCGCAGCGCTCGCGCCGGATCATCCAAGCGTGAAATATAACGAGAAATTCTTTTCGAAATATTTCGGAAACCTCAAAAAATAATCCGCGGTTCGGTTGCGCTTTTCAATAAAAAAGCGTGTTTCTTTAGAAAAACGCTCTTGAATTATCGGGCCGGAAATGCTATAATCGGAAATATAAACCAAAGAGAGGTAGCTTTTATGGCAAAGTATCCCGACTATATTTCTCCTAAACGCGAACCCGTAAAAACGCCTAAATCCATCGTCGAAAACGGAAAAGCTCATTTCGGAACCTTTTTAACGCCGTTCGAGAACCTGAATATGTTGGATTGCGATAAACCGTGCGGCGCGCTGATGCCCGACTGCATGAAAAAGTCGAGGCTGACGGAATGGGAGGCGTTCGAGCTGAATATGGATGAGGGGATACTTGTCAGCGCGATATACAATACCGGTCCCATGGGATTTTCGATTTTCGTATGGTTCGACAAAAGGGATAAAAAGATTTATTCCTGGCGCAATATCGTTCCCGTAAAGAAAGCCAAAGTGGCGCCGCAGCTTATCGACGGCGAATGTTATTTAAAGACCGACAAATCCGAATACAGAATAACCAACGACCTCGCCAACGGATTCGCGCGCGCCGAGGGATATTCCGAAGGCAAGGACGGCGTGTTCAGGATAAAAATGGAAGTCGAACGCATTTCGCCGCCAAGTATCGTCAGCATTCCTTTCGACGACAACAAGCCGCTTTATTCGGAAAAGGATTTTTTGAAAGCCAAGGGCTATGTGGAACTCAACGGCGAGAAATTCTCGACAAACGAGCGCTCCGTAAGCATTATAGACGATCACAAGGGATATTATCCTTTCCGCGCGCACTATGACTGGCTGACGACGATGGGAGATATAGAAATAGACGGCGAACTTAAAAAATTCGCTTTCAATCTGACCAGAAACCAGTCCGTGGATCAGGACGCGTATAACGAAAATCTCATCTGGCTGGAGGGTAAATCCTACCCGTTGCCGCCCGTGATATTCACGAAAAACTCCAGAAAAGCAAAGACTTGGTATATACGCGACGAATACGGCAAAGTCGATTTGAGGTTCGAAATAGACAACGTATTCTATATGCCGATACATTTACTGGTGGTGGACGTGTACTATGCGCTTCCTTTCGGCAGAATATACGGCACGGTTGAGGATACGGAAGGCAGAGTGTATACTCTCGACGGCGCGTACGGCATAGGCGAGGACAAGACCACCCGGATGTAGGGATTTTCCTTTTTTTATCCTGTCTACGCGTATACGCGTCGCATATATAAGGTAATTAACGCGGAAAAAGCGGGTTATGACCGCTTTTTCGCGTTTCCGTTTTTTGGTAAAAGGTTTTTAAATCGTTGAGTAAAAACGTTTGACTTTTGATATCGCGTTCATTTAAAATAGGTATATCATCGATACGGCTTTGGAGGAAGAGGTCCCATGCACCAGGGTAAGCAATACGGTAAAATACTTTGCTTTACTTTTTCGGGACCCAGCACGCTTAAATGCGGCGAGTCCTTCGGAGCGGAAATCCGCGCATAGAACGTCATACGCCCAAACGGAGTATGGCGTTTTTCGTTTGACGACTTTGTAAAAAACGGCTCACGCCGAACAAAAAATACAACGGAGGTAAATCCAAATGAAACTTAAAAAGATTTTGGCGCTTGTTTTGATCCTTGCAGTTGTCGGAGCACTGGTAGTCAGCCTGGCTGCTTGTAACGACGACGAAGAATTCAAAGTCGGATTCATATTCCTGCATGACGAAAACAGCACTTACGACAAAAACTTTATCGACGCCGCCAGGGCTGCCACCGAGGCTATGGGGCTGAGCGAATCCCAGGTTCTGTTCAGAACCAACGTCCCCGAAACCGACGCGTGCTATAATACCGCTCGCGAACTGGTCGACGCGGGATGCGACGTTATCTTCGCCGACTCTTTCGGTCACGAGAAGTTCATGCTCCAGGCCGCCAGAGAATTCCCCGAAGTCGAGTTCTGCCATGCCACCGGCACTCAGGCTCACACCGCGGGCGTCGCGAATTTCCACAACGCTTTCGCTACCATCTACGAAGGCAGATATCTTGCGGGTATCGCCGCGGGCATGAAGCTCAAAGCCATGTACGGTGACGCTACCACCGGCGCCGTTTCCGACGCCAACGCCAAAATCGGTTATGTGGGCGCGTATCCCTATGCCGAAGTCAAATCCGGATATACCTCCTTCTTCCTCGGCGTCAGAAGCATAGTTCCCAACGCCACTATGGAAGTAGTTTATACAAACTCCTGGTACAGCGAAGCCGCCGAAAAGGAAGGCGCCAACCGCCTTATCGCCAACGGCGCGAAACTCATCAGCCAGCACGCCGACTCCATGGGAGCTCCTTCCGCTTGCGAACAGGCGAGAATCCCGAACGTTTCCTATAACGGAAGCACCGCAGCGGATTGCCCCAATACCTTCATCATTTCTTCCAGAATCGACTGGGTACCTTACTTCAAGTATATGATCGAACAGGCTAAGAAAGGTGAAGCCATCGTCGCCGACTGGTGCGGCACCATCGAAACCGGTTCCGTCGTTCTGACCGAGCTCGGCGCCGCCGCCGCTCCCGGAACCCAGGAAGCCATCGACGCCGCGAAGGCCCAGCTTGCCGCCGGCACCCTCAAAGTGTTCGACACTTCGAAGTTCACCGTTAACGGACAAACTCTGACCACCTACCTTGCCGACGTCGACGACGCAGGCGACTACGTTGCCGAAACCGAAGCCATCCACGACGGATATTTCCACGAAAGCGAATACCGTTCCGCTCCTTATTTCGACATTCTCATCGACGGAATCACCGAAGGCGGAAACGTAACCGTTCAGGAATAATTTATTATAACTTCATTACAAGACGGGGCGTTTTCGCCCCGTCTTGTGCCTTTTGACCGGCTTATACGCAATACTTTCGGAGGAAATCTTGGAAAAGACTGTTGCGCTTGAACTGAAAAACATTACGAAAACTTTCGGAGAGGTAGTGGCGAACAAAAACGTCAACCTCGAACTGTACCGCGGCGAGATACTTTCGCTTCTCGGCGAAAACGGCAGCGGTAAAACGACGCTGATGAATATGATCTGCGGCATTTATTTTCCAGACGAAGGCGAAATTTTCGTAGGCGGAGAGGAAGTTGTGATCCGTTCGCCGAAGGACGCTTTCGCGCTGAAAATAGGCATGATACACCAGCATTTCAAGCTGGTCGACATTTTTACCGCCGCAGACAACATAATTTTAGGGGAACACATGCCCCCGTATTCCGTAAAGGAAGAGGGCGAAAAAGTAATTGCGGCGTCAAACGGAGTAAAGCCCGTAAAACCCGGGGAAAAAATTCTTTGGGGACTGAAGCTCGGACTTAAACTCTCCGCGCTTCCTTTCATTAAATTAGGCAAGAAACTCAAATTCGATTATCTGGCGAAATCGCGCATCAGCAGGATCGCGGACATTTCGTCCAAATACGGATTCGATATAGATTTAAAGAAAAAGATTTACGACATGTCCGTTTCCGAAAAACAGACTGTCGAAATCATAAAAGTATTGTACCGCGGGGCGGAAATACTCATTCTCGACGAGCCGACCGCGGTTTTGACCCCTCAGGAGATCGATAAACTTTTCGCCATTCTGCGCCGCATGCGCGACGACGGAAAGTCCATAATCATCATCACGCATAAATTGAACGAGGTCATGGCTATATCCGACAGGGTCGCCGTTTTAAGGAAGGGCGAGCATATAGCCACGGTCAACACCTCGGAAACCGACGAAAAGGCTTTGACCGAAATGATGGTCGGTAAAAAAATCGAACTGAACATCGAAAGGGCGGAGCCGGAAAACGTTAAGGACAGACTGGTAGTCAAAAATCTGACGGTTTTGAACCGCGACGGCATGAAAGCGCTGGACGACGTGTCGTTCACGGCGCGTTCGGGAGAGATACTCGGTATCGCCGGGATAGCGGGCAGCGGACAAAGAGAATTGCTGGAAGCCATTGCGGGACTGCAAAAGACCGCGGGCGGCGATATTTTATATTTCGATCCGAACAAAGGGGAAGCCGAGGTCGATCTGATGCAGAAATCCCCCGTAGAGATAAGGGATCTGGGAGTCAGGCTTTCGTTCGTGCCCGAAGACAGACTGGGCATGGGCCTGGTGGGCAACATGGACCTCGTGGATAACATGATGCTGCGTTCCTATACCAAAGGGCGTTTCGTGTTCGTGGACAGAAAGAACCCCAAAGAACTTGCCGAACATATCGTTCACGACCTCGAGGTCGTAACCCCGGGAGTCAGGACGCCCGTAAGGAAGCTGTCGGGCGGCAACGTGCAAAAGGTGCTGGTGGGACGCGAGATCGCTGCGGCGCCGACGGTGCTTATGGCGGCGTACCCCGTCAGAGGTCTGGATATAAACAGTTCCTATACGATTTACCACCTTTTGAATCAGCAAAAGGAAAAGGGCGTCGCGGTTATTTACGTAGGCGAGGACCTTGACGTACTCATCGATCTTTGCGACAGAATACTGGTGCTTTGCGCGGGCAAGGTCAGCGGAATAGTCGAGGGCAGGGGAGCAAAGAAAGAGGATATAGGTCTATTGATGACAAAGCTTTCGGCAAAAGAAACGGACGGCGAAACAAAGGAGGCGACGCTATGACTGTAAAGAACAATGCCGTGGCGGGCGCGGTAAAAACATCGCATAAGGAACCGCTTTTCCACCTTGTGAAGAGGACTGATATAGCGACCTGGAAAAAGTGGCTGATCAGAGTGGTAGCCGTGGTGATCGCGCTTTTGATAGCGGGAATCGTGTGCGCGGCGCTTACGGGCGGCAAAAATTTCGTTAAGTTTTACAGCGAACTTTTCAGCGGTTCGCTCGGTACGGTGTGGCGTTTACAGGTAATGCTTCAGGCGTGGGCGATATTGATGTGCATATCGCTTGCGGTAACGCCCGCCTTCAAAATGCGCTTCTGGAATATCGGCGCGGAAGGGCAGACGCTTATTTCCGCATTGGCGGCGGTCGTATGTATAATTTATTTCGGCGGCAAGATTCCCGAACCCGCCTTGATAATGACGATGCTTGCGTTCAGCGTCGTTGCTGGGGCGATATGGGCGGTGATTCCCGCGATATTCAAAGCGTTTTGGGGCACTAACGAAACGTTGTTTACGTTGATGATGAATTACGTCGCGACCCAGTTGGTGCTTTATGCTGTCAACATATGGGCAAAAGACGGGTCGGGCACGCTCGGAGTGTTGTCGCACGGGAGTTTCGACAAGTTGTTCGGAATGGAATATATCCAAAACGTGGTGTTCGTTACCTTGCTTACCGTGATAGTGTTCGTTTATCTGAAGTTTTTTAAACACGGATACGAACTCGAAGTCGTCGGAGAAAGCGTAAATACCGCAAAATATATAGGGATAAACGTTAAAAAGGTCATTATCCGCACCATGGTGTTTTCCGGCGTTATGTGCGGACTGGCGGGATTTTTACTGGTCGGCGGCTCTCCCTCGCCCACGGTGAATGCCAATCTCGTCGGAGGCAGGGGCTTTACAGCGATCCTCGTTTCCTGGCTTTCGAAGTTCAGTCCGATAGCCATGATTTTCGTTACGCTTTTGGTCGTTTTCCTTGAAAGAGGCGCGACTCAGGCGGCGAATACGATGCGTCTCGGCGATTCGGGCGCGTTCGTCGATATAGTGGTCGGATTGTTCTTCCTGTTGATCATAGCCTGCGAATTTTTCCTTAACTACAAAATCAAATTCAGAAAAAAGGAGGGCAAATAAATGTTTTTAACCTTCCTGAAAAACGCTATCAGATTCTCTACGATATTCCTGTTCGGTTCGACGGGCGAAACGATCACCGAAAAGTCAGGGCATCTTAACCTCGGTACTCCGGGAATCATGTGTATGGGCGCGCTCGGCGGCTGTGTGGGCGAAAGCCTTTATCTGAAGTCCCTCGGCGGTAATTACGCGGCGATAAACGGCTTTAACGCGGTCGTGATAGGTATATTGTTCGCAATGTTGTTCGCGGGCCTCGGCGGGCTGATCTACGGCTTTTTGACGATCACCTTAAGGTGCAATCAGAACGTATCCGGTCTTGCGATAACGACTTTCGGCGCTGGCGTTACGAATTTCTTCATCAATTACGTTGACAGAACCGGATTCAACTATTTGGCGGCGAAATTTACGGCGCCTATTTCTCAGGCTACAGATTGGTTTTCGACGATTTTCCTTTCCCACGGCGCTCTGGTATATATAGCGATAGCGCTGGCTTTGTTGGTGGCGTTCATACTTAAAAAAACCAGAACCGGTCTGAACCTTACCGCGATAGGCGAAAATCCCGCTACGGCGGACGCCGCGGGCATCAACGTTACGGGTTACAAATACGTTTCCTGCGTGCTGGGTTCGGGAATCTCCGGAATAGGCGGTCTGTTTTATATAATGGACTATCTGTACGGCAGCTGGGAGTATTCGATAGACGCCATGGGCTGGCTCGCCGTGGCGCTGGTCATATTCTCGGTATGGAAACCGAACTGGGGCATACTCGGCTCCATCCTGTTCGGAGCGCTGTATATTCTGCCGTATTATACGAGTTTCAGCTTCGCCGTTCAGGAGATCATCAAGATGATACCTTACGCCGTTACTATAATCGTGTTGATAATAACCAGTATAATCAACCGCAGGGAATCGCAACCGCCAGCCGCACTCGGACTTTCTTACTTCAGAGAAGAGCGGTAACGCATCAAAACTAAACCGAAAGACGTCGCTTTGCGCCGTCTTTTTTATGCCTGTCCTGCTAAAAAAACAATTTTTCCAGAGTTTTAGCTACGAAATCGAAACCCGTCAATGTGCCGAGATTCTCTCCGCTTTTATAAGGCGCTCCCAAAAACAGGGCGGGAACGTCCTCGCGCGAATGGTCGGTGGAGGGCGTGGAAGGGTCGCAGCCGTGGTCGGCGGTGATTATCAGAGCGTCTCCTTTAGCCAGCATCGACGCGATTTCGGGCAGCGCTTCGTCGAATTCGCTCAATGCGCGCGCGTAGCCGTCGATGTCGTTGCGGTGTCCGTAAAGCATATCGAAATCCACCAGATTGACAAAGCATAATCCGTTGAATCCGCGCTTCAAGAATGCTTTTAATTTGCAGATACCGTCGGCGTTGCTTTCGGTATGCACGGATTCGGTCAAGCCGCTTCCCGAAAATATATCGTTTATCTTTCCCACGCCTATGACGTCGAAACCTCTATCTTTAAGTTTGTTTAACACGGTGGGCGCGGGCGGCGGCATCGAAAAGTCTTTCCGGTCCGGAGTGCGGTAATAATGTCCTTTTTCACCGGCAAAAGGTCTGGCGATAACGCGCGCGATGCCGTAGTCGTCCGAAATTCCGCGCGCAATTGAAGAAATGCGGTAAAGTTCGTCTAAAGACACAAAGTCGGTATGCGCCGCGATCTGCAATACGGAATCGGCGGAAGTATATACGATAACGCTTTTCGATAAGGTCTGCTCGTATCCGTAGTCGCGTATGACGGCGGTACCGGAGTATGGCGCGTTGACCAAAGCGCGGTAACCAGTTTCCGATTCGAAACGGGCGATAAGTTCCGCGGGAAAGCCTTCGGGGAAAGTTTTAAAAGGTTCTGCGACTACGCCCGTAAGCTCCCAGTGCCCGGAAAGAGTATCCTTGTTTTTGCCTTTTTCTTTTAGTCGCGCGACCGCGCCCGAGGGGTTGTCCGATGTCGGCAAATAATCGATATTATCTATGTTTGAGATTCCCGCTTTAATCAGATTGGGAACCCTAAAATAGGGACTGCGGCTGACGGCTTTTAGCGTGTCGGAGCCGAGATCGCCGTATAAGTCGGCGTCCGTCGCTCCGCCGATGCCCATAGAATCCAAAACTATCAGGACGGCTTTCATTCCGTTAAATATGCTTTAAGGGCGCAGGCGACTTTATATAAATCCGCGTGCGCCGAAACCTTGATGCGGTTCCAGTCGTCGGACGATGCGCATTTCACGGCTAATTCGATGTGGTTTTCGGCGAGCATGTCGTCGGTTACTTCGGCGGCTATGTCGCCGGCAAGACAATATGTTTTTACGCCTGCGCGATACGCCGCGGCGGCAACGGTACCGACGACTTTGCCCATGAAACTTTGTTTGTCCAGCCTGCCTTCGCCCGTTATCACGGCGTCCGCGCCCGAAAGAGCGCGTTCGAAATCCATGGCATTCAATACCGCTTCCGCGCCGGGAGCGATCTCGGCGTTCAGATATGCGGCGAGCGCGGCTCCGATACCGCCGGCGGCTCCGCCTCCGGCGAGCGTTTTAACGTCCTTTCCCGTCGCTTTATAAATTTTTTCGGCGTAAGAAGCCATACCTTGTTCCATGGTTTCGACGTCGTCCACGGAGGCGCCTTTTTGAGGCGCGAACGTATATGTTGCGCCGTCCCTGCCTAACAACTTTGATCTGACGTCGCACAGGGCGGTAAATTTCACGTCGCCGATACGCCCGTCGAGCTGAGAAAGGTCTATGGTTTCTATGTCGCCGAGGGTGCCTCCCGTGGGAAGCAAAGGAAGTCCCTCAGCATCGGTGAATTTTGCGCCGAGCGCCGCGGCGAGTCCCGCGCCTCCGTCGTTCGTGGCAGAGCCGCCGAGAGCAACGAATATCCTTTTGGCGCCGCAGTCCATGGCGCTGCGTATCAGCTCTCCGACGCCGAAAGAAGAGGTCAGGCGGGCGTTCTTTCTGCCTTCCACCAGCGTCAGTCCCGCCGCTTCCGCGACTTCGACGACCGCCGTGTCGCCCGAGAGTAAGAACTTCGCTTCGATACGTTCCAGGTATGGGTTGGCTACGCTCGTCGTTACGTAATTTCCGCCGATCGCGCTTCTGAAACAGCTTAATGTGCCTTCGCCTCCGTCGGCAACGGGGAACTGTACGGTTTCGCCCGCGTCTGTAAAAGCCTCCGCTATTGTCAGCGCGGCTTCGTAGGCTGTCAGCGTGCCTTTAAACGAATCGGGTGCTATAACGATCTTCATAATGCCTCCGTCGGATCACGACGGTAAATATTATATCACAAACCGCCGCTTACCGCAAGCGTGCTATTCGGGCAGACCTATCTTCACCGAGTAATGTAACGTGTGAGTTTTGACGTAAAAGCTCGGATTCATGTTGTCGACGCGTTCTCCGTCCGCGCAGAAAACGGGGGCGGAATCGAAGCTCAGCTTCAGTTCCTTGAAAGATCTGAATTCGATCGAGGAGGAGGAATGGGGCTTGGAATATCCGATAAAAAAGCTGCGGAAGAACGGGAAGAAAATAGCGATTTTCCCGAATATACCGCGGCATTTCGGCGATTTTATTGTCAATAAGCACATGTCGCCGCCTTCGGAATACATTCTGTTGAATCTGAAACCGAAGCATCTCGGCGAGTTGATTGCCATTATCAGAGTGTATTCGCCCTTAAATTCGGCGCCGTCGGCAACGATTTCGGCGTTTATCCTGTAAACTTTATATTCTTTTATGACGCGCATGATGTACGCGAACGCTTTGAGTCGCTGTTTGATTTTATGTCCTACCGAATATCCCAGAGGCGTGAACGTGCCGGCGGCGAGAACGTAGGAAAAAAGTTTGCCGTCCGCTTCGCCTACGACGGAAATGGGTTCGGCGCGTTTTATGCCTGCGGCTTCGTTAAGGGTTCCGCTGGGAAGATAGAATACTTCGAGATCGTGCGGCAGGGAAGAATTTATCAGGTGATTCAAAGTGCCGTCGCCTCCGCAAACGACGACGGCGGAATAGCCCGCGTAATCGGGCTCTTTTTCGTCGGGCAGATAGACGACGTCCACGCGTTCGTAAACGTTATTTAAACGCGCTGTCAGCTTTTCCACGTTAAGACCGTTGAATCCGCCCGCAATTTTGTTGACCAGAACTATACAGGATTTCTCCATACTAATATTATATTGCCAAAACGCGCGTAAAGCAACCCGTTTATCCGAAAGCGCGCGAGAAAACATTTTTTAGAATATTATCGTATAAGGACAAACGTATTGTGAAATAAGGTAGCCTTAACTCGGAATATTTGCAAAAACGTCGTTTTATTTTCACAAAGTAATTATTTCCAGATGCTCCAATAATATCTTCAGACCTATCGCAATCAGTATTACGCCGCCGACGATTTCGGCTTTGCCGCCGAGTTTTTTGCCGATCTTGGATCCGAGAAAAACACCGAACAGAGACAGCGCGAATGTAACCGCGCCGATTAGCGAAACGCTCGTCCAGATGTTCGTGTCCAAAAACGCAAACGTTACGCCGACAATCAGCGCGTCGATACTGGTCGCAAACGACATCACGACGAGTTCTTTCATACGGAAAGAAACGTGTTCGGGTTTCTTTTCGTCCGCGGCGGCAGCGGTGTCGGAGGTTGAGCCTGCGTTCTGCTTTTTTTCGCGGCGTTTTGAATGTTCTTCCTTTGCGCCTTCGTATATCATTTTCGCACCGAGGAACGCAAGGAGAGCGAACGCGATCCAATGGTCGAAAGCGCTGATCTCGTCGGCAAAGAGGGTGGCGAGGTAGTAGCCGATAACTGGCATCGCCGCCTGAAAGAATCCGAAAAAGAGTCCGGTCAGCAGACCGTTCTTCCAGGTGAAGCGTTTAGCTTCCAGACCGCGGCACATCGCCACGGCAAAAGCGTCGGCGGCAAGACCCACACCGATCAAGAATAATTCCCACAAAGGCATATTATATCCCCGAAGCGTCGAATCACGATTTTGTTCAGTATATCATGCGCGCGCGAGTGCAGTCAACTTCTTCCGAAGTTTACCCGAATTTCGCGGTAAATTAAAAGTTACGCGTATTGACGGAACTCATTTTAGATTATATAATATTTACTACATATTTTTACGGGCGCATTCGCCCGGGAGGAGATGGGTATGGTTTTCGGATACCGTTTTGCGAAAAAAGGCGTTGTCTTGTTGATTATTGCCGCGTTGTTGGTGGCGGCGCTGGGTATAGTTGCGGTCGCATACGGCGGCTCTCCGGATTCTGCCGAGGCGGACTCCGCTTTCGTCAAGGAAGACGAAGTCGTTTTTGCACATATCACCGATACTCACTATTATTCCGCGGCTTACTGCGGCGATATTACCGCCACGGACACGGGATACTACGATTTTATGGCTACCAGCATGAAAATGGTGCTCGAAGCCGCCCCTTACAACGTGGCGGCGCTCGATTCGATAGTCGACGAAATGCCCGATTATCTGGTGGTTACGGGCGACCTCACGCTGAACGGAGAAATGCAGGGACATATCGAAATGGCAAATCTGCTCCGTCAGCTCCAAGAACGCGTGCGCGCGGCGGGCAAACCGGGATTTCAGGTTTTCGTGGTATTCGGCAATCACGACATGTATAACGACGAGGCGTTCAGCTACAGAAGCAACGAAAAAACCTTCGTCAGCAACGTTACCCGCGCCGACGTCGTCAAGATTTACAGTTCATTGGGCTATCCCGACTTGACCGACGCCGAAATAGCCGAGTATTACGCCTCGCTCATAGCCGACGGCTTCGAGCTTCACGCCGACCGCGCGCCTTACGACGCGTCCATGATCAGCGGATGCGAATCGGCATTGCCGTTTGTTAACAGCACTACCGCCGAAGGCGTCGAAGCGAAATGGCTTTACCGCGAAAACGGTCAGGAGGCGCGTATGGAAGCGGGAGAGATCGAAGATTACGATTACGGCGATATCTCCGCGATATTCACGCTGCCCGAGGGATATAACGTGATTTTGGTGGACGAAGAGCTGTCCAACACCGTTCAGCAGCACCATCTCGGAGCAATGCTGTTCGATTCCGTATCCGAATGGCTGGACAGGGAAAAAGCGGCGGGTACGTTCGACGGCAACACGATCGTCGCCATTCAGCACCATAACGCTTTGCCGCATTTCACCGGCGAAGATACTCTGCTGAAAGACTTTACGATGTACAATTACGAGGAAACCGCCGATTATATGGCGGATCTCGGCGTCAGGTACGTTTTCAGCGGGCACATGCACTCCAACGACGCGGTTTCCAGAGTTTCTCTGAACGGCAATCTGCTTACGGACATCGAGACTTCGTCGGTAACGGGATACCGCGGCGCGGTGCGCTATGCGGCGATTTCCCGCGGAAAAGTAGGCGATAAAGCCGCCGAAAATCTCGAAATGAAACTTGAACTTCTCGAAAGCGTCGATTTCGGTAATTTGTTCGACACCGGACTGATAACCGACGAATACGTGGAGCGTTTCGGGCTAGGCGAGTTCATTAATTCTTCCCGCGTGGTAACGGATCCCAGCGAATACGCGGCGAATAAACTTTTCCTCAACATCATCGAAAACGTCGTTTACGGCAGCTATGTAAACGTCGATTTCATATCTGGTCTCGGCGACATGGTCGCGTCGCTGTTGCCCGAAGACGTCACCGGCATAGTGGGTTCGCTGTTGAATTCCGTCAGACCTTTGGCGGCGACGTTCGTCAATAACCTGATCGTGCATATCGAGGACGTCGTGCTGGCCGATTACGAATACGGCGGCAACCGCGCCGAATTTAAGTCGGACGAGCGCGGAGCGAAACTTTGCGGCTACCTGGACGAACTTATTCAAAAAGCGGCGTTTATGCCGCTGAATGCCGCGGGCGACACGCTGTTCGACTTTGTCATGGGCGCGTATCTGGATCACGTCGGCGGCACCGACCGCCCGTATTCGGAAGCTACCGCCGATCAGAAAGAAGCTTTCGAAAACCTCAAGAGCGGCGAATCCATAGAAAAACTCCTGGCGATCCTGCTGGACGAAAACAACGGGCTTTACAGGATAGTCATGGGCTTGTTTACGCCGATAAATCTCGAACAAGGCGCCGACCCCGCAAAAGTCAGCGCTTTCGAAAAGCTGATTTCGACCTTGGTATACGAGGTCGATTTCGGCGCGCTTGACCTGAATTCCGCTCCGTTCCTCGCCAAAGTGTTTTCGTTGCTGTCCTCGTTCGGATTGGATCTCGGATTCGATCTTAAAGGCATGACCGGCAAAGAATTTATAGACGACGTTCTGAATTCTTACGTTACAGACGCGCTGTATACTTCGCTCGGAGAGATAGCATACGGGATCGTTTACGCGTTTATGATCGACGAGGAAGCGGCGATGGAAAATTCCGTGGGCGAATACGTCTTGTATCAAAGCGATCCCGCGCTTGCCGCAAGCTGGGTGGCGGGTGAAATAGACAACACTCCGACAATCGAACGCGGCATGCTCCCGTCGCAGCTTACGGTAACTTTCGGCAGCGACCCCGCTACCACCAAAAACTTTGTATGGTTTACCGACGATGCAATAACGGGAACCCAGATACAATACAATAAGGGTACGACCTTCGACGAAAAAGAAGCCGTTACCGTCAGCGGCGAATTTAAAAAATACGCTACCACCACCGCAAACATCGACCTCGGCATATATGCCACGCTGATGCAGATAGAGGTCGGCAGACACTTCGTGTCGCTGACGGGACTGGAAAGCGGCGCCACTTACTCTTACCGCGTGGGCAGCGCCGAACTCGGGTACTGGTCCGACGTCTATACGTTTACCACAGCGCCCGAGGAAGGCACGCCTTTCGAAGCTTTGCTGATGACCGACATTCAGGGTTCGGGAATGAATCCCTACGAGATCGCCTCGATGATAATGGACAACATCGAATCGCAGGGGATTTTCTCCGACGGTTTCGACTTCGTTATCAATACGGGCGACGTAGTGGACAACGACCGCAACTGGGTGCAATGGGAATATTATCTGGAGTTCATGCAAAAATACTGGGCGAATACGACTACCGTGGTCGCCAACGGTAACCATGACAAGCATTTCTACGAAGGCATCGACACCGACGACATCGCCGAGGTCGCGGAATATATGTGGCTCGACGATTCCGTTCAGGATAAGTACAATTATCTGCTGCTCCACTTCGGCATCGATTATCCAGAGCAAAACGCGGCGAGCGGCGCTTATTACAGTTTCGATTATTCCGACGTGCACTTTACCGTGCTGAATACGAACGACCTTAACGCCACTACTCAGGAACTCAGCGCAGCCCAGACCGCGTGGCTTAAAAACGACCTCGAATCCACCGATAAGAAGTTCAAGATAGTCATAATGCACAAATCGCTTTATTCGGCGGGCTCGCATATCGACGACGGCGACGTCGTGGCTCTTAGGAAACAGCTGACTCCGATATTTGCCGACAACGGCGTATGCCTGGTGCTCTCCGGGCACGACCACACGTATTCCGAGTCGTACTATATCGACAGAAACGGCGACGCCATGGAGGTCGACGCCGACGCAACGACGGAGCTCGGTACCGTGGAAGGCGGCGTGCTGTATGTTTCAATGGGTACTTTCGGAGACAAGTTCTATAACTACAGAACCTCCGACGACATTCCGCTGGAGTTCGGCGAGAAGCTGCACGATCCCACGCTGTCGAACCCGACATTCGGTAAACTGGTTTACGACGGCGAAAAGCTTTGGTATACGGGTTATCAGTTCGATGCCGAAACGCAAAAGATCACCCCGGTACATTCGGGAATGAGCGACCTGGAACGCGCGATAGTCATCGCCGCGGTCGTGGTGGCGTCGGTATTGGTCCTGGTAGCGGTGATAATCGCCGTTAGACGCGCCGTAAAGGCCCGCAGGAAAAGATCGTAATGCCCGGAGTATTGCCCGTAACAGAGTGCGAGGCGCGAGCCGTACTCGGGAAGCGCGCGCGTCTGTCTAACAAGGGCGATTACGGATATATAGGACTGATAGGCGGCTCAGCAGAATATGCGGGAGCCGCCCGTCTCGCATATACGGCGTCCGCGGCCATGCGCTCCGGCGCCGGCGTAACCAGACTTATTGTGCCCGACGTTATCATGCAGGCGGTGTTCCCGTATATGAACGAATGTACGCTGAAGTTCCTGCCGAGCAACTATTTCGGTTGCTTAAGATACGAAAAATCGCTTTTAGACGAAGCGACATCGAATCTGAAAGCGATAGGCGCGGGTATGGGGCTCGGGCAAAAAGGCGACAACAGAGAGCTGATAGAATATCTTTTTAGTAAAGACGTGCCGTTGGTACTCGACGCCGACGCGCTGAATACGATCGCAAAGTATCCCGAGCTTTTGGAAAAGCGGCGCTCCGGAAAAGTCGTACTGACCCCGCATCCCGGGGAATTTTCGCGGCTCAGCGGGCTTTCCGTATCCGAAATCTTGTCCGATCCCGCGCGCCATGCCGCGGAATACGCTTCGCGCCACGCGCTTACCGTTTTGTTAAAAGGCGCGGACACTTTCGTTTCCGACGGACAAAGAACCTATGTAAACTCGCGCGGCACTCCGGGAATGGCGACCGCGGGAAGCGGGGACGTGCTGACGGGTATAATTACGGCGCTTGCGGCGCGGAATACCGATTTGACCCTTGTTGCGGCGGTAGGCGCGTTCGTGGCGGGAATCGCGGGAGAGGCGGCGGCGAAAGAATACGGCGTAACGGGAATGATTTCACCCGATACCGTCAAATACATAGCCTATGCGATAAAGGAAATAACAGGGGAATGATCCCTTCGTTCCGATTTTAAAAACCTGCGCTTCCGTTTACGCCCTGCGGAAGCGTCTTTTTATCCGTTTCGTCGGGAGCGAAGCTCGGCACCGTAGTCTTTCGCTTTTACCCTTGGAACCGAACGAAAATCCCCATTTCTCGGGCGCCGAGTACGCCGAAAGAAATTAAAACGGATAAATGCACTTTATAATTCGGTTAAGACAAGAAAGTTTATAATTAAGCAAATAACCGAAGTTTTAAAATTTTGGATTGATTGCATTATATAATTGCATTATCGACGTATTTCTTTTACCGCACTTTTAAACCTACTTGGCAGCGAGAAATTGACGTTTTTGCCCGATTTCAAGTGTAGAAGCGAAGGCTACGGTCCGTGCCGAGCTTCGCTCACGCAGGAAGCGGACGAAAACGGCTTTTCGGAGCGTATATTCGTCGCGCCTGCCCGTTCAGGCAGGCGCAAGAAAATCGACCGCAGTCCGAATCATGAAGAAAGGGCGCAAGATGCGCCCTTAGCTTTACGGACCAAACCGAGGAGAAGGGATATTCCGTTGCGCCCGCCTGATCGGACGGGCGCTTCCCGTTACACCCTGCGGGAGCGTCTTTTCGCCCGTTTCGTCGGGAGCGAAGCTCGGCACGGAATCGTAGCCTTCGCTTCTACCCTTAGAACCGAACGAAAATCCCCATCCCTCGGGCGCCGAGTACGCTGAAAGAATTTAAAACGGATAAATGCACTTTATAATTCGGTTAAGACAAGAAAGTTTATAATTAAGCAAATAACCGAAGTTTTAAAATTTTGGATTGATTGAATTATATAATTGCATTATCGACGTATTTCTTTTAATGCACTTTTAAACCTACTTGGCAGCGAGAAATTGACGTTTTCGCCCGATTTCAAGTGTAGAAGCGAAGGCTACGGTGCCGTGCCGAGCTTCGCTCACGCAGGAAGCAGACGAAAACGGCTTTTCTAAGCGTATTTTCGTCGCGCCTGTCCGTTCAGGCAGGCGCAAGAAAATCGACTGAAGTCCAAATCATGAAGAAAGGGCGCAAGATGCGCCCTTAGCTTTACGGACCAAACCGAGGAGAAGGGTTGCGGATGGCGTTCTTTCGAGTGTTAGGACGAAGGAGTTTACAATGAAGTAAATGACTGAAGTCCGAATCATGAAGAAAGGGCGCAAGACGCGCCCTTATCCTCGGTTTGGTGGCGGGGATGGGACTTGAACCACATGACCTTCGGGTTATGAGCCCGATGAGCTACCAACTGCTCCACCCCGCGACAGCTATACTATCATATCAGCCGAAAAGCGATTTGTCAACGATTATTTGCCGATATGAAAAATTTCCGTAAAGAAATTTGTCGGAAAATGCCGATAAGCTTTTTAAAAAACGCCCCTAAATCCGTAAAAATCAGATAGGCGCGTTAAAAATTCGGCGACGTAAATTTATTCAAACGCTCAATAATTGACAAAAGCCGCTTCACGGATTAAACTATAATAGAAAACAATTCTGAATACAGAGGAAGGAACTCAAATGAAATTCATTTGCAATACCCGCGAGTTGTCCGACGCGTTAAACACAGTAGGCAAAGCCATTTCCAACAAGGCTAACATACCCATTCTGGAAGGTATAAAGATCCGCGCCGAGGGCGACGAAGTCACTTTGGCGGCGACCGACCTGGAATTGTATATTTCCACCAGGATCAAGGCTAACGTCAAGCTCGAAGGCGAAACGGTCGTTACCGGCAAAATTTTCGCCGAGTTTATGAGAAAAGTCGCCGACGAAGAGGTCGATATCGAAAAATACACATCGACTTTGTCGGTAAGCTACGGCGTAAACGTCTCCGAATTTCAATGCATGGACGACGAAACCTATCCCGAGTCCAAGGACGTGCCCACCGATAACGGTTTCGTGGCGAAAGACAAGGATCTTCGCGATACCATTGAAGGCGTGATATTCTGCGCGGCTCAGGACGACAGCCGTCCGATACTTCGCGGATGCAAACTGGAGGTCGAGGACGACGAACTGGTGGCGGCGGCGCTGGACGGATACCGTCTGGGCGTTACCAGATGCCGCGTGTTCGGACAAAAAGGCGATTTCGGCGTGGTCATTCCCTCCAAGAATCTTCAGGAGATCGTCAAAATTATAGGCGAGGACGGCTCCAACATCAGCGTTTACGCGGAGAAGAGCCGCGTTTTGTTCGATCTCGGCAACACCAAGATCGTTACCAGAGTGCTGGAGGGCGAATTTATCCAGTACAAGAAGATAATTCCCGAGGCGGTCTCCAGTTCCGTCGTCGTCAATAAGGGCGCGCTCGAAATGGGGCTGGACCGTGCGGCGCTGGTTACCAAAAACAAGAAAAACTACGTCAAGCTTTCGCTTTCGTCGAACGCTATAAACATAGATTCTTCCTCGGAGGTGGGCAAAATACACGAAAACGTGCCCTGCGACCTCAGCGGAAAGGATATAGAGATCGCGTTCAACACGCGTTATCTGTTCGACGCTTTCGCGAGGATAAAGGAGGATTCCGTCAAGATCAATCTTTCCACCTCCAACGCGCCCGCCGTGATAGTGCCGCTGGAGGGCGACAAATATCTGTATCTGGTATTGCCCGTAAGGCTCGTCGGCTAAAAATACCCGCCTGATTTGTTTACGCCCGCGAATGCGGGCGTTTTTTTATGCGCGGAGAAATAAGGGACTTGTATAATCCTCGAAATTGGATTATAATCGATTTAAACGGCGGAGGAAAGCATAGACTACGAATACCCCTTAATCCGTTCCGCCGCGGAGCGATCATGTGTCTGATGAAAAAGCTGTTGCACGCGATTTTACCCTTTCCCTCTTTCGAAAAAGCCGAAAGGGTATTGTTTGTTTCGCCGCATCCCGACGACATAGAGGTGGCGGCGGGTCAGACCGCGGCTAAACTTGCCGCGGCGGGAAAGACGGTACGCTTCGTAATAGCGTTGGACGGCAGATACGGTTCCGAATTCGCCGATACCGACCCCGACGAACTTAAAAATATACGCGAAGCCGAAGAAAGGGCTTCCGCCGCCGTACTCGGCGTGGAAGACGTGCGCTTTTTGGGGCTTTCGGACGGCGGCTTTTACGACGCGGAAGCGCTTTACGAAAAAATCTACCGCGAAGTGCTCGAATTCAAGCCCGACCTTATATTCTGTCCCGACCCGTGGCTAAAAACCGAATGTCATGTCGACCATATAAACGTCGGAAACGCAACAAAAAGGGCGTTTTTATTCGCTTCCAATCCTCCCATGGCAAAGAAAGCGGGTTACGGCGCCGCTTCTCCCGCGCTTTTGGCGATGTATTATACGGACGAACCCAATTACTATTTCGCTACCAGCGCGAAATGGCGAAAACTGCAGAAAAAGGCGCTCGCCTGTCATGCTTCCCAGATGACTTATACTCCCGACAAAAAGGGCAGCGGGGATATGATAAATCTCTATATAGACTTCAGAACTTTAAGATTCGGGCTGAAAACGCTTCGTTTCGGTGGCGCGGAAGGCTTCAGATGCCTGACGCCCACGCACGCGCATTGCTGCGCCGAAAAGATTTAAGCTATGCCCGAAGCGCCGATTCGCCTTAACGGAAGCGCTTTATCGGACCGTTTCGAAGAACCCGAAAACGGCTCCGCGCAAACGGTTTCGTATACTTTTCCGAAAAGAATGTATCTTTTGTCGTCGCCATGCGCGTTACATTCGGCGAGCGACCGCTCGGATATGTTACTGAAAGTCGTATGTTCCGGCAATAAGCAGACGTTTTATTCTGCCGCAGACGAAGCAGAAGCCGAAATTCGATTCGGAAAAAACGAAGCGGAGATGGTTTTTCCGGACGGAACAGAAATTCTGCGTTTTTCAAAAGACGAGGCGGCGTTCGGCGCCGCTTCGGCATACGCAGCGGTTTATACGTGTTCGGGCAGAGAATACCCGATAATATTGAAAAAAGGGCGCGTCATCGCCGAATTTTTCCCGGTGTCCGAGGATAAAAACGCGTGCGGAGCTTTGGCGGCGTCGCGCCGTGAAGTCGCCGAGGCGACAGCGGTTTATTGCGCTCTCGAGCGGCTGCGGGATGCGGATACGAGGCTTTGACGATTCAACGGAGGCAATATGGATAAATACGACCTGATAGTGATAGGAGCGGGTCCAGCCGGATACAAAGCGGCGGAACTTGCCGCAAAACGATTTTCCGTGGCGTTGTTTGAAAACGCTTTTGCGGGCGGCGTGTGTCTTAACGAAGGCTGCGTGCCCACTAAATCGTTGTTGCATACGGCAAAACAGTATTACGCCGTAAAATCTTTCGCCGTACCCGGCGTCGGAGCGGCAGGCGCCCCCGATTGGCGGAAAATAATGCATAACAAAGAAAAACAGATAAAAATCTTACGAGCAGGGGTTACCAAGGGGCTGAAAGACGCGGGCGTCGCGTTTATACGCGAACGCGCCGTCATCCTCGGGAAACGCGACGGGCTTTTCGAGGTCGAATCGCCCTCGGGCAGGGTCTGTTCCGAAAGACTGTTGATAGCGACGGGTTCCGAACCCGTGGCGCCGCCCGTAAAAGGATTGGACGAGGCGATGGCGCGCGGACGCGCCACTTTCAGTTCCGGGGCGCTGGACATAGACGGTATTCCGGAAACTTTCGCCGTGATAGGCGGCGGAGTTATAGGCGCGGAAACTGCGGCGATGTACGCGATGTTCGGCGCGAGAGTAACTCTGTGCGAGGCGGAGTCCGCTCTGACCGCTTCGCCGGACTCCGATTGCAGGGCGCTTATTAAAAAGACTTTGGAAAGGCTGGGGGTAACGGTTCTGCTGTCGGCAAAGGTGAACGAAATCCTGCCCGACGGCATTAAGGTGAGCGTCGCCGGCGAGGAAACGGAAGTGCCCGCGGAGAAGATTCTGGTGTGTACGGGCAGAAAGCCGAGGCTAACGGGATACGGACTGGAAAACCTTTCCCCGAAGATCGAAAGAGGAATAGTCTGCGACGAATATATGCGCACATCGGTTCCCGGAATGTGGGTTGCAGGCGACGTAAACGGCAAAATGATGCTGGCGCATAAAGCTTACCGCGAAGCCGAAACGGCGGTTAAGGACATGTTCGGCGCGAGCGAAAAGATGCGTTACGACTCCGTACCGTCGGTAGTGTATCTCGAACCCGAATTCGCCTCCGTCGGCGCGTGCTGCGGGGAGGGTTTGAAGGAATATGTGTTTCCCGCGGCGTATTCTCCGCGGTACGTTACGGAAAGCGCCGAACGCGACGGTTTTGTAAAGTTCGTCGTCGATCCGGTTCGGCGCGTGCTTGCGGGCGCGCATCTGGCGGTACCGTACGCTTCCGAAATAATCGGCGCGCCGGCAGCGTTTATACATATGCAAACTCCGCTCGGAGAAATCAAGAAACTGTGTTTCCCGCACCCGGGCGTTGCCGAACTGATCTCCCTGATACCCGACGAGTTTTAAATTAATTACGGATTCCGGCGCGCTCTGCGGAGCGCACTCCGGTTTTGCACACTTTGTTGCCGAATCACATACATTGACCCATATTCGGAGGCAGTATGAAATATTTCGGCACGGACGGCATCCGCGGCAAAAGTACGATGTTCACCGCGGAATTTTTGAAAAAAACGGCTCAGGCGGTCAAAGCGTTTTACGGCAAAATAAACGTTGTCGTGGCGCGTGATCCGAGGAACGGCGGCGAGGAAATAGCGCTGACGTTTTCGAGATTTCTGGAAAAGGCGGGAATCGTGGTTACCGACGCGGGAATGTTGCCGACGCCCGCGCTTGCGTACCTGACCCGAAACGGCAACGCCGAAATAGGCGTCATGGTTTCGGCGTCGCACAATCCTCCCGAATATAACGGTCTGAAGTTCTTTTCTGGAAAAGGCGCGAAGATCTCTACGGCCGAAGAGGAGGCGCTGGAAGCGCTGATAGACGCTTCCGACTTTCAGGAGGAAAGCGGCGGCGCGTATCGGAAGTACGAAGACGGACTGGAGGACTACCTGAATTACATACGCGGAGCGTTCAGTCCCGATCTGAAAGGACTGAAAGTTGTGCTGGACGGCGCTTCAGGCGCGGCGGGAAGCGCCGCGGTGGCTCTTTTCCGCGGTCTGGGCGCTACGGTTACCGCGCTGAACGCGGAAGGCGACGGGGAAAGGATCAACGTCGGCACGGGCGCCGCTCATCCCGAGTACATTTTGAAAGAATCCTTGAATTCCGGCGCGGACATAGCCTTTTCGTACGACGGGGACGGCGACCGCGTGATGGCGGCGGTCAAAGGCGTGCTAGTCGACGGCGACCGCATGATGTACGCGGCGGCTAAATACTTTAAAGAAAAAGGCAGGCTTTCGCCGCCCGTACTGGTCGGAACGCTGATGACGAATCTCGGAGCGGAAAAAGCGCTGAACGAACTGGGGATAAAGCTTGTCAGAACGCCCGTCGGCGACAAATACGTATCGGCTAAAATGGAGGAAGGGGGCTTTCCTATAGGCGGCGAAAGGTCCGGACACATCATTTTCTCCGAATTCGCCGCAACGGGCGACGGCATATTAACCTCGCTTATCACCGCCGCGGTGGCGCGCGAAAAAGACATTCTCGAGTATTCCGATTACGGCGAATACCCGACCGCTACGGACGAAATCGTAACGGACGAACGCGGCAAAAAAGCTTTCGTTTTAAGTCCCGAGATCGCCGCGTTCAAGGCGTACCTGGAAACCGAAGGCGAGGGCAGGATCATAGCCAGACCTTCCGGGACCGAACCCGTCATAAGGCTGACGGCGGAAGACAGGGAAATGTCGCGCGCCATGCGTGCTGTCAAGAGCCTGAAGGCTTACGCTTCGAAAATCTTAGAACTGAAATCCGCAGAAAAAGATACCGAACAAGCGGTTTCGGATACCTTGATTCGCACAACAAGCGAATCGAAACTGCGGGAGGCGGCAAAGGCGGGGGCGGTGATAATGTCGCCCGAAACCACATTTATCGCCGATTCCGTGAAGCTGGGTCGCGGCGCGAAAATATATCCGATGAACGTGCTGGACGGAACGACCGAGATAGGCGAAAACGCCGTCGTTTATTCCTACTGCGATCTGACCGATACCGTTGTCGGGGCAAACAGCGAGATACGTTCCTCCTATGCCGTGGGCGCACGGATAGGCGAACGCACGACCGTGGGTCCGTTCGCGTGCCTTCGCGCGGGAGCGACTATAGGCAACGCTTCCAGGATCGGCGATTTCGTCGAGGTCAAGAACTCCGTTCTCGGCGACGGCGTGAAAGCGGCGCATCTGACATATATCGGCGACGCGGACGTGGGCGCGGGCACGAACGTGGGATGCGGTACCGTATTTGCCAATTACGACGGTGTGAAAAAGAGGCGTTCGCGCGTCGGAGAGGGCGTTTTCATAGGCTGCAACACCAATTTGATAGCTCCCGTGAACGTGGGCGACGGCGCGTATATCGCGGGCGGGAGCACGGTTACGGACGACGTTCCCGAGGACGCTCTGTGTATCGCCAGGGAGCGTCAGACCGTCAAAAAAGAGTGGCGGAAAAAGCCGAGGTAACGGTCTGAGCGGAGGGCGCTGCCCGTCAGGCCGCCGCCCTCCGCGGTAAAAGTATAGCAAAAGATATCCGAAGCGCTTGCGGGGCGCTTTTTTATTATATATAATTTACACATAACGCGGCGCGCGTAAATAGCGCGCAAAAGGAGTTCGACTCTTATGGCACGATACAGGATCCCCGGAAAACATTACACGAAAAGGAGCATGATAGGCATCGCTCTTATTGTTGTGGCGGTTGCGGCGATAGTCGCTGCGGCGGTTGCCGTGGCGGTGTTGCCCGGAATGGTGGAAGGTCACGAGGGATCCGATCTTGCGGCGGGCACTTACGTCCGTCCCACCGTCCAAGCCATAGTGGTCGAAAACGACGGCAGAATAAGTATCAACGCCGACCTGACCCAGGTGTTCGCTACCGTACAGTACAGCGACGGCACTTCGGAGCAGGTCGCGCTGTCCGAAATGATAGTCGAAGGGCTGGACCTTACCCGCGTCCAGACTCTAAACAACGTCGTGCTGGATTACGGCGGGTTCAAGCAGACCGTTACATACGAGGTCGTTCCCACCACGCTAACGGTAACGTATACGGCGTCTTACGGCGGCAGGATCGAGGGCGACGCGGTCCAGTCGGTAGTGGCGGGCGGCGACGCCACGACGGTCAACGCCGTGCCCGCGGAGGGCTATAAATTCCTCAGGTGGAGCGACGGTTATCCGGAGGCTTCGAGACGCGATCTCGCGATAAGCCGCACCATGAACATCACCGCCGTATTCACGAAACAGACCTTTACGGTCATTTTCTATTATCCGGACGGTACCACCGCGCGCGAAGAAACGGTGTTTTACGGTTCTCAGCCCACCAACGTTCCGAGAGCCGACGAAAGCAACATGCAACTGTACGGATACAAGTTCACGGGATGGGATACCGATTATACCAACGTTACCGAGGACCTCAATATCCGACCCGTGATGGTCAAGGACGCGGTCGATCTCAGCGTGGAATTTTCTTCCGACGGCAGCGGCGCGCTCGGTTATATCGAAGATTTGAAAGCATATTATCCGAAGGGCGCGCAGTCCGTTCTGCGCCTCCGCGCCAACGACAGCAGGATTTTCATAGGCTGGGAAATCAAAAACGTCGACGGCGAATGGGTCTCGGTGGCTCCCGAGGGCGTCAGCCAGCAGGTGGAGCTTGCCGACGGCAGCTACGTCATGTTCACCTCCGCCAGAACGGGAACCAGCGAGGAATACACTTTGTCGTTCACGTTGCCGTCCGATTCCGCTTCCACGACCGCGGGCGTTATCAACGCGATGAGCATGCGCGCGAATTTCGTGTATGCGGAGAGCGTCATATCCTTTGCCAGCAACGGTTCTCCCGTTCCCGAACTTCCTTCGATCACGCTCGCTTACGGCACGCCGATAGGCGAAGTTTTCGACGTAGAGGACAGGGACATCATTTCTTCCGGCGGATTTACTTTCGGCGGATGGTACCACAAAACCGATTCAAACGGCGATCCCGTTATCCTGACGAACGAAGCCGTGATCGAAAGAGACGTCACTTTGACGGCTTACTGGATCAGGAACGTCTATACGATCGTGTTCCTGTTGGACGACTCTTTGTCTAACCGTAACGAGTTTACCACGCTTCCGGGTTATGACGCCGACAGGGGCGGAATAGTGGTAACCGCCGAATATCAGACTTCGCTTGCGGGCGCGCTTACCGGAGCATTCCCGTCCGTCGTGCCTCAAAAGACCGTTTATGTGTTCGACGGCTGGTACGTTTCCGACATGGGCGAGGCGACCGCCAATGCCGTTACCCGCGAGTACATAGTTTCGGGAGACCTTGAGGTCGTCGCCGTGTTCAGCGTGATTACGAAAGACTTTACGGTCTCGCTCGCCGGCGCGGGCGCGGTGTACGCCGTCAACGACGGGGTCGTTTCCTCCGATCCGATTCAGGGCGTCGTCAAGGTTCCGGTGAATTCCGATTTCACCTATGCCGTCGCGCCTTCGGCGGGATACGTGCTGAAAAAGATTTCCCTAAACGGCATTACGTTGGCGGAGGGCGATATTCCTCTTACCGACAACATGTATTTCGGCACGATCAACGTAAACACGATCGTTACTTCTGACAAACTCGCTCTCGAGGTCGTATTCGAGCTTAAGGCTTATTCCGTCAACGTCGTCAACGGCTCCACGGGGCTTGTCGGCACGGTGGAATATTACGTTTCGGGCACTTCCGGCGACGGCAACTGGACGACGAATACTTCCGCGGCGTTTACCGTAGCCGTTCCTTCGGGCGGCAGTCTGGTGATGAGGATCACCGCCTCCGAAGGCAATTATATTTCCGTACTCAGCGTCGATTCTCACTCCGAAACGCTTCCGGACAACGCCGAAAGCTATGTGTTTACGGTTGCGGACGTAACGGGTAATACCTCCGTCGAAATCAGTTATCGCGGCTTGTTCTATGACGTGATCTTACCCGACGATACCGGTTTCGCCACGATAAGCGGTCCCACGGAAACTTCGTTCCAGAAGGGTACCAATCCCGGTCTCTACGACGTGGAAGCCGCCGAAGGTCATTATATTTCGGCTATCAGGGTGAACGGCACGGTGCTGGATCCCTACGTATACTTCTCCGGCGCGATGACGGGCGGATGCAGCATCTTCGGATTCGAAGTCAACGGCGAGGAAATATCCCTTTATGACGCCGCCGGCGACTACCGTATCACTTCGGTAACCTTCCGTATAGAATCGATTTCCCGCGATACCGTGATAGAGGTCGAGACCGACGACCTGTATTACAAAATCAACACCTCTTATTTCGGCGGCGAAGGCAGCGTGACCGAGAGCTTCATAGTCGGTTACGGCGAGACCGCAGAGGTGGTCGCGATAACCGACAACATTTATTCGGTGGCTTCGGTGGAAGTCAACGGCGTGGTCGAAAACTACCCCGGCAGACTTTCGAGCGTAACTTATACCACTCCCGAAGTTACGCGCGATTATAATATTGTATTCAATTTCGTCAGAACGCTCCAAACCGTTACGTTCACGACAAACGACGTCGACATGAAACTAAGTTATAACGGTTCCGCGGTATCCGTCAGCGCCGTTACGACGGTCGCGGACATCCCGCGCGGGACTTCGCCGACGTTCACCGTTATCGCTCCTTCGGACGCGGTACTCGATTCGATAACCGTTCATACCGCTTCGGGAACTTCCTATCCCGAGGTCATAGGCTACGGAGTAACCGAGCATACGATGACGTTTGACGCGATCGATTCAGATTTCAGCGTCGAGATCGCATTGAGCGACGTCGTGTACGACGTGATCGCGGTGGCACAGGACGGCGGCGGCTCGGTGGTTACTCTCCAGGGCACGTCTTCGGTTACCTGCGACGGGCTGTTGAACGAAACGGGCGTTTACCGCGCGCCGTTCGGCGGCAGCGCGAACGTTACGGCGTTTTTGGTTACGAACCGCACGCTGACCCTCGACAATATCGCCGTCGAGAACGTTTCGGGCGGCGACTATTCGTACGTCGCGTCTGCTTCGGGCGAGACGGGTGAAAATTACGGCGCGTATACCGTTGAAATGCTGGGTAACCAATGCACGGTAAACGTTTACGGCATACGCTCCGACATCAGAATTTATCTGTATTTTTGCGATACCTCGGCAACCGACGGAACCGTGAAATTCGGCTCGACGGGTTCGGGCACTCTTTACGCGCTTAGCGGCGGAGTCTCCGTATCCAGCGGCGCCGTGCTTCCCGTAGGTACCGAGATCGAATTCAGCGCGGGCGCCGCGGCCGGAGCGGTACTCGAAGGCTATCTGGTAAACGGCGAATTCGTGGCGGCTTCCGATACTTTTAAGTACACGGTAAAAGAGGGCGTCAACGGCGTTTACGCGGTGTTCGGAGAGGTCAGGCGCTATATACTGGTGAATCTGACTTCCGGCTCGGGTTCGGTCAATTCCGACGCCGTTTACGTTACCGACGGCGAAGGATTCAGCATCCGATTTATCCCCGCCGCGGGGTATTCGCTCGGGAACTATTACGTTTCCTACGGATCGACTTCGAGGCGCGACCCGGATCCTTCGGAAATAACCGTATATTCGGGCGGAGTCGTCCAATGGAATTTCCCTGCGGGCACGGCTTATTCGGGCGATATAACCGTAAACGCTTCGTTTACGGCAAACAACTATACTCTTACTCTTTCGTATTCTTCGGGCGGCACCGTCAGCGGCAGCGAACAGGGCAGCAACTATACTTATGCCACCGCCGTTTCGATGAATATCTCGGCAAACGACGGATATTATATCCGTTCGGTCAGCGTGGGCGGACTGTCGTATTCTCCCTCGCAGCTCACCAACGCAGTTCTCGACGGCAGTACCAACTGTTTCGTTTCGGGCACGCTCAACTTCAGGATTACGGGCGATACGGCGGTGGTTGTCGAGTTTTCGCCCAACGCCTATACGATGATTATTTCCGACACTCTCGGCGGCACGACTTTCGTCTCGACAGACGCCGACGGCAGTTCGGGATACGTAGATACCGATTCGCTGACGTTCGGCGCGTCGGAAACTCTGATGCTGAAAATGATCGCCGACGAGGGCTACCACGTCGCCGAGCTTATTATTAACGGCACCAACGTGTGGGATTGGCAGATTGCGGGCGTTTCCGAGAACGAGATGACGGAAATCTTCTATAACCTCGGCAGGCGCAGCGACACTCTGTCGGTGCGCGTCGTGTACGAGATTAACCGTTATTATATCGACGTCAACGCCTTCAATTCCAGTCCGAACTTCGCTTCCCGCGATACCGATCCGTCCACGTTCGGTGTCGTTACGGTAACGGGATATACCGCGTCGGATAACGGATTGTACGAAGACATAGCTCACGGCAGCGACGTCAGAATAGTAGTTACGCCGCGTAGCGCGCGCGGATACTATGTAGAGAGCGTGGTGATATACTACGTGGACGCTCACGGCGTCAGCGGCATAATAACGCTTTCGCGCGAACAGATGCCCGTTACCGGCGGCGCGTATCTGATAGAAGGCATATCCTATAACGTAACTTCGCTGAGCGTGGAGTTCAAACGCTATCAGTACAGTTTCGACATAGAAGAATCCGTCATAAACGCTTCGCTGGATATGATTCCGTCCGGGCTGTACGCCTTCAACGGCGCGGTAAGCGTGGAGTTTTATAATCCTTACGACCGTAACGCCGCGGTCGTATCCGAAAACGGCTTGTACGAATACGGCCTCAATTATACGGTGATCGTCAATCCGGGAACGGGCTACGACAGAACGGGCTTTACGATAAACGGCGAGGACCTCAGCGCTTCCGTGCGCAATAACGCCGTTTCGGGCGTATTGACCGCCAACGTCGTCGCAAAAGCCGCGTTTGATATAAAACGTCATACCGTAACATTCGGATCGGGAGCCCTGAACGGCGCTTTCGGCGAAATCGTATTGCAGGCCGACATGGAAGACGGCAGCGTATTCTACTGGACTCCCTCCGCACAGCATGACGGCATGTTCGCTTTGTCAAGCGGCGTGATCTGGGCGGCGTACGACGGCAATACGACCGTACTGACGGCGACATACGGCTCCGTCATAAGGCTGATAGCCACTCCCGACTTCGAAAACAGCGGCAGCGTAATTTCCTCGTTTACGATAAAGACCGATTCTTCTTCGCAGAACGTAAACTGCAAGAATCCGAGCATGGAAACAGCGGAAACGCATACGGTCGCGGGAGAGACGCGCATCGACGTTACGTTCGACATAAAAACGTACTCCTTCACGATCACCGCATCCGAGGGCGGCAACGCCGACGTGGCGGTAGCCACGGTCAGATGGGGCGAGGACTTTAAGCTGACTTACGAACTGTACACGGGATACGAACTCGACGGACTCGATGCGGATGACCGCTTTACGGTAACCGTCGACGGGATTGCGGTGTCGGACGAAATACTTAACGAAATACGTTCTCTGTTGTTCGTCGAGGGCGCCGTCGGGAGCTACACTTTCCAAAACGTGCGCGGCGACTACGTTATAACGATTGCGCCCGCGCGTAAAAAGCATATTGCGACTTTTACGGGCGGATATGCTCAGATTCATCCCGGTTCTTCCGACGTCAGGGCTGTCGCCGAACTTCAGATAAGCGGCGGCAGAACGTTCAGCACCGCTTCGCTCGGAGCGGACGAGATCCCGTCCAGCTGGACGCCTTCGGGGCAGGGCGGCGCCGATTACGACGGCATGCGCTTTAACGACAGGATCACCATAGTGTTGACGCCTCCCGAAGGTTACGATCTTATCGCGGTCGTCGTAACGATGGGCGACGCGGTATATTCGCTCGAGGACTTCACTTTTGTCGGCGGAACTTACCAGCTGGTCGTGAACGCGGTCAAGGACGATCTTCTGATAGACGTTACGTATGCATTGAGGCAGTATTCCGTTTCTTTCTCCGCTACCGGCAGCGGCGGCGCGCACAACGGCATCAACGTTGACGGCGGCGTATGGCAGACGGGCGACAAGATAGGGCATCATTCCGCCATAGTGATCTACTTTAATTCCAACCCTGGTTATTACATGTCGTCGCTTTCCGTTAACGGCATTAGCTACGCCATAGGATACGGAGTCGGTTATAACGTCGTACCCGAAAAGAACGGCGGCAGTTATTCATATGCAGCCACCTTTACCGTCAACGACGCGTTCGTGAACGCTCTTTCGGAAATCGAAGTCGACGCGGTATTCTCGCCGCAAAGCTATGCGGTAACGTTTGCCGTAAACCGCAGGGAATACGCCGACGGATCGGGCGACTCCACCTTGAAAGTGTCTTCCGAATACGGACTGGTGGAATACAATACCGTCGGAGGCACTCCGATTACGCATACGTTTACGGTAGGCTACGAAATCACCGCCGTAACGCTGTATTCCAGCGCGAACTGGCTTTCGGGCGTGGGCAGGATAGGGGCGCTTTCGGGCGTGAACTACGGCGAGAAAACAGGCTCCAACCAGTACGAACGCCGACCCGACGAAAACTATACGAACGTCGTGCTGACCATGAACGTGGATATTGCCCTGAACGTAGGCGGCAGCAGCCTGTATTCCGTTTTGGACATTCACGACCCGTCGCTTGCAAGACTGTATATAGTTTACGAAACCGCGCTCAGTTTGTATGCGGTCAATCTCAGGGACAACGTGTTCGCTTATATGGTTACAGGCGGCGGACAGACCGAGTTCAAGCTAACGGGCAACAACCCGACGTCCGGCAATTACGTTTCGGGCGGCAACACGGTGGCGTCGTACAGCATGAGTTTCGGCGACAACTCCGCGTCTCTTACCGGGCACAGCCACGGTTTGGACGCCACTTTCAACGTACAGCTGTTCGATACCGAGAACTACA
The DNA here is from genome assembly GCA_944363505.1 of uncultured Clostridia bacterium. Taxonomy (GTDB): domain Bacteria; phylum Bacillota; class Clostridia; order Christensenellales; family DTU072; genus Stercoripulliclostridium_A. Next base: position 36,626 of record CALVUD010000008.1, on the reverse strand, counting down.
GATTCGAGGGATATCAGGAATTCAGAAACGGAGCCTGGGAATACGTCCGTAACGGCGAAAACGGCATTACCATAGCCGCGAACGGTCTCGAACTTCGCTATACGATGACTTCCACGCGCACGTTCCGCGCGATATTCTACCGAATTTATACGGTAACCGTGGAAATCATGCCCGTGTATAAATTTATTTCGGGAAGCTTTGCTTCGACGGATCCGAGCGCAATGCTTTACCGCACCTACGCTTCGATAACCGCGGAAGCGACGTACGCTGCCGATTCAGCCAATCCCGAGCAGATTTTACCGGATATAGCCGCCGACAACAACGGTATCCGTCGCGAGACGCTGACCAACAGCGGAGTCGCGGGAGGCGCGTGCCTGTTCAGGATCAGGAGCGGCGCGGGCTTTGCTCCCTTCGGAGCGGACTCCGTGGGCGGTACCAACAGGGCGAACATCTCGTTCTATAACGCGACCCCGATGAACGCTGCGAACGCGTTCGTCAGCGACACCAAAATCACCGACGACCGCACTTTGTATGCGGGAGATCCCTCGATGGCGGTGTATCTCAGCTTCTTATCCGAATCCTACGGCGCGAATAACTCCAACGCGGGCGGTAACCTCAACGTTACGCTCAGTTCCAACTCATACCGCGTGTCTGCCGGGGCGACCACGATCATCACGGTAACGCCGAATTCGGGATACCGTGTAGAAGCGATCGGATACCTGATCGATACCGGGGTGCCGGACGAAAACGGTTATAGGCGTTTCACGACCGAATATAAAATGTTCACTCCCGGCACGGGAGAGGGTAACTTCAATATCGGTGCGGAAGCGGCAAACGGCTCCGTTACCATAACCGTTTCGCCCGTTACCGAAAACATGATTATCAAGATAAGATACGTCAAACAGGTTACCGTTTCCAGATCGGTGGCGTTGTTCGACGGAAAGAGCGTCAAGCCTTATTACGCGAACGCGACCGTGTTCGGGGACACCTGGCAAAACGAAAAGGCGGTATTCGATTACGGCACGACGGTCAACTTCTCCGTGGTGGAAGGACTGTTGAATTCCGCGGCGGTCAATACCGGACTTAACACGCGGTACCGCTTCATGGGATATATGATCAACGGCGTGATGCAGTATACGGAACTTACGCGCGCATATCCCGCTTCCACCGACGGCAGTTTCGTTCTGGACGATCTGGGAGGCAAGCTGAACGGAGCGAGCATCACCGCCAACAATACCGCTGAGGGCACGGAATACAGACTGGACGTAGTCGCCGTATTCGAACCCGTATACACGATAGTCGTCGAGAACGTTTACAGATACGTCGACGACAGCGACGTATGGCGTTACGAGGCGGCGGGCGACATAGTCGTAACGACGACTCTGTACAATTCGGAGCGTCCGCAGTATTACGAGTCCGCAACGCAGGTGGAAAGCTACCTGGGCGGAGAGTCTACGAAACAGACCGTCCAGGTGCTGGAGCAGCTGAACGGAATGACGGGAAGCGCGTATAATTCCTTCAACGACGTAACCGTAACGCTTTCGTGGTCGGGCAGCGGCATGGAGGACGGCTTCGTGCTGCAAGGCTGGCAGTATTATTATTACCGCGGCGAACAGTACGGCGGATGGGGCTGGGGATTCATTCCCGACGCGTCCGGCGATATTTCGGCGGCGACTCACAACAATTTCACGTTCCCCGTTTCGGTGTTGTATGCAAATTCTTATCTTCCCAAAGTGGGTTCGGACAACGCGATTGCGGGCGACGACGACAATTATCTGTTCTATTCCGATCCTGCCATGGGAGATTACGTGTTCGGCGACGTCGGCGCGTACTGCATAATCGTTCGTCCGCTGTTCGAAAAGCAGAACAGACTGGCGATAGTGCCTTCTGTGGCGATCCAGGAAGCGGGTTCCTATATCGACAACGCGGGCGGACAGAGCGCCAGCATCGACGGGACGGCTTATCCCGAAGCGTCGTTTGCCGCGGGCACTACACAGACCGCGAGACCCAATACTTTCGACGACTATATCTTCGACGGCTGGTGGGTGGCGGTAGGCAATTCGCGTATTCCGCTCGAAAAGACGGGCGGCTGGGAAAAAGTTTTACCCGACGGGTGCGAAGTCGAACTCGAATACCGATATAACGCGGACGACACGTTGAACGTGATAATGAACGATTCGTACACGATTTACGCGAGATATACCAGAAAGTATACCATGAACGTAAGCGTTCAAAACGTTTCGGGCGACGCGCAGAGTTTGCAGAGCATTCTGCCGTATATGAATATAGTCTATAAGGAGAACTCATCTTCGGCGGGCGTCGAGATCGCCGTCGGCGACTACTTTGACGGCCGGAGGCTTACCGATTACACCATGCCGGTAGGCAGTACGCTGGAAATAACGCTTTCTTTCGACGCATGGACGAACGTTCGCGGCGACATCACGAAGTTCAATCCCGTGTATGACCGCGTCTACGGTATAAGCGTAACCGACGTTCAGGGCAATGAACTGTTCGGCACCAGCTCGATATACAACGACTCGCATAACAGCAAATTCGATACGGCGTATTTCAACGACAGGCTGCCCGCGAACGCGCTATTGGAAAGCGAATTTCAGTCGTATGTCGAAATGATCACGGGAACCGACGGCATAAAGCTTGTGATAACCGCCAACACGTCCAAGCGCGTAGGTATAAACTTCATGAGCTACGGCGAACTGATACTGCATAACGTCTATAAAGGTTCCGACGTTTACGGTTCCGGAATCAGACTGCCTGCGGACTTTGCCATGGCGCTTGGAGCCGATTCCGCCGACGCTACCGAGTACTGGGTTTACGACGGCGGCGCGGGAGACGCGGACGGAACGGTGAACGGCGAGATCAGTATAATCAATATTCCCATTTCCACGGACGTCAACTTCGACAAACAGTCCTCGGGCGATTTCTGGGTCAGGATAGACAGGGGAACGGGCAGGGATCTCACAATAGACACGTCTAACCAGATCTCCAAACTCAACTTCAACCTGAACGGAAACGATACGGCAACCGATTATTTCGTCAAGATACAGCACGTATTCTTCTATGACGATCCCACGCCCGGAAAGACTTACGATTACATCTCGTTCGGAGACCTCGGCGACGGCACGGTAGGCTTCATCACCAATACCGGCGTTGCTCTCCCCACGGGGATCATCGACGCGGGATACCCGTTCGCGGGCGGTATAGGAAACGTTTACGAGCCGCTTCTGATATCCACCGCGCAGCAGATGGAGGGTCTCAATAACATTCACCGCGGTATGGACGGCGATTTGTCGGGCGTTTACTTCGCGCTGAAGAACAGCATCGATCTTTCGTCCAACTTCTCGGGCATGATAGGCGCGGACTTCAAGAATGCGTCAGGTATGCGCACCAACGGCTTCAAGGGTAATTTCGACGGCAGGAATTATACGCTTTACAACGTTAGTATCGGACAAGGCGTCGATTACGTGGGTATTTTCAGCAAACTCGGAGAAGGAAGCTTAGTCGCGAATCTTTACGTCAGCGGCTCGGTACAAGGACAAAATTACGTCGGGTTACTGGCGGGCGAACTGTTTGCGGGTACGGTTTCTTCGGTAAACGGAATCGCGCGCACCAACGGCAATTCTTCCACGATCGCCGGTGAAAACTATGTCGGAGGTCTGATAGGATACATGCGCGGCACGGCGTCAACCAACGCCGTTGTAAACAATCCTTCGTTTACCAACGGACTTGTCAACGCGATCTCCGGCGGCAAGTTCGATACGACAACGTTCGCTTATACGGGCGGCGCCGGCGGTATCGCGGGCGCGATAGGCAGTTACGCCTATATCGAAGGTAACGCCGTCATGGACGGCTCCTATGCCGTGACGGGTACCTCCAGAGTCACTAACGTTACCGTCATTTCCTCCATGGTCTCGGGACAGGTCGCGGGTTCTCTCGAAAACACCGACGCTTCCTCTTTGGGCGCCGGAATCAGCAGAATGATAGTCGACGGCGTCAACTACGATTCGAGCGACAATCAAAGAGGCGTAGGCGGAATAGCGGGTTCGATAGGCACCAACAGAAATGTCGAAAACTCGTATTTCCTGGTCAATAACGACATTTCGATCTATTCCGTCCAGGCATCGGGAACTTATTCCAACTTCAATTCGCCCGAACAAGGCGTGGTATATCAGCTGGGTGTGGGCGCGATCACCGCGAGAAACCTCGGCAAGATCGCCAACTGCTATGTGCTCGGGACCTCCGACGGCGTTACCTTAAACTTTACGGGCGCGTTTATCGGCGGTATCGCGGGCGTCAATATGGGCTCCATAACCGATTCGGGCGTCAGAAACGTCAAACTGTATTCCAACAGGAGCGGCAACGTGATGACGGCTTTCGGCGGTATCGCGGGCGTCAACTGGAGTAACGGCAAGATCAGCAACTGCTCTTTCGATATAGCGGGCGGCGCTTCGGGTACGGACCTGAGAGGCGAAGCGGCGATCGAACTGACTACGGGCGGATACGATATATACGATCCTGTGGCGAATTATACCGCGGGCAGCAAAGAAGGTAACGGGCTTCCCAACATTTACGAGATGATCAGCGTTACCGACGCGTCGAACGTATATCTGAGTCTCGGCGCGGGATATAACTACGGAACCGTTGAATCGGGTTCGTTCAGCGGCAATCTGCTTTTGAACCGCAGGACCAACGATACCGCTACGGGCGCCACATATATCGGCGGCGTGGCGGCGGACAACCGCGGCAGCGTGAGCAACGTATCTTCCGTAACCACGGACATCGACATGTTGCATTATATCTATGTCGACGCGGGAACGAGGGATACGGTCGAAGCCCCGCAGGTACTGTACGTCGGCAGAGTATACGGCAGCGGTAACGCCGCTTCGGCGGGCGAGGTCAACGGAGCGGTGTCTATCCAATATCTCGGCGCGGGTCAGATCTATAACGGGGCGACCAACGAACACGTTTTCAGCGGAAGCAAGTTCGGCGATGGTGCGCAGGAAGGCGCGGCGACGGTGATTTGTTCCGAAGGTACCGATACGGTTTCGGCGGTCAGCCTGATGCCCAAATCGCCTAACGGCGAGGACAACCTCGACGCTTTGGAAGGCGCCGCAGCGTGGATAAGCGATTTTATTGAAGAAGAAAGCGGCGACTGGTTCGGATTGGGCTGGTTCGCTTCGATAAAGAACTACACGGGTTACGGCAGATACATCTCCGTTACCAAAAGCTGACGGATCGGTCCGGATACAAAAAATCGGGCGCCGCAATTTGCGGCGCCCGTTAATTTAAAAGTATGGTCCTACTTGTTTTGTAACGGTAACAGCGCCAGGAACGCCGTAAAACGCGTTTCTCGTTCGACCGTTTGAGAGAGGTTCTTGCCTTCGTTTATCAGCGTGTCAAGGGCGATAAACAGTTCTATCTCCAGTTCGCTCAGCCTCGTCAGCCCTCCCGACGCCGACGAAACTTTGTTCGTAGGCACGCTTTTTCTCCCTTCCAATGCGTTCAGTTCCGCAAGAGTTACGCTTTTCAGGCTTTTAAGATATACGGCGACGCTTCTTCCCGAAGCCGCCATTTTTTCCAGTATTCCCATCTGCTCCTCGGCGATCCTGCGCGCTTCGGAGTATTCCGGATTCGGGGTTCCGCGCAAACGCTCGTTATAGGCGCGCGCCATTTTTTCCATATACGAATCGTCCATATTTAATGTATATTCCCGTCGGCTTGCGATATTCCGGAATCGACGGCAAAGTTTGTCAACCCTGTTTCGCTAAAAGGTTGACAAAGTACGCGATACGGTAGTATAATTCAGGCTATGAAGGTAAAAGAAATCATTTTGGAGAAACTGGAGAAACGTTTCGGAGAATACGTCTCGGGCGCCGATCTGGCGCACGAAGCGGGCGTCAGCCGCAACGCGGTATGGAAAGCGGTTAACGCTTTGGTTTCGGGCGGAGTCAAAATCGAGAGGACGCATCACGGATATAGGCTGGTCGAGGAAGGTTTGTCGGAATACGGCATAAAGAGATATCTTCCGCCGGACGATAACGTGTGCGTCGAGGTGTTGGAGGAAGTCGATTCCACCAACACTTATATGAAAGAACGCGCCGCCGACGGAGCGGAGGATTTTTCGCTGGTGGCGTCCCGTTCTCAGAGCGCCGGGCGCGGCAGAAAGAACGCGTCGTTTTATTCGCCTAAAAATTCGGGGGTTTATTTTACCGTGCTCATCAGGAACATCGACTTTACCCGGGCGCGTTATCTGACCGCCATGGCGGCGGTGGCGTCGGCGGAGGGAATCGAGGAAGTTTTCGGCTCGAAAGCCGAGATCAAATGGGTGAACGACATATATATCGACGGCAAAAAATGCGTGGGGATACTGACGGAGTCCGTAACCAATATGGAGTTGAACGAAATAGATTACGCCGTGGTTGGGATAGGCATAAACGTCATGGAGCCGGAGGGCGGTTTTCCCGAGGAGATCAAGAATATTGCGGGAGCGTGCATGTCAAAAGCCGGAGGAAAAACCGTGGAAGACGCGTTTAACAGGGTGGTTGCCTCGGTTTACGTGTCGCTCAAGAAAATATATACGCATTTCGATAAAAAGCGTTTAAACGGCGAATACGTGCGCAGGTCTTATCTGGACGGCAAGCGCGTTACGGTATTGACTTCGGACGACGAAGAATATCCCGCGACGGTAAAAGGAATAGACGAGGATTTCAGGCTCGAGGTGGTTACAAACGACGGCGTCGAAAAACGTCTTCAATTCGGTGAGGTCAAATTGCGTTTGTGATATGAGTCGTACAAAGAATCTGGTGCTGATTGCGTTGTTTGCGGCTCTGGTCGCAATAGGCGCATTTATTAGGATACCCATGCCGCTGGTACCCATCACGTTACAGTTTGCCTTTTGTCTGCTCGCGGGCGAAATGCTGGGCGTCAAAGGCGGTACCGCGGTTTTGATCTATGTGATAATGGGATTGATAGGGTTGCCCGTTTTTACGGAAGGCGGCGGATTTATGTATGTGCTGAAACCGTCGTTCGGGTATCTATTAGGCATGGTAACGGGAACCTATTTATGCGGATTTATAAGCGAAATCAAGCCTAAAAATTATTTGGTCAGACTGCTCGGCGCTTTTGCCGCGCTGCTAGCGGTGGACGTCATGGGCGCCGCATACATGTACGTCATATACAATTATTATCTGAACATAACGTTACCTGTTTCCCAGTTGATGATTTCCGCGGTCGCGGTGTTCTTGCCTACGGACGTGACCTGGTGCGTTTTGGTCAGCCTGATCGCATATAAAACGGAAGACGCAAGGTATCGGATAAATCGTTGACAGCGTAGGTTTTTGTAAGATATAATTTATACATAAACGGACTGGAGGACGCCGCGTTTTGGATTATCTGTTGGAAGGACTGAACGGCGTGACATGGCAACACGTCGTAATGTGGCTGATAGGCGGGATTCTGATACTGCTTGCCATCAAAAAGAAGATGGAGCCCGCATTGCTGTTGCCTATAGGTTTCGGCGCTATTTTAGTGAATATTCCAGGCACTAACGTTTTGGGCGACAACGGCATTGTGCAATGGTTGTTCGAAGTAGGTATCGAGGCATCGGAAGCAATGCCGATTCTTTTGTTTATCGGTATCGGCGCGATGATAGATTTCGGACCGCTTTTGTCTAACCCCAAACTGTTCTTACTGGGCGGGGCGGCACAGTTCGGTATTTTCATTACCGTTTTGTTGGCTGCTCTTATGGGCGACGACATCTTTACGTTGAACGACGCGGCGTCGATAGGAATAATAGGCGCAGCCGACGGCCCCACGGCGATTTTGGTGGCGCAGACGCTTAAAACCGAGTATCTCGCGGCGATAGTCGTCGTGGCGTATTCGTATATGGCTTTGGTGCCTATAATTCAGCCGATCGTCATCAAGGCGATTACGACGAAAAAAGAGCGCTGCATCCACATGAAATATTCCAACCAGACCGTTTCCAAGACGACAAAGATCATGTTCCCGATCATCGTTACGTTGGTGGCGGGACTTATCGCTCCCGCGTCGCTGGCACTCGTGGGATTCCTGATGTTCGGAAATCTGATCAGAGAATGCGGAGTCCTGGACAGCCTGTCGGAAACGGCGCAGAACGCGCTTGCAAACCTTATCACGTTGCTGCTCGGAATTACGATAGCGTTCCAGATGCAGGCGGAAAAATTTATACAGATTGAAACTTTGATAATAATGGGACTGGGACTGTTCGCGTTTATATTCGACACCGTTGGCGGAGTAATGTTTGCGAAATTTTTGAACCTGTTCTCCAAGAATAAAATCAACCCCATGGTCGGCGCGGCGGGCATCTCGGCGTTTCCCATGGCTTCCAGAGTCGTGCAAAAGCTCGGACTCGAGGCGGATCCGTCCAACCACCTGCTGATGCATGCGGTCGGCACGAACGTTTCCGGACAAATCGCTTCGGCGATAGTTGGCGGACTGATAATCGGTCTGGTGGTCGGTTAATAGGAGGTGAACGTGAATAACGCAATGTTGATGATGTCCACTGCGACAAAAAACAATATCATCGCATCCCTGGACATAATGTGGAAAGGGCTGCTCGCAATATTTATAGTCATCGGCGTAATAGCGATAGTGACGTTTATAATGAACGATATGTCAGCAAATCACGCCGCGGGCGGTGGAATTTATAACAAGATTAAAGCGCACTTTAAAAAGCGTAAAGAAAATAAAAACGCCGATTCCGACGCTGAGACGGAAAAATAACAGGATACGAACAGATCAAATAAAAAGCGGAGCCTTGCGCTCCGCTTTTTGCGTTACAGATGAAATTTCCGTTTGAGTTCCGAAAGTATCGTTTTCGTCCTGAAGATCAGCGTCCCGATAATTACCGCAAGACCTAAGATCATGGTAGCGAGAGAGAGCGCGAAGTTTTTGTAATCGTCGAGTATCACCAAAGCCAAAAAAGGTATTACGCACATCAGCGAAACCGTCAGTACGTTCAGCAGATAGCGGTTGGGACGCTTGTAATTGACTATCAGGAAGACGGCGATAGCAATGGTCGAAACCAAATAAAGGATCGGCAACAGAAATTCGGCTATTATTTCGGGCTCGGGGAGCACGCTTCTGAGAGAATATATCGCGGCAGTCAGTATCAGCGCGTGAACCGTAACTTTTTGCGGAAAATACTCGCTTCCGCGCAACAGTATTCTGAACAAAAGATAAAGATACAGTAAAAACGTCACCGAAATCCAGGAAAACCTGACGTGACGAGTGACGATAGCTTCCACTATTATCATGGCGAGTGAAAGACTGAGCCATGCGAAAAGATACACCTTATCGAACAGGCTCCCAGAAAGCGGAGGAAGTTTGGCGCGCTGCGGATAAGCGCGCGCCGTGCGTTTGACGTCTTCTTTTGAATTGCCGACGTCGGTCAGCCTGACGTGACACAGCGGACAAACGTCCGTCCTGGTGGAGATAGTGATCTTACAGTACGGACAGCGTAGCATTTTCAGTTCAGTTTGTTCACCTTATAGCCCTGGGGCGTATCCGTGACGGCATATCCCTTTGCGGCGATCTCGGCGCGAAGTTCGTCCGCAAGCGCATAGTTTTTGTCTTTCTTCGCAGCCTTGCGCTTTTCGCAGAGCGCGGTTATTTCTTCAGGTACGAAAAGGGATTCCTCCTCAGCTTTGACGGCTTCGGCTTTTTGCAGATCTAACCCGAAAATGCAATCGAATTCTTTTGCAAGTTCGTAAATATCTTTGGATTTAGGCTCCTTGATCGCCGTAAACAGCACCCCTAAAGCCAGAGGTACGTTCATATCGTCCTCTATCGCGTTACGGAAGGAAGCGCGGAACGCCTCGAGCTTTTCGGGCGTGGTCGCGGCATTGGACGCCTTGTGCTCGCCAAGCTGGTTCATCAGTCTTGCGCGGCTGGTTTTTGCCGCGGACAGCCCTTCGAAAGTAAAGTTGAGCTTTTTGCGGTAATGCGTATTCAGACAGAAGAATCTGAAATCGAGAGGGGCGTAGCCTTTAGCTTCCAGATCGGAAACCGTATAGGTGTTCCCGAGCGATTTCGACATTTTACCGCCGTCCACCAGCATGAATTCGCCGTGCATCCAAAACCTTACGCTCTGTTTGCCGGTTATGGCTTCGTTTTGGGCAATTTCGTTTTCGTGATGGATCGGGATGTGGTCGACGCCGCCCGAATGAATGTCGAAACATTCGCCCAGATACTTCTTGCTCATTGCCGAGCATTCTATGTGCCAGCCGGGGTATCCTCTGCCCCAGGGGCTGTCCCATTGCATTATGTGCCTGGGGTCGGCTTTTTTCCATAACGCGAAATCGGCGGGGTGATGTTTTTCGTCGTTGACCTCGACCCTGGCGCCGGCGAGCTGGTCGTCGAGGTTTGCGCCCGACAGGCAGCCGTAACGGGGGAACTTTGCGATATCGAAATATATCCCGTCCGAAGTTTCGTAGCTGAAGCCCGCGTCCTGTAACGCCTGGACGTATTTGATCATTTCCGGGATGTGATCGGTCGCTTTGGCGATGATCTCCGGTACGCCGATATTAAGCTTTTTCAGATCCTCGAAAAACACCTTGGTATATTTTTCGGCGATTTCCCACGGGGACAGCTTTTGTTCGCGCGCCGCCACCGCCATCTTGTCTTCGCCGTCGTCGGAGTCCGCCATCAGATGACCCACGTCCGTGATGTTCATGACGCCTTTCAGCTTGTAGCCTTCGAATTTCAGCGTGCGGCGTATAAGGTCCATGAATACGTAGGTTCTCAGATTGCCTATATGCGCGTAGTTATATACGGTCGGACCGCACGAATACATGCGCACGGTTTTGCCGTCCATGGGAACGAATTCCTCTTTTTTTCCTGTCAGAGTGTTGTAGAATCGAAGCATATTGTCTCCTGATCAGTTTTTGGTGTGTTTGCCGTTGGGTTCGGAAGGTTCGATTTCGTTTGAGATAGAGTATTTGCAGGCGTTGACGCCGAGCATTTCTTCCAGAGTGTTGATACGCTTATTAAGCCGCGCGAATTCTTCCAGGATAGGGTCGGGGAGTTTCTGATCCAGATCCTTGAAACGCTCGCCGTACATCCGGACGACTCTGCCGGGAACGCCGACGATGGTGGAGTGCGGGGGAACGTCTTTCAGGACTACGGAGCCGGCGCCGATTTTGGAATAATCGCCGACCTTGACCGGTCCCAGGACTTTTGCGCCCGCGCTGATCATGACGTTGTTGCCGATAGTGGGGTGGCGTTTGCCGACGTCCTTGCCCGTGCCGCCGAGGGTTACTCCCTGGTAGATAGTAACGTTGTCGCCGATCTCGGCGGTTTCGCCGATAACGACGCCCGAGCCGTGGTCGATGAAAAGTCCTTCGCCGATTTTCGCTCCGGGGTGTATCTCGATACCCGTTTTACGACGGGCGCGCTGGCTGATTATGCGCGCAATCAGATAATGCCCGCGCTTATAGAATGCGTGGGCGATGCGGTAGTGGTACAAAGCCTTTACTCCCGCGTAGGTAAAAAAGACTTCCCACTTCGATTTTGCGGCGGGGTCGTTCTTGATCGCCGCCTCTATATCTCTTTTTAAGTGTTCGAACATATCCGTTTTATACTATACTAACCGAAATGAAGGCGGTATGCCTCCATTTCGCTGAATTTTTCCGTAGGTTTTTCCGGGCGGAAGCTATCTCCTCGGATACCGCGAACCGGTGGGCGAACGCGAGCCGGCGCGCGCGACCTTTCCGGATGTTTTCTTTAATGCGTTCTTGTCTCCGGGCTGGCCCGCCGCGGTGGGGGTCCTTTGACCCGCGTAGGTGTGCTTCTTGTTACCCTTGGGAACGTAAGCCACGGTCTGTTCGCGACGGTTACGGAACAGGAGCGGCAACAACGCGACCACGAAGGGTATCACGGCAAGTATCGGGAATACCATATTGATACAGGTCAGAGCCGCGCTCGAATTCAACGTGCCGTCGGCGTTGTACAGAGAATCGGTTACGAACATTTCCCAATCGGTTGAGAAGTAGTTTGTGAAAGCGGCGTTGACCGATTTCGAATCCAGCGCTTGCAACTCTATGAACGCGGGACATATCGCCGTAAGTATAAGGCACAGCATTATCAGTATCGGCAATACGTGCAGACGGCGTGTGGTATAGCTGAACATGCGTCCGATGTTGAATACCAGTTCGACGACTATCAGTATCAGAGTCAGCACCAGGAACACGATCGTACCGTAGGTGGCGATATGTCTGACAATGTTCAGCCAGTTTATATTGCCCGCCTCGTCGCGGGTGATCTCTATGTCCTCGCTGCGGCTGCGCAGGAAACGGATATAGTACAGGCTGTAGCCTTGCATGGAGTCCTGGTCCTCTATGATGTCGAGACGGTTTTCGCTGAACATGGGGGTGCGGAACAGCGCCTTTATCACGTCGATCACGGTGATGTCCAGCGTAGCCATCTGCAAATCCTCGTAAAGCCAGACGTTTTCGGGGATCGTATGGTCGTCCGCTTCGTATTTCTCGCCCTGTTCCAGAGCCTCGTTCTCGTTAATAAAGGTGCCCGCAGGCCAGTTGCCGTCGTTGGGGACCTGGAAATCGAGTTCGCCGGGACCCAGCCGGATGTACGCAACTGATGTCACGGTCATTCTGACGCCGGTGGAATCGTAAAGCGTTTCGTTTATCTGGTTGATGTTCGCCGACGACAGGAAGAGCGAGCAAAGTAAAACCGTGAGCAGCACCGCCAGAAGTATGATGGTTACCAGCGGGCAAGCCGCGCCGAAATAACGCGTTTTTGAAAAATAGGATTCGAAATCGAAGTTGACGTCGGAATATGCGTCAACGTATTTCCCGAGAGCTTTTTCGCGTCTTTCGCGCTGAATGGTGTTGAATTCGGAATGGGTCTTCATTTCCGCGGCAAGGATGTTGGGGTCGTAATCGCCGCGTTGAACCTTTTCCAGCAGTTTTTTGTATTCCGCACGAGTCTTTCTGAGCTTGGCACGCGCGTAAGGGGAATTGCTTTCGTGAATTTCCCATCTGATTTCGTGTATTTTGCGTTTCAGCAAGTCAACGAGTACGGCTTCGTCCCGTTCCGTCCATTTTGCGGTGAACATTTTGCTAGTCGTAAGCGGTGCTTGTGCCATTATCGATCCTCCTAAATATATACGCGCACCACGGGTGCGCCCGTATATACACATTTACATTATATATCCGCGCCGATTAAATTTCAAGTACTAAATTTTGTAATATGCGCACGCGTACTTATATTTTACTTTTATTACTTATCGGACGTCTTTTAAGGCTGTCCGCGCGGTATAATCGGCGAGTATATCGAGATACTATCCACATGAAAAAAGCGCTGACGATCGTTTTGATAGTAACGCTCGTATTGGTTTCGCTGAATCTGGAAGTTACGAAAACGGTTCTGGATAAGTTGCGCGCGGCGTTGTATCCCGTTTTTTTCGGAGTGCTGGTAGCGCTTTTTTTAAACGCGCCGGTAAAGTTTTTGGAAAAAGGATTGCTTTCTTCGCCTAAAATAGCGCGTTTCAGACGGGCGCTTTCACTCGGTATCACGCTGACGGTCGTGGCGGGGGCGGCTGCGGGCATAATAGCTTTGACTTCGTCGCAAATAGAGGAATCGGTCGGCGGGTTGACAAAGGCGTTGGAGTCGCTAAAGGAGGCAGGCGGGTCTTCGAAATCCGAGATTCTCGACACGATAGTCGAGGAAGGAGGAAAGATCCTGAAAGAAAAGCTGCCCGACCTGACGACGATGGCGCTGAGCGGGATCAAGGAAGCGGTATCGTTGTTTCTGGGGCTTGCGCTCGGCATAATGCTGACGGCGTCGAAAGAAAGCGTAGCGCGTTTGATATATTCGGTCGCGGACAGGGTGCTCGGGAAGGAAAAAGCGGCATTGTTTAAAGGCGGACTGTCGGCGGCTGCCGATAAGTTTTCAAAGTTTTTGGGCGGGCAGGCTCTCGAAGCGCTGATATTCGGCGCGGCGAGTTACGTGTGTTTTCTGTTGTTTAAGATCCCGTATCCCGTACTGATAGCCCTGATAGTCGCGCTGACCAACCTGATACCTACGCTGGGAGGTTATATAGGCGGCGTATTGGGCGGCGTCGCGGTGCTGGCGGCGGCTCCGGACAAAGTATGGGTTTTCGTGATAATCGTTTTGGTGCTTCAGCAATTGGAACAGGTTACCACATATCCCGTGATCGTCGGCAGATACGTCGGGCTGAAAAGTTTCTACGTGCTGGCGGCGGTCGTCGTCGGCGGCGGACTGATGGGATTTTGGGGACTGGTGCTCGGCGTGCCCGTTGCGGCGTTCGTATATAATCTCACGACGGTGTGTCTGAACAGAAAACCCGCCGAAGAACGCGTCGAATTGCCCGCGGACAACGGTGAAAAAGAAAACGGCTCCGAAAATTCGACTTAAAATAAGATAAAAAGTCGGATTTCGCGTTTTCAAAGCCGCGATAATTCGGGTATGGAAATGTATTTTTCCCGTAACGCCGCCCTCAGCGCGGCTCAATACGTTTGTAAAAATTACCCGGGCGTCAAGGTGGGACTGATAGGCGCCGGCGAAACCGAAGAACGGCTTTTGAACCGCGCGGGCAATCCGACGTCATGCGGCGAAGAGGCTTTTTCGGAGGACACCAGACTCTATATGGGGTGCGGCACGGGACGCGCCTATTACGAGGCGAGAGCCGCCGCGGGCGATTGCGACCACATACTTTCAGTTACTTCCGACATCGGCGCGGCGCTTTCGGAATATTCAATTATAGGTTTCCGAAAAATGAAATATAAGTACCCTAAAGCCGTTTTCTTTACGATAGACGAAAATGACGAATCACTCGGCGCGGAGGCGTATGCATTCCTGACAAAGGTGTATGCTGAGCTTCTGGACGTGGGGTTGAAGTCAATGTATTATGCCGAATCCGTCAGGGCGAGGGAACTTATTCCCCGGGCAAAGGAGCTGCTGATGGATCCGGGCGACGTCGAAAAAATGATACGCTCGGGATTCGAACTGAGGCGCGAAGCCGGGGTGGCGGGCGGATTTTTCGATTTTGCCGACAGGCTGTGTCCCGAGGGCGCGGAGGGACTGCATCACAGGTTTCTGTGTTATTATATCTCTTTAATGTTGGGTATTCGATTTACAAAATTTCCTTTCCGTAGTATATTATTAGGGAAAGACGAGGTGCGCGCGCGTATAATTATGGAAAGCGCGGGCGTTCCGCGGCCGAAGGAGAGCCGCGCGGCGTATACGGAGCCGGCGACGACTCAGGCGCTGAAGTATCTTCCGTCCGCGGATGAACTTACCGCCATTGCGGAGGGATTTTTCCCTGCGGCGGGGAAAAAGGCGTTATCTCCTTTACTGATACTGAACAATCTTTCGGTTGCGGCTTCGTTGACGGAGGAACGCGGTTTTCAGTCGGTATTGGCGGATTCGGGCTTTACCGACGCCGTGGCGGACGCATTATAAGAATTTAAGCTGCAAAAGAGGAGATATGAAACTTAAAGTTGACGCAGATTTGTTTTTGTTCGATCTTGACGGGACCGTCTATCTCGGCGATACGCCGATTCCGGGCGCCATGGAAACGCTGGGAAAGCTCAGCGCTATGGGCAAAAAAGTGTGTTTTCTTACCAACAATTCCTCGAAGGACAAGCGCGAATACGTTCGTAAACTGACCTCGATGGGTTATCCCGTCGATCTGTGGCAGATAATCACTTCGACGATGGCGGCGGTTCAGTTTCTGCATACCCGCCGTCCTTCCAAGAGCGTTTATCCGATCGGCACTCCTACGTTCATAAAGACGCTGGAAGATGAATCTATACCGATAAGCGACGACGCCGACATAGTTTTGCTCGCGTTCGACACCACGCTGACATACGATAAACTGTGGCGCGCCAACGTGCTTTTGGAGAAGGGCAGGGAGTTTATCGCAACGCATCCCGACACGGTATGCCCGTCGGACAGGGGGGACATGCCCGACGTCGGCTCGCTGATGGCGCTATTGGAATGTTCTTCGGGCAGAGCGCCTTCGGTTATATGCGGAAAACCTCATTCGCCGATGGCGGAGATAATCTCGCACCTGTTCGACATTCCCAAGGAAAAAATAGTTATGGTCGGCGACAGGCTGTATACGGACATTCTGTTCGGGATAAACAACGGTTACCAGTCGGCGCTGGTACTGTCGGGAGAGACCACGGTGGAAATGCTGAACGCCAGCGGTATCAAGCCGACGTTCGTATTCGACTCCATCCGCGACATGATCGCCGACGACTGAGGCCTAAAAATTTCAAAAAGGGTTGCAAACGCGCGCCCGTTAATATATAATAAAAAACATTCCGATACTGTTCGGACCCGTAATCTAATATTTCGGAACGGAGAATGTAATGAAAAAGAAGACTATTGTTTCGGTTGTGGCCTTGATTATGACGATAACGCTGGTGTGCGTTGCCCTCGCGGGTTGCAACAAGACCTATAAGCGCGACGCGCTGGCGAATTCGCCCGGCAGCGACGCCGCCGTCAGCGGTAACGGCGGAATGGCGGTCAAAGTGGGGGACTACCTGTATTTTATCAACGGTTATGCGGGGCAGGACGCCGCTAACGAATTCGGCGAAGTGGTTAAGGGCGCGATAATGCGCGTGAAGTTTACCGCCGACGGCAACCCCGATCCTTCGACCGCGGAAACAGTCGTTCCCAAGAACGTGTATAACACTTCCGCCAATTCCTCGCTGGTAATCAGGAACGGATACATTTATTTTACCACGCCTTCCGATAAAAGCGATTCCGACGGCAACGCAAAGACCTCCGAAATGGTTCTGATGCGTTCTACCCTCGACGGGTCGAAGACGGAAACTATAGCGGAGTTTTCGGACTATACTCCTTCCTACAGGGTTTCCGCGAACTATATCGTATACGTGAATTCCGCTTCGGAACTTCACCTTATCGACCTCAAGTCCAAGAAATTCACCGATACTTTGGTTGACGAGAAAGTTTCTTCGTTCACGGTTCCCGACTATACCGACGACTATAATTCGATGGAGGACGTGGTGTTTTATCTCAAGAGCGCGGACAGCGCCTACGCCACCCACAATATAGTTTACGTTTATAAAGCGGGAGGCTCTCCCAAGGCTGTCATCGACGGGCTCGGTTCCTACCCCGCCGAAACGCTTCCGCACGCGGGCGGCTATAAGCTGACTCTTCTTGACGTTACGTTCGAGGGCGAGGGCTTGAGGCTCCAGTACACCAAGACCGATTCGGGCAGCAACACAAAGTCCACGGGCGTGTATTCTTATCTTTTCGACGCGACTTTGGCGTTCAACGCCGCCGCCGAGGTTCGTTATACCACGGGTACGACATACACTTCGCTGTGGTATCTGGATTCCGAGAACATACTGGCCGTCGATTCCGATTCGATAGACTTCATTTTCAAGAAAGGCGACTCCTGGGAAATCAGGCGTAACCTCGTCGAAGTTTCTTCCGTCAGCATACTGAACGCTTCGATGACCGCTTCCGAGTCCGCCGACGTCGTAACGCTTCGTATCGACTATATCAATTCCAGCAAAGTTTACCGTATTTCGCTGGTGCTTGATAAAAACGATACCGAGAATCTCGACTACGATTCCGTGGAATTGCTGTTCGATTCCAAGTACGCGACCGACTGGCTGTCGCTCGATCTCGTGGGGAATACGGTATACTTCTTCAATTCCGACGTTCTGAACAACATCTATTTCGTCAACCTCGACGAAGTGAATCCGCGTAACGCGAACTCCAGAATCGCGAAGCGGCTCGGCGTATTCAGTGCCGAGGACGTTATAGATATGCTGGAATCCGCGGAAACGGAAGAGTGATGAACGGCTTTGATTTATAAAAAATAGACGATACGATCAAACGGCGGCAGATGCCGCCGTTTTTGCGTCCGACTCCGTATTGACATTGAATGGAAAAAAACATTATAGTATTATTAGGAAAGTAAATAAGGAATACACGTATCGGAGGAATTTATGCCCGACAGACCCGTTGTGCCGTCGAACTGTTTTTTTCAAGGAAGCTACAATCCCATTTTCGAAGCGGAGATACTTAAATGCAAAGACAAATGCTTCCGCTACAACTCCTTACTGCCATCCGACTTGGAGGCAAAGGACTTTTTACTGAGGCAGATTCTCGGAAAAGCGGGTAAAGGCGCGGTGATCACTCCGCCGTTCTGGTGCGATTACGGATACAATATTTTCGTGGGCGACAATTTCTATTCCAACCATAATCTCGTCGTAAACGACGGACTGCCCGTAACGTTCGGCGACAACGTGTTCATAGCGCCGAATTGCACTTTCACCACGGCGGAACACGCTCTCGACCCGGATATGCGCAAGGCGGGCATAGAGATAGCCAAACCGATAACGGTGGGGGACAACGTGTGGATAGGGGCGGGGTCGATAGTGCTTGCGGGAGCCGTGATAGGAAGCGATACCGTCATCGGGGCCGGCTCCGTCGTCAAGGGCGAAATACCCTCGGGCGTGCTCGCGGTAGGCGTGCCGTGCAAGGTAAAAAGGAAAATCACCGAAGAGGACAGGCACCGTTATCCTATGTATACGGGGAAATACGTTTAGTGCCGCAAAGTCCGCTTTGGGATTACGCGTTCAAAAGCTTATTTATACCAGAACGCGGGCGAAAACAGTTTTTCCTGCGCCTGTTCTTCGGAGCCGTTGAACAGGCTGAAATAACTTCCCATACCCGCAATTATTATATGATCCAGAAGTTTTAAACCCACTTTTGAGAGCGCCTCTGCGACCCAGCGGGTGCTGTCCTTGTCCGCTTGCGAGGGAATTGCCGCGCCCGACGGGTGATTGTGCGCGAGTATCACGCCTTCGGCGCCCGTTTTCAGCGCCTGGTCTATGATGCGGCGCGTGTTCAGGTCGCTTTCGGCTGCCTCGCCCTCGTTGATCAAAGCGATGTTCAATAGCTTGCCGTTGATACCGAGGTACATCGCGTATACGCGTTCCTTTTTGCCGTAACCGAGCAGCGGGGTCAATGCCTCCGCGGCTTGCCAGCTGGTTTGTATCCGTCCTTCGCAGACGTTGGATTCCGCGGTATACAACAGCGGTTTCAACTGCGGAAAAGTCAGCGCCGCCAGTTTCGGCATGCCCTTGATGCTTTCCAGTTCCGGAGTCGAGGCGTTGAACACGGCGTTCAGCGAACCGAACTCTCTGAGAAGTTCTCTCGCTATCGGCACGGTGTCGCGGCGCGGCAGATAGGGATACAGTAAAAATTCCAGCTTCTCGTGATCCGCCAAAATATTTATTCCGCCCTTAGCCACTTTCTCCCTGACTCTCTGCCGTCTCCCTTCCGCCATATATTCCTCCTCGAGAGCAAAACGTTATATTCTATTTCAGGCATCCTAATTAAAAACATCGGATACCTGTTTGAATAATTATTTGCAAGGCATCATATTAAAAACATTCCGCCCCGCGACAATAGTTCAGTTAAAGAATACTATAAACTTATACATATTGCAAGTATGAATCGATTGATCGATAACTTTTAGTCAAAAGATAAAACCATTAAGTATTGAGTTCAAAATTATATAAGAATATTTATTTATCATAATAATTACTAAACTATAATTGATTATTAAACTAACTTTGTAATCAAATTTATTTTATATTAAATTAAAATTGAGTTTTTTATTCTATATAGTGTCTATCTAAAACAAATTAATTTGACAATTTTTATAATATTATGTAAACTTAGAATAATAAATGAAGAATAAATAACTTTAAAAATTGAGGAGATAAGACTGTGGAAATTGAACTTCAAAAGATAATATTACCTAAAGCAACGGTTTGCGATTGTGAGGAATTATATTACAGAAAAATAGGTATTCCTACAAGCGACAAAATTTATCATGATATAATCGTTTTACATAGTCATCAAAGAATTGCTTTTGATACATATTTTAATGCGTTTTCGATATTAAAATGGATTAAATATACTTATGCAAATTCCAGTTATAAGTTAAAAATAAAAATTAAAGGGAATTTTCTTGTAAGTTTAATACACATGTGGATTGAAGAAGGCGGGAAAGTTCAATATCGCACATTGAATCAAGAAAAAATATTTTCGCCAGAAGCAGGAGAATTTGTTTTCCCATATGTTACGGACAATCCGTGGGGAAGTTTGGCTTTTGTAATAGAAAGTTTTGATGAGGGCGGAGTATTTTATGAGGGTGCATATGTCGGAGAAGTCAAAGAGGAGTCTCCTGTAAAAATTGGTATAGGAATATGCACTTTTAAACGTGAGGAATATGTAAAAAACAATATAAACAATATTAAAAAGTACATTTTTAACGATGAACAATGCATTATGAAGGATAAATTGGAAATATTTATCTCTGATAATGCACAGACATTGGGGAATGTATTTGACGGAGAAAAGCATATTCACTTGGTTGGAAATAAAAACTCCGGAGGCTCCGGCGGGTTTACTCGTTGTATGATAGAGGCTTTACGATACAATGAGAATAACGATGATAAACTTACGCATTTATTGTTAATGGACGATGACGTAAAATTTGATCCAGCAGCAATAGTTAAAACATACAGAATATTGACGTTATTGAAACCCCAGTATATAGATGCTTTTATCGGCGGAGCTATGTTTAAAATGAGTCATCCCAATATTCAGCATGCAAGCGGGGAGTTTTGGCATGGCGACAGATGTGAAAGCTTTGTCGAAACATACAACAACAACAGGAATATGATTAATATTAAAGATATTCTCGAAAATGAGAATTTCACAGACGCAAATTACCAGGCCTGGTGGTATTGTACTATTCCAATGTCGATTATCAGTTATGATAATTTAGCGTTACCGTTTTTTATTAAAAGCGACGATATAGAATTTAGTATCCGTAATCTTAAATCATTGATTTTGATTAACGGAATAAATGTTTGGCATGAATCTTTTGAGTCAAAGTATTCGGCGCCTAACGAATATTATACTGTAAGGAATTATCTTGTTTCGGCGTCAGTACATGGTGTTAAAGTAAGTAAGGAACGAATTTTAGCATTGTTGAACGGTTACTTTAAACATTATGTTTGCAACTATAAGTATTTGGAAATAAAGCATTTTTGCAATGCAATCAACGATTTTGTTAAGGGAGTCGATTATTTCAAATCTATAGACTTAGCTGAATTACATAAGAAAATAGCACCGGAAAATTACAAAATGGTGTCTGCCACTGAATTACAGTTGGATGTTACCGACGATCAATATTATCATGATATTGGATACAATCCCCATTGGTCGAAAATGCAAAAGTGGATTGCAAAATATACGATAAACGGATTGTTCTTGCCTTCGCGAGGATATGCGGTTTTAGGTATGTGGGGAGGATCTTACGAGCAAACGTACAGGAAAAAATTTCTTGTGAGATATGAAGTCAATTCTAAACGAGGCTTTATACTACAAAGAAGTATAAAAAAATTCATACATTCTGCAAAATTATATCTAAAAACAAGAAAAAACATATTGAAATGCTATGAGATCGCTAAAAAGGAGTTCTTTGAACGCAGGGAAGAACTTTGGAATTTCGATTTGTGGCGTGGACAATTGAAGTTGGATTGACCATTAAACAAAATTATTAAGGAAGGAATTTAAAATGCATAAAATTATTGAAGCAGACTTTTTAAATAAATGTACAGGTTGTGGAGCTTGTCAAAATGTATGCCCGCAGAACGCCATCACGCTTAAAGAGAAGTTTCACACATTCTTATTTCCTGAAATTGAAGAGTCACTTTGTGTAGACTGTAATTTATGCAATAAGGTTTGTCCTGTAAATAATTATAAAATTAACTCCTCCGTACCGACAATTTACGCCGCTAGAGCCAAAGACGAGATTCGTATACTGTCCTCAAGTGGAGGCATGTATACCGTTTTGGCTCACAAACATATTTCAAACGGCGGCATAGTTTATGGTACTACATTAACCAAAGATCTGGAAGTAAAATTTTTACGCATGACTTCGTTAGACGAGATCGGCGCATGTCGCGGATCTAAATATGTGCAAAGCGATGTAGAATTCACATATCGTAATGTAAAAGAAGACTTAGATAAAAAATTAAGAGTGTTGTTTTTCGGTTGCCCGTGTCATATTGCAGGGTTAAAGAATTTTTTAAGAAGAGAATATGCAAATTTAACAACAGTAGATTTGATATGCCATGGAGTTCCGTCTCAAAAGTTGTTTACGATGTATCTTAACGAGAAAGCAAACGACGTCGTTATTACTGATGTTTTATTCCGCGACAAAAGCTTAGGCTGGCGCGCAGATGCAATAAAAATAAAATACAGAAACAAAGCCGATTATGTGCGTTCATTAGCCTCTGAAGACGAATTTGAAATAGGATTTCAGAAAGGTATGACATTGCGCGATGCGTGCGAGCACTGTAAATTCAGTACGTTCCCTAAGTTGTCCGATATGACTATAGGCGATTTTTGGGGTTGTAGGAATTTTCTTTCGGACGATGAGAAAGGTACGTCTTTGGTATTTGTCAACAGTAATCGAGGAATGGAACTTTACGAAGCTGTGGAAAAGGAATTGTATTTATCGCAAAAACTTGATTGCACAGTTGATGATTTGAAAAAATACAATCGCTTATTCGAATATTATCCTCATAGTAAACAAAAAAATTTGTTTTTTGCGCATTTGCAAAAAAAATCTTTTTGCCAGTCAATCAAACTCGCTAACAATAATTTTTACGACGTGGGAATAGTCGGGATTCCTACCGTTGAAAATTTCGGCGGGTCGTTAACTTACGTGGGTTTATATTATACGTTGCGTGAAATGGGTAAAACCTGCTTTTTTGTCGAACGTCCTAAATTTTCAAAACATCCGCCTGCTAAAATAACGAAATCATACTATATGACACCGTTTGAATCTTCAACGGTGATATATGACGATATTTCAGATAAAAACAGCTTGCGTGTATTGAACGATAGAACGTCTTGCTTCGTTGTAGGATCAGATCAAATGTTTCATCACACTTTGTACAACAATTTTTCGCGCTATGTCACGCTAGATTGGGTAAGCGATAATAAAACTAAAATTGCTTTTGCCGCGTCTTTTGGTCACGATACTTTTACCGGCGATGAATTGGAAAGAGCAGAAATGGCGTATTTTATGAAGAAATTTGATGCTTTTTCCGTTCGTGAATCAAGCGGAGTGGACTTAGCAAAAAATGTTTTCGGTATAGATGCGGTGCAAGTTCTCGATCCAGTTTTTTTATGTTCGCCCGAAATTTATAAAAAGTTAGCGGAGCGCGCACAATTTAATAAGAAGAAAGGATATATTGCGTCTTATATTTTGGATCCTAATGTTGCCAAAGCTAATATTCTGACAACGGCCAAGAAGATTTTATCCAAACCTTTTTATGTTTTTAGCGAGATGTTTTATGACAACAAATCCATTAAGACAAAATGGAATTTGGACATTGAAACAGGCAAAATAGAAGACAGATTAGCCTCCATATTAAATAGCGATATTCTCATTACAGATTCCTTCCACGGAGTATGTTTTGCGATAGTTTTCCGAAAAAATTTTATCGCAATCAAAAATCAGGGACGCGGTGTAGCACGTTTCGAAAGTATATTAAATCTGTGCGGTCTGAAAGATAGACTTATTTCCGATATTGACGATATTTCCGCGAATCCCGAATTGTTTGCTGATATCGATTACGATAAAGTTTATAATAAGCTAGAGCCTGAAATTATCAAAAGTAAAAAGTGGTTGGAAGGAAAACTGGAGCCGAAGAAAAAGGCTTTTTCAGATTATGATATTTTGTCTAAACAGCTAAGAGATATTAATTTGGGCAATCAGAGTAAGTTTAATAAAATCTTAAAATATTTAGGATTAAGCTATATATCCGAATATAATATATTTAATTATATTAACAACTTGATTGAGCAAAAAGAAAATCTAGTTATTGCGGTTGCGGCAAAGGATACTCCAGGTTTGTCGTTTACCCCTGAATTATGTGCTAAACTCAATGAGCTTGGCTTAACGGCAGATTTTCTTCATGCGCATTGGTGCGGTTATGTCGCTTTGATTTATAAAGGCGTTACAATTAAGGAAGAATGTAGATTCGAAGAACAGTTGACATATGAATTTGCCGAGGGCAACCTAAGGGTTTCTATTAAAAGTGCGCCGCTTCATAAGGGGAATAATGCCTCAATAATTATTAATGGTAAGGAATATTCTGTAAATATGCGCGGACTAAATTTCGTCATATATGATGTGTCGCAAAAATATGTAACCGACACGGTCAGTTTCGACACTCATACATCGCGCTTTATCGCTACAAGGAAATAGAAACTATGGAATTTGTTGTTTTAGGTTCATGTATAGGTGTAGACGCCATACAAAAAGCAAGATATAAACTTATTAAAAGTTTTGTATCTATCAGCCCGCTGTCAATTTTGAAATCTGCGAAAGAAGAAACCCATAATTGGCCGTTAACATTGTTTAAAGGTGAACCGACGGCAGATAAACTGATTTGTGATTTAAACGGAACGGTATTAAAATCTATTTTGGACTCTACGACTAATATGGAAGACACTCTCATATTGGTCGATTTAAGCGATTTTCGGTTAAACGCAACGACTCTTATTACGGAAAGCGGTCAACAAGTTACTTATACTACTCGTAAATATTGTACTCCGGATGTCGAACATTCTATAGAAGAGGCAGTAAAGGCCGAATTTAATTCTCCGATAATAATGAAAACAGTCACAGATATCAGAAAATTTTCCGACTCAGAACTATCAACGGTTGTAAACGAATATATAAAGCTATTATATGACACGTTTGGAAGAGAAAAGGTAGTACTTTTTAAACCAAAACTGGCAACAAATTATGTTGACGGTAACAATATTTTAGTTACCTCAAATTTTCGCATAAGCGGAAATACAAATTTATTGATTGACAAGATATATTCCGCGTTATCCAAAGATATACTTTACATCGAAGCACCGAGAAAAATAATAGGTGATGCCGCTTGTTTAGCTCCGTTTGAATATCATTTTTGTCAACCGTACTATGATTATTTAATAAATGCGTGCAAGCTTATCGTCAATAAGGAGGCTTATGATAAGGGAAGTTGTTTGGCAGCATTGCTACAAAAATGTGAGGCAGAAATTTATGCGCTTTATAATAGAATATTCTGCGAACAAGTAGTGAATGCCATAAAAGAACGAGTGCCCAATAAAGACGTCGTGCTTCTTGCACAAACAAAGAAGTTTGCGGATACGTATGAAAAGGCTTTGCATAAGCCGATATACAAATATTTTAAGTACGACGAAAATACCGAAATAGAAGATATTATTACACAAATATCGGCTATACGAGAGCATAATCCTGATATTGTCTTAGCTGTTCCGGAATTTTTGGCTAATTCAAAATCGCAAACCACGCCCGAACGCAATATATTCCGAGCCCTATATAATATAGGTTTCTCGCCTTATAGAAATTTCTTTTTCTTCACGCCAAAGCCTATATTGCTGGAAAATATAACGGGGTATTTTGAAGATATTATGGGTAATAAGATTATTACAAACAGTCCACTGCCGCGTGTGAAAATTTGGGGAATGTGCGCCAATATAACGGTTAAAGGTAGTGGAAAACACAGTTTGAGAGCACCGATAGTTTTAATGGCATACTCTTATGTATGGATAGGTGAAGGAGTAAAAGCACTTGGAGGCGGGGGCGAGATAAGAGCAAGACATTGTTCGGGAATAAGCATAGAAGAAAAAACGGAATTCGTCAATGGTTTTTCTATAAATTCTACAGCTTTTAGTAAATTAAGTATCGGGAAAGACTGCCTATTTGCAGAGAATGTTTGTTTTCACCCAGGTAACGGTCATGCGATTTTTGATACATCTAAAGAAGAAAGGTTGCCAGAAAAAAACGATATTTATGTCGGGGATCATGTTTGGATAGGCAGAAACTGTACGTTATTGGGCGGCGCCAATATAGGTGACGGCAGTATTATCGGAGCCTGTGGATTGGTTACGGGAAAACTTCCAAATAATTGCATAGCGGCGGGAAGTCCGGCTAGAGTTATTAAAAGAAATCGGGCATGGTCGCGAGATAATTTTATTCATACAATAGATCAAGATGAATATGTATTTAACAATTTTTATAAACCTACCCAAGACGATTAAACCTTTCAATATATTGAATTCATAATGCATTTTGCTTTACTTGACTAAAACTCAGAAATTATTGTATTATAACTTATAGTGGAATGAGTGGACGGCTAATGCGTTCGGCTTGCTCGGTTTGTCGGCGCGATTCTCGGGCGTTTGTATGCTTCGGCTGTTGCGCCTGTGTACCTGACGCACGGCTGCGTTCGCGCCCATACGTCGCTCTAAGGAATATTAATGTATCTGGTTAAGTTCAAACTGCTTTCCCGTGTGCCTGTCCCGGGTTCGGAAAAACTGTATTACCGACTTTTCGGCGGCGCCGAATGCGTTAACGACGAAATCCTTTTGCCCGAGGGCGCTTCGGTTTCGACCGACGCGTTCTATAACCTGTTTTCCTGTAAACATTTTAAATTCGTCAATACCGATAACCTGAAAGCGGAAATCGCTTTTTCGGGAGAAATCACCGCAGAATTAAGACTTGCGACCGCATCGGAAGACAAGGCGTTACGGACGGAGCGCGCGGCTTCGGTTTCAAAAAACCTGATCGTTTTCGACGTCCCCGATTGTTCGGGAACGGAAGGATATCTTTACGTTAAAATTACGGCGCACGCCCCGAGCGTGCTTTACGGCGGCGGTTTCGTCACGGAAACACCGAAACGCAAATTAAAAATAGGTATCGTCGTTTGCACCTATCGGCGGGAAGAATACGTCAAAAGAAACATGGGCTTTATAGGCGAATATATACGGGAAAACCCGGCGTTTACCGACAGAGCGGGATTTTTCGTGGTGGACAACGGTCAAACGCTGTCCGAGGAAGATCTGCCCGCGTTCGTTAAACTGATCCCCAACGAAAACACGGGCGGAACGGGCGGATTCACCCGCGGTCTGAAAGAAGTCATGGCGTCGCCGGAAAACTATACCCATTTCCTTTTCATGGACGACGACATAGTGTTCATGCCCTCCGTAATCGACAGAACGTATTCGCTTCTATGCGCCATGAAAGAAGAATATAGCGGGTATATGATAGGCGGCGCGATGCTCAGCCTGACCGAGCCGTGCTTACAGCACGAATTTGGCGGCAGATGGTTGGGAAATATTCTGAAAGGGAACCTGAAAAACGTAAATCTGGAATCCGTTAGCGGTCTTTTGGAAAACGAACGCGATATTCGTTCGGATTACAACGCCTGGTGGTATATGTGTTTGTCCGTTGCCGCGGCACGCGAAAAAGGCTTGCCCCTGGAGATGCTGTTCATCAAATGCGACGACGTCGAATACGGCTTGCGCGCCTCCGAAGGCGTTATAGCCGTAAACGGCATCGGGGTATGGCACGAAAGTTTCGACTATAAGTTCAATCCCATCCTCGAATATTTCGTCAAGCGCAACGAACTTATCGTCAACGCGAGGTATCCCCGCGGCAAAGGCTTTTTCTCGAACTGGTTCAAGATGGTCAGGGCGATCGCCAAAGCGCTGGTGGAGTACAGATATTTCCATATAGACATGATTGCGGCGGCATGCGAGCACTTTCTGAAAGGCGCCGATTATGTCGGGAGCATCGATTACAAGGCGTTATTCAATAAGTATCGGGAGCGTTTTCCGGCAATGCTGCCCGTGAGCGAAGCCGTTCCCGGGTATACGGGCAATATAGACGAAGCGCTGGCAAAATCGAAACGGGAGCGCACGAAAAAGTTTTTAGAAGTAGTTACCCTGAACGGATACCTCGTACCCAAAAAGTTCTATAGGGAAACCTGTATCGCGGATATGGTATATCCAAAGCCCGTAAACTTTTATTTGACGCGCAAGGTCGTGAATTACAATCCGTATACTCGTCAGGCGTTCGTCAGCGAAATAAACAAAGGAAAACTGTTTTACGGTTGGGGCAAAATAATCCGCATTTCGTTCGCTATGATGTTCAAGTATTTTAAAGCCGCTAAGAGCTATCGGCAAGACACGCCCAAAAACTGAAACTACCATTAACGCAAACGCGCCCACTCTATTCGGACGGGAGGGCGCGTTTGCTTATGAGAAGGTGATTGTGAACGAATTTTTGTTTATTCTGCGGATTTGCGGCTATAATACTTTTCTTTCAGCTTGGCGCTTAATTCTTCCCACTTTTTCGCGCTGTAGCATATAGGCTTGTCCAGCGCCGCCAAAATTCCGGGCAGAACTATCACGCAAAGCGCCACCGCAAAGAAGCTGCCTATCGCTATCGCAAGACACACCTGGACCATAGACGGGTCCTTTGCCGTAAGCCCGAGTATCAGCGTTACGAAAAACAGTATCGACGACGAGGTCAGGATCGTATGCATCGAGTTGGAATACGCCGCGGCGAGCGAATCCGCGCGGTCGAGCGTCTTTCGCTTTTCGCGGTAGTTGTTGGTGAACAGTATGGCGTAGTCTATCGTCGCCCCCATCAGTATCGCCTGAACGATAATCACGGCGAGATAATAGAATTCCAGGTGCGCCAGGTACGAAAAGCTTAGCGTCAGATATACGGCGCATTGTATCAAAGCCACCAGCACCGTGGGGATTATCAGCGATTTGAAAGTTAACGCGACGACTATGAATGTCAGTACGATCGAGATCAGAGTGATCAGGTTGACTTCGTCGGAATAAGACGCGCGCATTTCGTAAGCGAGATAGCTGTTGCCCATTATGTAATACTCGCCCATGCTCTCTTTCAGAATGCCGTCCAGTCTTTCCACGAACGCAAACGCCTCGTCGGATTCCTTTTGAAGCGTGGTAGCGACCATTATCCTCGAATAGTTTTCGCCGACGAGCTGGACTTTCGCCGCGTCCAGCATGGCTTTTACCGATTCGCATTGCGCCTTGGTTTCCGGGTCGTTGAGAATCATGGTTTTGACAATGTTGTTTACGCTGTCGTCGGTAAGCATGTCGCCCAGCACATAACTGACGAAACCGTACATTTCCACGGTCTCCGTGCCGTCAAGTTCTTCTTTTCCCAGATAAGTCTTGAACAGATCCTGCATTATGACTGTGATCTGCGCTGACATAGACGGCGGTACGCTTCCGATAAGGTCCGGGAACTGGGTAGAGATCAATTCCACCGCTTCGTCAACGCCGAGCATTATGCCGAGGGTGTCCGCATATGTCGTTACGGATACCACGTCCTTATCGGCGGCAATCGCTGCGGCGGTCGCCGCGACCTTGTCCTCGGCGGAATTCGGATACATCACCACAAACGGGTTTTCTTCCTCGAAAACGCTGTCGATGACTTCTTTGTCGTCGTAAACCGGGTACAGGAAATATTCGATACCGGCCTTGTCTTTCAGTAAAAATCCTACTACCAACAAAGCTATCAGCACGAAAATCGATACGAATCTTAATTTGTCCGCAAGACGAGCTGCTTTTTTCGTAAACATTTTACACCTCCGCGGAAATTTCCGAATCGAAAAATTTGCTGAATTTACTGCGCTTCTTCATGCCCTTAAGCAATGGTTTGTCAAACAGTATTATCAGCCCGGGCAGTACGGTGAACACGCTAATCAGGCTTATGACCACGCCTTTTGCAAGGACCACGCCCATATCCACGCCGATGGTGAAGTTCATGAACACCAGACACAACAATCCGACAATAGTGGTTGCGGCGCTGCCGAGTATCGATCTCGCGCCGCCCGCCAGCGCGTCAACGAGCGCCGTTTCCTTATCGATACCGTTTTGTCTCTCTCTGCGGAAGCGGTTCATCAGCATGATCGAATAGTCCATCGACAGCACCAACTGCAATATCGCCGCCACCGAATTGGTAAGCGAGGATATGCTGCCCAAAAATATGTTGGTTCCCATGTTGATGATCACCGCAATGCCTATGGTGATAAGATAGACTACCGGATCGAACCACGACGAAGAAGCTATAAACAGAATCGCCAAAAGTATCGCGAAAGCTATGGCTATGGCTATCGACAGCGTCTTGTCCGAGGTTTCG
The DNA here is from genome assembly GCA_944363505.1 of uncultured Clostridia bacterium. Taxonomy (GTDB): domain Bacteria; phylum Bacillota; class Clostridia; order Christensenellales; family DTU072; genus Stercoripulliclostridium_A. The sequence continues at coordinate 6,469 of CALVUD010000008.1, read as the reverse complement.
TTTTCTACCGCGGCGCCGCTGATGTACAGTTCATAGTCGGAATAATCGGAGCGGATGGCGTTGATTACGGACATAGCTTCTTCCGAATACGTATTATATCCGACCACGACCGCAAACCTTGTGTAACCGTCCTTGACATAGGATGGGTCGTCCGCAGTATACTGTACGCTGACGACCCCGTCCTGTTTCATCAGGTCCGCGTATATTACGTTTGCGGTATCGGAATCGATACCTTTAAAAACCACCGAAATATCCGTTACGTCGCCGAATTCGTCGTTCATAATGGCAATGGCTTTGGACGTGTGGAAGTCTTTTGGCAGGTAGGCCGTGAGATCGTAATTGATGTTAACGAAAAATGCCATGACCGCGCACGCCACAGTCAGCACCAGACCGATTACGAGTATCGGGATACGTTTGGATACGACAAACCGAGCAATTTTTCGCATAATCCGCCTCGTTGACAAGTTGCTATATATGGATTATAATATACACTATGTTGCTTTTACAACTTAATGTAGTAGAAATAAAATCAAATCTGTCGCGAAACAAACATTTTGGAAAAAAATGTATATTAACGGACGAAAGGAGGGCTATATGTCTCAGGAAAACCGAAGGGTGCAGATGACCAAACGTCTTATTACGGACGCGATGACGGAACTTTGCGAGCGGGGAGAACCGGTGGCGAAAATCAGCGTCAGCGAGCTTTGCGCGATTGCCGAGGTCAACAGGTCCACGTTTTACAAATACTATGACGGACCCGAGGATCTTTTCGGAGAAATAGAGGAGAAGTTTTTTTCCGAACTCAGCGCTTTTATGGTACCCAACGTCAACGCGGATATCGCTACGGGTATGCGCGAGATGTGCAGTTACATTTCGCAGAACAAGCGCATAGCGCGCATCGTTATAAACAATAATATAAATCCGAATTTTCCGGAAAAACTTTTTTCGTTGCCTGTGCTACAGAATAGCGCCGAAATCTTTCTGACCCAGCGGTTCGGGAAAAGCCTGGGCGAAGGAAAGATGAAGTATATTTATCTGTTTATAGTATACGGCGGATATCACATGATGAGGGCGTGGCTGAACGGCGATTCTTCCGAGAGCTACGAGGAAATCGCAGATATAATATTGACTCTTTTGAACAGTTTCGGAACGCGATGAACGAGGAAAAAATGAAGTATCAGGATATAAATTCCTTGACCGTGGATGATTGGTGCAGACAAGGGTGGGAGTGGGGGAAACCCGTAACTCACGAGGAGTATCTTGCCGCCGTTGGCGGCGAACGGAAAATCTTTCTGACTCCTACCAAACCCGTACCCGAAAAGTGGTTTGTTCCCCTAAAAGGCGCAAAGGTTTTAGGTCTTGCCTCCGGCGGCGCACAGCAGATCCCTTTGTTTTGCGCCGCAGGCGCAAAATGCACGGTACTCGACTATTCGGCTGAGCAGTGCCGCTCGGAGCGCGAAGCGGCGATAAGGGAGGGATATTCGGTCGAGATTCTCCGAGCCGACATGACCGAGCCGTTGCCTTTTCCCGACGAATGTTTCGATATGGTTTTTCATCCCGTATCAAATTGTTATATCGAAAAAGTCGAGCCGGTATTTAAGGAATGTTTCCGGGTGCTGAAAAGGGGCGGCATATTGCTGTGCGGGCTGGACAACGGCATAAATTTTATTTTGGATCCCGCTCAGCGCGAAGTCGTAAATTCGTTACCTTATAATCCGCTTAAGGACAAGTCGCTTTTCGAAGAAGGGCTAAAGCGCGGCGAAGGCGTGCAGTTTTCGCATACCGCCGAGGAACAGATAGGCGGTCAGCTGAAAGCCGGTTTTATATTGACGGATATTTACGAGGATACGGACAGAGAAGGCAATCTTGCCGACAAAAACATTCCGCAATACTTTGCCACGCGAGCCGTCAAGCCTTAGTTTGTCGTTTCTGCGCGTCGGCGTCAGCGCTGATCGCTTATCGTCGCGTCGGAATTACTTGCCTCCAGCGCGGAAAGCGGGTCGTAAGGCGCGCCGCTGACGGTGCCCGCCAACAGCGCGATATCCACTGCGTTTTGCGGAATTCCCCAGGAATTCCCGGAAAATACGAACGACGCTCCGTCCACGACGTATCCGCGCGTATTGTATACGACGTTGTATGCGATCGTACCCGTGGAACCGGGATTCAGATACGCCGCCTGGCGCAAGGTATGAAATATATTGTTGCGTGCCAACAGATCCGTCGCGTTAGGCTGGGTCACGAAACCGCGGTTAACCACCCAAGTCGAGGAATCTCCCGATTGATTCGGACCGTAAACCGTACAGTTCAGGATGCGGTTGCCGCTGCCGGCGATCTGTATAAATTCTACGGGATACGGATTATCCGAGGTCATCGTAAGTCCGTCCAGGGTTACGTCGCCGCCGTTTAACAAAAAAGGCACTACAGGCGCCCGTAACAAGATTTCAGAGCCTGCCGAACCTATGATGCTCAATCCCGGTACGTTTACGGCAAGCTGACTCGAAACGGGATAGGTACCCCGCAAAACGTGTATCGTTCCGTTCGGCTCGGCTACGGCAAGTGCTTCTTCGATCGTGTTGAAAGGCGCGGTTATGCTGCCGTTTCCGCCGGGGGCGGCGTCCGCTTGAACGTACAGATCGTAAGGATTCGGGTCAAGACTTCCCGTGGCGCCGGTAGGACCTGCAACGTTGTTTTCGGGACAATCCGGATGACACGGACAGAATCGATTGCACGGAAAGGAGCAATTAAAAATCGGTCCGCCACGCCTTTTTTCGTTCATATGAATTTCCTCCCGAAGACCCTGCTTTTACATTCCTATGCTTTTTTTGCCGATATTGGTTCGGCGGCGCAAAGCGGAGCTCAGATATTTCGCAACCGCTTCAACAGTTAATAAAGCGCGACGCTTGTCTAACGTCTTGCTTCGGAGCGCATCAGGAGGTATAATCTTTTGGGAGGCATTATGCTCAGCTATACATATTTCGGAGAAAAAGACTTCCGTCTCGTCGATAAACCCGTGCCGAAACTCGAATGCGACACGGACGCTTTGGTCAAAGTTACCCTAAGCAGTATCTGTACCAGCGATCTGCATATTTTTAACGGTTCCGTCCCGCGCGCGGTACGCGGGATCACCGTAGGCCACGAAGCTGTCGGCGAAGTGGTCGCAATAGGGGAAAAAGTCAAAAACTTAAAGATAGGGCAACGTGTTTCCGTAAATGTGGAGACCTTTTGCGGAGAATGTTGGTATTGCCGCCGCGGCTACGTGAACAACTGCGTTTCGCCCTTGGGGGGGTGGGCGCTCGGATGCCGAATAGACGGAATGCAGGCGGAATACGTGCGTGTGCCATTCGCCGACACGGGTCTTACCGTAATTCCGCCCGACGTCAAGGACATTCAGGCATTGCTTGCCGGGGATATCCTGGCTACGGGATTCTGGGCGGCGAAAATATCCGAGATCGGTGAGGGCGACGACGTCCTCGTGATAGGCGCAGGTCCCACGGGGATATGCTCCATGCTCTCGGCGTTTTTGAAAAATCCGCGCCGCGTATACATATGCGATGTTTCCGAGGAGCGTCTCGAGTTCGTAAAAAAGCATTATCCCGAAGCCGTAACCGTGAGATCCGAGGAAGTCCTGGAAAAATTAAGAGCGGAATGTCCGCGAAAAGGCGCCGACAGGGTGATAGAGGCTGCGGGAACGGAGGCTTCTTTCCGTCTCGCGTGGGAGGCGGCGCGTCCGAACGCGGTGGTTTCCGTAATAGCGATGTACGACGCGCCGCAGATACTTCCTTTACCCGACATGTACGGCAAAAATCTCACCTTCAAAACGGGAGGCGTGGACGGTGCGGACGCAAAGGAGATACTTACTCTGATATCCGAGGGGAAACTGGACGCTTCCCGGCTGATAACGCATACTTTTCCGCTATCCGAAGCTCCCGCGGCATACGAGCTTTTTGCCTCCCGCCGCGACGGGGTGATGAAAGTCGCTCTGGATTGCACGCTAAAGGGGCGATGACATTTTTTCCTAAAGAATATTTGTTTTAAATTGCGCCGAAAGCAATATTTACATAACCCGACTTCCGTGTTAAAATAAAATCAAAGCATGACGTCAAGTTGCTAAAGTTTTATTCAAGGAACGAATAAATCGAGAATATTATAAACAAAGGAGGATTTTATAATGAAAGAGGGATGGTCTACCAGATGGAAATCCTTGCTGATTTGGGTATGCGGATATCTCAGCATTATTGCGTTTGCGGTCGCGGGCGGATACGCGATCGTGAAATCTAACGACGAGGAGCTAAAATCCACGGCAAAGAAAGCTTTTATCGTTACATTGATATTTACGCTGATAGCAATGTTTTTGGGACTTTACGACGCCATTGGAGGGATGACCGACGGATATTATTCATCCGCGGCTTACGGAGCTTACAGCGTTATGTCCAAAATAGTAACGATAGCCAAGATCGTAGTTTTTGTGGTTTTTGCCGCGCTTTCGTTTTTCGGCGGAAGCTCCGCTCCGGCCGTTCAGTCTAAAGACGAACGGCAAACCGAAGAAAACCGAACCGACGAGGAACTGAAATTCTGATCAGAATAAAAAACCGCATTTGATCTTTATTGACAGGCGGCATTCTGCCGCCTGTTTTTAAATCACAGTTTTTATAAGATATGCCGCGGATTTTCTTTTTCACGAGTCAAGCCCTCGATTTGCGAAAAAAACGGAAACTTTGCATTTTTAGCACATTGTGTCTTGTAGATTTGAACTAATATTTACAAATTAGATTTTATATGTTATACTTATTATACCTACAGACAGTAAATTTAAAGTTACATTAATCATCACTGCCTTATATGATGTAAATAGGTCGACTATGAAAAAAACAATAATAACTTTGATAATGCTGATAACGGTATTAACCATAGCTTTGGGGTTGTTCGGTTGTACGCCGAGCGAGGAAACGCAAAGAGATAGATTGGTAAAGGCTGCGGAGCGTTTCGTTAATTTAATCGAAAAAGATAACTTTAAGCTGAGGGTGGATTATAACCGCGGCACATATGCAACTTATGTCGCTATAGACGGCAATAAAATATACTCAAATCCTTCCTATTATCTGTATGAAGATAATATGGTTTGGCTTTATTGTGAAGGAGACGACGAGTCATATGCGCGGCTAGGTATTGAATATTCGGAGGAAGATTGGAAAAAAGTAGTTAAATATGAAAGTATGATTTATAACTTTGCCAAACTGATTGCGGAGGATCCCGATTTGCTGAAGTATGACGCTTCGTCGAAAACCTACAAAGCCACCGATATCGAGGGAGAACAGGCGTATAAGATCTATGAAGCCGAATACGGATTTGAATTGTCTGAAGACTTTAAAGAGGGCTTTAAATACAAATTGGCAGAGGTAGAAATAAAATTAGGCAAGATCCGCCGCGTTACGTTAGGAAACAGCGTTTACGAATTAAGTTATAATCCGTTTCTCAAGGTAAAACTTCCGGATTACGAATATGAAGAAATTTTTAGTCCTAATAAATAAACGATGCGGTATCAGGATTTTGAAACAGCGAGGTTGACTATGAAAAATTGGAGCGTAGAGAAAAAAATATAAGGTTGATTTTGATAATAGGTCTGCTGGCATTTATCATGTTCGCAATTTTTCCGCTTGGCGGTTGCCTTAAGATCCTCGAGGCAATAAGCGAGAGTCTGCCTGAGCCGACGGAATTGAGAGTAGGCTTCGACGCGCAAAACGTAAATGCGTCGAAGGATTATCAGTACATACCCGCCGTTTACAGCGATACGAAGATCTTTGACAGGGACAACGTTACTTTCGATCTATATATAGGCGGCGACAGCCGCGATGTGCCCGCGCAAAAATTTGTGTGCGCTTACTTAAGGAAACGGGGTTTTTCAAAACCAATTCCCGGAACCGACGATTTCAGAAACATAGAGGGATGGACTCTGCTTAAGGAGTACGCCACAGAAGAATACGAAAACGGAGAGCGTACCGAGCGGGTAAGGATAGGAGGATACTACCTGGATATGTATTTGACCGAGGTAACGATCCCGTCCGGTTTTTTTACGGAAGAGAGAGAAAATTTTTATCTGTCCGTATATCCGATAGTATGGTCTCGAGATAAAGAAAGATGGTATGTGGAAGTTCGCAATGATTTTGATTTACAGCTTACCTACGAACTTTTGCCGGACAACGAAGTAAAGATCTACGAGACTGAATAACAAATGCAACCAAATGAAGTATCTGCATATTTAAAAAAAACGATTTCCAATACTTGATATTTAAGGATTGATTTTCAATGAATTGCAATAGACTATTGATATCCGGCCATGTATTTCTATAGAGATTTCGGTATTTTGGTAAACATTAAATAAATATCAATTTTCAATCACAATACCCCAATTAATCAACGAGAAAAAATAATACGAACCCGTTTCAGAGTTCGTATTATTCCCTAATGGCGG
>CALVUD010000007.1 GCA_944363505.1 uncultured Clostridia bacterium | reverse complement strand
TTTTTTTATTTTCACAAGGTAGTTGAATGTATGCAAAAAATCCTCGCGCGCTTTAAGCGGCTTTTCCGCGCTTTCGTTCAGAATGCTTGTCTGATGTCTTTTAAAGCAGGACAGCCGATCGACGAAAAAAGCCGAAGCAAACGCTTCGGCTTTTTAAAATGTCGGCAACGGTTTATTTTTTGGAATTGACTTCGGAAACGAATTTCTTCAGTATTATCATAGCGCCCGCGCCCAGTAAGAATGCGCCTGCGGAGATCCACAGATCCGCGCCTACGCTGGCAACGTACTCGACTATCAGCAGGATACCTGCCACGAGAGAGAAGAGGATCAATAATATGATGATGACTTTTCTGAGAGTAAGTTTGCCGCCCGTAAGAGAACTCCAATATATAATAAGGAAATAGATAGCGTACAGGCACAGCGCGATTCCGAGTACCAGCGTCGCTATATCGGGAACAAGCGCGGCTAACAGGATGAGCGCGACGCCGACGACTATTTCCGCGAGTCCGACGATCAGATTGCGGTTTATGAGTTCCAGTATACCCAACGTAAGCAGCGCGACGCCGAATACGATGACGGCAAGTCTTAAAACGTTCAGGGATTTTTCAGCGACAAGGATCGTGCCTAAAATTATGAACGCAAGCGCCGCCATAACGTTATCGTTACGGGTATTGACAGTAGTAGCTTTGTTTTTTGCCATATCAAACCTCCGTTTTCACAAATCAGTGTGAATCTGATTCAATTATACAATCGACTTAAAAAAAATTCAAGTGCTGAATCCAAGTAACGCTTTTTAAATGAATAAAACGTCTACGGCAAAATTGTGCTTTTTATCTCCCGACAATAATGGATAGTGCCGGCGTCGGCAAAAAACGGGCATTGACTTTTTACGGATAAAAGGCTATTCTAATAATAAGTAAGCGCTTTTTTGCGGCGTTTAAAGGAGGTTAAGATGCGCATCATCACCATATCCAGAGAATTTGCGAGCGGCGGCAGGGAACTGGGGAAAAGGCTTGCCGAAGCGTTGGGATTTGCCTATTACGACTCCGAAATTATCAACGAAATCGTAAAGCATACCGATTACGACGCGGGATTCATAGACAAAGTGTCCGACGGCGCGGTAAGTTTCAATTTCCATTACGGAAGGACTTTCGGATTTTCGATAAATCAACCCGCGATCGACGTCTTGGCAGCACAGCACAAAGTCATTACGGCGCTAAGCGAAAAACGCGACTGCGTTATCGTGGGACGAATGGGCGACATTATTCTCGCAAAGAAAAACCCGCTGAAAATTTTCGTGTATTCCGATCCGGAAAATAAAATTAAGCGCTGCCGCGAAAGAGGGGAATTGCATTCCGAAGCAACCGACCGGCAAATACTCAGAAAATGCCGCCAGATAGATTCGGGCAGAAAGAAAACCCACGATACATTTGCGCCAATACGTTGGGGCGACAGACGCGGATACAATCTGATGGTCAACACAGCCGGCATCAAGATAGCGGACCTTATTCCCGGATTGAAAGAGTACGCGGAAGGCTGGTTCGATAAAAAATAGCTTAAAGTGCTTTCGGCATATCCGATCGTTATGCCGGCAAATTTCGACATATGAGCTGTGATATAATACGTAAATCAATTTTGCGGCAGGTACCTGATGGCTAAACTCAATTTTAACAAAAGAAAATACGGGAAATTCGCAACTTGCCTGAATAAGACCATAGGTTTTTTCGCGCGTAAAGCCACATTTGAATTTTTGACCGAAAAGCCGGACGAACCTTGCATTATTTTATGCAACCATACGACGCTTCAGGCGCCGTTCGCATACGAACTTTTTTACGGAGACAAACTGAATTTCTGGTCGAACGCCAAACTCAGGACCTATAAAGACGGGATCGATCATTTCAAAAACGTGCTCGCGAAGGTAACGAAATTAGGTTTTCTGATGCCCCTCGCTTATATTCTGATGCCCGTGATAAATCTTTATTTTCGCAGTTACGATACGATTCCCGCATGGCACGACATGCGCGTCAAGGAAACTTACGTGGCGACGGTAAGGGCGTTGAAAGAGGGAAACAAAGTTATGATCACGCCCGAAACAAAGGATACGCCGCTGAACAAATACATCAAGCGTTTCCAACGCGGCTTTGCCTATTCGGCATATTACTATTATAAGGAAACGGGTAAAATATTGAAATTTTATCCCAGCTATTGCGATCCCAAAACCCGCCGCGTCGTGATGGGCGAACCGACTTCTTTCGACCCCGAAGCGCCGCTGAGGGCGGAAACGGAGCGTATAACCTGCTATCTGGAAGAGAAAATGACCGCTCTCGGAGAGTATCTGGAAAAAAGCATCGCCGCCGAGAAAGAAGCTAAAAAGAAAAAATAAATATTAAAGCCCGCCGATCGGCGGGCTTTTCGTCGAACACGGTATTTCAGCAGGCGCCGAACACTTTTTCGATTATCGAGATGGCAAGTCCGGGAGAAAATTTAGCCAGAGGGTACGCCAGAAAATAGGCGGGAGTGGCGATAAGCTGTTCGGCTTTGGGGCGTTTTCGCGCGAGCGCACGCGCCATTTTTCTCGCCGCGGCTTCGGAAGAAAGTTTTCCCGTTGCGTTCTTTCCGCCCTTGTCGTCGATGAATCTGTCAGTTCCCGAAAGAGCTTTGTAATACTTACCGTCGCTGACCTGGATTTTTTCGCGGTGCGCGCTGAAATCGGTTTTGACGGCCGCGACGTACAATGCTGATACGCGTATTCCGAGGGGTTTCAATTCCATCCTCATCCCGAATGCGAGAGCGCCGAGTGCGGCTTTTGTCGCAGCGTACATGGTGCGGTACGGCATCGGGATGATGCTGCCTACGGAACACACGTAACCGATGACGGACCCCGGGGCCATATACTTTATCAACGCCCTTGTCAACCATACGGCTCCTAAAAAGTTTACGTCCGTAATTCTGCGTATTTCGGTATCCGGAATCAGCTCTAAGGGTCCCGATTGCCCGTATCCTGCGTTGTTGATAAGAATATCTACGTTTCCGAAACGACGGCCGATGTCGTTTGCGACCGCCTCGATTTTTTCCTTGTCGGCGATATCCGCCGCATAATCGTTAGCGCCCTCAACGGCGTGTCTGGAAATGTTTATCACTATGTTGCCCGCTTGTTCGTAAAGTGCGCGGAGCGCCTTGCCTATACCGCTGGTGGCGCCTGTGATCACAACGGTTTTGCCTGTGGGAAGTTTCATTCGGAACTCCTTGTCTTTATCTTGATAGTGGTTTCAAAAGGGGTAAATCCTTCGGTGGAGGGAGTGAAGATCATGGCGTATTCGGCGTCCGCGACGACGTCAGAATCCGAACCGTTTTTAAACGCCCATCCCGAGGGAAGATATTTTTCCGAGAACTGCTTCAGCGTCATTCCCGCGGGCACGCCTTCGTATAAGCTTAGCAACGCAACGAATTCCGGGGCTTTGTCGCCGGATTCGTACCGGAGTTTAGGAATAACTTCGAGCTTTGAAAAGCCGCATTTCGAGCATACGACGTATTGTCTGCCTTCGGAAGTGTGCGTTGCAGGACGGTTCAAATCGCTTTCCGTATTGACGAAATCGTGTTCGCATACGGTTGTGTTCCCCGTATCGTCGTTCGGCGGATCCGTTTGTTTGCACGCCATAAGCGAAAAAGTCAGTATCGCCGTCAGAACGCATATGGAAATCAAGGCGCGAAATATTTTCATGAATATATTTTATCCGCTGATATTTATTTTGTCAACGAATAGTGGTTTTCGCGCGGATGACCCTTTTAAAAGCACGCAAAGTATATAAATTATTTTACTTTACGTTTTGTATGTGATAAAATAGGCGGCATGAGAAAGGAAAACGCTAAAACTGATTTTGTCGAAATCGAAAAACAGATGCTGGGGTTCTGGGAAAAGAACGCCTGCTTCGAAAAGCTCGTCAAAAAGAACGAAAACGGCGAGCGCTTCCGCTTTTTGGACGGACCTATAACCGCCAATAACCCGATGGGTATCCACCACGCCTGGGGCAGAACGATGAAGGATATGTATATCCGCTATAACGCCATGCTCGGCAAGTCCTGCCAATATCAGAACGGCTTCGATTCTCAGGGATTGTGGGTAGAAGTCGAGACCGAAAAGGACCTCGGATTTAACGTCAAATCCGACATCGTGAACTACGGCGTGGACAAATTCACCGAAAAGTGTATGGAACGCGTCAAAAAGTTTGCGGGGATAATCACCGAACAATCCAAGCGCCTCGGTCAATGGATGGACTGGGAACACAGCTATTTCACTAATACCGATCTGAACATCACGTCGATATGGCACTTCCTGAAGGTGTGCGCGGAGCGCGGCTGGATAAAAAAATCTCACCGTCCGATGCCGTGGTGCCCCCGTTGCGGAACGAGCCTCTCCGATCACGAGATGAGCGGTTCGTATGCCGAAATGGAACATCTGTCGATATTCGCGAAACTGCCCTTAAAGGGAACCGAGGACAAGATCGTTCTGTGGACGACGACTCCGTGGACGCTGACCGCGAACGCGGCGCTTGCGGTAAATCCCGAAATCGAATACGTCCGCGTGAAGGTCAAGTCCGATTCTGCGCCGCTTATCGTCGGCAAGAACGCTCTGGGCAAATTAAAGGGCGATATAGTCGAAGTCGGAGAACCTTTCAAGGGCGCCGAGCTGGTAGGTATGGAATACGAGACCTGCTTCCCCGGATTCGGCGTGCAAAACTTTACGCATAAAATTTACGCGTGGGAGGACGTCGACGCGACAGAAGGCACGGGCGTAGTGCATATAGCTCCCGGCTGCGGCGCGGAGGACTTCGAACTGGGCAGGAAAAACGGCATACCCGCAATTTGCCCGATCGACGACGAAGGCGTCATTACCGAAGGTTACGGCTCCTTTACGGGGATGAAGACCACCGATCTCGTGGACGACGTCGTGAACGCGCTGAAAGAACAGAACAAGCTTTACAAAACGGAGATGTACACCCACAGCTATCCGAAGTGCTGGAGGTGCAAGACTCCCGTCGTGTTCAAGCTGGTCGACGAGTGGAACATCGACACTTCCGAGATCCGCCCGATGATGATAGAGGCCGCGAAAACCGTAAAATGGGAACCCGAATATGCGGGAAAGAGGATGCTGGACTGGCTGAACAATATGGGCGACTGGAACATCAGCCGTAAGCGTTTCTACGGACTGCCGCTGCCGTTTTACGTCTGCAAGAAGTGCGGGCACGTTACGGTCGTAGGCAGCAAGGAAGAACTGATCGCGTTAAGCGAACACGGCAATCTCGACGGAGTGCCGCATCTGCATAAACCCTATATCGACAAGGTCAGGATCCACTGCGAAAAGTGCGGCGAGCTGGTCGAGAGGATCCCCGAGGTCGGCGACTGCTGGCTGGACGCGGGCATCACGCCGTTCTCGACTAAAAAGTATTTCGAGGACAAGGAATATTTCGAAAACAACTTCCCGTCCGATCTCGTTATAGAGATGAAAGAACAGATCAGACTTTGGTTCTATTCGCTGTTGTTCATGTCCGTTACGCTGACCGGCAAGGCTCCCTACAAACAGGTAGTCGCTCATTCCAGCGTCATCAAAGAGGACGGCGGCAAATTCAGCAAGACGGGATACATGATCCGTTTCGACGATGCTGCGGAAAAGATGGGCGCCGATACGGTGAGATACCTGTTTATGTCCAATCCTATCGCTTCGGACGTGCGTTTCGGATATTCGCTTGCCGACGAAGCGAGGAGAAAGATACTGGGATTCTGGAATATCTATGTGTTCTTCAATCTGTACGCTTCGATAGACAATCCCGATATCGCGAATCACAAACTCGATTACGCTACGCTTAAACATTCCGACAGGTGGTTGCTGCAACGCACGAACGAATTCATTAAATTCGCGCGCGGCGCCATGGATACTTTCCGTCATCCCGCGCTCGTCAAGGAGTTCGAAGCGTTTGTGGACGACGTATCCAACTGGTATATCCGCATAAACCGCAAACGTTTCTGGAAGTCCACGGACAAACTCGATCAGATGAACGCCTATGCGTCGCTGTATTTCGCGCTGAAATCGGTTGTAGGCATAATGGCGCCCATCACGCCTTTCCTGACCGATTATATTTATCAGAATACCGTGCGCGAGATCGAAAAGGACGCCCCCGAATCCGTTCATCTTTCCGATTATCCCGTTCCCATGGACATTCCCGAGGATAAAGCCGTATTGGACGAAACCGTCGTGGCGCGCCGCATAATCGCCGCCGCGCAGCGCATGCGTAACGAAGCGCAGATTAAGGTCAAGCAACCCCTTAAAAATCTTTACGTTACCGCTCCCGAAAGCGTAAAAGAAGCCGCCATGCCGCTTATCGACGTGATAAAAGAAGAACTTAACGTCAAGGAACTCGTTTTCACGGCGGACGAATCGGCGTACAACGACGTTTATTATACCGTAAACTTCAGAGTCGCGGGACAAAGACTGAAGGGAGAAGCGCAAAAGCTCAAAAAGGTCGTGGATTCGCTGGACAACTCGGGATACGCGGCGCTTGACGCGGCGCTTAAGGGAGGCAGCGCGGATCTGGGCGATTTCAAGGGACTCGGCGCCGATCTGTTCGACCGTCATTTCAGACCCAAAGAGCATTTCGTCGTCGCAAAGGACGCCGACATCACGCTTGCGCTGGATACCGAACTGGACGAAGCGCTTGCAGCCGAAGGCTTTGTCAGAGAGCTTATAAGGCTGGTTCAGGTGATGCGTAAGGACGCCGGATTCGCCGTCGAACAGCGCATCAACGCGTCTTTCGAAACCGAAGACGAATTTGCCGCCGCGGCAATAGAAAAGTACCGCGAAAAGATCTTGGCGGATATCCTTGCATCCGAATCGGGAACGGTAAAAGCTCCCGCCGCGGAGGAAACCTTTACGATTCAGGACGCTTCGGTAAGCGTAAAACTCGAACCTCGCGGCTGATTGCGGATAAGGTAATAATAATTCAAGGCGCGCGTGATGCGCGCCTTTTGCGTATCTAAACGATTTTGGGTTTGAATCTGCGCATATTGGCAACAATATCCGTATGCGAAGCAATATAAATCTGAACGACACCGCCTCCGCGATAGACAGATTGAATAAATTGAAAGGCTATCCGTTAACAGTCAAGATAAACCGCGGACGCAACAGAATCGAGCGCCTCGAGTGCGAAATAGAAGCGACTTACCCCAACGTATTCACGTTAAGACACTCCGACGGCGGGCTGTCCAGCTTCAGCTACGCGGACGTGCTTGCGAGGAACGTGCTTTTTTTCAAAAGGAAAATCTGAATTTAAGAATATCCCCGAAAGACGAGGAATATGTTAGGGTATAACCAAATCCAGGGGGTTATCGAATGTACGTCAAATGTGATACTGTCAAAAAACTGCAGCCCGTCCAGACCTATGTCGATACGGACATGGAACTGAATGACGCGGAAGAGGTCGTTTCCGTTCAGGCAAAAGCGCGCGTGGATAGCGTTACGCCCTCGCAGGGCGCAGCCGACGTCGTCACAACGATAGATTACGCCGTGATCTACAACGCCGCGGACGGACTTGGTTCGTTGAAAGACGTCAAGGTCGAGACCGTAAGGCTCACGGCGCCTTTCATAAATGAAAACAGCTTCGTCGTTGCCGAAGCGGGTGTCGTCTCCACAGAGTTTGTCGGCACGGGCAAACTGCGCGTCAGAGTGATGCTGGAAGTATCGGGAATAGCGCTGGAGCCGTCTGGCTTCGAAAGCGGGGAAGTCTCGGAAGACATGTGCCTGAAAAAAGAGAGTGTGTCCTTGATAGCGGCAGAGCCCGTGCGCGGAGGCGAGTTTATAATCGAGGGCGGGGATTTCGTGCGCGACGCCATAGACGAAATTGTTTTCGCCGAACCTGTTATAAAGCTTGATTCCGTAACTTCAGCTACCGATATAACCAAATTGTCGGGTACGTTATACACTTATGTCAGGTATCTCGGCGCGGGCAGAGCGGCAGGTTACGTCATACGCACGCCGTTCGATGCCGAGCTTTTGACTCCGGGAGTCAACGAGGAGTCCAGGGTTTATCTGACCCCCGTCAAGATCGGAGCGAACGTATACACGACTCCGGGGGAAACGGGCAGCGAACTGAAAGTAGAGGCTACGGTGGGCATGGCGGGTTACGCTTTGAACAAAACCGATACGGAGATAGTAACGGACGCGTATTCGCGCACAAAGGAGACTAGACCCGAATATGCGGTCAAAGAGGTAACTTCCGACGCCTGCGCCGTTATCGAAAAGGTCAAATATTTCGGCTCCGCAACCGTTTCCGAAGACGTCAATCTGAGAAACATTGCGGCGCTGGGCGCCCCCGCGATATGCGCTCTCGGCGTGTCGGGCACCGATCCGATAGTGGTGGAAGGAGTTATCGGCGCGGAGATAATATGCGAAGACGATTCCGGTAAACCCGTCAGGATATTTGCGGAAGTTCCTTTCCGCGCGGAAAGCGAATTATCTGGCGAATGTCCCGCCGCGGTTATGGTTTCGGCTGCCGTTTCGGAGTATACCGCGAGGCTCAGACAGGGCGGCAGTACCGAGATTTCCGGCGAGATCGAAATCAGGATCGCATCCGAAACGAGGAGCGAGATAAGCTTTATCGAGTCTGTCAGGGAGTTGGGCGACAAGCAACCCGACGACGAACTGGTCATCAGTCTTTACGTAGTCGGCGAAGGGGAAGGACTTTTCGAAGTCGCAAAAGCTTTGAACTCCGACGAGGAGGAGTTGAAACGCATGAATCCCGCCATGACCTTACCCGTAAAAACGGGCGACAAGATACTGTATTATAAGGCGGAATGATTATCGAGAAAGGCTCCGACGGAGCCTTTTTCTTTGCGCCCGTTCGGGCGGTAAGTCGCGTTTCCCGAACACTTTTTTCCTGAAATTGGATAAGGTGTATTGATTTCTATATAATTTTATTTTATAATTTCTATATGGAGCTTACCGCAACGCGTTTCGGTTATGCGAAAGTCAACCCGGCGCTTCGTATTACGGGGATCGGAGAGGGATATCACCTGCTGGACACAGTATTGTTGCGCGCGCCGCTTTACGACGCCGTTACCGTTTCCGTATCCGACGGAGCGGTAAGTAACCGCGTCGAATATTCCGACGGCTCGGTATACGCCGACGATAACGTATTGAAGGCGTTGAGGCTTTTGTCCGACGAGGGCGTAAAGCGGAGTTTCTCGGTCAAGGTTACCAAAAACATTCCCGAGGGCAAAGGGCTCGGCGCGTCGTCCGCAGCCGCCGCGGCGGCAGTCAGGGCGGTCGAGGATCTGACGGGCAGGAGCTTTACGGACGAAACGTGGTTAAGGATCGGCGCCGACGCGAAGTTCCAGGCTTCGGGTATGCCTGCGGCGCGAGCCTACGGCGCGGGCGAGAAGCTGACGGAGTGGTTGCCGAAACGGAGGATCTACGTCGCGTTTGCCGCGACCGATATAAGATCGGACACCGCAAAAATATTCGCCGCATACGACGTTCTCGGGGGCGCGGGCGGCGATACCGGAAAATTCGTTCGGGATCTCGTTCCGTTCAACGAACTTGAGGTCGCCGCGATAGCCGTAAATCCGGGCATCACCGCCGCACGCAGGGCATTGACCGGGGCGGGATACGAATACGTTACGATGACGGGTTCGGGCTCGGGCTATATAGGGCTTTCGTTCGATCCCGAAACGCATGCGCGCCGCTTTGCCGCTCTGAAAAAGCTCGCGAGAGGAAAACGATTGGAAATATACGACTTTCAAGGGAGTGCCTATGACGGACAAGAAAGTTAAAACGAAAAAAACAAACGAAGAACTGGAGTACCCGATTTATCTGTTTAACGAAGGTACGAATTCGGACGCGTTCAGACTGATGCGTCCCACGGATATGGGCGACGGCACCTGGCGTTTCAGGGTATGGGCGCCCAACGCGCAGAGCGTTTCCGTGGTGGGCGAGTTTAACGGCTGGGACCGCTCCGCCGCGCCCATGAAGCGCATAGGCGGCGGCATCTGGGAAGCCAGGGTCGGCGGCGTAAAGACTTACGACATATACAAGTTCAGCGTTTGCGGCGCAGACGGAGTCATCCACATGAAAGCCGATCCGTATTGCCCGCACACGGAAACTCCGCCCGGAAACGCTTCCAAATTATTCGATTTAGAGGGTTTCGGGTGGACCGACGCCGCGTATATGGAAGCCCAAAACGGCAGAAACCGTATCAATGAGCCTATGAATATATACGAAGTCCATCTGGGTTCGTGGGCGCGTTACGAGGACGGCAACCCGCTTTCTTACCGCGAAATGGCGAACAGACTGGTGGGCTACGTCAAGGACATGGGGTACACTCACGTCGAGTTGATGCCCGTTACCGAACACCCGCTCGAAATGAGCTGGGGATATCAGGTGGGCGACTTTTTCGCGCCTACTTCGAGGTTCGGCACGCCGCACGACTTCATGTATCTGGTGGACCGCTTTCATGCCGAGGGCATCGGCGTCATCCTCGACCTCGTGCTGTCGCATTTCCCGAAGGACGAATTCGGGCTGTACCGTTTCGACGGTTCCGCGGCGTACGAATACGACGACCCGCTGAAAGCCGAGCATAAAACGTGGGGGACGATGGTTTTCGACTACGGCAAGGGGGCGGTCAGGTCGTTTCTGATCTCGTGCGCGGCGTACTGGATAGAATTCTACCATATCGACGGACTGCGTCTCGACGCCGTGGCGAGCATGCTGTATCTGGACTATGACCGCCAGGGCGGCGAGTGGCGCCCCAACAAATACGGCGGCAACTACAATCTTGAGGCGATCTCTTTCCTTCAGGACATGAACAGGACGGTTCTGTCGCGTTTCCCGAGGGCGTTTACTGTGGCGGAGGAATCCACGGCATTCCCGATGGTAACGATGCCGCCGTCCATGGGCGGACTGGGTTTCAATTTCAAGTGGAACATGGGTTGGATGAACGATATTCTGGATTATATCAGAACCGACCCGTTCTTCCGTAAAGGCAATCACAACAAACTGACTTTCGGAATATCCTACGCTTTCAGCGAAAATTACATACTGCCGTTTTCGCACGATGAGGTGGTGCACGGGAAATGTTCGATGCTTTCCAAGCTTCCCGGCGATTACAAGGCAAAGTTTGCCGCGCTGAAAGCGCTCTATGCGTACCAATACGCGCATCCGGGCAAAAAACTCAACTTCATGGGCAACGAGATAGCGCAGTTCATCGAGTGGAATTTCGAACGCCCGCTGGACTGGTTCCTGCTCGATTACGAGTCGCACAGGGGCGTGAAGGATTTCGTCAGGGCTTTGAACGCGCTCTATCGCAATACGCCCGCGCTTTACGAACAGGACGTCAGCTATGACGGCTTCAAATGGATAGTCGTGGACGACAACGTGCAAAACGTGGTGGCGTTCTACCGCGAGGCTAAGAACGGCAAACGTATGGTCGCGATAGTCAACTTCTCTGAGGTAACCAGAAAAGGCTATACGTTCGGCGTTCCCGACAAAGGCACTTATCACGTAGTGCTGAACAGCAACGCGAAGGAATTCGGCGGCGAATCCGAGGCGAAAAAGAGCTACCGTACCCGTCAGAAACCTTCGCACGGCTTTAAACAGAGTCTGACCCTCAATCTGGAGGGCAATACCGCACTTTATTTGGAAATTTAACAGGAGGAATCGTCTAATGCGAGTAAAGAAAGAATGCGTAGCAATGTTGCTTGCGGGCGGACAGGGCACCAGGCTGGGAGTTTTGACCCAAAAGGTCGCCAAACCTGCCGTACCGTTCGGCGGCAAGTACAGGATCATCGACTTTACCCTTTCAAACACCATCAATTCGGGTATAGACACGATAGGTATTCTGACGCAGTATCAACCGTTCGATTTGAACCAGTATATCGGTAACGGTCAGCCGTGGGACCTTGACAGGCTGGAGGGCGGCGCGTTCGTTCTGCCGCCGTACCAGAAAGCCAAGTCGGGCGAATGGTATAAAGGCACTGCCAACGCGATATATCAGAACATCGACTTCGTAGACCGTTACGACGCCGATTACGTCCTGATCCTCTCGGGCGACCACATTTACAAGATGGACTATTCCGACATGCTGGCGCATCACATCGAAAAAGGCGCCGACTGCACGATAGCCGTTCTGAACGTGCCCATCGAGGAAGCCTCGCGTTTCGGTATAATGAACGCCAAAGAGGACGGCGAGATATACGAGTTCGAGGAAAAACCGAAGCACCCGAAATCCACGAAAGCCAGTATGGGTATTTACATATTCACCTGGGCGAAGCTGAAAGCCTATCTGATAGCGGACGAGGCGGA
The DNA here is from genome assembly GCA_944363505.1 of uncultured Clostridia bacterium. GTDB lineage: Bacteria > Bacillota > Clostridia > Christensenellales > DTU072 > Stercoripulliclostridium_A. The sequence continues at coordinate 91,204 of CALVUD010000007.1, read as the reverse complement.
CAAGAGTTCGCATAACGATTTCGGCAAGAACATCATTCCGAACATGCTGAAAGCGGGCGAAAAGATGTATACCTACGATTTCAAGGGCTACTGGAAAGACGTCGGCACGATCTCTTCGCTTTGGGAAGCCAATATGGACGTTCTGGATCCCAATTCCGGCATAAACCTGGAGGATCCCGACTGGAAGATATACGCAAGGAACATGGCGGAGCCGCCTCACTACGTCGGCGAACACGCTTTGATAAAGAATTCCGTCATCACCGAAGGCTGCGAGGTCGACGGCGAGATAGTCAACTCCATCATCTTCCGCGGAGCGCACGTCGAACGCGGCACCGTGATCCACGACAGTATCGTCATGCCCGATTCCGTCATTAAAGCGGGCGCGGTCGTCGAACACGCCATAATAGGTTGGGAAGCGGTGGTTTCCGAGGGAGCAAAAGTAGGCAAAAAGCAAAGCGCCGCCGAAGGCGGAGAGTGGAAGATCGCTGTCGTCGCTCCCGAATCCGTGATACGCGCGGGCTCGGTCGTGGCAGCCGGAGAAATGACCGGAGAGGAGGGTAAGTAGAATGAACGCTAAGATGGTCGGAATACTGTTTGCTTCCGCAAACGAAACCAAACTCAACGAACTGACTTTACACCGCACCACGGCGTCGCTGCCGTTCGCGGGCAGGTACAGACTGATAGACTTTGCCTTGTCCTGTCTGGTTAACTCGGGAGTGACCAGAATAGGCATAATCGCGAGGAACAATTATTCTTCCCTGATGGACCACATCAGAATGGGCCGCGACTGGGATTTAAACCGTAAAAACGGCGGTATCTCCGTTTTCCCGCCTTTCGTACTGAACACTTCCCGCGAAGTTTACAAAGGCAAGATCGAGGCGCTGTATACGGTGCTGGATTACCTGAAGCGCGCCCCAGAGGACTATGTGTGCATGGCAAACTGCAACGTGGCGGCGAACATCAAACTGGACGATGTGCTGGACGAGCATATCGCGCGCGACGCCGACGTAACGATACTTTGCCACAAGGCTTCCGTCAACAGCTCCAAACGCGTCATAATCGAAAAGGACGCCTCGGACAAAATAACCGACCTCAGCGCGCTGGAGATCCCCACCGACCGTGAAAGACTGGTTTCCCTAAATATCTATATCGCCAAGAAAGACTATCTGATTTCCAAGGTGGAACAGTCGTATGCGAGGGGATACGTCGATTTTGAAAAGGATATACTTTTCAAGGACGTCGAGGGCGGCAAGCTTTACGCCCGCGAGCTGGACGGCTACGCCGCGATAATCGACGACGTCAAGACTTACTACAACGAGAGCATGAAAGTGCTGGATACCGCCGTCAGAGAGGAACTGTTCGGCAGCATGAGTAAGATCTATACCAAGGTCAAGGACTCCGTTCCCACCATGTACCGTAGCGGCGCCAAGGTGTCCAATTCGCTGATCGCGGACGGTTGTACGATAAACGGAACCGTCGAAAACAGTATACTTTTCCGTAACGTGAGGATAGAAGAGGGCGCCGAGGTCAAAAACTGCATTATAATGGAGAACGGTATCGTCATGCGCGGCGGCAAGATCCGGTATACGATAACCGACAAGCAGGTCGTGATAGGCGCGGGACGTCAGATATCCGGTTCCGAAACCTATCCTATAGTCATAGTAAAGAACAAGATCGTTTAAGCCGACGGGCTAAATAAGGAGGTAATATGAAAGTTCTGTTTGCTGCATCCGAGGCTTCTCCGTTTATCCGCACGGGCGGACTGGGCGACGTTATGGGCGCATTGCCCGCGGCGCTGAAGAAAAAAGGAATCGAAACCGCCGTCGTTTTGCCGCTTTATTCGGACATGAAAGCCGAATACCGCAACAGCCTGAAGTACATAGGCAACACGACGGTATATCTTGGCTGGCGCAGTCAGTACGCGGGCGTGTTCATGAGTCGCGTGAACGACGTCGATTATTATTTCATCGATAACGAATACTATTTCAAGAGAAACGGTATCTACGGTCATTTCGACGACGGCGAAAGGTTCGCGTTTTTCTCGAAAGCGGTGCTCGAAACCATGCAGGTTACGGGGTTCTATCCCGACATTTTACAGTGCAACGACTGGCAGACCGGGCTTTCGCCGCTGTATCTGGACTGCTTCTACAGATTCGTGGACGGCTACAAGACGATGAAAACCGTCATGACCATTCACAATATCGAATTCCAGGGCAGAATGGACAAGTACGTCATCGGCAACGTGTTCGGCGTGCCCGCGGGCATGGAAAGCATAGTCGAGTACAAGGGCGACGCCAACATGCTGAAAGCGGGTATCGAGTCGTCAAACAAAGTGGTTACGGTCTCTCCCACATATGCGGGCGAGATTCTGGAGCCGTACTTTGCATACGGACTGGAGGGGATACTGAACGCGAGAAGCTACAAGCTTTGCGGCATAGTAAACGGTATCGACACCGACCTGTATAACCCCAAGACCGACAAGGCGTTGTTCGCCAATTTCGATTATAAGACCTATGCCAAGAAAGCCGAGAACAAGCACGGCTTGCAGGAGCTTCTGGGACTGCCCGCTTCGGACAGACCTCTGATCGGCATGGTTACCAGGCTGACCCCGCAAAAGGGTATCGATCTGGTATTGAACGTTATCCGCGAAATGTTGTCTATGGATATCCAATTTGTCGTTTTGGGTACCGGAGACGCAAAATACGAGAACGCGCTCAGAGAAATCGGCAAACAGTTCCCGACCAAACTCGCGACGGCTATATACTTCTCGTCCGACATCGCCAGCAAGATCTATGCGGGTTCGGATATGTTCCTGATGCCCTCGAAATACGAGCCGTGCGGACTTTCGCAGATGATAGCCATGCGCTACGGCGCGATACCGATCGTCAGGGAGACGGGCGGACTGAAGGACACCGTTCCCGCGTTCGACCCGACCACCAAAAAAGGTCTCGGGTTTACTTTCAAGACCTATAACGCGCACGATATGCTGGGCGCGGTACAGCGCGCGGTCGACACGTTCTATCAGCCCGATCTGTGGCTGAAGGGCGTCGTGAAGAACGCCATGGCGGCGGACTTCTCCTGGGATAAGTCGGCGGACGATTATCTGAGGCTGTACAACAACATATAATTACAATCGCGGGGCTTTGCTCCGCATCGAAATATCGGAGGATTAATGGCAGGTATCAACAAAACGGAAATCAAACGCCTCATCGAGCTTACGCTTGCGAAAAATTTCGGAGTCAGAGCCGATGAGGCAACTGAAAACATGGCATACCGTGCGCTGTGCACGGTGGTAAAAGACATACTCACCGAAAAACGTCTCGAGTATAAAAACAAGGTTCGTTCCGGCGGTTACAAGCAGATCTATTATATGTCGATGGAATTTTTGCTCGGCAGATCGCTCAGAAACCACCTTTATAATATAGGGTTATTGAACGCCGCTTCCGGCGCCGTAAAGGAACTGGGCTTCGACATCGACAAGCTGATGACTCTGGAACCCGACGCGGGTCTGGGCAACGGCGGTCTCGGCAGACTCGCCGCGGCGTATCTGGACTCGTTGACCTCCCTCGGCTATCCCGCGGGCGGATTCAGTATCCGTTACGATTACGGCATCTTCGAACAGAAGATCGTGGACGGTTGGCAGATGGAAATGCCGGATAACTGGCTTACCGACGGCGACGTATGGCTGAACAAGCGCGACGAAGTGTTTGAGGTCAAATTCGGCGGCAGAGTCGAGGAGCATTGGGAAAACGGCAGACTCATCTGCGAACAGAAAGGGCACACCACGATTTTAGCGGTGCCTTACGACATGAATATATCGGGATACGGTTCCGACGCCGTCAACGTCCTGAGACTGTGGAGCGCCAAATCTCCCGTCGAACTCGACATGAATATGTTCTCGCGCGGAGAGTACGTAAAGGCGGTCGAGGCTCAGGCGATGGCGGAGTCCATCAGTAAAGTGCTGTATCCCGCCGATAACCATATTGAGGGCAAGTCTTTAAGGCTGAAACAGCAGTATTTCTTCGTATCCGCTTCGATACAGTCGATACTGTTCAAACATCTGAAATACAACAAGGATCTTTCGAATCTTTCCGAAAAGATCGCCATCCACATCAACGACACTCATCCCACGCTGTGTATACCCGAACTCATGCGTATACTGCTGGACGATTACGGCTGGAGCTGGGACGACGCGTGGAAGACGGTAACCGAGGTGATCAGCTATACCAACCACACCGTCATGCAGGAGGCTTTGGAGCGTTGGCCGCAGTCGCTGTTCAAATCGCTCCTGCCCCGCATCTATCAGATAATCAAGGAGATCAACCAGCGTTATTGCGCCGACTTGTGGAACGTGTTCCCCGGGGACTGGCAGAAGATCAGCAACAACGCGATACTTTCCGATTCCGAGATACGCATGGCGAATCTGTGCTTGGTGGCTTCGCATACGGTCAACGGCGTTTCGGCGTTGCACAGCGATATTCTGAAAAACGACGTATTCGCGGATTATTATAAAGTTGCGCCCGAAAAATTCACCAACGTTACCAACGGCATCACTCACCGCCGCTGGCTTTGCGAGGCGAATCCGCTTCTGGCAAAGCTGATAAAGGATCTGATAGGCGACAAATTCGTTAAAAACGCGGACGAACTCGAAAAGCTGATGGCGTATCAGGGCAACAGAGACGTCCTGGACAAGCTTGCCGAGATCAAGCGTCAGAACAAAGTGCGCCTCGGCGAATACATTCTTAAAACGACGGGCGTTGTCGTCAACCCCGATTCGATTTTCGACGTACAGGTAAAGAGATTGCACGAATACAAGCGTCAGCTGTTGAACGCATTGCACATTCTGCATCTGTACAACATGATAAAAGCCGACCCGAACGTAGATATAGAGCCAAGGACTTTCGTTTTCGGAGCGAAAGCCGCCAGTTCCTATTATATGGCGAAGCTGATCATACGTTTGATATACATGATCGGCAAGATGGTCAACGACGACCCCGACGTCAGGGGCAGGCTGAAAGTCGTGTTCCTCGAAAACTACCGCGTCAGCCTTGCGGAGATCATAATGCCCGCAAGCGAGATCAGCGAGCAGATATCCACCGCCGGGAAAGAGGCTTCGGGTACCGGTAACATGAAGTTCATGATAAACGGAGCGGTAACCATCGGCACAATGGACGGCGCAAACGTCGAGATCCACGAACGCGTAGGCGACGAAAACATATTCATTTTCGGATTGCTCGCCGAGGAAGTGGAGAAGCTGAAAGGACATTACAATCCCACCTCGTATTATAATTCGGACCACAGGATAAAGGCGATAATAGACTTGCTGCGCAAGGGCATAGCGGGCACCAATTTCGGCGAGATCGCCGACAGTCTTACCGTTGGCAGAGGCGGCGGCGCCGATCCGTACATGGTACTCGCGGACTTCGGTTCGTATGTGGACGCACAGTCGAAGGTCAGCGAAGCTTACCGCGACCGTTACCGCTTCGAAAAGATGTCGCTTGTCAACATAGCGCGCTCCGGCTTCTTTGCGGCGGATCGCAGCGTGGAGGAATACGCGCAACGCATCTGGCGACTGAAGAAGGTAAAATAATCGAAAAAAGGAAAAATACAGCATAAAAACGACCAAATCGCCGAATGTTGAAATTCGATTCGCGCGATACGCGCTTCAAACAACCGTTCGGAGCCGTTAAAACCGAGGAAAAAATCCAAATCGTTTTTCCCGTAGAACAAACCGTAAACGTAACGGGCGTCGCGTTGATATATCGCGGCGCCCGCGACGGGAAAGCCGATTTGCATTATGTCGGTACGGACGACGGATATAACGTTTTCCGCACCGAATTTTCGTTGGAAACGCCCGGAATTTATTATTACCGCTTCGAGATTTACCGGGGCGGCGAAACGTTGTACGCCGGAAGAGCTTCGGACGACGGCAAAGCCGTTGTGGGCGAGTGGCTGAAAGAATGGCAACTGACCGTTTACGACGCTGATTTCAAGACGGCGGACTGGCTGAAAGGCAAGATCATCTATCATATTTTCCCCGACAGGTTCAAGCGTATCGAGGACGGAAAACGTCCGCTGTTCGGGCGCTTCAAAGACTGGAGCGACGAACTGACAATATTCGATCCCGACGGCGTTTACCGCGCAAACGATTTCTACGGCGGCAATATCAAAGGAATAATCTCCGAACTCGACTACCTCGTTTCGCTCGGAGTCGGCGCGATATACCTTTCGCCGATATTCGAAAGTCATTCCAATCACCGTTACGACACGGGCGATTATATGAAGATCGATCCGTTGTTCGGAACGGAAAAAGAGTTTATTACGCTCGTCGGCGAAGCCGACAAGCGCGGTATCGGCATCATTCTGGACGGCGTATTCAACCATACGGGAGCGGACAGCCTGTATTTCAACAAGTTCGGAAATTACCCCGGCGTGGGGGCGTATCAGTCCCCCGACAGCGCATATTACGACTGGTACACCTTCACTTCGTATCCCGATGTTTACGACTGTTGGTGGGGCGTAACGGTGGTGCCGACGGTAAAAAGAAACTGCTCGGCTTTTCAGAAATTCATCGCGGGCAAGGGCGGGGTCATCGAAAAATGGACGTCTATGGGCGTCAAAGGCTGGAGACTCGACGTCGCGGACGAATTGTCCTCGGATTTTATCGAAGAAATACGCAAAAAGGTCAAATCCATGGGCGATATCGCCTTGATAGGCGAGGTCTGGGAGGACGCAAGCACCAAGGTAAGTTACGGCGAAAAACGCAAATATCTTTTCGGAGACGAACTGGACGGCACGATGAACTATCCTTTCCGCACCGCGATACTGAATCTGTTCAAGGACAGAAGCGCCGTTTCCTTCGTGAACTCCGTGATGAGTATCGTTGAAAATTATCCCAAAGACGCGCTGTATTCCTCGATGTCGCTTTTGGGTACGCACGATACCGTCAGGATAGTAACCGCTCTCGGCGACGAACACAATATGCGTTCTAAATCCGAAAGGCTTTTGTACCGCATGGGAGCGGAAGAGTACAGAATTGCGAAAACCAAGCTGAAAGCGGCGTCGGCATTGCAGTATTTTCTTCCCGGTTTGCCAACCGTGTATTACGGAGACGAGATCGGCATGCAAGGCTATGAGGACCCTATAAACAGAAGACCGTTCGCAAGAGGGTTCGAGGATACCGAACTGTTGGCTCACTACAGATATTTGGGTCAGATACACCCCGAATTCACGAACGATTTTTCGGTTTTTGCGGAACCGGGTAAACTTACGTTGAACCGCGGACAGTATACTTTGAAAGTGGATCTGAACGACTTCTCGTACAAAATCAGCAAGAAAAAGTAGCTATAGATACAGATTTATCCTATTTTGCTTTTTGCACGGACAAGAAAAAGCCGCCCCGAAAGAGGCGGCTAAGTAATAACGCGCTGCGTGTTACTCGTCTTTGAACACGAAACTGGTTTCGCGGTTCAGTCTATTCTTTGCCATATCGCGCAGAACGAATTTTTGTATCTTGCCCGACGCGGTCATAGGCATCTGGTCGATGAACTCGACATAGCTGGGGACTTTGTGCCGTGCCATGTTGTTGGCGACGTATGTCTGAATGTCCTTTTCGGTAACGGTGCTGCCCGCGCGTTTGATGACGAAAGCGTAAGCTTCTTCGCCGTATTTTTCGGAGGGCACCGCCACGATCTGAACGTCGACGACGTCGGGGTGAGTATAGATGAAATCCTCTATCTCTTTGGGGAAGATGTTTTCGCCGCCGCGGATGATCATATCCTTGATCCTGCCCGTGATACGGTAGTAGCCGTCATCGTCGCGGATTGCAAGGTCGCCGGTATGCAGCCAACCGTCCTTGTCGATCGCCTGAGCGGTGGCCTCGGGCATTTTGTAATAGCCTTTCATTACGTTATAGCCGCGCACCACGAATTCGCCGGGCTTGCCGTTTGGAAGATCTTCGCCGGTGTCGGGGTCTACGATCTTGGTTTCCATGAACGGCATTTCTCTGCCTACGGTGTTGACTCGCGCTTCCAGGCTGTCGTCCACGGTGGTCATGGTGCAGGCGGGGCTGGCTTCGGTCTGACCGTAGGTGATGGTGATCTCGGACATGTGCATTTTATCCACAACGTCGCGCATGACCTTTACGGGGCAGGGGGAACCCGCCATAATGCCCGTTCTGAGGCTGGAAAAATCGTAGCGCGAGAAATCGCGGTGCTCCAAAACTCTTATAAACATTGTGGGAACGCCGTGGACCGCGGTGCATTTTTCGTATTCGACCGCGTGCATGACCTTCATGGGCGTGTACCACAACAGCGGTACCATCGCCGCGCCGTGAGTTACGGACGCCATTATCGCCAGCACCATGCCGAAGCAGTGGAAGAAGGGCACGGGTATGCAAAGTTTGTCCTTTGAAGTGAACTTCATGCAGTCGCCTATGGCTTTTCCGTTATTGACGATATTGTTGTGCGTCAGCATCACTCCCTTGGGGAAGCCCGTCGTGCCGGAGGTGTATTGCATGTTGACCACTTCGTCGGGATCAACGGAATGTTTGACGGCGTTGTATTCTTCGTTGCTGATCAGTACGCCGAAGTAGGGGATCTGCGACCAGTTGTACATGCCGTCGTACCAGTTGTCCAAAGACACGACGTATCTCAGGAAAGGCAGACGCTCGTTATGCAGTTCGCCGGGTTTGGAAGTCTTCAACTCGGGGCAGACGGAATATATGATTTTTTCGCAGTCTATGTCCTTGATTCCGTCGCAGATAAACAGCGCTTTGGAATCGGAGTTGGACAACAGGTATTCGAGCTCGGTTTCCTTGTAGTTGGTGTTTACCGTTACCAATACCGCGCCTATGCGCGCCGTGGCGAAAAACAGTATCAGCCATTCGGGATAGTTGGTAGCCCATATCGCTACGTGGTCGCCTTTCTGTATGCCCATTCCCAGCAGACCTTTGGCGAATTTGTCCACTTCCTTGTTGAACTCGTAATAAGTTCTGGAATAGTTGACCTCGATGTATTTTACCGCCAGTTTGGTAGGGTATTTTTTGGCGATATTGTTCAGCATATCGCCTACGGTGATATTCATCAATTGTTCGTTGTTTTTATCCATAATTTGAAATGTCCTCTATTCAGTCAATAACCATTGTTTTATCAGTTCGAAAATGTCCGTGTTATCGATCTCCTCGGGAATGTCCATAAGCGCGGAATAATCTATCTCCGCATATCCGGTAACCACATCTACCATTACGGGTTCCCCGTTCGCGTCGAATATGATGTCGCCGTTATTGTCGACGGCTTCGACGGAACCGACTATGGGGGTCGTGGAGGTGGCGTAGATATAATAGCCTACGTTGACCGAGGTGTGTCCGGTTTTGGTGAACCATTTATCGGAAGAATCGAAGTCCAGCAACGCGTCGTACGCTTCGGAGGCGTCCTTGATGTCGGGCACTTTCAGACCGCCGGTCTCGTGGTCTGCGGTTACGATCACCACGGTGTCGCCGTTCGCCGCAGCCCATTCTTTGCAGGCAGAAACCGTGGCGTTGAAAGCCTGAAGTTCGTTAAGCATCGCCTGCATGTTGTTGTCGTGCGACGCGGAGTCGATCTTGCTGCCCTCGACCATCAGGAAAAAGCCGTCGTCGGCTTCCGCGGACAGCTTCGTCAGAGCGTTTCTGGTCAGCTGAGCCAGCGTGTTTGCGCCGAAATTCTGTATGGAGCCGTCCTCCAGCAATCCGAAGATCTTTTCCTTTTCGGAGCTTTGAACGGCGTCGGCTATGGTCTGGAAAGTGGTGCAGTATTCGCGTTCGTCGGTAGCGATGCTGTCGGCGAGCGCGTACATATATTCGTCTCCCAGTCCGAACAGCACGTCGACGTCCGAATTTACGAGTTGTTCGGCTATCGACTGCGTTTCTCCGCGATCCGACGCATGGGTCAGGAACGCCGCAGGGGTCGCGTCCGTTACGGCTTTTGTAACCACGACGCCGACTTTCTTGCCTTCCGCCATTGCCATTTCCGCAACGGTTGTCAGGTTTTTGCCGTCTTTATACGCGATCCTGCCGTTATAGGTCTTGATTCCGGTCGCCATTGCCGTCGCGGCTGCGGCGGAATCGGTTGCGCCCGGGGTCAGCGAACGCGTCATTACCTCGCCGGATACGGCAAAGCGTTCCATCTGCAATCTGGAGCCTGAGTAAATGTTTCCCGCCTTTATGTGGTTGAATCCCATGCCGTCGCCGATCAGTAAAATGACGTTCTTGGCGCGCATCTCGGATACGGGATCGACGCCGGAATCGACGTAGTTCAGCGCGAACAGCACCGCCGCGGCGGCAAATGTCACGCATAGTATCACGGCTATGATTATCCACAGCGTGCGGTATTGTTTTTTGTTGTCAACTCTTCTCGCCATATTAGGTATTACTCCGTTTTCTGGTTCAATATTTTTCGAACACGGCCAATCCGTATTCCGGGAACAAAGATCCTATAGGTGAAAGCGGATACTCTTTCCCGTGTCCCAAAGCCGTCCGGATCAGTTCGGCGGGAGTCAGCTCGTAAGCTTTTCCCGAGGTTTCCGTCAGCGATACGAAACAGCCGTTGTTTATTATTAATTGATACGTCTTACCGCTTAGCCCGAAGCGCGCGTCCGAATCGACTCCCCTCATGGGGAGAAGTCGGAACAAAGACTTTAGGTTAAGTAGCTTCGCCATGGAATAACCGCTTTCTTCCGAAAGCGCCAGCGGTAACGCGAGGCTCAGCGTTTCAGTTACTCCGTCAAAGGCGTCGGGACGCGTGAACATTGCCTCGACGGCCTTGCCGTTCTCTATCAAGACATATGCGACAGGGGAACCGTTCAATCTGATAAGGTAACCCGAACCGCAATATTTCAAAAACATTCCGATATGCTCTTTCTGGACGGAAGCGGAGCGGAAAACGTGCGCGGGGGAGGAGGAAGCCCATTCGGAATACACGCTGAAAGTTTCGCTCCAATCCTCCGGCGTCAGCGCTTCTGCGACGCCTCCCGGTCCGTAGGGCTTCGGGCAAAAACGCCCGATACCGTTTATCGGTGCATAGCCGAGCGCGGCATAGAAATCGGAGTTGAAAGGGTGAAGCATCACGAAAGGATAGCCTTCTTCTTTCAGGCGGGTTTCGGCGTCTCTTATCACGCGTGAAGCAAAGCCGCGGTACCGATAATCCGGGTGCGTAGCGACGCCCGTCAAAAGCGGGATCTCCAATACTTTCCCGTATATCTCCGCTTCGATGATTCTCGCATAAGCCGCGGATACTATCTTGCCGTCCGCGCTCAGCGTGAAGGCGTGCGAGGCGTCGAAACGTTCGCGGAAAAAATATTCCGCGTATGCCTCGTCGCCGGGGAAAGCCGATATATGCAGTTTTTTCAATTCGTCCAAACGCATACGCATAAATTTTAACAAATCGCGCGACCGTTGACAAGCGAATCGGTTTAATTTCTGCGTCTGAGAGCTTGCCGGGGCGCGCTTTTGCCCGTAAACCTCGCTTTTTTGATAAGAAATATCGGCGAGGCGAATAAAAGAACCCATATAAAATTTAATAATAAATTTATAGTAAAAATCGCTTTTCGATATTGCAATGAACGCCGCGTTTGGTATAATAGATGTGTATAAATTGCGAGCGCGCGATTTATATAATAACGTAAACGGTCCGGTCTGAAATGAAAAACAAGTGCGCGTTGATTTTACTGATTCTGCTTTCGTTGGGGATCATAGCGGCGACGGTCGCGTGTTCTCCCGCGGTGGAAATCGCTTCCATAGCCATTTCCGAAAAATCCGGAGATTTTAAAACCGAGTATCTTGTCGGCGAGGAACTGAATATCGACGGCATAGCTTTGACCGTTACGCGCACGGACGGCGAAGTATACGACGTTTACGCCACGGATATCAGACAGGACCTCAGAATATTGAATTTCTCCACGGAAAAGCCGACGGACAGGCTTAGCGTGGTTTTGGAATACAAGGGCGTCAGCACTTCTTACGACATCGTGGTCAAAACCGTCGAGGCGGGAACGGTCAGATATACCGTGTCTTTCGATTCGATGGGCGGCAGCGAGGTCAAGTCCCAGAGCGTTATCGAATACGGCAGGGCGGCTGAACCCGAAACGCCCGTGCGCGAAGGATACAGATTTATCGGCTGGTATACCGAAAATACATTCAACAACCAGTTCAATTTTGCTACCGCTCAGATCACGGCGGACACCGTCCTGTACGCGCGCTGGGCAAGGCTTTACACGATATCGTTCTACAGCGACGATCTTACGACGCTGATCACCACCCGCGAGGTCGAGGCGGGAGGAACTCTTTCGGACATACCCACCGTTCCCGCCAGGGACGGTTACGACGCTTCCTGGAGCAGAACGGTGTTCACAAACATCAACCAGGACGTTACCGTTTACGCGCAGTACGTCCGACAGACTTTTACCGTAACTTTCAGCTATCGCGACGAGGACGGCAGGACCCTGCGCGAAGTGGGCAGGATAGAAAACGTGCCTTACGGAACCGACCTGATCGCCACCCAGTCCGACAGGATAGACGCGTTCACCGCGGCGGTGCCGGAGATCGTCGGCAACCGTCGCTTTACCGGCAGCTGGGACAGCGCTTCCGCATCCGCGCTCCGTTACGTTACCGCGGACATATATGCCGAGGCGGCGTTCAATACGATCAGCTATACGGTGGTATATTATTGGAATTATCCCGACGGCACGGGCGAAACCGGCGCCGTTTACGGCGATTCGGTACAGGTAACTTATAATACTCCGATACGCACGGCACCCGCCGATCCGTCTCTTGACGGATACCGTTTCGACGGTTGGTTCAGACAATCGGGCGCCAGGGACAAATGGGACTTCACCAACGATCTGGTAACCGCTGACACCGCGCTATATGCCGGCTGGACGAAACTCTATAAGGTTTCCAGATACGTTCCCTCGTCGATAATCGTTCCCGAAGAGGGCGCCGACAAGGTTATTCATAACGGCACGGAATACTGGCTTTATTCCGTTGTCAGCGTGCCTAAGGGCGGATCGGATACTCCCGGGAACGTACCTTACGTCGAAGGTTACGGCGGCGTGTGGTACGACGTTTCCGGTACCCCCGCGACCCAGGCGTCGCTGACCGACGTCAACTCGGATATCTCGTTGTATGCGGGTTACGAGAAAAACGTTTATACCGTTTCGTTCTATGCTTTCGACCGCACCACGGTCGTCGCGACACAATCGGTCGCGTATATGGAATACGCTTCCGTGCCGTCGGTCGTTCCGTCGCGCACGGGCTATTCGTTTGCGGGCTGGGACTACGATTTCGACACGGCTATAACCGCCAACACCAACGTCTATCCCACATATACCGCCAACGTGTATATCGTCAATTTCTATGAAACGGATTCCGATTCCTCGTTCACGGAGCAGACGGTAACATACGGAACGAATCCGATACTTTACGAGCCTTCGGCCGGAACGGATTACCGTTTCGACGGTTGGTATACCGAAAGAGGCGGTGCCGCGGAGTGGAGCGGAGAAACGCTTTTGACGGCGGAAACGCTGGTCGAAAAGGGAGTGTTGAATTCCATAGACGAATTCGACGCCTATCAGCCTTCCGCGACCGTGTTGCATCTTTACGCCAACTGGATCAGACAGTATTCGGTCATATTCCTGGACGACGCCGGCAGCAATATCGAAACTTTGCGCGTCGACGCGGGCAGCATCCTGACCGAGGACGCCGCTCCCGCCATCGAAGAACGCGCGGGATATACCGGCGCATGGTATATAGCTAACGAGGACAATACGGCTACCGATCAGACGTATTCGTTCGGCGTTCAGATGACGGGAACGCTCAGACTGCGTATCGTGTATACCATAAACGTATACAACGTTTCTTTCCGCGTGGATTTCGTAAACAATTCCGGGATCACTTCTCAATCGGTGTTTATTGCCGACCCCTCCGATCCCGATTCCGATTACATAGTAAAGGTAGAGTACAATTCCACGATTTCGATGACTTCGCCGGGCTTCGAACTGCCGGGCATCGACTCCGTCGCCGGACTGATAATCAGCTACGGCGGATATTCGTCGGGTGAAGTAGCTCTTTCGGGCTTTGCCTGGACCGACAGCGGCATAGTGAATGCGCCGATAACGGCGGATACGGTGGCGGTCGCGACTTGCAGACTCAATCGCTTTACCGTGACCTGGTATGCCGACGAACAGGCGACCGTTCCGCTTTATTCGACCGAGGCGGATTTCCACGACTCCGTCAGACTGCCTCAGGACGTGGCGTCTCCCGAACGCCAAGGCTATACCTTTACGGGTTTCAGGGCGATTCCCGACGGCGCCAGCGCCACCGACGTCGTTTCGGATATGTCGTTCGTGCCCGTATTCACGATCAATTCGTACACTCTTAAATTCATAGGAGAAGGCAATATCGAATATCCCCAGTACGATTTCGAGGGCAATTCGCTCAGTCTTCCCGTAAATTACGATTACGGAACGGTGATAGGCTTCACTTCCGGCATAGCGGGATATCGCGAATCGGTGTCCGCGGTAACGGAAGAAGGCGTCGATTTCCTGGGCTGGAGAAAGGACGCTCAAGGTACGCGCATTTACTACGATCCCGCTACGGGAGAGTGGTATAAGGCAGGCGGCGTCGGCGAGGACGTTTATACGGCTTCTTATCTGGTCGTCGGCGAAGGAGCGGACTATCTGGTAACTTGCGACGCGGGCGAGATCGCCAATCTGATAAGGACGAGCACCTGGTCGAATTTCGCCGAAAGGTTGTATTTCGTGGATAACGGCTGGTACACGGTCAATTCCTCCGGTCAATATGTGCTTGTCGGCGAAGGCTCGGGCGCGTTGAAACCCGCAGGCGTATTTTATGTGCTTAGCGGCGATACGACTTTCTATGCGGTAACGGAAGCCACGAGATATACCGTATCGTTCGTTACGAACATCGACGGTTACGTAATCGACCCCGTAACGGTGGTACACAATTCCGCCGTCGCTGCGCCTTCGGCGGCGTGGGAGAATATGGTGTTCCTTGACTGGTACGTCGATCCCGCGTTCGTAACCCGTTACGATTTTTCGACGCCCGTTACCTCAGATTTGGTATTGTACGCGGCATGGGAAGCCGTAGCCGAGGGAACGGAGGGCGTCGAGTACGCGCTGAACGAAAACAGAACGGAAGCATACGTAGCCGGTTACACGGGTACGGCAACGGAAGTTACGGTGGCAAACTACTATATGGGCGTGCCCGTAACTCAGATAGGAACGGAAGCGTTCGCGGATACCGCGATCGTGTCCGTAACGCTCCCCGATACGATAATTTCGTTCGGGCCCGGCGCTTTCGAAAATACAGCGCTTACCGAAATAACCATACCTCAGCGCGTTGGCACGATACCCGACAACTGCTTCCGCGACTGCGAGATGCTTGAGACCGTCAGGTTCCGCGAGGGCGCCGAGCTGTCGGTGATAGGCAGTTACGCTTTCTCGGGCTGCTTGTCGTTGAAGCTGAACGATCTGTACGTCGTGGACGCCGCAGGCTCCGTAACGGCGACCGACGACGTTTCTTTCCCGTCGTCGCTTACGGAAATCCGAGAGGGCGCGTTTATGGGCGCATTGTCGCTGAGGCGCGTGTTCCTGCCCGCTTCCCTGCAAAGACTGGGAGACAGGGCGTTCTTTGAAGCGAGCGAGCTGATGTACGCGGTATTCGACCGCTCCGAACCCGCGGTGCTGGGTACGGAAGTGTTCTACAACTCTGGGCTGTCCTACCTGAACTTCCGCATATACGTGCCCGAGGTTTCGCGCTATGTCGCCGGCGGTACAAATTGGACGGCGTTAAGCGACAAACTCGTTTCGAAATACAGCATGGCAATCGCTCCCGACGGCGGTATCTGGTCCTACGCGATCGATTCGTCGATGAGCGACTCCGTGATTCTTTTACAGTATCTGGGCGACGAAAGAACCGGTTACTTTTTCGACGTGGAAGTTCCGAATACCGTTACGGTCATGACCCAAAGCGGTACGCCCGCAAGCGAAGCGGGCAAGACCTATACGGTCGTGGGACTGGGCTCCAACGTGTTCTCGTCCATTATTTACAGCGTCGAATTCGGCAGCACGCTCAGTATTGAAGCGGATACGTTCTATTCCGCATCCATACTCGAAAACCTGACGATAGTGCGCGATCTGTATTCGGGATATACGGTGTCGGGTGCGGCTTTGACGCAGGCATACGTTACCTCCGACAGCCTTTACAAACTTACGCTGGTAAACCCCAACGTTACCGCTTCGGGCATTTTCGGCGGACAGCTTCCCTCCAAGATAACCGAGGTCGAAGTTTACGGTACTTCCTCGTTCGGACTGCCCGACTATATGTTCGCGGATCAGACGTTCATAACGCGCGTGCACGTCGGCGAGTACGTGGAATCGCTGGGCGTAGAGGCGTTTGCCGGAATGACTGCGTTAAGAGAATTGTATTTCGATTCGCTTACATATCTGAATTCCATCGAGACTTCGGCTTTTTCGGGCGATATATCGCTGTCTACGGTGCTGACTTATGACGGTGACGATTATACCGACGGTATACCCGGCGCGGTACAGACGATAGGCAACGGCGCGTTCGACGGCGTTCCGTGGGTCGACGCATACGTCGATTCCGACGGATTCACGATGCTCGGCGCAGGCATTCTGTATTCGTATACCGGTACCGCGTCCGTAGTATGGGTTCCCGAAAACGCCATTGCGGTTTCCCCGAACGCTTTTGAATATAATTCGTCCGTCAGACAGGTCGTTTTGCCCGAAGGCGTAAAGACCATAGGCGAATATGCGTTTGCGAACGCCGTGAATCTGGAAAGCGTATATCTTACCGGCTCCGGCGCGGAAATAGGCGAATACGCGTTTATGAATTCTTCGAAATTCGCGGTACTCGTCGTCGCGGGGTCCGCGACCGTTCCCGAAAACGCGCTTACGGGCACGCTGAACGATTCGGGAGAATTCAGTCTGTACGCCGAATCGTCCGTATCGGGAGTAAAATCGCCTATCGCGGTCAGCAACGTCGGTTACGACGAGGCGAGCGGCTGGGTTTACGCGTATTACAGTAACGCGATCGCGTTGTTGAAATATATGTCCGTGCCCGAGGAAAGCGGCGCGGTTATTACGCCCGCGACCATATCGGGAACTGCGGTAGACAGAATAGGCGATTACGCGTTCACCCGTTCGAGTACGGCGATAGAAGTCGATACTGCTTTGGTCCCGATAGGCGATAACCCGTTCGGAGGACTGACTTTTGCAACCGAAATAACGCTGAACGTCAACAGTCGCGTCAACGAAGATCCGCAGGCTTCGCTTAGGAGCGGCACGGGCGCCGACAACCTGATTTACAGACTGGTTTCGGCGACGGCGGGAGACGTTTCGCTGACGATAAACACACCCGTCGGCGTGGCTGCCGTATTCGGACTGAATTCGGGCGCCGATCTGCCGCAGAACCTTAAATCAATATATATAGATATTTCGGACGCGGTCTCAATTCCCGATTCGTTCCTCGAAAACGCAGGTTCGGTCAACGGTATTTTCGTGCGCTCCGGACAGGAGGTTTACGCGCTGGAAACCGTCGAAGCCGAAAATGCTCTTGAGGGCGTTTCGATAGGCTCCGCGGCGTTCAGAGGCACGGGCTGGATGAACGCTCAGGACTCCGAATTCGTATTTATCGGCGGAACTCTGATAGAGGTCAGAAGCGCCGAATCCGTGGTGCGTATAGACGCGCGCGCTACATCTATAAACGGCTATGCGTTCTCCGACAGCGTGGCTGAAACCGTATATATACCCGCAAGCGTGGCTCAGATAAGCTCCGACGCTTTCAACGGCGCGGAAAAACTGATCAGATTGCTGTTTAACGACAGAGAGGGCGCGGAACCCGAGCTTACGGGCGGCAACGTGCTCGGCGGCGTCGATAACATTACGATATTCTATAGCGGTACAGGTAATTACGCCTCGTGGGGAACGGGCGTAGGCAACGTGGTCGCGCTCAGCACCGTTTACGATTACGAGACCGAGGTCTCGCTTTCGGGCGACGTGCGCACCGTAGCGCATTATCTGATCTCCACTTCGGGCGTGTTGTATATGTACAGACTGTATACCGAGAGCGCGGACGGCACGTATATCGGCGAAGTTACCGACGTGGACATTCCCGCGGAGGTGGAAGTATCGGCGGGCGGCAACATTCAGACCGCCGTCGTGAAATCCTTGTCCGGCGCCGTTTTGACCGGTTCGGTTACGTCGGTAGGTCTTCGTTACGGCATAACCGCCGAAGCGAGTGCGCTGAGTAACCTTTCCGAGCTCAGCGTCCTCAGAGTTCTGGACGTTACTCCCGACGCGCGCAAACTTTCCGCGGCGACCTTAAGAAGCGTTATAGACGTGCATTCCGTACACGTTATCGAATATAACGGCGCGGTTACGATGAACGAGTTGCTGGACGGCAACCTCGGCGCGATGAGCGTGGTTACTTCGGTCATGATAGAGGAAGGCACCGTGGAAACGGTAGACGAACTGTTGCTCGGATGGGATCACATTAGCTCGGTTTCGTTCCCGGCCAGTATCAGAAAGGTCGGCGTCAATTCGCTCGAAAACACAGTCTGGTATCGGAGTTATTCGTCCACGCGCTACGGCAACAGCAACATAATGCTGGGCGGAGTGCTGTATTACAAATACGACCCTTCGGGTACGGGCGGTTCGACCGACGTGGTCATCCCTGCGGACGCGATAGTCGTCAACACCGCGGCGTTTGCGAACGCGACGATCGACAACGGGGATTACAAGTATTCTTCGATGGGACTTTCCGTAACGCAGATACGTTTCGAGGCGGGCAGCAGGGCGGAATCGATCCTCGATTACGCTTTCGCGTATTGCCAGTATCTCAGCAGCGTTTCGCTACCCGAAAGCGTAACATATGTAGCCGAAACTGCGTTTGAAGGCACTCAGATCACCGCAACCGACGGCGCGCTGATACTAAACTCTTCCGTCGGCGGCAAGATCTTGATAAGGTATACCGGAGAAGCGTCGTCATACGTAGTGCCTTTCGACGTCAGAACTATCGCGGCGGGCGCGTTCGAAGGAAACACCTTCCTGACTCAGGTGGAAGTCGAGGAGGGCAGTTTGCTGAATTCGATAGGCGAAAACGCTTTCAAAGACTGTCTGAACCTGACCACGGTCGGATCGAGGCTCAGAACTTTAAGCAATCTTACGAATATAGGCGCGGGCGCGTTCGACGGTACGGCGTGGCTGAATTCCGCGTCGCAGGACGTGACTTTCGGAAACGAAACGGCAGGATATATTTTCTATAAGAAAGTGACGCCGTTCGACGGCACGTGGAACTTACCCGACAACGTGAAATCGATAGTCGAGGGCGCTCTGGAAGGGATGACGGGTTCCGGCAAGATCACGGGCATAGCGCTACCGAAAGCGCCGCTCGTTTCCCCCGCGGAACTCAGCGACATGCTCTCCGATCCCTTAATTACTTCGCTGACCGTTTACGGCGACACGCCGATATCGGACATGACCGGCGGGGTTCTCGAAAACATAAAGAGCGTTCAGATAATCGCTTTGGCGGCAGCCGACGTCATAGCCGACGGATTCATAAAGGGATGGAGCAACGTTTCCGCCGTTACCATTCCTTCGACCGTCAAGCGTATAGGCGCGGGCGCGTTCGACGGTACGGCGTGGCTGGAGGCAGAAATATCTCAGGCTACTACGGGATACGTGCTTGCCTCGGCGCCGAGTATTCTGATAAGATACGTCGGTTCTTCCGCGAGCGTTACGCTACCCGGATATTTCAAGGGCATAGCCGCCGACGCGTTCGCGGGTAACGGAAACATTACCGCGGTAAATCTTTCGGGCACCGCCCTGACGGAAATACCGGGCGGCGCGTTCAAGGACTGCGTTTCGCTGACCGAAGTTTCGCTACCCGCAAGCGTGGTATCGATAGGAGCGGGCGCGTTCGAAAATACCGCCGAGGGATTCGCGCTAAGGTTCAGTGCAACCGATCCGTCGTCGATAACGGTGGAAAGCGGCGTGTTCGATTCGGTATCGGAGATCAGGGTCCCCGCCGAGGCTATAGAAAAGTATCGCGAGCTGTGGCCCGAAAGCCTCGACAAAATAGTGGGGGTATGATATAATATAATATCGGACGAGAGCGTCGTCCGTCGTTATAGATATAGAGCAATATAAGGAGAAACACAAGATGCGTAAACTCATCAAAATTATCGCCTGTATGTTGATTTTATCGATTGTCGTGATCGCGGTCGCCGCATGCGTAAATAACGGCGACGACAAAAAGCCGACAGACAACAGCAAAGTCAATATTTCCACGCTGCCAGACATGGTGGATTACGGTCAGAGCGCGTACATAAACGTTGCCCGGGTAAATTACACCGAACAGGACAGGGATAACTGGAATCAAAAGCTTACCGATAAACAGGACGAGGAGCGCGGATACTGGCTGTTGGACGGCGAAACCTGGGATAACTCCAAATACTACACTTTCGGAGCGATCACCGAGGCTGCCGACGGTACCCGGACCAGACAGCATAAATACGGCTATCTTGCACAGAACGATAACGGCGAATGGTACTGGGAAGACGGCGATTCCGCCAACACCGTAGAGCGTATTTTCTGTTATTCCGATCCCGCCGCGATCATAGAAAAGCTGTCGCTCGCGGGCATAGCGAGGGAGCACACCGACCTTATGGTCGAATACATCAGCCGTACCAGCGAGGAAGAGGAGAACAGGGAAGAATACCACGGATTCACGTTTGAAATAGGCACTTCCTCCGCTATCGACGACTATGCTCAGCTCGAAGAACTCGAGGAAATGTACGACTGGACGGAGGCGGAGATAAAGGCAAACGGCGAATTTGCCGATTCCGACGAAGTTTCCGACGCGATAAACCTCAAAAACCGCAAGATCTACGGCGAGATATTCCGTATTTTCGGCGCCGAAGTGGACGATTTCGGCCGCGCTTCGATAGCGATGACGGAATATGCCGTCGAGGTCATCGAAACCGTAATGATGCCGCTGTACAAAGATGAATTTAATATTTCCGAGCTCGAATTCGGCGACAACGGTACTTATTCCCAGTACGGCAGGGATTACGAGGAGTTCATCGTTTATATGCGTGAGGAAATGTACGATTACGACACCCTCAGCTATCTGATAGCCTTCAGAGAGTTCATCGACATGAACGACAGTTACGAGGCGGGAACCAAGGTCGCGGCGATGACGCTGCTCGGTTACCATTATCAGTTCAAACAGCGCGACTATAACGTATTCGACGACGCCGTAACCAAGACGTACAATGGCGAAACTATCACCGAATACGAATACTTTTTAAAGCTCAGCCACAAAAGCTATTACGATACCGATCGTGAGGCTCTCGATTACCGCGATATGGACAGACGTCAGTATGAAAAAGCATACCGTTATTCCACGGCCTGCCTGACGAAATACTATCAGAGCCAGCTGGAGTTCCAGGCGATACAGGAAGACGTCGACGCCGAGATCTATGTGGGCGGCAGAGCGGGACAATACAGTAAAGGCATCAGCTATTACGGACAAAATACCGGTACGGGCAAAGGCTCGGGTACCATAACCTATTCCAGCGAGATGCAGCAGGCTTTAAGCTACGGTCTGGACGCGAACATGAAGATAGGCGACGTCAACTGGGAGTATTCCGAGTCCGACACCAATACGCTGCGCATGAATCTCGTCAGCGAACAGTGGAACGGTCTGACCGAGGAAGAGCAGGAGAATCCGTCCCCCACCCAGCGTTACTATAAGGTCGAATACGAAATAGAACTGCTGAAGAGTCAAAACTACGTTCTGACCCATGCGACGATAACCGATAACGACCTTACGGGCGCTCTGCGTTACGAGATAAAATCCTATTCCGCAGACTCCGTAAGGGGAATTCAGCAGAACAAGAAAAACGAGGTCATATATAATATCGACATTACGAGGATGCTGACCGCGCTCGGAGTCGACGCCGCGCACCTGACCGCAACAGAACAGGCGGCATACGACGAACTCGTCGAGACCGAGGGCAGAAACTACGCCGAATATCAGAACCTCACCAGAAACTATACCAAGGTCGACGTCAACGGACAGATCACCACCGCGGCGAACGCCAACTGGTCGGGCATCAGGAGCAACGTGGAGACCACGCTCGCGCAGGATTATAAAAACTACAAGCCCGTCAACAACATCCAGGTCGACAAATACTTCGAGGACACCCTCATCAAAAAGACTTACAGCTGCGGCGGCACTCTGGAAGCGTGCAAAAATAACGACGGACACATCAACTGCACCGAAGAGTACGACACCGGCTGGGCGCTTTCGAGACTTCTGAACGAGCACGAGATCCCGCTGAGATACGTCTACGGACAGATCGAAGTTACAATGGCGAAACTCAACTGGACTAAGTTCACCTCTTACGACGGTTCGGCGGCTGCGGACGCTTTGTTCAACGCCGGCTTCAAAGAGGGCGATTACAACGCGACCGAAAACGGCGGCGCGATAATCGAAACGATAATGACGGACGAGGAGATCGGAACGCTGCTTTACAACTACGAAGGCGATACCATAGACTTCAATTCCACTCCGAAGAACCTGCCCAAGTACGAAGGTTACGACTATAACACCGTAAGCGGCAAATACGGATTCACGCTGAAGATCAGCAATATCGAGTACAGATTCGATTTCGCGGGTTGGTACGTTGACGAAAACCTGAAGTACGAAGTTCTGTACGAGGAGAGCTACGATTACGACATCAGGCTGTATCCCGCATATACGGTTTACGTCCTCAGCGGAAACTGACAGGCTTCGAACTGCCTTAAGCAGAACGCGCCGCCGTTGCGGCGCGTTTTCTTTGTCCGTCGGGGTTTAAGAATTAAAACGCGCGGCGCGTCATACGATAAATGTATGACGGCATACATACTGCGCCTTTTTTCGGGGATAGGGGCGTTCCTTATCGGGATGCGCCTGATCTCCTCGTCGCTTACCGGGATAGCGGGCGGCAAGATAGAAGAACTGTTCAAAAAACTCGGCAACAACAAACTCGCGGCGGTGGGCGTAGGCGTGGGAAGCGCGGCGGTCTTGCAATCCTCGTCCGCCACAACGGTGATACTTTTGGGGCTGGTCAACGCGGGTATCGTCAGCCTTTTCCAGGCGACGTGTATCATAATGGGCGCCAATATCGGCACTACCGTAACGGCGCTGATCATCTCGTTCAACTCGTTGCCGATAGCGGAGATATTCGCCTTTACCGCATTTATCGGCGCAATGATCTTCATGGCGGCGAAAAAGGAAAAGATAAAAACCGCGGGCTGGGTGCTTGCCGCTCTCGGGCTGATCTTCATCGGTTTGGACGTGATACGCGCTAACGCGTTGAGTCTCAAAGAATCCACGACTTTCGTATCCCTTTTTCAAAACTTAAGTTCCCCTTTATTGCTGATAATGATAGGAGTGGTGTTCACTTCCGTCATACAGTCGTCCTCTGCCGTAACGGGGATAGTGTTGACGCTCGCTCAGCTGGGCATCATGCCCGTTACGGGCACGTTTTACGTCATAATGGGCTCGAACGTCGGTTCCTGCGCCACGGCGATGCTCGCGGCGATGGGCGGCTCCGCGAACATGAAGCGTACCGCGCTTATACATCTGGCATTCAACATGATAGGCGTATTGATATTCCTGCCTTTCGTCGTGGCGTTCGGAGAAAAGACGGTCGAGGCGCTCTCGTTTTTCGGCGTGGCTTCGCTGGTCGCTTATTTCCATATCGTTTTCAACCTCGTTACCACGCTGATCCTTTTGCCTTTCGTAAAAGCCATCGCCGATTTTTCGGAGTCTGTAATTCCGGACGTGCCGCGCGCCAAGCGTACGGGGAACGGTGTTAGGTAAAATACTTGAAAAACTTTATGCCTTAGTGTATAATTAAAAAAAATTATCAAGCTCGGGGGCAATATGGAAGAAAACCCTTACGTTTCCAGTTTCAACGTCGATCACACCAAACTTAAATGCGGTTTATTCGTGTCCAGAAAGGATATAATGGATACTGGGCTTGTGATCACTACGTTCGACCTGAGAATGAAAAGACCTTATCACGAAGAACCGATGTCTACCGGTTCCGTGCATGCGCTGGAACATCTTCTGGCGGATTATCTCAGGGGCGATCAGCTTTGGGGAAACAAAATACTTTACGTCGGACCGATGGGCTGCAGGACGGGATTTTACGTCATGGTTTCGGGCGACCTCGGTCCCAAGGACATTTTACCGCTGATAGAGCGCGCTTTCGATTACATATCCGATTTTACGGGCGAGATCCCGGGCGCAAATCCGAAACAGTGCGGCAACTGTATAGATATGGATCTGGAGGCGGCGAGGATCGACGCGACGATGTATTATAACGTCATCATCGACCCGAAAAAGGAAAATCTGGTCTACCCCGTCAAACGGGAAAGGAAGAAAAAATAAATGCGCGATCCACGTATCGACAAACTTGCAAAGATCCTCGTCAATTATTCCTGCGCTCTGAAAGAGGGCGAAAAGATCCTGATCGAGGCGCGCGGTATCGACTATATGCTGGTGGAGGCGATAGTCGAGGAAGTTTACCGCGTAAAGGCGTATCCTTTCGTGAGTATTGAGGATATGCGCGTTACTCGCGCCGTTCGCCGCGGCATGAGCGAGGAGCTGGCAAAGACCATGGCGCGTTACGATTCGTTCAGGATGAGCGAGATGGACGCCTATATTGGTATCCGCGGCGGCAACAACTGCTATGAACTCAGCGACATTGACGGTGAAAAAGTGGGAATATACGACAGGCTGTATTCTCACCCCGTTCACCACGAGCTGAGGGTAAACAAAACAAAATGGGTCGTGCTGAGATACCCCACGGAGGGCATGGCGGAACAGGCGAGGACGTCGACCGAGGCGTTCGAGAATTTCTATTTCGACGTATGTACCCTCGACTATGCCAAAATGGACAGGGCGATGGACGCGCTGAAGGCGTTGATGGACGCTACCGACAAGGTGCGTATCACCGCCCGCGACACCGATCTCAGGTTCAGTATAAAGGGTATAGGTTCCGAAAAATGCGCGGGGCAACGCAATATTCCCGACGGCGAGATATATTCGGCGCCCGTAAAGGATTCCGTCAACGGCTATATCCACTATAACGCGCCTTCCGTGGAAAACGGCATCGAGTTCAAGGACGTCAGATTGGAGTTCGAGAACGGGAAGATAGTGAAAGCGACCGCTTCCGATACCGAAGCCGCCAACCGTATTTTCGATACCGATCCCGGCGCGCGGTATGTGGGCGAGTTCGCGATAGGGGTAAATCCTTTCGTTACAAAGCCTATGGGCGACATTCTGTTTGACGAGAAGATCTCGGGTTCCATACATTTCACGCCCGGCGCATGTTACGACGACGCTTATAACGGCAACGTATCCGCGGTACACTGGGATCTGGTACTGATACAGACCCCCGAATACGGCGGAGGAGAAATATATTTCGACGACGTTTTGATCAGAAAAGACGGCAGATTCGTTCTGCCCGAACTGGAATGTCTGAACCCCGAAAACCTTAAATAGCCATGAAAACAGAGGAAAAAAGCACTTTACCCGCAAAAAACGAGCAATTCACCCCCCAAAGACCATCGGGATTTTTGTATTGGACCTTAGTGCCGCTGGCAAAGTTTTTGTCCAAAATCCTGATAAAAGGTCGTTTCGAACGCGACCCGGAGATCAAAAAGCGTGTCGGTCCTTTCGTGGTGCTTGGTACGCACACCTGTATCATGGACGTGGCTATGATGGAAATAGCGATGTGCCCCACGCGCCTGAATATCGTTTGCGGCAGGGACGTGTTCACCTGGGGCAAGATCAAGCCCATCAAAAAAGCCGCCGGGCTTATTCCGATAAACCAGTTCGAAATGGACCTGGGTTCGATACGCGTCATGAAAAGGGCGGTTGATGCGGGACTTAGCCTCGCGCTGTTCCCCGAGGGTAAATTCACTCTCGACGGCAAGAATCTATTTTATCTTCCCGAAAGCCTTGCAAAACTTTTAAAGATGCTGAACGCCGACGTGGTATTCATGCATAACTACGGCGGATATTCTTCGCGTCCCAGGTGGTATTCGGGCTTCAAACGCGGTTTGGTGGTCAACAAGTCCGAACTTTTATTCACCAAAGAACAGTTAAAAACGCTGACTGCCGACGAGATCTATGCCGTTTTAAAGGAGAGATTCACATTCAACGACAATCTTTTCCAACAGGAGAACAATTTGCGTTACCGCAGCAAAAAACCCGCTATGGGACTCCATTACATACTTTATAAGTGCCCTAAGTGCGGAGCGGAGTACGAGATGATTTCCACGGAACACCATCTCGTCTGCGAAAAATGCGGCAATAAAGTGCGCTATGACGAATACGGCAGATTTACTCCGGAGGGCGACTCCGTGAGTTTCGACAGAATAGATCTGTGGTACGACTTCGAACGCGAAAGCGCCCGCAAGGAACTCGAAGCGGAGAACTTTTACGTTTCGCACCCGGCGGTTTGGGCGGAATGCGACGACGAAAACAATTATTCGGACGTCGGAGAAGGCGAATTTTTCATGGATCGCGACAAAATCGGATTCAAAGGCAAGCGCTACGACGGCGGCGAAGACGTCGTCATCGAAGTGCCTCTCTTGAACCAGTTCACGATAGTTCATAAAAACTACGAAGCGGTTGATTTGACGATAGACCGTAGGATTAACAGATTCTATTTTAAGGAAGTCAAATATTCGGCGAAAATAAATATTCTGGTGGAAGAAAATTTCCGACTGAACCATAATCTAAGCATATAAAACCGCGCGTAGCGCACAGGAGGGCAATATGTACAGAAAATACGCAGAAGAAGCAATGGAGATCGTCCGGACCATAGAAGCGGACGGCGCCAGACTGCCCGGCTCTGCCGAAGAAAAAGCCGCTTGCAAAAAGCTTGTAGGCGAAATGAACGAAAGAGTCGGTCTGAAACCCAGGACGGAAAGTTTTGTTTTCGCGCCCGAGGCGAGTATCGGCGCCATCAACAAACTGGGCTGGGTCGCCATGGCGCTGTTGGTGCTTTATTACATAGGAGCGCCGATCCTCTCGCTTATCGGATACATAGGTATTCTGGTGTTTACCTTTATGCAGATAGTGCGTTATACGGGAATATGGGATTTCTGTTTCAAAAAAGAGAAAGCCGAAAATATCATAACCGAACTCGAACCCCGAAACGGCAAAACCGACTATACCGTATATCTCGGCGCGCATTACGATACCAGCTGGTGCTGGAAACTCGCCGCGATGAACCCCAAGACCGCTATGATCAAGACCGGCTACGGAATACTTTGCGCCGTAGGCATGGCGGTAATGAGCCTTTTCAGCATACTGAACACCTTCGGCGTGCTGGAGGACGCATACGTCGCTTCGATAGTGTTATACGTTCTTCCCGTGGCGGCGATCCCCGGATTTTTCTTTATCAGCCATTTCCTGACTCAGGACAAGACCATAGGCAGCCCCGGCGCCATGGACAACATGAGCGGCATAGGTCTGAATATGATGGTAATGAAGTATTTCAAAGAACATCCCGAAGAGATGCCCGAGGGAATGAAGCTTGTCAATATCGGCTTCGCTGCGGAAGAATCGGGACTGAAAGGCTCGTTCGCATACGTCAAAGCGCATAAGGACGAGTTCGACAAAAACAACATGTACGTCCTGAACGTGGATTCCATTTCCGACCCCGGATACTTCGCCGCCGTCAAGGGCGACCCGTGGCAGGGCACGAAGTTCGACAGGGGAATGATCGACATGATGAAGGAAGCGATCGGAGAAACGGGCGAAAAGATCAACGAGATCGTCAATCCCGTGGGCGGGTGCGATTCCACTCCGTTCTGCAAGGTCGGCGTGCGTACCGTAACCTTCGCCGCACAGATGCCCACCGTTTCCGACTATTATCACACCAATAACGACACTTCCGACCGTTTGAGCGTCGAAGTGTTCGAAAAGGGATTTGCCGTGATCGTCAACACCATCAAAAAGATTGCGGCTTCACGCGCCGTCGCAAAGGTCGAAATAGTTCCCGAAACTTCAGCCGAAGCCGTTTCCGATGCCGAAGCTAAAGCGGCTCCCGAAGCCCCCGCGGCGCCCGAAATTATAGCGGCTCCCGAAGCCCCCGCGACTTCCGAAGCCGAAGCTGAAAAGACCGAAGAATAACCGAACGATTAAAAAGCCCGCCGAAAGGCGGGCTTTTTAATATATCAAAAGATATCAATATTATACGAATAGAGAAGCAGATATATAAAATTATAATTACACCTGAAATCATATTACTCTTTAAGATATTTAAAAAAGGAAGATAATAATTAGAAATACTACAAATATTTATAAACGTTCTATATAGTTATAAAGAAACAAGCAATATTTTATAATTTTTATTAATTTATTAAAGAATATTAATTTTGATATGCTTATTTTTAGTAAGAAAAAATCTAAAAAACTATTTATTTTTTTAATACAATAGTATAATATAATATTATATTATAAAAAATGAGGAAAACATGAAATACCTACCGGATTATTTGAAAAAGGCATATGAATATGATTTATTAAAGACACCTAATCTTCCTGATATTTATAGTCCACTAATTAATGTGGAAGATGTTCTAAAAGCTCATTATATATTGGCTGATTATTTTACAGATGAATCAGGTGGGACGACAGCAGAAAAAATGTTGGCAGGTGTTAGATCGTCTGATTTACTTTGTTCTGCAATTTCTAGACAACTTGTATCAAATGGTGGAAAATTAAAATATACTGAACCAATACATATTTGTGCAACCTTGTTTTTTGGCTTGACTAAAGATCATCCGTTTCATGATGGTAATAAAAGAACTGCTTTGTTGGTATTGCTTAAACAGCTTACGGAATATGGTTATTTTCCTATACAATCAGTAGAACAATTTGAAGAACTGGTTAAATCTGTGGCAAAGGGTGATATTGCACATAAATATGCGCACCAATACAAAAAGTTTAAAAAGGAGGATGATCCAGTAATAGAAACTATAGCGTATATCTTAAGGCAGATTACGGAAAAAAAAGATAGATCTATACATGCCGATTTGAATATGAAAGAGTTTTGTTCTTTATTGTCAGAAATGCATAATGTTTCATTCGAGTTAGATAATATGAAAATCAAATTTAAACGTAAAGCAAAAGGAATAATAAGAAATAAAGAGCTATCATATATTGTTAAATTTTATGGATGGACTAGACCTGTAGAAGCGGGTATGGTTAGAGATACATTTGATAAATTAGGACTTACTGATGAATTTTCAACTTTTAATAGATTATTATCTGGAGGTAAATCGTATTATTCAATTATCAATCAATTTGAATTACCACTAAGAAGGTTAAAAGATAAGTAGGATTAAAAATTAACCATTTTAATTATGAATTTTGATTAGATAATATAGGTAAGTTATATAATTAATTATAAATTATTAGTGTTTACGGGCGAACCGCAATAGGGACAACGCGGGGCGTGGTCGGCGGCGTTATAAGAAAACTTCGCTCCGCAGTTTACGCATTCCGCGCTCAACGTCCGATTCAGAATATCCTTGTTGAAATTGGCTTTTATGATATCGCCTTCGCGCTTGAAGCCGGTCAGGTACTGTTTATTGAAACAGGCGTCGAGTTTCATGCGTACCTGTCGCTCGTTGACGCCGAGCTGAGCCGAGATCTCCTGAACGGTATACAGATGTTCGTCGCGCACCGCGTTGACGACCCTTACCAATCCTTTGGTATTGCCGTATCCCGCAGCCCACGCTATCGGACAGCCGTAAAAGCCCGCGACCATGAACGCTATGCCTACAGCCCATACGCCGGGCTGACCGATGCCCAGTCCCACGCCCAGCAACACTCCGCCAAAAGGCAGCGAAACGGTCAAAATAACCGCAGTTATCAGTTGTTTTTTAAGATCGTGTTTTATCTTTTCCATACCGATTCCAGTATAAATATTGAGCGACTTTTTGTCAAGGGCGAAAACGCACGGATTGACACGGGTTTCAAGCTGTGCTAAACTGATTTTACTAAATATGCGGGAAACCGCGGGAGTGGATATGGCTTTATTACAGATCATTGAATGGTCGGGAGCGCCCGACACGATAGTTTACAAGTATCCGACCAGAGAAAACGCGATAGAGCGCGGCTCCAGGCTGGTCGTAAGGGAAGGACAGGCGGCGATCTTTTGCGACCGCGGCAAACTTGCCGACGTGTTCGGTCCCGGGACGTACAGTCTCGACTCCAGGACGATCCCGATCCTGACAAGGCTGATGGCGTGGCGATTCGCCTTCGAAACCCCGTATAAGGACGATCTGTATTTTGTGAATACGGCGCGTTTTTCGGGACTTAAATGGGGAACGGCGACCCCCGTCATGGTGCGCGACGCCGATTACGGCGCTATAAGACTCAGGGCTTACGGGACCTACGCCTTCCGCGTGAGCGACCCGTACAAGTTCCTGACCGTGCTTATGGGCGTCAAGTCTTCGTTTGCGACATCGGACATCACCGACTTTATCCGCAGTATGTTGGTCATGGGCTTGTCCGACGCGATAGGCGAGAGCGGCGTGCCCGTCCTTGACATGGCGGCGAATTTACTGGAACTGAGCGCCGCGGTAGGGAAGAAACTGGAACCGCACATGGAGGAAAACGGCATAGAACTCAGCACGTTCGTGTTCGAGAGCGTTTCTTTGCCGCCCGAACTCGAAAAGGCGTTCGACGAGAACGCCAGACTCAGCATGTTCGGCAAAAACGCCGAGATCTACAGAAAACTCGCAGAGGCGGACGCCATACGCGAGGCGGCGAAGAACAATTCCGCGATGGGTCAGACAATGGGTACCGCCATGGGCGCCGCTATGGGCTTCGGTATGGGAGCGCAATTTTCCAAAGGCTTTTCAAACGACGAACCCAAAAAAACGACAGCCGACGCGGGAGCGGTAATCTGCCCCGAATGCGGTAAAAGCGTGCCTGCAAAGTCCAAATTCTGTCCCGAGTGCGGCAAGCAGATCGGCTCTAAGTTCTGTCCCGAGTGCGGGGCGAAAGTGGATTCGGGCGCAAAGTTTTGTCCCGAGTGCGGCAAAAAGCTGTAAGGAGTCGCGATATGGATAAAACACAACTTATAATTTTGTTGTTTTCCGTCGCCGTGGCTATTCTGGCGGCGGGAATAATCATGGTATCGATAGCCTATTACAGACTCAAAAAGGCTCAACGCGAAAAGGGCGAATATCCCGACGACGTAAAAATAAGGAAAGGGGTCAGGTATTCGACCGACGAAGCGGCGTTTACGGACGGCAAGGAAAACGTAAGGCTGACCCAAAAGGATTTCGTTCTCGCGCGCGGCGTGGTGTACGTCGTGGAAAAGGGCGGAGAGCTGATGCCCGGAGTTTATACGGCACTGAAATCTTTGGACGCCGTCGGCGAATTTAAAATTAGGGTGGCGGGATACGTCAGAACCTACAAGCACGGCGACAAGGTCGTTTTGCACGACGGCGACGAGGTCGAAGCCACTTCCTCGGACGTCATTCTCGCCTGAAAAGAAGCACAGAATTTTATCATAATATCGATAAAATAACTGCGGGAATCCCGCAGTTATTTTTCGGTTTTGACCGAAACGGATTTAAAACTTTTTCAGAACGCGTTTCAGGTCCGCGGCTATGTCGCGCAGTATGCGGTTGGAAAGTCCTTCGGAGGAAGCCACCGCGATCTGTAGTTCGTTCATTGCGTCCAACACGCTACGGTATGCCTGAGATACGTTTTTCTGTTTTACGGGTTTCGACTGCTTTTTGGGAGTGGTATTGCCGCGGCTTACGCATTCGTCGGTGACGAGGTCGTAAATGCCGCCCGGATAGGGTGCCACGGCGCGAAGCCCGCCTTCGCGGTATAACAGATCGGCAAACGAAGCCGCCACCGAATCCTCGCCGTGAGTAACGAATATACGGGTGGGCTTGGGGTCGAAGTTAAGCGCCCATTTTAAAAGCGCTTCGCGGTCGGCGTGGGAGCTGGTCCCCTGAAGCTCGACGACGGATGCGCGCACGGCGATGGTTTCGCCGAAAAGTTTCACGGCTTTCGCGCCGTCGAGAAGCGTTCTGCCCAGAGTGCCCGCGACCTGATACCCCACGAAAACGACGGTGGATTCGGGACGCCACAGATTGTGTTTCAAATGATGGCGTATTCTGCCCGCTTCGCACATTCCCGAAGCGCTCAGAATTACTTTCGGGCTTTTGTCGGCGTTTATCTTTTTGGAGTCGTCCGCCGTGACCGAGAGTACCATTCCCGGGAAAGATATGGGGTTTATGCCTTTTTGTATCAGCTTTTCGGTTTCCTCGTCGCAAAGAGAAGCGACGTTTTCGGAATAAATACCCGTCGCTTCGATGGCGAGAGGAGAATCGACGTATACTTCGAAATTCGGGAAGTCGCGGACGAGTTTTCTGTTTTTTATTTCACGCAGGAAATACAGCATTTCCTGCATTCTGCCCACAGCGAACGTGGGGATAACGACGTTCCCGCCGCGACGGAATGTCGATTCTATTATTTCCGACAACTTGTTGACGTAATCGGGGTCGTCGCCGTGCACGCGGTCGCCGTAGGTGGATTCCATGACGACGTAGTCAGCTTCGGTCACGACGGACGGGTTACGGATTATCGGCTTGTTTACGTTTCCTATGTCGCCCGAAAAAACGACTTTGCGCGTTTCGCCGTTTTCAGTGAGCGTCAGTTCTATATACGCCGAACCCAAAAGATGTCCCGCGTCTATAAATCGCGCCCGGACGCCGTCCACGACGTCGAAAACCTGTCCGTAATCCAACGCGCGTATCAGTTTCAGCGTATTTTCGGCGTCGGCGGAATCGTACAATGGGGTATACGGCGGCGTGGCGGAGGAGCGTTTGGCTTTTTTGTTTCGCCACAGAGCTTCCTGTTCCTGAATGTGCGCGGAATCCATCAGCATTATTTTGCACAGATCGCGCGAAGCGCGCGTCATATATATTTTGTTGCGGTATCCGTTTTTGTACATCAGAGGCAGTTTGCCCGAGTGGTCGATATGCGCGTGCGTCAGCAATATGGCGTCGACGCCCGATGCGGGAATATTCAGCGACTGGTTCTCATAAAGGTCGGGACCTTGCTCCATTCCGCAGTCTATCATAACGTTTTTGTTGCCTACGTTTATCAGGTAACACGAACCCGTGACTTCGCGCGCCGCGCCTAAAAATGTGATCTGCATGTTTGCCTCCCGTGCGTATATACATATTATACCATAACAGCGGCTTCTTTACGATAAAATCTTTTTTCGCCCGAGCGCATTGAAACGGACGCTTTGCACACGCTATTTCCGAAGGAGAGATTATGCGTTCCACGGGAATTGTCAGAAGAATGGACGAACTGGGAAGAGTCGTCATACCTAAAGAGCTGAGGCGCACGCTGAAAATACGCGAAGGCGAAGAACTCGAAGTGTTGACCTCGGACGAAAACGAACTGATACTCAGGAAGTATTCGGCGGTAGAGGAGCTTGCGGATTTTAAAGCCGATTACGTCAGAAGTATTTATACCACGACGGGACTGACGGCTTTGATTACCGACAACGACCGCGTTTTGGCGGTTTCGGGCAAGAATCCGCCCGCAAGAAGCGGCGACCCCATGGGCGCCAATGCGGACGAACTGCTGAACTTACGGAAGTGCTTCACCGTCGGGGAAAAAGAACTCGGAAAACTATTCAAACAGCCTCGCGAAAACTTGTCGGGCGTATGCGCCCCGATAGTCAACGGCGGTTCGGTGCTGGGCTCCGTAATGGTTTTCGGCGCTCCGCTGTCGGAATCGCTCGCGCAAAAGACCGCCGAAACCGCGGCGGACTTCATTTCCAAGCGCATCTGATGAAAAAGAAACGCACGCTCCTTGGCGGCGCGGGCATAATAATGCTTGCGACCCTCGGAGCAAAGGTTTTAGGCGCGTTGTACCGCATACCGCTGACCAATATGCTGGGAGCGGAGGGAATGGGGGTATACCAGTCGGTATACCCCGTGTACGCGCTGATACTGTCCGTTTCGGGCGGCGCCGTACCGATGGCGATATCCGTGCTGGTGGCGTCGTATTCGGCGGCGGGTGAAAACGCGAGAGGGGTACGCCTGACTCTCGGAGCGCTCGCGGCGATGCTGACTACGGGAGCGGCACTGACGGCGGCGCTGATGCTTTTGAACGGCGTGGCGGCGCGGCTGCAGGGCACGCCCGAGGCGGAAACGGGGTATCTCGCGATAGCCCCGTCGATTTTTTTCTTCAGCGGCATAGCGGTGCTGAAAGGGTATTTCCAAGGTAAAAACAATATGAACCCGACCGCGTTGTCGCAGATCACCGAAGCGTTGGGTAAATTGTTGTTCGGGATGCTTCTTGCCTGGCTGTTGTTACCTAAAGGCGTAGAATATGCGGTAGCGGGCGCGCTTGCCGGGGTCAGTATCGGAGAGGGATTGACCTTCGGCGTGCTTGCGGCGCGGTTTATGATCAAGGAGCGTATCGAACTCAAACTGCCGCCGCTGAAAGAGGCTAAACGGCTGTATAAAGAAATACTCGCCATATCGTTGCCGATAGGCATAGGCGGTATGATTTTTCCGCTGGCGCAGTTTCTGGATTCGTTTACGGTCATCAACATTTTGTCGCTTAACATGCCTGCGGAAGTTGCTACCGCTGAATACGGATTATTGTCCGCGCCCGTCAACACATTGGTCAACCTGCCCGTTTCTTTGGCGCTGGGAGTGGGCATTGCCGTCGCTCCGCACCTTGCGGGCAGCAGAGCGGCGCGCGACATGGAGGCGATCAGACTGAAACTTAGCACTTCGCTGAAAGCCGCGGTTGCGCTGGGAGTGCCTTTCGCCGCGCTGTTTTTAGCGGCTCCCGCCGAAGTTCTGGGCGTTATTTATCCTTCGCTTTCCGCTTCCGAAATAAGGCTTGCCGCGGAACTGCTAAGGATCGGCGCGGTAAACGTGGTTTTTCTGACTTTGATGCAGATCAGCGTATCCGTGTTGCAGGGATTGGGATACACCTCGGCGCCGATAAAGAATCTCGCGGCGGCGGGCGCGCTGAAGATAGTGGCGGGTATAGCCTTGTTGTTTGCGGTAGGCATACAAGGAGTGATGTGGGCAAATCTTGCGGCATACGCTCTGGGAGCCGCGCTGAACATGGCGTCGGTATTCAATCTTACGGGCAAAAACTCTTTAATGCTTCAAAAAAGTGGCGTTTCGTGCGCGCTGGGTGCTATAATACTTGTACCGACGGCGCTCGCTTCGGTCTTCGGACTGAGCGCCTGGGCGGTGCTGGGACTGGCGGCGGTTTCGGGGATAATATATCTCGCGGCGCTCGTGGCGCTGCCCGTGTTCACTTATCGGGAACTCGTCAGTCTGCCTATGGGCGCGAAACTTGCCAGATTTAACGCAAAATTCAATTCTGATAAAGGCGAATAGCCTCGGGAGGCGATATGAAATCGTATACATATTTTATCGCGGAAGATTTTATAAAACGCGAGATCAATTCTTTCGAAATGAACGCGGACACGGTAATAGACGAGATCCGCGCCGACAATTTTAAAGCGGTCAGGGAAAAAGCTGTTGCCGTGTTCGGCGGCGACCGCGAGGCGAAAGCCGACGGAACGACGGTGAAGCTAAGCGCTATTCCGCCTTCGGTTTCGAAAATTACGATACCCGGCGCTCCGTTCGTAGAAAGGCATAAATACACCTACGGCGACCTCGTCGAGATAATACGCAGGCTGCGCGACCCAGACGGCTGTCCGTGGGACAGGGCGCAGACTCACGAAAGCATCCGTTCCAACGCCGTCGAAGAAGCCTACGAGCTTGCCGAAGCCGTGGATATGGCAAGCGACGAAAAAATGCTGGAAGAAAGCGGCGACGTAATGTTACAGGGGCTTTTCCACGCCGCTATAGCCGAGGACAGGGGCGCGTTTTCATTTGACGACGTCGTCAACGCTCTTTGCACGAAACTGGTGTTCAGACACACCCATATTTTCGGGGACCGGAAAGCGAACGACCCCGAAGAAGCGCTGAAAAACTGGGAAGCCGCCAAAGCCGTCGAGAAAGGCTATACCTCGCTCGACGACAAGATAAAGTCGGTACCCGTTACTTTCGGAGCGCTGATGCGCGCGTACAAGGTTCAGAAGATAATCAAGAAAACGGGCTTCGATTTTTCCGACGTTTCGGGTGCGCTCGACAAGATAAAGGAAGAGGTCGCCGAGTTTGAAAACGCGTCGGGCGCCGAACGCGAAAAAGAGGGCGGCGACGTGCTTTTCGCCGCCGTGAACGCGCTCAGAATGGTGGGTATAGATCCCGAAGTTGCGTTGAACGGCACGACGGCGCGCTTTATCAGAAGATTCGCTTACGTCGAAAAGCGCTGTAATGAATGCGGGATCGAACTCAGTGCCGCGAATATCGACAAAATGGAAGAATTTTATCAGGAATCCAAAAAGCTGACGGAATGAAATTAGGCTCTTTAAACATAAACGGCAACCTGATAATGCCCGCGATAGCGGGATATACCGACATCGGACAGCGCGCGCTCGCCTACCGCTACGGCGCTGCGCTCGCGTTTACCGAAATGATTTCCGCAAAAGGACTGGTCTACGGCTCCGAACATACGGAAGCGCTTCTCGCCGTTACCGACTCCGAACCCGTGAAAGGAGTACAGCTTTTCGGCTCCGAACCCGAATTCATGTTCAAAGCCGCGCGGCACGAGGCGATAGCGAAATTCGATATCGTCGACGTAAACTGCGGCTGTCCCGTGCCAAAGATAGTATCGAACGGCGACGGCAGCGCGCTACTTAAAGACATACCGAAACTGAAGGAAGTCGTGGCGGCGGCGGTCGAGGGAGCGAGTCCCAGACCCGTAACCGTAAAGATGCGTTTAGGCTTTAAAGCGGGGGAACCGGTTTCTCCGGCCGCCGCTGCCGCCGCGGAAGAAGCCGGCGCCGTCGCAATAACCGTGCACGGCAGAACGAGGGAGCAATATTATTCGGGCGAAGTCGATTTGAACGGAATAAGGGAAACCAAACTTGCGGTTTCGATACCCGTATTCGCAAACGGCGACATCACGGACAAAGCGTCGCTGGAACGCGCGTTGGAGATAACGGGCGCCGACGGCGCCGCGATAGCGCGCGCCGCGATCGGGAGACCATATATTTTTTCGGAGCTTAACGGCGTCGGTGTCGAGGTCGATCCGGGGGCTTTGATAAAGGAACATCTCGGAATGCTCTTGACGATCTACCCCGAGCGCGTCGCCGTCGATATGATGAAAAAGCACGTCGCGGCGTATGCCAAAGGCGTAAGGGGAGGCAAGGCGGTGAAACTGAAAGCGTTTTCGGCTCATAACGCCGCGGACATTTATTCCGCGGCGGACATGCTGACGGCGGCGTCGGACTTTAAGCAATAGCGGAAAAAAGGTATTTTTCGAAGTTTTAAGGAAAAACTTATAAAATCTATTGCCGTTCGCGCACATAGGTGATATAATGGATAAAGATAAAAATCTCTCTACAAGGAGCAATTTATGAACAAGAAAACGATAAAAGACGTTAACGTCAAAGGTAAAAAATGCCTGGTACGCGTCGATCTGAACGTTCCGATGAAAAACGGCGTCATCACCGACGAAAACCGTATCAACGGCGCGCTGCCCACCATTAAATATCTGATGGAACATGGCGCGAAGGTCATCCTTTGCTCTCACCTGGGCAGACCTTACAATATTTTCAACGACACCATCAAAAAGATCAAGCCCGAGGACGAGGGCTTAAGCCGTGAAGAGCTGGTTCAGAAGACGCTCAAGAAGTGCTCGCTCCGTCCCGTTGCGGCGAGGCTGAACGAACTTCTGGGCGGCAAAGTAACTTTTGCCGAGGACGTAATAGGACCCGCGGCAAAGGCGGCTGTAGCAAACATGAAAGACGGCGACGTCGTATTGCTCGAAAATCTCCGCTTCCATTCCGAGGAGACCAAGAACGACGAGAACTTCTGCAAAGCGCTCGCTGAGTTCTGCGACGTCTACGTCAACGACGCTTTCGGAACGGCTCACCGCGCGCACGCTTCCACGGCGGGTATCGCGCAGTACGGACTTTGCGAAGCCGCGGTTGCGGGCTTCCTGATCGAGAAGGAACTCGAGGTCATGGGCGGCGCGCTCGAAAGCCCCGTGCGCCCCTTCGTCGCCATTCTGGGCGGCGCCAAGGTTTCCGATAAGATCGGCGTCATCAACAACCTCCTCGAAAAGGTGGACACTCTGATCATCGGCGGCGCCATGGCGTATACTTTCTTTAAAGCGAAAGGTTACGGCGTGGGAACCAGCCTTTGCGAACTGGACAAAGTCGATCTTGCCGCGGAGCTTATCAAAAAAGCCGCCGACAAGGGCGTGGAAATGCTGCTCCCCGTCGACACCGTGGTAGCCGCGGCGTTCCCCGATCCCATTGACGGAGCGATCGAAGTCAAGACCGTACCCTCCAATGCCATTCCCGACGACATGATGGGACTGGATATCGGCGAAAAGACTCAAAAGCTTTATGCCGACGCCGTCAAGAACGCCAAGACCGTTATATGGAACGGACCAATGGGCGTGTTCGAAAATCCGACCCTCGCAAAGGGCACCATGGCGGTGGCGGAAGCTCTCGCCAACACTTCGGCGACCACCATTATCGGCGGCGGAGATTCTGCGGCGGCGGTAAAGCAGCTGGGATACGCCGACAAGATGACCCACATTTCCACGGGCGGCGGCGCTTCGCTGGAGTTCCTCGAAGGCCTGGTTCTGCCCGGTGTGGCTTGTCTGGACGACAAACAATAATCAATCAATCGCACGGCAACGTGCCGAAGAGATCATAAAGGAGAAACCGAAATGAAAAGACCCATTATCGCAGGTAACTGGAAAATGAACATGAACAACGCCGAGACCAAGGCTTTATTGGAAGCGATAGGACCTTTGGTCAAGGACGCCAAGTGCGAAGTAGTAGTCTGCGTGCCTTTCACCAGCATCGACACCGCGCGCAAAGCCATCCGCGGCACCAAAATAAAACTCGGCGCTCAGAACGTACACTGGGCACCCAAGGGCGCGTTCACCGGCGAAATCTCCGCCGATATGTTGAAAGAACTGAAAGTCCGTTATGTCATCATCGGACACAGCGAACGCCGTCAGTATTTCGGCGAGACCGACGAATCCGTCAACGCCAGGCTGAAAGCCGCGCTCGCGGCGGGACTCAAAGCCATCGTCTGCATAGGCGAGACCCTCGAACAGCGTGAAGCGGGACAGACCAAGGACGTCGTTATCGGACAGCTCGTGGGCGCTCTCGAAGGTATCGAGAAGAACCAGCTGAAGAGGATCGTCATCGCTTACGAACCCGTATGGGCTATCGGTACCGGCAAGACGGCTACCGCCGAGGAAGCCAACGCGACCATCCGCGTCATCCGCAAAGGACTCAGAAAGCTTTATGACAGGACCGCGGCGAAAGCCATGCGCATCCAGTACGGCGGCTCCATGAACGCGAAGAATGCTTCCGAACTCATGGCTATGCCCGAGATCGACGGCGGACTTATCGGCGGCGCTTCCCTGAAAGCGGAGGATTTCGCGAAGGTAGTCAACTATTAATCCGCATATGAGCGATAAAAAAGTCGTATTGATCGTAATGGACGGCGTCGGCAGATCCGCAAACGGTATCGGCGACGCCGTAGGCGAAGCGCGCACTCCCACGCTGGACAAGCTCCTGAAGGAGTGCCCGCATACATACCTCAGGGCGCACGGCGAAGCGGTGGGGCTTCCCTCCGACGAAGATATGGGAAACTCCGAGGTCGGGCACAACGCTCTCGGATGCGGACAGATCTATTCGCAGGGCGCAAAACTGGTCAACGAATCTATAGCTTCGGGCGCGATATACCGCTCCAAGGCATGGGAGGAGCTGAAATCGAACTGCCTTAAGGGCGGAACGCTTCATTTTATCGGTCTGCTCTCCGACGGCAACGTCCACTCCAATATCTCGCACCTTCTCAGCATGCTGGAAGAATCCAAGAAAGAGGGCGTAAAGCGCGCGAGAGTACATATTCTTCTGGACGGCAGGGACGTTCCCGCGACTTCGGCGCTGACCTACGTCGACATGCTCGAAAACAAGCTTTCGGAGCTTAACGACGCCTCTTTCGACGCAAAGATCGCCTCCGGCGGCGGCAGAATGAAAATCACGATGGACCGTTACCGCGCCAACTGGGACATGGTCAAGGCGGGCTGGGAAGTTCACGTTCACGGCTCCGGCAGGGCGTTCCCCTCGGCAAAAGCGGCGATCGAAACTTACCGCGCCGAAAACGAGGGCGTCATAGACCAGGATCTTCCCGCGTTCGTCGTTACCGAGAACGGACAGCCCGTAGGTAAAATAGAGGACGGCGATTCCGTCATACTGTTCAATTTCCGCGGCGACCGCGCCATAGAGATCAGCGAAGCTTTCGACCTCGCCGATTTCGACGCTTTCGACAGGGGAGTTACCCCTTCGGTCAAATTCGCGGGCATGCTCCAGTACGACGGGGACCTGAAACTTCCCAAACTCTTCCTCGTCGAGCCTCCCTGCATCAAAAACACGCTCGGAGAATTTCTGGTAAAGCACGGAGTAAAGCAGTACGCTCTCAGCGAGACTCAAAAATACGGGCACGTTACATATTTCTGGAACGGAAACCGTTCCGAAAAGTTCAGCGAAACGATGGAGGTCTACGAGGAGATACCCTCCGACCGCGTGTCGTTCGACGAAAGACCGTGGATGAAGTCCGCCGAGATCACCGACAGGGTCATCGAGGAAATGCGTTCGGGCGAATTCGGATTCATACGCCTTAATTACCCCAACGGCGACATGGTCGGACATACCGGAAACATGGACGCCACGGTGATAGGCGTGGAAGCGGTGGATCTCGCGCTTGCGAGGATCCTCCCCGTAGTCGACGAAACGGGTTATACCCTCGTGATAACCGCCGACCACGGCAACGCCGATCAGATGCTTGAGAAGAACAAAAAGGGCGTTTTGCAACCGCGCACCGCGCACAGTCTGAACCCCGTTCCGTTCATAATCTACAATTCCGACGTCAAAAAACTGACCGCGGAAGGAAAAGTCGGGCTTGCCAACGTCGCGGCGACGGTAGTCGAGCTGTTGGGATTGAAGCCCATGGACTGCTGGGAACCGAGCCTTATCGAAGGCTGAAATCTGAACAATTTCCGATAAAAAATATCCGACCGAAAGTCGGATATTTTTTATCGGAAAACGGGGTAGGCGGTAGGCGTAGGCGAAGAAAGGGTGTTGACACATCTCGGATCGCGACATATAATTAAATCGTGAAAGATTTCCTGACAGGTCTAACTAACCGATATGTAAGCGTTGACGTTAAAGCTTCAGGTGGGTAAGATATATGGGGTAAAGCTGTTTAAAAGAATATTTTTAGCCGTGGTCATTCTTCTGCTTTTGGTGTTTTGGATAGTGGTTTTTTCTTTCTTAAAAAACTGCGACACCAGTGAACCCGAGCCGCGCTTGTATTATTTCGGTTACCGCGAAAAATTCTGGTACAATGCCGGAAACGACTTTGATTTTTCATATAATATGCAATCTTTTCCTTTCGGGGACGCCGTTAAAGAGCAAGGCAGCGAAGCAGACCTTACGGAAATAGTCGGCTCGTCCTCAGATCTGAAAGCTCTTTCCTATAGAGAAGGGTATCCTTTTTTCGATGAAGAGGACAGCCTTTATCAGAGTGAGCTGGGAGAGAAGATCAGAAGCTACAACGATTCTTATTTTGAAGAACATTCGCTTCTTTTGCTGTTTATGTTCGATAAGCCTTATTCTTACATGAACATTAAAGATATCGAAGTCGAAAACGAGAACGTCGTTATCACGCTTTTACGCCCCGACGATATGTTTAATAGCGAATACAGACAAACTTATCTATATTTGATCGAACTCACCAAGCAATATCTTTCGGGCAGCGAAACTCCTATTTTAAACTATGTTACGAACGGTCGCATATATGCGCTTAAGGAATCTTTCGAGCAAGGCGAATTGGGCATGGAGGATCTGAAAAATATCGCCTACTATGCCAACGAATGCGATTTCCGCGGAGATGTTTCGAACATATCGGAAGATTTCGTACCGTCTTTGACAGACCCCGACGCTTCCGGCGATTATTCCGAAAGCATTGCCATAGAAGCGTTCTACGATTACATTTTTTCTCCGCTCGGCGACAGGATGCCGATCGACAGAGAAAATACCGAGAGCTTAAAAAATATTTCGTTATACGTCTGCGGAAATTTGGGGAAGTATAACGGATACTTTGCGCTTTTTGTAAAAAGCCGTAAATATGAGATAAATTTCGACTATATGTTAAAATTTGACGATTTGAAATTTTATCTTGACACAGATGAACTGATCGTTTTATGGCAGCCGGATCCGAACTATCCTTTTGCCCGAGCAAAGTGAGCGGTAAGCGAAACGGTCGACCGCCTAATGCCGTAAAAGAAGCTTTTAATATGGATTATCGGATAAAGCTTTATCGGAGCGCAGGCGATTTTGAAACGGCGTCTGAAAAGTATATCGAAAAAAGGGTATTAAAAAAGTCCGAGAAAAATCTCGGACTTTTTTTAACCGTTGAATTTTAATTATTTCAGCTCGGAGAAGTATTTGATAGTCCTTACCATCTGGCTGGTGTAGGAGTTCTCGTTGTCGTACCAGCTGACGACCTGTACCAAAGAGGTGTCGCCCATGGCGATGACCTTGGTCTGGGTCGCGTCGAAGATCGAGCCGTAGGTGCTGCCGATGATGTCGGAGGAAACGATCTCGTCCTCGTTGTAAGCATAGGACTCGGTAGCCGCCGCTTTCATTGCCGCGTTGATGGCTTCCTTGGTGACGGAGCCTTCGACAACGGCGTCGAGGATGGTGGTGGAGCCGGTGGGGGTGGGAACTCTCTGAGCGCCGCCGATCAGCTTGCCGCTGAGTTCGGGGATAACGAGACCGATGGCTTTCGCCGCGCCGGTGGAGTTAGGAACGATGTTGAGAGCGCAAGCTCTGCTGCGGCGCAGATCGCCTTTTCTTTGCGGTCCGTCCAGAGGCATCTGGTCGCCGGTGTAAGCGTGAACGGTGGTCATGATGCCCGATTTGATGGGGGCGAAATCGTTCAGCGCCTTGGCCATGGGGGCGAGGCAGTTGGTGGTGCAGGAAGCCGCGGAGATGATGGTGTCCTCAGCCTTCAGCGTGGTGTGGTTTACGTTGTATACGATAGTGGGCAGGTCGTTGCCGGCGGGAGCGGAGATAACGACTTTTCTGGCGCCCGCGTCGATGTGAGCCTGAGCCTTCGCTTTGGAAGTATAGAATCCGGTGCATTCCAGAACGACGTCAACCTTCAGCTCTCCCCAGGGAAGCTCTGCGGCCTTGGGTTTGGCATAGATGGTGATCTCTTTGCCGTCCACGATGATGGCGCCGTCCTTTTTGATGCTGCCATCCTCGTTAAGCTCGGCTTCGCGGAAG
Organism: uncultured Clostridia bacterium; assembly: GCA_944363505.1. GTDB lineage: Bacteria > Bacillota > Clostridia > Christensenellales > DTU072 > Stercoripulliclostridium_A. The sequence continues at coordinate 47,582 of CALVUD010000007.1, read as the reverse complement.
CTGACCGCGTGGGAATTGGCATAGTTGCCCTGAGTCGAATCGTACTTCAGAAGATGAGCAAGCATTTTGGGGCTGGTCAGGTCGTTGATAGCTACGATTTCATAGCCCTTCGCGCCGAACATTTGTCTGAACGCCAAACGGCCTATTCTGCCGAATCCGTTGATTGCCACTCTTACGTTTTGTGCCATATAGATTTAACCTCCATAGAGTTAATTTTTATTTATTAAGTTTATTTTAATGGTTTCAACGCCGTTTTGCAACTGTTTGAAAGCATTTCGGTATTTTATTGATGTAAAATCCCGTTTTTTTAACGGCGGACCACGACGTTCAGGATCTTGTCGGGAACGTATATCGTCTTGACGATCTCCTGATCCCCGATAAGTCCCGCTTCCTTTGCCGCCGCCAGCACGTCGGCTTCGGTCGCTCCAGCGGCGACGGTAACTCTGCCGCGCAGTTTACCCATCAGCTGAACGGGGATCTCTACGGTATCCGCGGTGAGTTTCGCGGGATCGTAGGTCGGGAAAGAAGCGCGGTCGATCTTCGCGCCGCCGTTTAATCTTTCGTACATCTCCGAAGTGATGTGCGGAGCGACGGGATACAGCAACAGGCACAGCGTGTTGAATTCCTTTTTGGTGAGGGAACCGCGCGCGTATACCGTATTCAGAGCCGTCATTATCTGCGCGATGGCGGTATTGAATTTGCACGCTTCGTAGTCGTCGCCCACTTTCTTTATCAGCGCGTCGAGGTTGAGGTCGGAGGTATCCGCCTTGTCGGAAACCATATCGACCAGTCCCCAGAACCTTTGACGGAAACGGTTGCAGCCCTTGATGCCTTCCTGGGACCAGGGTGCGGGCTTTTCGTAATCGCCTATAAACAGTATGAATAATCTGAGTACGTCGGCGCCGTATTGTTTTACGACGTCGTCGGGGTTTACGACGTTGCCGCGCGATTTGGACATCTTTTCGCCGTCGGAGCCGAGGATAAGTCCCTGCGCGGAACGCCTGATATACGGTTCTTCGTCCTTGACGACTCCGATGTCGTAGAGGAACTGATTCCAGAAACGCGAATAGATCAGGTGCCTCGTAACGTGTTCCATTCCGCCGTTATACCAGTCAACCTGTCCCCAGTAGCGGTTGGCGTCGGGATTGACGGCGTGATCGGGATCGCGGGGGGATTCGTAACGCAGGAAATACCAGCTGGAACCCGCCCACTGCGGCATGGTGTCGGTCTCGCGCTTTGCGGGCGCGCCGCATACCGGGCAAACGGTGTTTACCCAGTCGGTGCATTTGGAAAGGGGAGAAGTGCCGTCGTCGGTGGGGGTGAAATCCTTAAGATCGGGAAGCCTCAGCGGCAGTTCGTTTTCGGGTACGGGCACCTGTCCGCAATGCGGGCAGTTGATTATCGGTATCGGCTCGCCCCAGTAACGCTGACGGTTGAAAGCCCAGTCCTTCATTTTATAGTCGACCTTGGCTTTGCCGACGCCTTTCGCTTCCATATACTCGATCATCTTCTTTATCGCGGGCTTGACTTTCAGTCCGTTCAGAAAGTCGGAATTGACCATGACGCCCGCGCCTTCCTTTGCGCAGTACGGTTCCTGTTGAACGTCGACGTCGGACTTGATGACCTCGATAATGGGCAGGGAGAATTTTTTGGCGAAATCCCAGTCGCGCTGATCGTGCGCGGGGACCGCCATGATGGCGCCCGTGCCGTAATCCATCATAACGTAATCCGCCGTGAAAACCGGAATTTCGGTTCCCGTTATCGGATTTACGGCATACATTCCTTCGACTTTTATACCCGTCTTATCCTTGTTGACCTGGATGCGGTCGAACTCTTTTTTCAGCTTTGCCTGGCGCTGATACTCCTCGATCTCCGCCTTGTTCACGACCTTGTCGAAATGCTCTTTCAGCAGGGGGTGTTCGGGGGATACGACCAAAAAAGTCGCGCCGAAAATGGTGTCGGGACGGGTAGTGTATACGACGAGAGGATATTCTCCGCCGTCGAATCTGACCGTGAAAGTAACGTCCGCGCCCTCGGAGCGGCCGATCCAGTTTTGTTGCTCGGTCTTTATCCTTTCGGGGAAATTGACTTTTTCCAAACCCTTCAGCAGGCGTTCGGCATAATTTCTGATCCTCAAGAACCAAACGTCTTTTTCTTTCTGTACGACTTCGGAACCGCAGCGGTCGCACACTCCGCCCTGGCTTTCCTCGTTGGCGAGAACTACTTTGCACTTGGGGCAGAAATTGACGGTGGTGGTGGCTTTGTACGCCAGACCTTTCTTGAACAGCTGCAGGAATATCCATTGCGTCCACTTGTAATAGTCGGGGTCGGTGGTGTCGACGACCCTGGACCAGTCGAAGCTGTAGCCGACCTCTTTTAACTGTCCGGTGAATTTGGCGATGTTTTCGTCGGTAACCTTGCGCGGGTGCTGTTTGGTCGCCATGGCGTAGTTTTCGGTAGGCAGTCCGAACGCGTCGTAACCTATCGGGAAAAGTACGTTATAGCCTTCGAGTCTTTTTTTGCGCGCGATGACTTCCATCGACGAAAACGCGCGTATATGACCGACGTGCAATCCCGCGCCCGAGGGGTACGGAAATTCTATCAGCGCGTAAAATTTGGGTTTAGAGGGGTCTTCTTTTACTTCGAAAATGTGGTTGGAATACCAATAATCCTGCCATTTTTTCTCAACTTTGTTGAAATCGTATTTTTCGGACATTTCAATTTCCTCGCCGTTTTTATATTACTTCACCAATATTAGCACAATTTTTGTATCTTCGCAACAGAATGCCTCTATTTTTCCGTTTAAAACGCACGCGCGTTCACAATACGAACACAATAGGACTATTGTATTTGTTCGGGCGGGTATGATATAATGTGCGCGTATGGAAAAAAGGAAGCTCGGAGGAATATTGCTGTCCGTGGTGGCGGCGCTGTTGATAGCGGCGTTGATAGCGGCTACAGTTATACTCGCCCTTCCCCGCGACGACGGCGCCGACGGCGTCATAGACGGGGAATCTTTTACATACGACGGCGCCGTCAGATATTCTTTGGAGGCCGAAAAAGAGTTCAAGTCGTATATGAGCAAATTCCTCGTAACGGTGATTTCCGGATTTTTCCGTATCGCTTTCCCCGATTACGAGTTCGACGAGGAAAATCCTCCGTTCAGCGTATCTAATTCTTCCGCCGTTTCCGATCCCGTCATAAAGCTTTATTCCGAGGCGGGCATCCCTTCCGAAAAACTGATAAATCTCGGCAAAAAACTTGCGGATTATTCTTTTAGCGAAGTTCACGGCGCGGAACAGGATCTGATGCTGTTCTTCTTGGAATTCAAGGAGTATTACGAGGGCGCTTCGGGCGCGATCGCGTATGCGGTGTATTGTCCCGCTTGCGAGAAGATACTCAATTCTTCGGAGATAGCCGAGGAGGGTATATGTCCCGACTGCAAAGGCGGAACCGTAGAGAAAAAGTATCTGCTGGCATACGCGTCCCCCGCGACTCTCGCCGCGCGTGCGTCGGAAATAGATTTCACGGCGTCCTATACCGAATACGTCGCGGCGACGCTGCTGACCTCGGAGGAAAGCGCGCGTATCATATACCAGATAATCTATATGTTCCAGGACGAGGAGGGCAAGGAAACGGTAGCCTCGCTCGGAAGGACGCGTTTTTCGAATATCGTCGTTTCGGCGGCGGCTCTTTCGGAAAGCCTCGGCGGACTCGGCTCGGGCAACGGCAGTCTGATAGAAGCGCGCGCCACGGCGGCGCTCGCTTACGAGCTGGGTACGCTTTTAAACGACGCGATCGCCAAAACCGGCGCCGAAACGTTATTGACCGCATTCGGCCTGACGGGAACGCAGTTCGACGACGAAATGATGCAGTACCTTCAGGATCAGGGTATAAATACGGACGAACTCGCTTCCGTCGAAGCGCTGAACGCCGTACTCCGCGAAACCGACGGGGTGGCGCGATTCGCGCTGTATTCCCTGACAGAAGCCTTGCTCGCGACCGACACGCCCGTGTTCGACGCGCTGTATTACGCTTCCGCCGCCGATACGGAGTCCGAACGCGCGGCGTATAAGGATCTGTTCACGGTGCTTTCCGCGCGTTGCGCCGCCAAAGGGTTCGAACGCGGATATGCCGAAAGCGAGCTGAACGACGCGCATAAAGCGGCGGAGGCTTTCGAAAGGGTGTTCGAAAGGTTCGCGGAATTGGAACAGACAAGCTCCGAAGTTACCGCGGAACAGCTCGAGGCGCTTATTACGGGCGCGGAGGAAATAGCGCGCGATTTCGCCGCGGTCAAAAGCGTATCGGACATCGAGAGCCTCTGTGCCGAAGACAGAGCGAGGATATCCGCCTACGCAGATTACGTTACCCGACTCAACTCGGACGGCAGGCTGGAGGTCGGAACGGATACGTTCGCGTCAACGGTGTTTGCCAATCTTGTTTTCAAGCTGTTGGGCGACGTCATCAAAAACATCGATTTTTAGATACAGAACTACAGAGGAATATAGATGAACGAGGTATTGAGAGCGGAAAACATAGTCAAGGAATTCGGGAGTCAGCGCGTTCTGAACGGCGTCAGCCTTAAGATAGACAGGGGCGATTTCGTGTCGATAGTCGGTTCTTCGGGGTCGGGCAAATCCACTTTGCTGACCATTCTGGGCGGCATCGACAAACCCACTTCGGGTAAAGTGTTCCTGGGCGACAGGGAAATTTCCGCCGCGAGCGAAAAAGAACTCGCTTTGCTGAGACGTACGGAGATAGGGTTCGTTTTCCAGTTTTTCAATCTTGCGCCGTATCTCACGGCGGAAGAAAACGTATTGCTTCCCGTAATGCTTGCGGGCAGAGTAAGCGCGGAACACAGGAAAAAAGCGGACGAACTGATGAAATATCTGGGTATCGACGGTTGCAAGGGAAAACTGCCGTCAAAGATGTCGGGCGGAGAACAGCAACGCGTCGCGATCGCGCGCGGACTTATTTTCGATCCGTCGGTGATACTTTTGGACGAGCCGACGGGTAACCTCGACAGCCGTTCCAGCCTCGAGATAATGAAACTTTTGAAAAAGATCAACGAGGAAATGGGCGCCACCATCGTTCAGGTTACGCATTCGGAGTTCAACGCGGGCTTCGGCAACGTCATCATTTCGATCAGGGACGGCGCGATAACCTTAAGCGACTCACGTCAGAAAAGCGACGGTTCTGAAGCGCAAGCCGAAAGCGGCGCGGCGTGTGCGACGGATACGGAAAGTTCCGATACGGGAACGGAAAAAACGGACAAATACACGGTCGGTAACGAATGAAGGCTTTTTTAAGGCACATTATCCGCAGCGCGGACGAATCCAGAGGACAGATGGCGGTCATCGTTATCACGATTGCCGTCGTTACTGCTATGATCTTCATAGCGTTTTCGATGTCCGACGTATTCTATAACGTCAATATGGCGGAATACGACCGCGTGGCTCAGGGCGCGGACATGCTGATAGGCTCCAATTTCAATACCAACACCACTTTCAGCCTGTCAAGGGCTGAAAGCATTATTTCCACGCTGCCGGAGGGCACGGTTACGGACGTCAGCTATTTTTATAAGGCTACCAGCGTGCTGAAAACGGAAACGCGCTCCAAAACGGTGCTTATCGAGGCGACGGACATGTCTGATTATCTTAACAGGCACCCGCTCAGGTATGCGGACGTCTATTCCGTCGAGGACGCGGCAAGCGAAGCGGAATACGCCGAAAAGATCAGTCAGTATTCGCCCGTGGTCATAGGGAAAAGGTTTGCAGAGCAAAACGATATTTCGGCGGGCGACGTCGTCGAGATCTATCTGCCCCAGTACGAAAGTTACACCAGCCTGCTGGTAAGGTACATTGCCGTGAACGAGGGGATCTTTTCCTCGGCGGCGGACGTGAACATGCTGGTGGACTTCACCGCCGTCGGCAACGTCGGCGCGATAACCGCGGCATACGTTACGTTTGCCGAACCCGGAATGTACGAGGAATACCTGCCGTTTTTCGAAGAGGCTTTCCCCGCCGTCAGCGTGGACGAGGGCAACAACATGGGCGAGGTCATGAATATCGTCAAAAACAACACGCTGCTGCTCGCGGTCGGATTGGCGTTTCTGATAGTTACGATGTCGCTGATACTGTTTACTTCGTACCTGATAATTTCACGCAACCGTATGAGCGAAATGGTCGTGTTCAAAGCCGCGGGCGCCACTCCCGCTGAGGTCGCGGGGATCATGTTCGGCGAGGTGGTTTTCTATCTGATAATCGGCGGCGCGGTGGGACTGATACTCGGCAGATTCGCGATGACGCTTGCGGCAAACATACTGATCCCCGCCGCCGCAAACGCGGTTACATACGAAGTCTGGAAATACGTTCTCAGCTTCTTGATCGCGGTAGCGGTAACCTTTATCGCTACTTCGGGACCCGTAATCTCTGTAAGTAAAAAAACTGTCAGGGAACTGACCTCGGAATCTTTCAGGTTCGGCAGGGCGCATAAGCCCTATACCGTATTCATAGCTTTGCTGATATTGGCGGGCGCAGTTACCGCTTACGTTTTAACGGAAGGGATCGCGCTTGCGGTATCGGCCGTGGCTTTGGTCGCGGCGGCTGCGTTTTTCGCGTATGCGGCGGTGCCGCACATCATACGCTTTTTCGCGTATCTGACAAAACGTAACCGCCGCGGCGGAGCGTTCGCGCTTTCGGGCGCGGGCATCACCCGCAACCGCGCCATGGGTACTGTAACCACGCTCGTTTCGGTAGTGGTGGCGTTTTCCTTCCTGGTGGTCGAGGTCGTGGGTCTCGTTCAGTCGGCGATAGTGCCTTTCGAAACCCGGTACCGCGCCGACGTCGTGGTGAACGTGGGTAGGGACTTCGGTGATCATACCGTATCGGACCTTGATGCCGCCGTCGATTCGACCTACGGCGTGGAGTGGTCGGGAAGATTCAATTATTTCGATTATTATCTGCCGGGCTCCGATTCCGAAGAATGGACGTTATACGGCGTAGAGGATATGGAAACGCTGTATCATTGCATAATGAGCGACGACGAAGCTCTTGCCGAAAGGTGGAACGCGACCGAAAATCCCATAGTGCTGTCCACGGACATGATGCTCCGTTACGGGCTGAAAACGGGCGACACAATAACGGTTGCTCCGTCAGACAAGGACTACGCAAACCGCGTCCGCACTTTCACAGTGGTGGGCGAGGATACGACCGTTACCGAATACGACCGCGTGGGTTACGTCAAATACTCGGTGATCGCCGAGATACGCGAATCGTGTACCTATCTTATCGACGTCGCGGAGGGCGTCGACGCAAACGAAGTATTCGTGAATTTAAGATCCAACGTCGAAAAACTGAACATTCCGCTGGCGTTTGCGCTGGAATTCGACGAATGGGCGTATGCCGCCTCGTCGTCGCTTGACGGAGTAAGTTCTCTCCTCAGCCTTTTGCAGACTCTCGTTTATCTGGTGGCGGTGATAGGGATAGTAAATATTTCCGCAGTTACGTTCTTCGATCGAAGAAACGAATTCAAACTGTACAGAATATCGGGAATGTCCTCTTCCGATTATATGCGCTTTTCTTTGGGCGAAGGGCTGATAGCCGGCGGTGCTGGCGTATTGACGGGCTTCGTGATAGGTTACGGCATAAACCTTCTGGTGCCCTCGCTCGGCTCGATTATAGGCAAATATCTGGCGCTCGATGCCTTCCCCGTATGGCTTCTGGCGGTCGCGGCGGCGGCGCTCGCGCTGTTTATAGGGTGCTGGCTGACGATAGCGGCGTCGGCAAAAGACGTAAAAATTTCCTCGGTAAACGAACGCATACGTACTTAAACCGCGCGGATACGATAATTTAATTTAAATAACTTGCTAAAACTTTTTTTTGGTGATAAACTTTTATAAAAGTAATCAAGGAGCGATTTTTCCATGACAAAAAACGTTTTCGATACGCTTACCGAACGCGGATTCATCAAACAGACCGTCTACGGCGACGAGCTGTACGAACTTCTCGGGAAACAGAGCGTATCTTTCTATGTCGGATTCGACCCTACGGCAGACAGTCTGCACGTCGGACATTTCCTCGCAATGATGGCGATGGCGCATATGCAACGTGCGGGACATAAACCCATAGTGCTTTTGGGCGGCGGTACAGGTATGATAGGCGACCCTTCCGGCAGAACGGACATGCGTTCCATGATGACGCGCGAAACCATAGCGCACAACGTGGCGTGCTTCAAAAAGCAGATGTCCAGATTTTTCAGCTTCGAGGGCGAAAACGCCGCGATGATGGTGGATAACGGCGACTGGCTGCTGGATCTCAACTATATCGATTTTCTGCGCGAAGTCGGCTCGATGTTCACCGTCAACCGCATGCTGACCGCGGAATGTTTCAAGACCAGAATGGAAAAGGGTCTGAGCTTTTTGGAATTCAACTATATGCTGATGCAGGCATACGACTTTTTGGTGCTTTACCGCAAATACGGCGTGGTGCTTGAGTGCGGCGGCGACGATCAGTGGTCGAACATGCTTGCGGGAGTGGACCTTATCCGCAGAAAAGAACAGGCGCCCGCGTTCGCGATGACGTTCTCGCTGCTACTTACCAGCGAAGGCAAAAAGATGGGCAAGACGATGAACGGCGCCGTGTGGCTGGACAAGGAAAAGACTCCCCCTTACGATTTTTATCAATACTGGCGCAATATCGACGACAACGACGTCGAAAAATGCCTGGGACTGCTGACGTTCCTGCCCATGGACGAGATCGGAGAAATGTGCGCTTGCTACACTACGGACGAACAGGGCATAAAGCATTTTGACGGCAGGATAAACGCCGCCAAGGCGCGCCTGGCATACGAAGTTACCAAAATAGTACACGGCGAGGAAGAAGCCGACAAAGCCAAACGCCAGGCGGAAGGCGCGTTCGGCGGCGGCGACGAGATGCCCGAAGGCACGATCTCCGCTTCGACGACAAAGGTCGCGGACGCGTTGGTGGAGCTGGGACTGAGCAAAAGCAGGGGCGAAGCCAAACGCCTTATCGAGGGCGGAGGAATACGTTTAAACGACGAGAAAGTGGCCTCTTTCGACGCGGAGATCCCCGCCGAAATGCTGAAAGACGGATTTATCCTGCACAAGGGTAAAAAACAGCACCTGAAAGTAAGCGTCAAGTAATGGAGTACTCGGGGGCCGAAAAGGAATCCAGGGTCGAGTACGAAATCAGCCGCAGCCGTTTCATAGCGCGTATCGCGCCCGCCGACGGAGTGGAAGCGGGGCTGGAATACGTTGCGGCGGTAAAGAAGATGCATCCCGACGCCACCCATCACCCTTATGCGGTTACGGGCAGTCCCGAATCGGGCGCGTTCCGTTTTTCGGACGACGGAGAGCCGCACGGCACTTCGGGTATGCCGATACTGAACGTGCTGAAAAAGAAGGAACTTTACAACACAGTCATCGTCGTAACCAGGTACTTCGGCGGTATCAAACTGGGCGCGGGAGGCTTGGTACAGGCGTATTCGCATGCCGCAACTCTTGCTGCCGACGCCGCCTCGGTAGCGCGTTTCCGTTTGTCGGAGATCTATCGCGTGGAATTGGAATATTCGGAGTTCAGGCTGCTGGATTCTTTGTTAAAGGCGACCGAAGCGCGGATATACGACATAAACTATGCAGAGCGTACTACGGCAACGATAGCCGTTCCCGCTACGAACAGGGAGCGTTTCGAGTCGGGTTTCAAAGCTTTGACCGAAGGCAGACCCGACAAGATAGAACACCTAAAATCAAAATACTTTACATACACGAGGTAGTATTATGAAAATCACTCTCACGAAGCAAAAAAAGGCTAAGCCCGATTATTCGAAGCTCGGTTTCGGAAAGTATTTTACCGACCATATGCTCGTCATGGACTATAAGGACGGCAAATGGCTGGAACCCGAAATAATGCCTTATCAGCCTTTCGCTCTCGATCCGTCGACCTGCGTATTGCATTACGGACAGGGGATCTTCGAAGGTCTGAAAGCGTACAAGAACAAGGACGGCAAAATAACTATGTTCCGTCCCTATGACAATTTCAGACGCATGAACCGTTCCGCGGCAAGACTTTGCATGCCCGCTCTGGACGTCGAGGAAACCGTAGAAAACCTCAAAAAGCTTATAATGATAGACGAGGACTGGATCCCCACCGAGCCCGGCACCGCGCTTTATATCCGTCCCACGATGATAGCGACCGATCCCATGCTCGGCGTGCATCCCGGACACACTTACCGTTTCTTTATCATTTTGTCGCCTGTCGGAAGCTATTACGAAAGCGGTCTGACCCCGACGAAGATAATGATCGAAAACGAATACGTTCGCGCGCCTTTGGGCGGCACGGGCGAGGCAAAATGTATGGGCAACTACGCCGCAAGCCTGCTCGCGGGCGACATAGCCAACAAGCACGGCTACGAACAGGTGCTCTGGTTGGACGCGAAAGAGAAAAAGTATGTTGAGGAAGTGGGCGCGATGAATATGTTCTTCGTGTTCGACGGCGTAGTGAAAACTCCCGCGCTTGTAGGTTCTATACTTCCCGGCATTACCAGAGATTCCGTTATCAGAGTGCTCGAACACGAAGGTATGCCCGTGGAAGAGTGCCGTATCAGCGTCGACGACATCCGCAACGCTATAAAGAACGGACATATGAACGAGGCGTTCGGTTCCGGTACCGCGGCTGTCATCAGCCCCGTAGGCGTTCTGGGTATCGACGGCGAAGACATGGTCATCAACAACTTCGAAATGGGCAAGATCACCGCGTTCCTGTACGACAAACTGACAGGTATCCAGACGGGACGTTATGCCGATCCGTTCGGGTGGGTAGTGCACGTCAATTAAATTGATATTTCGCGCGCGAGAAATATTTATTGAGGTTAAAAACTTATTAAAACCATAGTTAAGAAATAGTCCGAGAGCTTCTCTCGGGCTTTTTTCATAAGGATAGAATCGAAGCGCGCGAAATATCTTCGTCGCGCCTTACCCCGTTATTTCAGCCTGTTTCCGTAAAACGCCGCCGTCGCGTATGTCGATACGGCTCGGCGCCGTTTTAAGCAAACATTTCTGAAATTCCGAGGCAATCCGCTGCCTAAGCACTCCTGAATCAGCTAATTAAACGAAATATATTGACTTTTATCGTACCTTAAAGCGGCGGCTCGGTCGAGTACGTTCGTACGCTTTCCTCGCCGTTTCGTCCGATCGTTCCGAAAAATCTGTTCCGAATTGCTGCCATAGCGCGTTGTAAATGCAAAAGCGTGATAGGGCATATCATGGCGCGCGAGATTATATTGAAGATAAAAACTTATTATATCTTGAGCAATGAAAAAGTCCGATTTTTTCTCGGACTTTTCGCTTTATCGTAATGATGATAGAAAAGACTCAGCTTCTTTCTTTAAGCAGTATTTCGATGTCCTTCCACGGCAATGAGTAGTTGTTGCCGCAAACCAAAGTGTAGGTGTCATTTAAGGTCGACGTGGGAACTTCGAAAACTATTCTGTACGTTTTCGTAATGCCGGGATTTATATCGTCCTGGCTTGACATTCCGTTGTCGAGATAGTATGTTGCACTATGATAATTATATTTCTTGCCGTTTAATACTAAATTAAAATTATTCGGGTTGGCGGAAAACGGTTTGTCGCTATTGTTGCTGATGGAAATATTTACAATAGCGAAATTATTTGAGGTGCTTTCCGAAAGTATGCCGCTTCCGACAAATTGAGTGTTTTGCACGGAATTTACTTTGAAAACAATATCAGAACTGTTGGTCGCGTTATCGCATATGTACCAGGCTTCGCTTGAATTGACGTTTTCATGATCTTGAATTTCGTCGCCCCCGTTACCGTCCGCGCTTCCTGCGGCAGCCCCGATTATGATTGCTGCCACGACAGCAATTATCACCCAAAACCACCATTTTTTATAAAAATTTTTCTTGTTTGAATTTTTATTCTGTTTGTTCGGATTTGTTGAGCTTGAAGTGTTTACGGCTGTTTCGTTTGTAGTGAATTCTTCGATATCGGTTGACACGGATTTACCTCCCCACATAAATTATACCAAGCATATCACACCGTTTGGTGTAATGTCAAGAATTAAACACCGTTTGGTGTAACATAATTTCAGAATGTATGTGGAAAAATTTGCTGAACGGCTAAAAGAAACAATAGGAAACGAAAGCATAAATTCCGTTGCAAAAAAGTTAAAGATCCCGCAACAAACTTTATCGCGCTATATTTTATGCCAGCGAGAGATCGGTTTGGAAAATCTGTGTAAGATAGCCGACTATTTCGGCGAAGACCTGGATTACCTTACGGGGCGCAAGGATTACTGAAATTTTAGCCAATCAACGTATTAGACGTCAATTCAGACGACACGACCGGTTTTAGACTATCGCTTTTCGGAACAAAACTCGAGGGCGCGGCGGTAAAGAGCGTTTTTGTTTACGCCGTAAAGCGCGGAGATCTCCTTTGCGGCAGATGAGGGAGTGGCGCCGTTTTTCAGCAGCTTTTCGAGCGCTTCGAACGCGTCGGTATCGGTCGATGCGGTTTCCTTCGACTCCGCTATGACGACGAATTCGCCGCGACGGTCGAAGTCGGGGATTTCGTCGTCAATGCGAATGACGCTTTCGTAGATCTTGGTCAGTTCCTTGACGACGGTTATTCTCCCGATGCCCGCCTGCGCCTTGAGTTCCGGTAATATCTTGTCTATGTCGTGCGGCGCGACATAGACGGCGACGGGCATTTTAAACGATGGCATACGCTCTATGATACGTTTTCTTTCACCCGCTTTGTCGGGCAGGAAACCTAAAAATACGAATCCCGTTTTACATATTCCGGATACCGAAAACGCGGTAGCTACGGCGCTGGGACCGGGTACGGATTCCACGCGGAAACCTTTTGAAATACATTCGTTCACGACCACGGCGCCCGGATCGGAAACCGCGGGCATGCCGGCGTCTGAGACCAGCGCCACGTCTTTTCCCGCGTTGAGTTCCGATAGGATTTTCTCGGCACTTTCGTTTTCTTTGCCGCGGTAACAGCTCAGAAGCGGCTTCGAAATGCCGTAGGCGTTCAACAGGATCATCGTGTGGCGTGTGTCTTCGCACGCGATCAGATCGACGTTTTTCAGCGTTTCCAACGCGCGTAAGGTGATGTCTTTAAGATTTCCTATCGGAGTTCCCACCACGAACAGGGTCGCACTCATTGAAATACATTCTCCTAACAGTTTCGGTATAGCTGCCGTCCGCTTCGGTTATAACCAAAGGACGCATGACTTTTACGCCGCTTTTGCCGTTCTTGATTCCCGTAACCAAAACGGTATCCACGTCTTTTTTAGCCGTGGGTTGGACGGGCGTTATTATTTTCGGCTCTATATGGTTCAGCCGCATATTATATATGAGGTCGGTCAGACGTTCCGATTTTAAAACGACGTAAAACTTTCCTCCGTACTTCAATGCTTTTGCGGCGGTATGTACGACTTCGGCTACCGTGATCGAAACCTCGGATTTGCATATCTCGTTCTCTGTGGCTTCCGAGGCGTCGCCTGAATAGGTCATATAAGGCGGATTAGTGCATACGACGTCATAACTTTTACCGGATAATCCGAGTTCTTTCATGTCGCTCTCGATGATGTCGATCCTGTCCGAAAGACCGTTCAGCTCCACCGAACGCCTTGCCATGTCCGCGAGGCGCGGTTGGATCTCAACGGCGTCGATATGTCCGGCGTTCGTTTTTTTTGAGACGAGCAGGGCTATAACTCCCGATCCCGTGCCCAGTTCCAGCACTCTGTCGCCTTTTGCGGCGCGTACTGTGTTTGCGAGAAGCACCGCGTCAGTCGTAAACGCGTAACCGTCGGGATGTTGGATTATTTTCAGCCCGTCGCATTGAAGATCGAAAATTTCTTCGCCGTCTTTCAGCATACTTAAATTATACAGCCCTAAGATAATTTTAACAAGCCGAAATCGCCGTTTTCGATTTACTTTCACACGGAAAGGTTGTATAATATAAAAAAATCCTAATTGGAGGAATAAATATGCCATTAGTAACCAGTAAAGAGATGTTTGAAAAAGCGTATGCGGGCGGTTACGCCATCGGCGCGTTCAACGTCAATAACATGGAAATCATCCAGGGCATCGTGGAAGCTGCCAAAGAAGAAAGAGCTCCTTTGATCCTTCAGGTCAGCTCGGGCGCCAGGAAATACGCAAATCCCACGTATCTTACTAAGTTGGTGGAGGCTGCGGTCATCGATTCCGGACTGCCGATCTGCTTACACCTCGATCACGGCGATTCGTTCGAACTGTGCAAAGACTGCGTGGACAAAGGCTTTACTTCCGTCATGATAGACGCTTCCTCGCACGCTTTTTCCGATAATATCAAAATTACCAAAAACGTTGTCGAGTACGCTCACGATCACGGCGTAGTCGTCGAAGCGGAGCTCGGAAGGCTCGCGGGCGTAGAGGACGACGTAAAGGTTTCCGCCGCGGATTCCAGCTATACCGATCCCGATCAGGTCCAGGAATTCGTCGAAAAGACGGGCGTCGATTCGCTCGCGATAGCCATAGGCACCAGCCACGGCGCTTTCAAATTCAAGGGCGAAGCAAAACTCAGATTCGACATTCTGGAAGAAGTAGGCAAGCGTTTGCCCGGATTCCCGATCGTTTTGCACGGAGCAAGCAGCGTTCCTCAATACCTCGCCGAGGAAATTAACCGTTACGGCGGCAATATGCCCGGCGCCAAGGGCGTTCCCGAAGAGATGCTCAGAAAGGCTGCCGAAATGGCGGTTTGCAAGATCAACATCGACTCCGACCTCAGAATGGCGGTAACCGCGACGGTCAGGAAGTATTTCCACGACAATCCCTCTCACTTCGATCCCAGGCAATACTTGGGACCCGCGCGCGAACGCGTAAAAGAAGTCGTTAAACACAAGATCCAGTACGTCCTGGGTTGCGGCGGCAAAGCTTAAGGACGCGTAATTCGATCCGCACAAAATTAGTTAAAATTGCGGATTGACTCTACAAGTTACAAACAAGTTAAAAAGAGCGGCGAAACATCGTCGTTCTTTTTTTACAAGGCGGGAAATTTTGCGGATCCGATTACGCTTAAGCCGCGCCTTGCCGCGTTATTTGCGCCCGTTTTCCCTAAACGGCGCCCACGCGTATTCAAATACGGCTCGTTGCCGTTTAAACAAAACGCATCGTAAATTCCACGACAATCCGCTGCCATATCGTTCTAAACCAATTAAAGAAAATAAATTAAGGACGCGTAATTCGATCCGCGAATCACAGATAATAATTGCGGATTGACCCGATAAACCGAAAAATAAAAAGAGCGGCGAAACATCGTCGTTCTTTTTTTACAAGGCGGGAAATTTTGCGGATCCGATTACGCTTACATGATTCGGCATATCAGCGCCGCCGAGATTGCCCCGATAAAACTTGCCGCAAGCGCGATGCCGACGGCTTTTCCGGACGAGCTCTCCCGTGTTCCCGAAAAATACACCGCCGCGATATACATCACCGTGTCCGTCGAACCCATTATGACCGAAGCCGTCCTGGATATGTAGGAATCGACCCCGTATTCGAGGTAGATGTTTTGCAGAACGGCTAAACTGCCGCTGCCCGTAAGCGGACGTAGGATGATCAATTCAGATAGTTCTTTCGGTATCCCAAGCAACTGAAACGCTGGTGAAAGTGTGCGTCCGATAAATGCGGAAAGTCCGCTTGACCGCATCAGTTCCATCAGCATGAACACCGTCGCGAGGTACGGAATCAGTTTGATTGTCAGTCCGACGGCTTCCTTGATACCTTCGGTAAACGAGTCGTAGACGTTTACTTTTTTGATTGCGCCGAACACGAATACCGCAAGGGTAAGGGCGGGAACGAAATAAATCATTTTACGAATGCCTTTGTAAGTACGAACGCGGTAAGCGTCGTAACGGCGGAGCATATCAGCGAAGGTAATATTATGTCCGCGGCGGCGTTCAGCGAGCTTCTCAAGGCGACGACGGTCGTGGGTATCAGTTGTAACGAGGAGGAATTCAGAGTCACCAGCATTACGAGATTTTTAGTTTGTTTCATTTTTTCGGCGGCTTTCAGACCTTCGGGGGTGGCGGCGCCGCCCGCTCCGATAAGGTTCGCCGCGAAATTCGCGGATACGTGAGTCAGCGTTTCGTCGTTTTCGCCGGGGAAAACGCGTTTCGTCAGCGGATTTAACATTTTCTTAATCGATTTCAATGCTCCGCCGCGCTCCAGAATCTTTATTACCGAAAGCCAGAACGCGTAACTGCAAAACAAAGTTATGCTCAGCTTCAGCGAGTTTTCCGCGCCCTGCATAAACGAACCGAGCGCTCCCGACGGGTTCGTGAACAGCAAAATTGCGAGCGACAGCGTGCCTAGTACGACGAAAACGACGTTCATAGTATAAATCTTTATGAACCTTAACAGTATTTAATGTATTTTTGCTATTGAAATTATTTTTGGATTATGGTAAAATTTTCCTATGAAAATGACGTTTCGCTGGTACGGTCCGAAGGACCCCGTAACTATTGACAAGATCAGACAAATACCCGTTATCGATTCCATAGTCAGCGCAGTCTACGACGTTCCCGTCGGGGAACTTTGGTCGGACGCGAGCATTCTCGGTATAAAGAACGCCGCGGAAAGCGTCGGACTTACTTTCGAAGTGGTCGAATCGGTTCCCGTTCACGAGGATATAAAGCTCGGACTGAAAACGCGCGATAAATATATCGCGAATTATACGACAAACCTCGAGCGCCTCGCGGCGCACGGCGTCAAATGCGTCTGCTATAACTTCATGCCCGTCTTCGACTGGCTGAGGAGCGAACTCAAATCCGGGTTAGCGGACGGATCGAACGCGCTTGCCTACGACGAGGAAACGGTTTTGAAAATGAATCCCGCCGAAAGCGAATTATCGCTGCCGGGCTGGGACGAAAGCTATACCCGCGATCAGTTGAAAGGATTGTTGAAACAATACGAAAACGTGGACGAGGAAAAGCTTTTCGACAATCTGCGCTACTTTTTGGAGGCGGTGATACCCGTTGCGGAAAGGGTCGGTATCGACATGGCTATCCACCCGGACGATCCGCCGTGGGGTATATTCGGGTTGCCGAGGATCATCACCGACAAAGAGCATCTGAAGCGCTTTTTGAACCTTTATCCTGCCCGCAACAACGGCGTTACTTTCTGTACGGGCAGTTTCGGCGCTTCGGCGGACAACGACCTCCTCGAAATGATCGGCGTTGCCGAAGGCAGGATTCATTTTGCGCATCTCAGGAACATCAAAATCGACGCGTACCGCCGCTTCCACGAAACGGGGCATCCGTCCAAAGAAGGTTCCCTGGACATGCTTGCGATAGTGCGCGCTCTATTAAAGAGCGGTTTTGACGGTTACGTCCGTCCCGACCACGGCAGAATGATCTGGGGAGAAACGGGCAGACCCGGTTACGGTCTGTACGACAGGGCGCTCGGCGCGATGTATCTGTACGGACTGTTCGAAGCGGAAGGCGCCGTATCCAAATAACAGGAGAAAATATGCAACGTTACAATATCGATTTAAGTGACAAAAAAATAGCCGTTACCGGCGCCGCTGGCGCCATATGTTCCTCGTTTGCCAAGGAACTTGCCAAAGTCGGCGCGGAGATCGCGTTGATAGACATAAATCTCGAGGGCGCCGAAAAGGTCGCCGACGAGATAGTCGCTGCCGGCGGAAAGGCGAGGGCTTACCGTGCGGACGTACTGAACAGGACGAGTCTGGAGGAATGTCGCGAGCGTATCCGCTCGGATATGGGTGCCGTCAACATGCTGATAAACGGCGCGGGCGGCAACAACCCCAAGGCAACCACGGACAAGGAAACATACGAGAAGGGCGACGCCTCCACGGAAGGACTGAAAAGCTTTTTCGACCTCGAAAGCCAGGCGATCGCGAGGCTTTTCGATCTGAATTTCACGTCGATTCTGCTTACGACACAGGTGTTTTCGGCGGATATGGCGGAACAAGGTTACGGCAATATAATAAACATCAGCAGCATGAACGCGTTCAGACCTTTGACAAAGATCCCCGCCTACAGCGCGGCTAAGGCGGCGGTTTCGAATTTTACCGAGTGGCTGGCGGTGCATTTTGCCGGAGTGGGCATACGCGTCAACGCGATCGCGCCCGGATTTTTCGTGGGTAATCAGAACAGAGGGCTGCTGTACAACGAAAAAGGCGAACTCACGCCGCGTTCGCACAAGATCATCTCGCATACGCCAATGGGCAGGTTCGGCGAGCTGGACGAACTGACGGGAACACTCCTGTGGCTTTCCGACGACGAGTTCAGCGGTTTCGTAACGGGTATCGTGGTGCCCGTTGACGGAGGTTTTTCGGCATATTCCGGCGTTTAACGCCCTATATCGCATAATATAAGCACTTTTATTCATAAATTTTACAAACGGGAGGACGGTATGAAAGTTTCTATTTCCGGGTTTTACGACGAGGTAAGCTCCAACCTGGATGAACAGATAGCCCTGGTAAGGGAACTGGGCGAAAAGTATATTTGCCCCAGACGCATAGACGGCAAGAACATTGCCGATTACACGGCGGAAGAATTCGCCGCAAAGATAAAACCGCGCCTTGACGCCGCGGGAATAGGCTTCAGCTCTATCGGGTCGCCGATAGGAAAGGTCAACGTCAACGACGAGGAAGGCTTCAACCGTCAGCTCACGCAGCTGAAAGAACTTGTCGGTATAGCGGCGATGATGAACTGTAAATATATCCGCATTTTCAGTTTTTTCATTCCTAAGGGCGCCGATTACTCCAAATACCGCGACACTGTCGTCGAAAAGCTCAAAAAGTTCGTCGAATGCGTCGAGGGTACGGACGTGGTATTGCTGCACGAGAACGAAAAAGGCATTTACGGCGACGTCGCCGACAGGGTAGTCGAAATATACGACGCCGTGAACAGTCCGAAATTCAGACTCGCTTACGACGCGTCCAACTTTATTCAAGTCGGCGAAAACCCCAACGAAGCTTACGAAAAGCTGAAAGACAGCGTGGTGTATTACCATATCAAGGACTGCGACAAAGCCACAAGGGTAGAAGTTCCCATGGGACTCGGCGAGACCGACTACAAAAAGATTTTCGACGATCTCGAAGCCAGGGGTTACGAGGGGTTCATGACGCTCGAGCCGCACACCGCAAAATATGCCGTTGGCAGAAAATACGTTTATTTCGTGCCGTTCGCGCGCTTTATCGTTCCGGATTTTTATAAAGCGTTCTGCTACATAGACGAAAAACTCGGCAACACCAAGACCACTAAGGTTACCAGAAAAGACGTTTTCGTTTTGCAATATAAAAATCTCAAAAAATTCATAGAAGAGGCAGGAAAGAGAGCATGAACAAAGTCAGATTCGGTATTATAGGCATAGGTAAAATGGGTTCGCAGCATTGTATGCGCTTTACGCACGGGCTTATCAAGAACGCCGTGCTGACGGCGGTTTGCGATATTTCTCCCGACAGAAAAAAATGGGCTGAAGAAAAACTCGTTTCCAAGGGCGTCGAATTTTTCGACGATTACAAGTCTTTGATAGACTCGGGAAAGGTAGACGCCGTCCTTATCGCCACTCCGCACTACGATCACCCCGTAATCGCCGTCTACGCGCTGGAAAAAGGGCTGCACACACTTATCGAAAAACCCGCGGGCGTGTATACGAAGGCGGTCAGAGAGATGAACGAGGTCGCGGCTGCCAAACCCGAACTCGTATTCGGCATAATGTATAACCAGCGCACCAACAAGCTGTACCGTTTCGCAAAGGAACTCGTCGAAAGCGGCAGGTTGGGCGGTATCAAGCGTATAAACTGGATAATCACGAACTGGTACCGTCCTCAGGCTTATTACGATCAGGGCGGATGGAGAGGCACCTGGGCCGGAGAAGGCGGCGGCGTGCTGATCAACCAGTGCCCGCATCAGCTGGATCTGTTCCAATGGCTGGGCGGTATGCCCGTATCCGTTACGGCGCATGCCGAAATAGGCAAAAACCGTAATATCAACGTCGAAAACGACGTTACGGCGTTTATGGAATACGCTAACGGCGCGACTGGCGTGTTCATTACGTCCACTCACGATTTCCCCGGTACCAACCGTCTGGAAATCGATGCGGACAAGGGCAAACTCGTTATCGAAGGCGGCAAACTGACGTTTACGGAACTCGCCGTAGGCGAAACCGAATTCAACGCGAAGAACAAAAAGTTCATGCCGCGCATACCCTCTAAGAAAATCAAAAAGAGTATCGGTCTCATAGGGCAGGCAAAGATGTTCTTCTTCGAGCAACACACCGGAATAATAAACAATTTCGTTTCCGCGATACTGTTCAAGACCCCGTTGATCGCTCCGGGAGCCGACGGCATCAGAGGGCTGACGATCTCCAACGCCATACACCTTTCGGCGTGGACGGGCGAAAAGGTCGTTCTGCCGATCGACGAAGACAAATTTATAGAAGAACTCGAAAAACGTAAGGCGGAAGAAAAAATCAAATCTAAAAAACAGGCGTAAGCCGAAAAAGGAGCTATATGAAGACTCGCTGGTACAAAGACGCAGTATTTTATCAGATATATCCCAGAAGTTTTTGCGATTCGAACGGCGACGGAGTGGGCGACATCCGCGGCATAATTTCGAAACTCGACTATCTGAAAGAGCTGGGAGTCAACGCCGTATGGCTGTCTCCCGTATATAAATCGCCCAACGACGACAACGGATACGATATTTCGGACTATCGCGACATCAATCCCGAATTCGGAACTCTGGACGATTGGAAAGAGATGATTGCGGGTATGCACGAACGCGGTATCAGGCTGGTGATGGACCTCGTCGTCAACCACACTTCCGACGAACACGAATGGTTCAAACAGAGCCGCTCGTCAAAGGACAATCCTTACCGCGACTATTATATCTGGAGAAAGGGCAGAGGCAAAAACGGTAAAAAACCGCCCAATAACTGGACTTCGCGTTTTACCGGTAAAGCGTGGGAATACGACGAAACCACGGGCGAATGGTATCTGCACCTGTTCAGCAAGAAACAGCCCGATCTGAACTGGGATAACCCGAAGGTCAGGCAGGAAGTCGCGGATATATGCAATTACTGGTTCGAATTGGGCGTGGACGGCTTCCGCTGTGACGTCATAACCTATATCAGTAAAGCGGAAGGACTTCCCGACGGCAAATTCAATCCGATAATGTGCGGCGACGAGCATTTCGTGCTCGGACCGCATATCCACGAATACCTTAAGGAAATCAACGAAAAAGCGTGGAGCAGATACGACACCATGATAGTGGGCGAGGCGATAGGCTGCAAATACGTCAACGCGCCCGAACTCATCGGCGAGGACAGAAACGAACTCGACTCCGCTATCACGTTCGAGTTGATGGACGTGGATATGAAGATGAGTTTCTTCCCCGTTAAACTCAATCTGCCCAAATTCAAATCGGTGCAGACGGGCTGGCAGTCCCTTCCCGAAAATTGCTGGAGTACTTTGTATTACGAAAACCACGACCAGCCCCGTTCGATAACCCGTTACGGCAACGGTTACGGATATTACCGCAATCAGCTGGGAAAAATGCTCGCGATTTCATATTTCATGTTGCGCGGTACGCCTTACGTCTATCAGGGTCAGGAAATCGGCATGACCAATATCGCCCTGAAGGAAAACGAATACATCGACATAATGGCGACCAGAGTGTTCGGACTGATCAAGAAGTTCTTCCCGCCGCTGATGCCGGTGGCGCGCTGGGCAATGGCAAAACGCGCGCGCGACCACGCAAGGACTCCGATGCAGTGGGAGAACAAAACCGGCGCGGGATTTACTACGGGAACGCCGTGGATGAAGATAAATCCCAATCTCGGGGAAATCAACGTCAAGACGGAAGAAGCCAACCCCAACTCCATTCTGAATTTCTATAAAAAACTGATTGACTTCAGAAAGGGCAACGAAATAATACGCGACGGCTCGTACACGGAGTACTTCAATTCCAACAAGAACGTGTACTGCTATAAGCGTCAATTAGGTAGCAAAGGCTACATAATTATCTGCAATTTCAAGGAAAAGAAAGTCGTATTGAACGTCGATACGATTCCCGAAGCGCGCGGCGCGAAACTTGTTTTCGGTTCATGGGACGCTCAGGACGGGGTCTTGGGAGATTCCATACTCCTTAAACCTTACGAGGGCGTGATCTACGAGTTCGGCTCGTCCGACGAGGCGGCGAAGTAAACGTACCGAAACCGTATCTTTAACTGTGGCGCGCGTTTTGACGATCCGTCGAAACGCGCGTATGAAACTATGGAGCAATACACTCTTTTTTCAAAAGACGAAGATCTGCCTCTCGCGGCGCGCATGCGCCCCGTTACTCTGGACGAATACGCGGGTCAGAAGCACCTGCTGGGCGAGGGAAAGATACTCAGGCGTCTTATAGAAAACGACAAGATCGGTTCGATGATATTCTGGGGACCGCCGGGGGTGGGCAAGACTACGCTTGCCCGTATCATCGCGCATAAAACGCAGGCGGAATTCATCGATTTTTCCGCGGTTACCAGCGGCATTAAAGAAATAAAACAGGTCATGGAAGCCGCAGACAAGCGGCGCCGTTTCGGCGAGAAGACGATTTTGTTCGTGGACGAGATACACCGTTTCAACAAAGCGCAGCAGGACGCGTTTTTGCCTTACGTCGAAAAAGGCAGCATAATTCTTATCGGAGCCACCACGGAGAATCCTTCTTTCGAAGTCAACGGCGCGCTTTTGTCGCGTTGCAAGGTTTTCGTGCTGCAGCCGCTGAAGACCGAGGAGATCGAGGAGCTTATACGCAGAGCGCTCGCCGACGAAAGGGGATTCGGCAGGCAACGCGTCCGGATAGGCGACGACGAAATAAAGGCGATAGCGGAATTTGCCGACGGGGACGCTCGAGGTGCGCTTTCCACGCTCGAGATGGCGGTTTTGAACGGCGAAACCGACGGCGAGGATATCCGCGTTACCCGCGAAACGCTGACTCAGTGCATATCCAGGAAGTCGCTTCTTTACGACAAGGGCGGCGAAGAACACTACAATATCATTTCCGCGCTTCATAAATCGATGCGTAATTCCGATCCCGACGCCGCCGTATACTGGCTTGCCAGGATGCTGGAAGCGGGCGAGGATCCTCTGTATATCGCAAGACGCGTAACGAGGTTCGCTTCCGAGGACATAGGACTTGCGGACCCCAGGGCGCTGGAGATCGCCGTAGCGGCATATCAGGCATGCCATTTTATAGGTATGCCCGAATGCAGCGTCCATCTGACGGAGGCGGTGATTTATATGTCGCTTGCCCCGAAGTCGAACGCCGTGGACGTCGCCTACATGCGCGCGAAATCCGACGCGCTGAACACGATAGCCGAACCCGTTCCTTTGGTTATAAGGAACGCGCCGACTTCGCTGATGAAGGATCTGGGTTACGGCAAAGGTTACAAATTCGCTCACGACTATGACGACAAGGTAACGGACATGCAGTGTCTTCCCGATTCTTTGAAAAACCGTATTTATTATACGCCCGGTAGCGAAGGCGTGGAGCCTAAGTTTGCCGCGCGGCTGAACGAGATCAAAGAACTGAAGAAAAAAGCGGCTAAAAAAACCGATTAGTGCGGCGGCAAAATGCTGAGCCGAGATATGTTTTAAATATATTCGGTTGCTATTGACTATCGGAAACCGCTGTGTTAATATATGGTATGCATATACATAATTTGTAAGTAGGAGAGATACGTTAATGTTTCGTCTTTTCCGCAATCTGAAACCGATGGCATGGGTATTTGTCGCCATTGTACTGCTCGTAACGGGGCAGGCTGTTGCGGAATTGTATCTCCCCGAAAAAATGTCCGAGATCATCGACGACGGTATCTACATAGATTACGAACCCCTTTACAAATACGAAGAAATGGAGAGACCTTCCTCGCTTGCCGCCGTCGATTCCGACGCCACGTTGAAGGGCTACGACGAGGATACCATTCCCGTTTTCGAAATGGTAGACGGCTTTTCCACGTATGACCTTGCCGACGCCATCGAGGAGGAAGAGGGCGACGACGTTACCATAGATTTCGTTTTCAGGGATATTCCCGTAAAAGATTCCAAAGAACTGTTCGATAACGTGCTCACTCCGTTTTTGGAGGGGCTGGAAATATACCAACGCAAAGCTTTCGAGTGGCGCGACCTCAACGTCCCCGAGTCGGAAAGGGATGACTGGACTCCCGATTTCAACGGGGAATATTATACCGACGAGGAACGCGCGAAAATAGCAGACATCATCAATATCCTGTTGGTGTTCGAATATACCTACAACAGCAGCGGTATTGCCGTGGACACATCCAATCCGCTTTCCATAAAGCTGGATACGGGCGACATTACCGTCAACGACCTTTTGAATCAGGATCCGCGCGACGAAGATTCCGACGCCATGGCGTCCGACTCCAACCGCAGGATACTTACGGCTTGCGTCAGCAGAATGAAACATTCCGTCTACGGAAATCTGATGCCGATCCCCATCGATAAAGACGGAAACAGAATAGCCACCGACGAATACGGGCAGGCGCTCGAACCGGAAAAGCTCATTCTTATCTATTCCGACAAGGACGGCAACGAGGTCTATACGGCAGAGGAATCGTATACGGGACGTCCCGACGCGATGCCCGATTACGAGGTCATAATCTGCAACAACGTACTGTCCTACGCTTATAAGTACGTGGGCGACAAGTGGGTGGAAACCAAGCGCGGAATGTCCGACGACGACGCCAGGGAAATGGCGCGAGAATATAACGCCGAAATACTGATAGACGCTTTGATCACCAACAACAAGCATTACGACGAATTTACCGCGGAAGAGATAAGCTCCATACGCACTACAATCAATAATCTTGTAGTTTATTATTCCGAATCCGACGATATGGTATACCTTAGCAATCTTTTGAGGTTGCAAAACAAGCGTCCCGCCAGGATAATACGCGAGCTGAAACATTATATCACGTCCTCTACCGACGCCAACGGGAACGTGGTATATTCGCTCCCGATGCGCGACGGCGGCACTTTCGTGTCGGAGTGGAGAAGGTTCTGGGCAAAGATAGGGAATTATCTGACTCTGTCCGCGACCGGGACTTCGCAACAGGAATTTGAAGAAAAAATGGAAAACGACACAGTGGCGCGTTACGGCTCCGCCGTGGTCGAATTCAAAACGTACAAGGACATGATGCTTCCCGACGGCAAGACGACCCAGACCGACGACATGACGTTTATTTTAAAGCGCGGCGGGCTGATGTTGTTGCTGACCGTGGGCGCCTGTGCGGCGGCGATACTCGCGGCAATGTTTTCAAGCCGTCTTGCCGCCAATTTCTCGGCAATTATCCGCAGCAAGGTATTCGGTAAGGTCGAAACCTTCTCGCTCGCGGAATTCGACGATTTTTCCACGGCGAGTCTTATAACCCGTTCCACCAACGACGTCAACCAGATACAACAGGTATTCCTGTTGATATTGAGAACGGGTCTTATCGCGCCGATCACGCTGATAGGCGGATTCATCATGTCGGCGGAAAAATCGTTCTATATGACGAGCGTGCTGTTCTACGACATACCCATCCTCGTCATCGCGTCGGTCGTCGCGGCAAAGGTGGTGTATCCGCTGTTCCAGGTCATTCAGAACAAGGTCGATAAACTGACCCTGATAACAAGGGAGGGGCTGACGGGTATCCGCGTCGTCAGGGCGTTTAACAAACAAGAATCCGAAAACGAGCGGTTCAGCGAGGTCAACAACAGTCTGACCAAAACGGCAATCACCGTCAACAAGTGGTGCGCGGTACTCGCCCCGTTGATCTCCGTGGTCATGAACTGTTCGATGGTGGGCGTCGTGTGGCGCGCCAGCCAACAGGTGGCGGGCGTAGTCGATTCGGGCGAAATAAACGTCGGCGACATGATGGCGGTAATTCAGTACATGACGCAGATCATGCTGGCGCTGGTCATGCTTGCGACGGTGTTCGTCATGTTCCCGAGGGCGACGGCTTCGGCAAAACGAATCCTCGAAGTTCTGGATACCTCCAATAAGATTAAGGATCCCGAAACTCCGAATCGGAACTATACCGAGGTCGGTACGGTCAGGTTCAACCACGTGTATTTCAAGTTTGCCGCGGACGCCGAACAATACATACTTAAAGATATCGATTTCGTGGCGGAGAAAGGCAAAGTTACCGCTATCGTCGGCGGCACAGGCTCCGGCAAATCGGCAATAATAAATCTGATCCCGCACTTTTACGACGTTCAGGAGGGTGAAATTCTCTTTGACGGCGTAAACGTCAAGGATTACGTTCAATCTGAGTTGCGCGACAAGATGGGATTCGTGCCTCAGCGCTCCGTGCTTATGAGCGGAACGATCCGCTCCAATCTGCTTTACGGCAAGCCCGACGCCACCGAAGAGGAATGTTGGGAGGCTCTGCGTATTGCGCAGTCCGACGCCTTCGTGCGCGAAAAAGAGGGCGGACTCGACGCCAAGGTGGAACAGGGCGGCGGCAACTTCTCCGGCGGACAGCGTCAAAGACTCGCCATAGCGAGAGCGATCATCAGGAAGCCCGAATTGCTGGTATTCGACGATTCGTTCTCGGCGCTCGACTTCCGCACCGATAAAAATCTGAGAACGGCGCTGAAAGAGATCACGAAAGAATCCGCGACCATAATAGTCGCGCAAAGAATAGGCACAATAATGGACGCCGACAACATAATCGTCATGGAGGCGGGCAACATTGTCGGTCAGGGTACGCATCAGGAACTGATACGTAATTGTCAGCTGTATCGCGATATCGCGCTTTCGCAAATGAGCGAGGAGGAACTCGGGCTATGAACGAAAACGAAAACGGCTCCGTAATCGGACGCGAACAGCAACAAAGTTCGGGACTCGACCTCGGCCGCGCGTTAGGCGTGGGCGGACCGGAAATTAAAGAGGTCGATAAAGCCGAGAATTTCCGCGCGACGGTAGTCAGACTGATCAAATATTTAAAGCCCCAGTATCCGATGCTGATAGCGATGATACTTATCGCGGGCATAGGCGCCTGGTTCGCGATCTGGGTGCCCGACATAATGAAGAAGGTCACCAACTGCCTTGCCGACAGTATCGAATACTTTATCGACATTGGCAGACCTCCGGACGGAAACAATCAGCTTTATTCCTATATCGCGCCGATATTGCTTACCTGCGGCGGGTTATACGTTCTGAACGCGCTGTTCCAGTTCACGAGCGGTCTGATCGCCGCTTCGATGAGCCAACGCGTCGTCAGGCGTATGCGTAACGACGTCAAACACAAGCTCGACAAAGTGCCGCTGTCGTACTTCGACGCCACGCCCATAGGCGACGTCATTTCTCGTTTTACGATCGACATTGAAATGATCTCTTTGACGCTCCAGGACAGTATCAACCAGATCATCACGGGCGTTACAACGGTCATAGGCGTGTTTATAATGATGGCGAGAATAGACTGGCTTTTGTCGATAATCGCTTTGGTCAGTCTGCCGCTTCTGATAGTCGTTTCGGCGGTGATCGTCCGAAAGTCGCAAAAAGAATTTGCAAGGCAGCAGGAGCGTATCGGCGTACTGAACGGACATATCGAGGAGATGTATACGGCGCACCACGTCGTCAAGCTGTATAACCACGAAAAGGAAAGCATCGAAACTTACGAGAAGATCAACAAGGAACTCAGAAAAGCCACCAGGCGTTCGCAGTTCCTCGCCAGCATCATTCTGCCCAGCATAAAGTTTATCGACAACCTCTGTTACGTCGGTATCTGCGTGGGCGGCGGCTTGAGAGCGGGCAGCGGAATAATCACGATAGGCGACATTCAGGCGCTGCTGTCTTATACCAGACAATTTGCCCAGCCTATCGAAAACATTTCGAATATCGCCAACACCATCCAGTCGTCGATTGCGGCGGCGGAGCGCGTTTTCCAGGTGTTCGACCTCGAGGAAATGACCGCCGAAGGCACGCGTTCCATTTCCGTAAAGGAATGCGAAGGCAGAGTGGATATCGAGCACGTCGCTTTCTCCTACGACAAGGAAAAACCTCTGATCACCGATCTGTCGCTGCACGTAAACGCGGGCGAATCGATAGCCATAGTCGGTCCTACGGGAGCCGGAAAAACGACTTTGGTGAATTTGCTGATGCGCTTCTACGACATCGACAAGGGCAGGATTTTAATAGACGGCGTGGATATCTCCGAATATTCCAGAAACGATTTAAGGTCGCTGTACGGAATGGTCTTGCAGGATACCTGGCTGTTCAACGGCACGGTGGCGGACAATATCGCATACGGCAATCCCGGCGCGACACGAGAAGAAATAATCGAGGCGGCGAAGGAGGCTCACGCCGACCAGTTTATCGTAACCATGGAAAACGGCTACGATACGGTATTGAAAGAGGGCGCCACCAACATCAGCGCGGGACAGCGTCAGCTTCTCACGATAGCGAGAGCCATTCTCAAAAAGCCGCGTATCATAATCCTGGACGAAGCTACCAGCTCGGTCGATACCAGAACCGAAAAATACGTTCAGAGCGCAATGCTCGCGATGATGAAAGACAAGACCAGCTTCGTCATCGCGCACCGCCTGTCCACCATCAAGCACGCCGCGGTGATACTCGTCATGAATCACGGCGACGTGGTCGAACAGGGCAATCACGAGACTCTGATGGCAAAGAAAGGCTTCTATTACGAATTGTACAACGCTCAGTTCGCGGGCGTGTCGGATGAAAACCGCGACGACGATACTGCCGAAAGCCGTTTCAGACAAACCTGACTAAAAGACGGTTTTTCGGTTGCCTTTACTGAACGGGTGTGATAAAATTCAGACATACTCGGGATCACTCGGAGGAACCATGCCTACATTTTTTACTGAAGTATTCGAAGACGCCTCTCCCGTGGCGCCGCTCGGGCTGATAGCTTTGGACGGCGCGAAGGAACTGGGCAAACGCATCGACAATTTCTTGGTCGAATGGTACAATCGGGACGTAGGAAACAAAAACCCGAAATTCAAGAAGAAATCCTTTATAATCGAAAATCATTGTCCGAGATTCACCACCGGCGACGCCAAGGGCATGCTGGAAGACTCGGTACGCGGATATGACGTGTACGTTTTGGTGGACGTGGGCAATTACAACTGTACCTATAATATCTTCGGAAGGACGAATTGCATGTCCCCGGACGACCATTACGCCGACTTAAAGCGCATTATCAGCGCGGCGGGCGGAAAAGCCGAAAGGATAACGGTCATAATGCCTTTGCTGTACGGCGGCAGACAGCACCGCAGAAACTCCAGAGAGTCTTTGGACGGAGCGCAGATGCTTCAGGAGCTGTACTCGATGGGAGTCAAGGACATAATTACTTTCGACGCGCACGATCCGCGTATTCAAAACGCCGTACCGCTGATGGGATTCGACAACTTTTTCCCGACCTATCAGATAATGAAGGCGCTTATGTCTCAGTATCCGAATCTCGAATTCGACGACAAACATTTTATGATCGTTTCTCCCGACGAGGGCGCGATGAACCGCAATATCTATTACGCCTCGATACTGGGAGTCGATCTCGGTATGTTTTATAAACGCCGCGATTATACTACGATAGTAAACGGCAGAAATCCGATAGTCGCTCACGAATACATAGGAACCGACGTAAAAGGAAAAGACGTGTTGGTAGCCGACGACATCATAGCGACCGGAGACTCCGTGCTCAGACTTTGCCGCGAATTGAAAGAAAAAGGCTGCGGCAAAATTTTCCTGACGGCTACTTACGCGCTTTTCACGGAAGGCTTCGATAAGTTCGACAAGGCGTTCGAAGAAGGACTTTTCACCTCGGTGATCAGCACGAATCTGACTTATAACAGCCCCGAGCTTTTGGGTAAAACCTGGTTTATATGCGCGGATTTGTCAAAATTTATCAGCTATATCATATCCGCGTGCAATCAGAACAAATCGGTTTCGCCTCTCCTCAACAGCGCCGACAGGATCCACGAACTGCTGGGCAAGGTATGAAAGCGAGACTGACGCTTACGCCGGGCAACGAATCGCTGCCGTTTTCCATAATTTATCTGAACTGCGAGTACGTTTACGACGACGGCAGGGCGCAGATATTGTTTGACATGGACGGCGTGGATTACGTCATCGGATTGAACCGAGGGAAGATCTCTTTGTACAGAGAGCTTCCCTCGGCGGATAAGCCCGGCGAATACGAAAAAGAACTTTACGTCATGACGCGTCGCGCGAACGGCTGGTGTGCGGATATATATTTCGGGGATTTCGAAGTGGAAGTTTCCACGTTTCAAATGGATCTGGAGTTCGACGAAAACGGCGCGAAATGTACTTTAATTTGCAAAATAATCTTCCGCGGCGAAAGCGAAGCGATGACCTTGATGCATATGAAATGCGAGCCTGATCGTACTTAACGGCGCGCGAGAAGTCGGTTATTTATTTTAAATTCCGAAAAAAGACAAAATATATTGCAAAATTCAATATAATATATTATAATGAACGCAAGTAATAAGAGTTCGTTGTCAAAGAGGATTACAAAACCTAAATATAGGCAATAAATATTCGAAGAAAATTCACATTACATTCGTTTTATCGGAGAAATATGAAAATAGAATGGCTGGGACACAGTTCTTTTAAATTAACGGAAAGCACGGGCATCAGTCTGGTTACCGATCCGTTCAACGCCGAGGAAGTCGGGATCTCGTTTCCCGAGGTAGAGGCGGATATAGTTACCGTAAGCCACGACCATTTCGATCATAACTGCACAGGCGCGGTCAAGGAATACAAAATGTTGGTCAATACTCCCGGCGATCACGGCGTGGACGGCGTTGATATCTTCGGATTCAAAAGCTACCACGACGACAAGAAAGGTCTTTTGCGCGGAAAGAACGTGGTGTTCCGTATCAGAATGGACGGCGTGGAGGTCTGCCACCTGGGAGATATCGGCGAGGAACTCAGCCCGATGCTCGCGGAGCTGATAGGCTCCATAAACATATTGCTGATACCCGTGGGCGGCAGATATACCATCGACGCCGCCGAGGCAAAGGAATACGTCGACCGCCTTATGCCCGACGTCGTTATCCCGATGCATTATATGATGGACGGCTATCGTACTCAGTTCGACGAACTCGACGAATTTCTGGATCTGTTCCCGAAAGAGGACGTCGAATATGCAGACACCGCCGCTCTGGAGTTCGACCGCACCGATTTCGACGGCGAGAGAACCAGGGTTATCGTACCTAAAAAGGTTAATTAAATGCGCGTATCCGACCCGGGCGTCGGTCCGGGTCGGACGGAAAAAGCCCGTCTTTCGCGGGCATATGTCGAATTACTTTACTTTAAACCGTTTTCGGATATCCAGAAAAGGGATCGCGCCGCTATATTAAAGACTCCATCTCGACTTTGCCGTGCGAAGTCGCAACGGATTCCCGATATAATAAAAATTTCAAAACGACAATCAGACTCTTTGGGAGGTATTTAATGGCAAATCTGTTTACGCAGGAACAGCTCGACAATATGAGCATTTTCGAGCTCAGAAATCTGGCAAGACGTTTAGGTCACAACTCGCCTACGGACAAAAGGAAATCCGAACTTGTAAAATTCATACTTGATTGCGATAAAATTCCCGAACCCGAACAGATAAACACGGTTCGCCGTCGCGGCAGACCGCCGAAGGACGCACAGATCAATCTGAGTTTCAACGCTCCTCAACAGGGCGAGGGCGCCGATGCCGTCTCCGAGGCCGAAACCAAAACGGCAGAAACGGAATACGTATTCAAACCGCGCAGCCCCAGACAGTACCATAACACTACCGGCGATTACGAAACACTCAGACGTGCCGATGGATTGAAACAGGAATCTGCCAAAAACGGTAGCAAGGACTACAAAAACGAGCGTACAGACCGTTTGGACAAAACCGAACGCGCTCCTCGCGAAGGCTTAGCCGCGGCAGAGGAAGAGGAATTGAAAGAAAGGGAAGGCGTTCTGGAGATATGTCAGGACGGTTACGGATTCCTCCGTTCCAAAAACTATGAACAGGGCGAGGGCGACGCGTATATAGCGGCGCCGAAGATCAGAAAGGCCGGACTCAGAAAGGGCGACTATGTAAAGGCGACCGCAAAAAAACTCGCAGAGAACCGTCCGCTGAACGTACAGGACATAATCAGCGTCAACGGTATGGACCCCGCGGCGGCGTTCAAACGTCCCGCGTTCGAATCGTTGGTTCCCATTTATCCCGACGAAAGGTTCAGACTGGAATTGGCGACTTCTGCAGCCGATTTCGCGATAAGGGCGATAGACCTTGTCGCGCCGATTGGAAAGGGTCAGCGTGCGATGATAGTATCGCCGCCCAAAGCGGGTAAGACCACGCTTTTGAAAAAGATAGCGAACAGCATTTCGATAAATTATCCCGAAGCGCATCTTATGGTACTTTTGGTGGACGAGCGTCCCGAAGAAGTTACGGATATGCAGCGCAGTATCCGAGGAGAGGTGGTGTATTCGACGTTCGACGAGATGCCCGAGCATCATACTAAAGCCGCAGAACTCGTCCTGGAACGCGCAAAGCGACTGGTGGAACTCGGGAAAGACGTTGTCATCCTCATGGATTCGCTGACGAGGCTGGCAAGGGCGTATAACCTTACCATAACGCCCACGGGCAGAACGCTCAGCGGCGGTATCGATCCCGGTTCGCTGTATGCGCCGAAGCGCTTTTTCGGCGCTGCCAGAAACATCGAAAACGGCGGAAGCCTAACTATTATCGCTACCGCTTTGGTGGATACGGGCAGCCGTATGGACGACGTCATTTACGAGGAGTTCAAAGGCACCGGCAACATGGAGATACACCTTGACAGAAAGCTCAGCGAAAAGAGGATATTCCCCGCGATCGATTTGAACCGCAGCGGCACCAGACGCGAAGAACTTTTGCTGGAACAAAAAGAGTTGGAAGGCATATGGGCGGTCAGGAAGATGCTTTCCGCAGGCGACGTACAGGAGGCAACCGAAAACCTCATTCAGATGATGATGCGTACCAAGACGAACAGAGAATTCATCGAACAGCTCCGTTTACAGATAGCCAAACTGCAAAAGGACGGATTTACTTTCGCATAAATCAATCGCTCGGAATCGTGATCATGGAAAAAGGAGAAATCGTAACGCTTGTCATAACTCACGCGGTTTTCGCGGCATTATTGGCGATCGCCGTGTTGATGTGCTGCGGAAAGGGCGGACGGCTGATGCCCACTTACCGCTACGAGCCGAAGGGCGAAAAGGCGCTTAAATACCATTTTCAGCTGATGCGGACTGCGGCGGCGTTCGTTCTTGCCGCAGCAGTCGTGGCATATGCCGGCGTAATGTGTCTGATATTCGTGGAGGACCATACCCAGACGGTTGGCGGCGTGTTGTGCGGTATGGGAGTACTGATAGCCATATCGGGCGTGTTGTATATGAGCGTAAACGAGCGGATATTAAAACTCAAACGCAAAGCGCGCGACGATTATTGGGAACCAAGAGAGTCGGACGCCGAGGAAAAGGACGCCGAGAGTGAAAAAAAATAAAAAAACTCCGAACCGCTGATAAGTTTTGCTGTTAAGCGTTTATCTCTCGGGTATAATATAAGCATGAAAAACTTCGAAATAATCACCAAAAGAGGAAGCAAATGTCAAGCCATAGTGGACGGCGAAAAGATGAGAATTTCTTTGGAAGCCGCCGCAAAAGTGCGCCTGAAAGAGGGTCCTATGGACGACGACAAGTTCGCGGAATTTTGCAAACTTAACGATTTCTGTCTGTGCAAGAAATATCTTTTCGATATGGTTTCCAGAAGATCGTGGACGGTTGCCGCGGCGAAAAACTACCTTCTCGGCAAGGGCTACGCCCCCGAAAGCGTAGACAAGGCGGTGAATATGGCGCTCGAATACGGATATCTGTCCGACGAAAAATATGCCGAGAATTATATTACCGACCGCTTTAAGGCGACGGGCGAACTCAGACTCAGGCGCGAATTGAAACAGCGCGGTATCTCCGACGTGATAGTGGCCGAAACGCTGGAAAAAGCCGACCTCGGCGACGAGTACGAACGCGCGTTGGAACTTGCCAAAAAGCGTACCGCCGACCGCGAGAAGAAGCTCAGAACCCCCAAGGCAAAGGAGAGGGTCCTGCGTTATCTTATATGGCGCGGCTTCGAATATGAAACGGCAAGGCGCGTGATAGAGGAAATTTCGGAATAAGCGTCGCTTCGCTTTTCCGTCGGAACGCATAGTTTTAGCTTTCTTAAAAATAAAATCAGGGTTACCGGTTTTATCGTTTCGGTAACCCTTATTTTTTAGTTTAGTAATTTAGCTATCCGAAGAATCCCAGACTTATCAGCAGAGCGTTGTTAATTTTCTGCATGGTTTCCGCGCCGACTTCGCCTACGCGCGCGCCGAGGCGCGTTTTGTCGATGGTGCGTAACTGTTCCAGCAACAGAACGGAGTCTTTTTGCAAACCGTTTGCCTGACCGAGTTCGACGTGTGTAGGCAGTTTTGCCTTGTCCATTCTCGAGGTTATCGCGGCGGCAATGACCGTGGGCGAAAATCGGTTCCCTACGTCGTTTTGAATAATCAGCACGGGACGGACGCCGCCCTGTTCGGAACCGACGACGGGGCTTAAGTCCGCATAATATATTTCTCCGCGCTTGACCATTATTATCTCTCCACTCATACTTATTCCTTTTTTATAATGATTGTTTCCATGCCGCGGGAAAGTATTCGCGGCAAAGGCGTTCGGCGGTTTTTTTCCGATCGCGGAAACGAATCGGGAGAATTACGCGCCGATTGGGCAAAATCGTTTTACTATTGCGCGCGAAAGTGTTATCATACTTTATAAACGAGAGGTGTATTTATGAAAAAACCCACGTACTATCTGACAACGGCAATCGCTTATACTTCGGGCACCCCGCATATAGGCAACGTGTACGAAATAGTGCTGACCGATTTTTTGGCGCGCTACAAAAGGCTTCAGGGCTACGACGTCCGCTTCCAGACCGGCACGGACGAGCACGGACAGAAGATCGAGGAAAAGGCGGCTGCTGGCGGCGTTACGCCCAAACAGTTCGTGGACGGCGTTGCGGGAGAGATAAAAAGAATATGGGATCTGATGAATATCAGTTACGACCGTTTTATCAGGACGACCGACTCCGATCACGAAAAAGCCGTCCAGAAGATATTCAAACGCCTTTACGACTCCGGCGACATTTACAAGGGTTCGTATAAGGGCTGGTACTGCACCCCGTGCGAGTCGTTCTGGACGGAAAGTCAGCTGATCGACGGCAAATGTCCCGATTGCGGCAGGGAAGTCAAGGAAGCCAGCGAAGAAGCGTACTTTTTCCGTATGTCCAAGTATGCCGACAGGCTGCTAAAGTATTACGAGGAACATCCCGATTTCATTTCGCCCGTTTCGCGTAAAAACGAGATGATAAACAACTTCCTAAAGCCCGGGCTTCAGGATCTGTGCGTATCGCGGTCTTCGTTCAAATGGGGTATTCCCGTGGACTTCGATAAAAAGCATGTGGTGTACGTATGGCTGGACGCGTTGTTCAACTATGTGACGGGTCTCGGGTACGACGGCGAAAAGGGCGGCGAACTGTATGATAAATTCTGGCCCGCCGACGTACACGTCATCGGCAAGGATATCGTACGTTTCCATACCATCTACTGGCCGATATTCCTGATGGCGGCGGGTATTCCGCTTCCGAAAAAAGTGTTCGGACATCCGTGGCTTTTGATGGAAGGCGGAAAAATGTCCAAATCCAAGGGCAACGTCATATATGCGGACGACCTGGTACGCTTTTTCGGCGTGGACGCGGTGAGATACTATCTGTTGAAAGAAATGCCTTTCGACAACGACGGCACGATAGGCTGGGAAGCGGTGGCGGACAAGCTGAACAACGATCTTGCGAACGTGTTCGGCAATCTGGTCAGCAGGACCGTGGCGATGAGCGCGAAATATTTTGACGGCGTAGTCGAAAACGGCGGGGTCGGGGAAACCGTGGACGACGAACTGATAAGCGCCGCCGTTGCGCTGAAAGGCAAAACGGAAAAGCTGTTGGACGAATTCCGCGTCGCGGACGCCCTGGACGAAATTTTACTGTTGTTCAGACGCGCCAACAAATATATCGACGAGACCGCGCCGTGGATCCTCGCAAAAGATCCCGCATCTTCTCAAAGGCTGAAAACCGTACTTTACAACCTGACCGAAAGTATTGCGATAGGAACTTCGCTGTTGGCGCCCGCTATGCCCTCTACCGCCGAAAAAGTGTTCGCACAGCTGAACGTCAAGCCCAGAGCCTATGAGGATCTCGACAAGTTCGGGCTTCTCGAAAACGGTACAAAGGTTGCCCAAAGCAGCGAAAAATTGTTTAACAGACTGGACGTAAAGAAAGTATTGGAGGACGTTGACAAGATGTACGAAGAACGTCATGCCGCAGCGGAAAGCAAAGCGGTACCCGAGAAAAAAGAAGGGGCCGAAAACGACTGCGCGGAAACGATAGGGATAGAGGACTTTTTGAAAGTCAAGCTGAAAATCGGCAAGATCACGGCTTGCGAAAGGATGGCAAACAGTAAAAAACTGTTGAAGAACACCGTTCAGATCGGCTCCGAAACGCGCACGATTCTGAGCGGTATCGCCAAGTGGTACACGCCCGAGGAAATGGTCGGCAAGACCGTCGTGGTCGTATCCAACCTTAAACCCGCCCGTCTTGCGGGGGAAATGAGCGAAGGCATGCTTTTATGCGCCGAGGACAACGGCAACGTCGTTTTGCTGACCTCCGAAAAAGAGGTGGAATCGGGTTCCCCGATTTCGTAACATGCTGATAGACACTCACGCTCACGTCAACGACGAGAGGCTGATGCCTTTCGCCGCGGACATTCACGACGGTCTGAAAGACGCGGGTATAGAAAAAGTCGTCGTCGCGGGTTACGACCGCGCTTCTTCGGAGCGCGCCGTACTTCTCAGCCGCGAATATCCCGCATATTACGCTTCCGTAGGCATACATCCGCACGACTCCGATAGCGCGAGCGCAGACGATTACGCGCTTTTCGGGAAACTTTCCTCCGAGTCAAAATGCGTGGCGATAGGCGAAATAGGTCTGGATTATTATTACGATCTAAGCGAGCGCGAAATTCAAAAAAAAGTTTTCGCCGAGCAGATCGAACTGGCGTATTCGCTGAAAAAACCGATTATAATCCACGTCCGCGACGCATACGGCGACGCGCTGAAGATACTGAGGGACAGTTCCAAGCTGTTGGCTTACGGCGGAGTGATGCACTGTTTCGGCGGCAGCGCGGAGGTGATGCGCGAAGCGGTCGGACTCGGACTGTACATTGCTTTCGGCGGAGCGGTTACGTTCAAAAATTTCGCAAAATCGGACGTTGTCAGGGCGGTTCCCGCAGAAAGATTGTTGTTGGAGACGGATTGCCCTTATATGACTCCCGTACCTTTCAGAGGAAAGGACAACCGACCCGAATATATCGGATTGGTCAGGGATAAAATTCAAGAGTGGCGGCAGGATATCGACGTCGAAGAAGTAACCTGCAAGAACGCGAAAACATTGTTTAATATATAGATATGGACACTTACACTTATACGATAGGAAACAAAATATACGTCAATTTGACGAACCGCTGTTCCAACGACTGCGAATTCTGCGTCAGGAGAACGGACGCTTTCAAGGAAATAGGGTTGTGGCTGGAACACGAACCCACCGCCGAGGAGGTCATCAACTCTTTCGAGAACCTGGACGCGGCGGAAGAAGTGGTGTTTTGCGGCTACGGCGAACCGATGTACAGACTCGGGGTGATGCTCGAGGTAGCCGAGTACGTAAAAGGCAAAGGAAAGCCTACGCGTGTCAATACGAACGGACAGGCTGCGCTGATCCTCGGCGAGGGCGTACCCGAAAAGCTTTGTGGGAAACTGGATACGGTGAATGTTTCCTTGAATGCCACGACGGCAAAAGGATATCAGGAACTTTGCCACAGCGAGTTCGGCGAAAAAGCCTTTTATGCGATGTTGGACTTTGCAAAAGAATGCAAGAAGTATGTTCCCAAAGTGGTGTTTTCGATAGTCGACGTAGTGGGAGAGGAAGAGATCGCCAGAGCGCGCGACATCGCCGCCGCGGTGGGCGTGGATCTGAGAGTCAGACGCTACGTCAGATAGAGCTATGACGCGTAATTTCGTTTTGCGGAAGCCGGTATGGCTTCCGCTTTTGTTTTACGGATGTCGGAAATTGTCAAACCGCTTAAAAAAATTTGATTTTGCAAATTCCGTTATTGTATAATGTGCGCATGGGAAATTCGATGATTGCGGTTACGGGAGGAGTCTGGTCCGCGTATTTGATTTTGGCATTGTTTGTCGCGGCTATGGCTGCCGTCGGCGTTGTTACTTATAAAAAATCCAAAAGTCTGGACGGATTCCTGCTCGGCGAAAGGGGTATGGGCGGCTGGATGAGCGCGTTCGCATACGGAACGACTTACTTTTCCGCCGTCGTATTCATAGGCTATGCGGGCACTTTCGGATTGAGTCTCGGACTGGGCGCGGTCTGGATAGGCATAGCTAACGCTTTCGTGGGTTCGCTTCTCGCGTGGGCGGTGCTTGCCAAGCGTACCAGGAATTTGAGCCGCGAGTACAAGGTTACCACGATGGCGGAAATGTTCGAGAAACGCTACGAATCCCGTCATATCAAACTTTACGCGGCGATAGTCATATTCGTGTTCCTGATCCCTTATTCCACCAGCGTTTATCAGGGCATAGGTTATTTGTCCGAGGCGGTATTCGGCATCGATTTCGTGTGGTGTGTGGTCATCATGGCGGTGCTCGTGGGCGTATATCTGTTCGTAGGCGGCTTTTTCGCAAACGCGGTGTCCAACTTTATTCAGGGCATTATAATGCTTATAGGCGTTATCGTGATGATAGTCTTGATGCTGAAAGCGCCCGAAGTCAACGGGATCAACGGGCTTAAAAACCTGATCGATTCGGGATACGGCTTTTTCCCGTCGGAGACCGAGAGCGCGACGGGACATTGGTTCGACGCGCCCGGCGTACAACTGATATTCAATATTTTGCTGACCTCTTTCGGTATCTGGGCGGTGCCGCAGTCCGTTCAGAAGTTCTTTGCTATCCGCAACGACCGCGCAGTCGTTCAGGGTAGCGTCATATCCACGGTGTTCGCTCTGATAGTAGGGGGCGGAGCCTATTTCAACGGCTCTCTCGCAAGGCTGTTCTATCCTTCGGCTCCCGCCGACACCTCGAACATCATTCCCAACATTTTACTCAGTAACGAGCTGATGAGTTACGCGGTGCTCGGGCTGATATTCGTTTTGGTGCTGTCGGCGAGTATGTCTACACTTTCTTCGCTCGCGCTGGTCAGCAGCTCGTCCGTTTGCATGGACATTTACCGCGGATATATCAAGCGCAACGCTTCGGACAAACAGGTCAACGTGCTTGCGCGCGTGCTGTGTTTCGTATTCGTGCTCATCTCCGCGCTGTTCGCGATATTCGAAGTGGACGCGATCGTTACGCTGATGTCGCTGTCGTGGGGCACGCTTGCGGGCTGCTTCCTGGGACCGTATATATACGCTCTGTACTGGAAGCGCGCGAATAAATACGGCGCGTACGTTTCGATAACGATGGCGCTCGTTACCACGATCACTCTGATATTCGTTTTCGGCGCCGTTACGGGCGGCGAGACCTTTTCGGAGCTTATCACACTCGGGATCAAGAAATCTCCGATGATCGGCGTATTCTGCATGGCGCAGTCGATGGTCGTGACGCCGATAGGCTCGCTGATAGGCGAGGCGGTGTCCGCTAAAGTAAAAGGCGCATCGGCCGACGGAAACGCTTAAAAGCGCACCCGAAAAAACTTGTAAACGAGGAGCGACTGACGGTCGCTCTTTTTTTTTAAATCGCCTGTATAAACTCCGGAAATCGGACAATAATCCAATCAACACAAATTCGGAGGTCGATATGAAAGGCAAAGCAAATACCCAAAAGGTAAAAGCGTTTTTCAAGAAAAACATTTATTATATCGTGATGGTAGTATGTATCCTGGCGATCGCCGCCATGATAACCGTAGCGGTGGTACTGGGCGGTAAGGAATCCGTGGAAGCTCCCGCTCCCGACGCGAACCTTCCCGGCAATGTAGACGAGGAACCCGGCGGTAACGTCAATCCGCCCGAAGACAACACTCCCGTCGATACCGAGCCCGAACCCATAGTCTTCACCATCCCCGTGGCGGGCGGTACGGTCATCAAGGATTACGCGATGGATACTCTGGTATGGTCGTCCACGCTCAAACAGTACCGCGTTCATTCGGGAATCGATTTCGCGGGAGCCGAAGGCGCTATGGCGGTAGCGGCTTATGAAGGGGTGGTATCCGACGTAACCTACGACGCGCTGAACGGACATGTCGTTACCGTCGATCACGGCGACGGACTGGTTACCGTTTACGGTTCGCTGGACGAACCCGCGGTAACGAAAGGACAGAGCGTATCGGCCGGGACCGAACTGGGCGCGATCAGCGTTTCTGCTACGGGCGAAATGGCGGACGGCAACCACCTGCATTTCGAAGTCAGACTCAATAACGAAATAGTCAGCCCTTACGATTACCTGACTCTCGGCGACAAATAATTTAAACAATATCCATGCTCTCCTAACGGAAAACGGCTCCTTGCGGGGAGCCGTTTTTCGTTATTCGGTATCCTGATCTTCGATTTTAGTTTCGGAGCGCTTCGGGGGAAACAACGAATAGCGTTCGGGAGAAATCAACGCCGAAATTATTCTGTCGCGCGCAAAAGGAATGTCTTTGCATACGTTTTTGATAAGATCTTTCATATATTCCCTGCGCGTCAGACGGTTGGCGGGGCAGGGGTTGTGCATTACCGGAAGACTTAATTTGTTGACGGCGCCTTTGACGTCGGCTTCGGGGACGTAGATCATCGGTCGTATCAGGGTTATTCCCGTTCGGGACATATACGACACGGGCTGGAATGTGCTTAGTCTGCCTTCGAAAATCAAAGAGAGCAAAAACGTTTCCGCCATATCGTCGGCATTATGCCCGAGCGCCAATTTGTTCGCGCCGATACGGTTGCATTCCGAGTTCAGCGCGCCGCGCCGCATTTTGGAGCAAAGGGAACAAGGATTGGACTCTTTTCTGACGTCGAAAACGATTTCCGCGATGTCGGTTTTGACTTCGTAATAGGGGACGTCCAGCTCTTTTACGAAAGCGGCGAGGCGTTCTCGTTCGGCTTCGGTGCCTTTCAGCCCCATATCCACGTTGATCGCGGAAAGAGTAAAATTCACGGGTGAAAATTTGCGGTAAACGGCTAACGCCGCAGTCAGCGCCAGGCTGTCTTTACCGCCCGAAAGACCTACCGCGACGCTGTCGCCGTCGCCGATCATGTCGTAATCGTCAACGGCTTTCCGTATGCTTCCCAGAATTTTTCTGAGAGGTTTAGTTTCCATTTACGTCCTTTGCCACATGTTCGGCAAGCGCGTCCAGCATGGCGAGGTCTTCGGCTTTAGGAGTGCTTCTGAACGATACGGGTTCGCCGATAAACGACGCGCCCTTGACCTCTGAAAGAATTTCGCGCATCAGTTTCGCGCTCTGCGCCGCCCAACTGCCGTTTTCGATAAAAGCGAATTTTCTGTTCGCTATGCCGTGGCGCGCTATTTCCCTGACCAGGTTGTCCATGGCGGGGAAAATGCCCGCGTTATAGGTTACGGAAGCCAGAACGACGTGGCTTTTTTTGAAGCAGTCGGCTATTATGTAAGAAAAATGCGTTTTCGAAACGTCGTAAACGCTTACGTCGGTTACTCCCGCTTCGCCGAGTTTTGCAGCCAGGTGTTCCGCGGCTTTTTTGGTATTGCCGTATACGGAGGCGTATGCCACGACGACGGAGTTTTGTTCGGGCGTATAACTTGCCCATTTCGAATACAGTCCGACCGCCTTCGATATTCTGTCGCCCGTCAGCACTTTGCCGTGAAGAGGGCAGACGCGCGCGATCTCGACGGCGGACGCTTTTTTCAAAGCCGCCGTTACCTGGACGCCGTATTTACCGACGATGTTTGAGTAATATCTTCTCGCTTCGGGGATATATGCGTCGAAAGGCTCCTCGTCGCCCGTTACCCGCCCCGTCGCTCCGAACGAGCCGAAAGCGTCAGCGGAAAACAGCGTTTTGTCGGTAATGTCGTATGTGAACATCACCTCGGGCCAATGTACCATCGGAGCGAACACGAATTTCAGGGTATGTTTTCCCGTTACCAATTCTTCACCGTCTTTTACGACTACGCACTCGTTTTTCAGGTCGGGGAAGAAGCCCTCCAGGAAAATCTTCGACTTTGCGTTCACGACGATCTTCATTTCGGGATATTTTTCCGCGAGCGCTTTGATCGACGCGCTGTGGTCGGGTTCCATATGCTGTACGACCAGATAAGAGGGCGTTTTGCCGTCCAGAGCTTCATTCAGATTTTCCAGATACGCGCTTGTGAACGCGCCGTCCGCCGTGTCGAAAATCACGGGATTTTCGTCCGCGAGGAGATAGGAATTGTATGTAACGCCGTCGTTTACGGGATAGACGTTTTCGAACAGATGGATGCGTCTGTCCGCT
Source organism: uncultured Clostridia bacterium (assembly GCA_944363505.1). GTDB lineage: Bacteria > Bacillota > Clostridia > Christensenellales > DTU072 > Stercoripulliclostridium_A. The sequence continues at coordinate 4,886 of CALVUD010000007.1, read as the reverse complement.
ACGCCGATGTAATAGAGGTCCTCGGTTATTTTCTGTTTCATAATATATTTATTATACTATACCCGCAACGAACAGGCAAGCGTAAGCGTCAAACCCGCGCGCGGTTCGTTTAAACGAAAATGCGCCGGTTGTCGGCGCGGCGATGGGATTATAAGTTTTAATGCGGGTTTGACGCTTAAAAACCTTTTTTGAATAATAGTGTTGTGCTTCAATATTTATATGTGCTATAATTACCGATAATCGGTCGTTGAAACCGATCGCCGTTTGATTCAGCGTTGTGTGCGGATAAACGCACCGTAAAACAATGTAAGCCGACAGCGGCGCGGATACATTAAGGACATGCGCTTCTCGGGAAAGAACAGACGACGCTTCCGGACTGACGGGACTTTGATCGAAGTCATCGGCGGATCTCGGCGGGATTAAGGCGATAAACGGCTTTTGCCGAAAACAAAATAAACGGAGGTAAAAAATGATATACGTATGTGACGTGTGCGGTTACGAATACGACGAGGACGCCGAGGGCGTAAAGTGGGAAGATCTTCCCGAAGATTACGTCTGTCCCCTTTGCGGCGTGGGCAAAGACCAGTTCAGCCCTGCCGAATAGTTCGGGAAAAAGCGATTGCCCGACCTTGAATCGGTCGGGCAATTTTGTCTTAGGTACCTCTTATTTTTATCTTAGGTACGTCTACAGTATGCGTTGCGCACTGCGTATAATACGTTAGGCGCGTCGGTAAAATATGGAAATTTCCGAGATACTTTCACGGCACGGCTTTTCGTTCAAGAAAGGACTGGGTCAGAATTTCATAACGGATACGGGGCTTCTCGCCGCCGTAGTCAGGGACGCCGGCGTCCGAAAAGAGGACTGCGTGGTGGAGATCGGCACGGGCGCGGGCACGTTGACGCGCGTCATTAGCGCGAACGCGTCGGAAGTAAAGTCTTTTGACGTCGACGAATCCTTGAAACCGGTTTTGGCGGAGACCCTTGCGGGACTAAGAAACGTCGAAATGTTCTTCAAAGACGTTTTGCGAACCCACGATTCCGAAATAGAGCGTATCACGGGAGGCAAACCTTTCAAGGTCGTGGCGAATATTCCTTATTATATAACCACTCCGCTCATCATGCGCTTTTTGGAAAGCGGGTTGAAAGTAACTTCGATGACGCTGATGGTGCAGGAAGAGGTTGCCGCGCGCCTGAGCGCTCTTCCCGGCAGCGCCGACTACGGCGCGATCACCGTCGCCGTCAATCTGAGAGGGGACGTCCGCGTGACCAGAAAGGTGCCGCGCGGCGTGTTCAGACCGGTGCCGAAGGTCGATTCCGCTGTGGTCAGGATAGACGTATACGAAAAGTACCCCGCGCCCGACGTGAAAGCGGCTTCGCTCCTTGCGCGAGCGGCGTTTCAGATGCGCAGAAAGACTCTCGTGAACAATATCGGCGCTTTGTCCGGGTATAATAAAGAGCAAGCCGCGGAGGCGCTGGAGAAGATGGGATTGGATCTTAGGATACGCGGAGAAACGCTTTCCGCCGAAGAGTTTGTAAGGCTTGCAAAAATTTTATCCGAACCGAAAGGCTGAACGTATCCGTTCAGTCAATTTTTTTCATGCCCCGACATATATTAAGTGTCAGGGGGTGGCGATGCTCATCAGAAAAACAACCGTTTTGACAGGAAAGAACGCGCAGGGACACGTAACTCTGATACGCGTGGGGAGCAGCGTGGGATTGAAATTGATTTTGGATCCCGCGCCTCGGGAAGAATTGACTCTGTGCCTGGTCGCGGGCGACAATCCGCAGATAAACGTACCCGTTCGCGGCGCACGTACAGAAACCAACGTAAATTTAGATCTCGAAGCGCGCGACGATATCGGCGCGGTAGTTTATACTTTGTCCGGCGAAGCGTATATGTGGGGCGGCAAGCGGGATCGCGTGTCGGCTCCGAAGGACGCCGTTTCTTCATTATCGGGTATGGATCCGGAGAAAGACTTAAAGGTTGATTCCGAAAGTAATTTTGCCGATTCCGATAACTCTTTCCTCAGAAAATCGCCCGAAGACTCATATAAAAATTCCGAAGAATCGGTTGCCGAAACAGAATATACGGAAACCGTAAACGAGGATATTTCGGATACAACAACCGAGGTAGGCGACGAAAACGAGTTAAAACAGGAAGTGTTCGCTCCGTTCAGGTTCAACCGCGGCGAAAACTTCTATCAAAACATCCGATTCAGGCTCGAAGAGATAATGACGATCAATCCCGAGTGCAGAGAACTGGAAAAGATCATACCCGACAGCAAGTGGGTCAAGGTATATTACGACGAAGACGAATACTATGTCGTAGGTATTCTGACCGAAGACGGCGAAGTGACTTATCTGGGATACGGCGTACCGGGAGTCGAAGGTATCCGTCCGCCCAAGGAAGCGGAAGAGCTGTGCGATTTTCTGCCTGTTAGCGGCGGCGAAGAAGAGGGGTATTGGCTGATGTTCCAGAATTCCAAGAACGGCGAACTGGTCAAGAGTTTGAAATAGACGTAAAGGAGCGCTCAGGCGCTCTTTTTTTTAAACCGTTCAAAAAACGTTTGACAGCGGGCGCGGAATATATTACAATAAATAGGCTTTCAAACGGGGGTATAGCTCAGTTGGTAGAGCGCTTGAATGGCATTCAAGAGGCCAGCGGTTCGAACCCGCTTATCTCCACCACAAGCAAACAAAATCGAACCCGATTTTGTTTGCTTTTTCTTTTATCGACCTAAGGCAATCCGTGGTTCGCGGACTGCCTTTTTGTTTTATCTTACGTGGTTTAAACTTTCATTACGGTATAAATCGGAACAGATATCGTTTGTCCGCTTTGCGGAATGGTGTAAGGAAGATACAACATTTTTTCGTAAAAAGAAAAGCCCCGATTTTCATCGGAGCCTTCGTTTAGCGGAGTGTTGTATGTAATTATCATTTTGTCGTCGTAGAGCGTTATTTCCTTTACCAAGCAATTTATCAGTAATTGCGGTTCCTGTTTTAAGGCTGACAAGTAATATCGCCGTATGTCGTCCTCGGAGAGGGTAAAAGCAAATTTATTCTGTTCTACGGCTATTCTTTCGTCCAAGTCTTTTATTTGCGTTTCGAGTTCATGTAATCGCTTATTCGTCGAGTCGGACATTATGCCTCGCTCTATTGCCCTTATCAGATTATCCAAAGCCGTTTGCGTTTGTTTCATTTCCTTTTCGAGCAGTTTCAACGTCGTTCGTTCTTCGTTGAGCTTTTCTTGCATTTGCATAAGACCTCGTATAAGGGTATTTACCGTCTTTTCGTCCTGCATAGCCCGAATTACGCTGATTAGCACAAGTTCTTCGAGATACTCTTTTCGTACAGGTTGTTTTTTGCAGCCGTTACGGTATTTCTTTCTACCTATGCACTTGTAGTACCTTATGACGTCGCCACTCCTCGCCGTACCGCATTCCGCGCTAATGGGATTTCCACAATAACCGCACTTTACTTTATTTCGCAATAAATATGTCTCTTTAACGCTTCTCGATCCTAATTTGTTTTTAGCCAGTTTTCTTTTTATTTTATCAAATAATTCTTTAGGTACGATTTGAGGATAAATATTGTCGTAAATCTCGTTTCGTATCTCTGTTACGCCTACATAACGTTTATTTCGAAGTATCCCGTAAATTGCGTTTGGTAAAAACGGCTTGCCGTTATGAAGTACGCCTTTTTCGTTTAACTTGCAGATTATATTCGGAACGTATACGCCTGAAGCGTATTGTTCGTAAATGAACCTGACGACTTTTGCTTTTTCCTCATCGATATGAAGCTTTTTGTCCTTAACGTAATATCCGTATGGCACTTTGCCTTCGCAGAATTGTCCTTTTCTTCTGCTTTCCTTTAACCCTCGAAGTATTTTTTGAGAGAGCTCCGCCGAATAGTATTCCGCTATGCCGATATACACGTTTTCGAGAAGAATACCATCCAGATTCTTGGTGCCGTCCAAGTTCTCCGACGTGCGTTGAGTAGCGGATATTAGAACCTTTTTATTGCTTTTCAATCTCTGCTTGTTTATAGCTACCTCTATGGAATTTCTGCCGAAGCGGTCTATTGCATAGACAAGTACTACTTCCCATACAGAAGTTTCGCTGTCTTTGAGCATTTGCTGAAACGCCGCTCGATTGTCATTCGTTCCCGTAGTGGCACGGTCTATATATGTGTCAACCACGATAAGGTCATTTGCCTTTGCGTATTGATTGCAGACATGAAGCTGTCCTTCTATGGATTGCTCCGTCTGACTTGCACTGCTATAGCGGGCATATATGATTGCTGATTTCACTTGGGTTATACCTCCTTATTGTTTTTGTTTTTGAATTGTCTTTCGACGGGAGCGACCTAAACGGAAAAGGGTTAACTGCTTTTTGTTTGGTGTATTTTTGTTTGCCGTCAGGGGTTGCGGAGCAATTCACTTTACCCTTGACGGCAAAGCCTTTTTCGTTTAAGCTCCTCGGGAAGAAAGACAATGGTTAATTGCACTTCGGCATTTCTCGTATTACTTTCGGACTGACTTTTCCAATCAGACACCCTTCGTTCCAACAGTTGAAGTCGTCCGAAAGCAACAGCTTTTTATCTTCCTGCCCTATGCTACAGAGAACGTCTTCGTCCATTATGTCCGATCTGAAATACGTCGGTATGTTCCGTGAATAGATAAGCTTTTCGCCGCTCTTTTCTATGTACTTCATCAGGTATCTTGCCGAGTCCGTTATCTCTCGTCTGACGCTTAATTCGTTGAAGTCGTTTCGTCCGAATTTATCGTTAAAGTATGTATTTTGCATAATCATCTGTCGTTTTCGGGAACCGAAACTGTAATCGCTGCGCTGTTCCAATTCTCCCGGCATACCGTTTTCGGGGATATA
>CALVUD010000006.1 GCA_944363505.1 uncultured Clostridia bacterium | reverse complement strand
ATCACAATACCCCAATTAATCAACGAGAAAAAATAATACGAACCCGTTTCAGAGTTCGTATTATTCCCTAATGGCGGAGAAACAGGGATTTGAACCCTGGCTACGCTATTAACGTACTACTCCCTTAGCAGGGGAGCCCCTTCGGCCTCTTGGGTATTTCTCCGCGCCGATTATATTCTTGCCTTTCGGCTTAATTGATATTATCATATTCGTTCGTCTTTGTCAATTCAATTCTTTGACTATTATCGCGTTTTGGGATATAATAGCCTTGCTTATCATTAAAAGAGGTATATATGAAGTACTTGGTTATTCTGGGCGACGGAATGGCGGACAGACCGCTTAAAGAACTCGGCGGAAAAACTCCTTTGGAATACGCCGCAACGCCCAATATGGATAAACTCGCCGCGATGAGTACCGTCGGGCTGGTCAGGACCGTTCCGGAAGGCATGAAGCCCGGTAGCGACGTCGCGAACCTTTCCGTTTTAGGTTACGATCCCAGAAAATATTATTCGGGCAGAAGTCCTCTGGAAGCGCTGAGTATCGGCGTTATAATGAAACCCGGCGACGTGGCGGTCAGGACGAATCTGGTTACGCTTTCCGACGAACCCGACCTTGCCGAAAAACGCATGCTCGACTATTCCTCAGGCGAAATTCCCACAGAGGAAGCGCGCGAACTGATAGAAAGTATCCAGGAAGAACTGGGAAACGAGCGCCTGCGTTTTTATTCGGGCGTCAGTTACCGGCATTGCCTGATCGAGGCAAACGGCACCACCGAAACGGAACTTACCCCGCCTCACGACATTTCGGGGAAACGGATAGGGGAATATCTGCCCAAAGGCAAAATGGGCGAGGAACTGACCGAGCTTATCCGCCGTTCGGGCGAGATATTAAAAAAGCATCCCGTAAACCGAAAGCGTGTGGCGGAGAATAAGCGCCCCGCGACGCACGTTTGGTTCTGGGGCGCGGGCACACGCCCGCAGCTGGATACGTTCTTTTCGAAGTTCGGGCTGAAAGGCGCGGTGGTATCCGCGGTGGATCTGCTGAAGGGGATCGCCAAAGGCACCGAGATGTATTCGCCCTGCGTAAAAGGCGCGACGGGCACGCTTTCGACGAACTGGCAGGGGAAAGTAGACGCAGTCAAAGAATGTCTTGCCGACGGGATAGATTACGTTTATCTGCATTTCGAGGCGCCAGACGAATGCGGACACCAGGGTAACGTAGCCGATAAGATCGCTTCGATAGAGAAAGTCGATTGGGCGGTAGGCGAGCTTTACGAGTTCCTGAAAGGGCTGACCGACGCGTTCAAGATTGCCGTTTTGCCCGATCATCCCACGCCGATAGAGTGTAAAACCCATACTTCGGAACCCGTGCCGTATATGATATACGATAGTTTAAAACCCATAGTTTCGGGTCTTAAGTATAACGAAAAAGATGCCCAAAAAGGTTATTTTATGGATAACGGGCAAATGATTATGGAAAAATTGACGGAGGATGAAAATGCTTGATTCCGTTGAACTTAGAAAGAAATATCTGGAGTTTTTCAAATCCAAGGGACACGCGGTTATTCCCAGCGCGTCGCTGATACCCGAAAACGATCCGACGGTTTTGTTCACCACGGCCGGCATGCAGCCGCTGGTTCCGTATCTTCTGGGGCAGAAGCATCCTGCGGGCAAGCGCCTGACCGACGTGCAGAAATGCATCCGCACGGGCGACATCGACGACGTTGGCGACGACACGCATTGCACGTTTTTCGAAATGCTCGGCAACTGGTCGCTCGGGGACTATTTCAAGAACGAGAGTATAGCGTGGTCTTACGAGTTTTTAACCTCGGTGCTGGGAATACTGGCCGAAAAGCTCGCGGTAACGGTGTTCGAGGGTGACGCGGATTGTCCGCGCGACGAGTTCAGCGCCAAACGCTGGCGCGAGATGGGTATTTCTCCGGACAGGATTTTTTATCTGCCCAAAGCCAATAACTGGTGGATCGCGGGACAGACGGGTCCTTGCGGCGAGGACACCGAAATATTTATCGTGGACGAATCCAAGCCCGGCAATTCGCCCGCGGACGACGGCGGAAGGTTCGTCGAGATATGGAACAACGTGTTCATGCACTTCTATAAACATCCCGACGGCTCGCTGACGGAACTTAAGCAGAAAAACGTCGATACGGGAATGGGACTGGAGCGCACGCTCGCGATGTTGAACGGATACAAATCCGTTTACGAGACCGACGTTCTGAAACCCGTAGCCGATTATCTGAGGTCTTTGACAGAGGTAAAGGACGCCGCCGCGGAGCGCGCCGTCAGAATAATCACCGACCATACCAGGACCGCCACGTTCATTCTGGGCGATCCGAGGGGAGTTTCACCCTCTAACGTGGATCGCGGGTATATACTGCGCCGCCTTATCCGCCGCGCCGTAAGGTACGCGCGTTTATTGGGACTCGGCGCCGATGTGCTGACAGTCTGCGCCGACAAGTATATCGGAATTTACGGCGATTTCTATACCGAGCTTAAGGATAACCGCGAACGTATAATGACGGAACTGGACGCCGAGACTCAAAAATTCGACAAAACGCTTCAGCAAGGGCTGAAGGAGTTCGAAAAGCTGCTCGGGTACATCAAGGACAACCGTATCAGCGGGAAGGCGGCTTTCAGACTTTACGACACATACGGATTCCCGCCCGAAATGACGGTGGAACTCAGCGCCGAGCACGGCGTGAGCGTGGATATGGAAGGTTTCGAGCGCGCTTTCAACGAGCATCAGCTTAAATCCAAGGCAGGCGCGGAACAAAAATTCAAGGGAGGTCTTGCGGATTCGGGCGAACAGACCACAAGGCTTCATACCGCTACGCATCTGTTGATGGAGGCGTTGAGACGCGAGTTAAAGGACCCGACCATAATGCAGAAAGGCTCCAACATCACGCCCGAAAGGCTGAGACTCGACTTTAACTTCCCGCGTCCGCTGACCGCGGAGGAAATCGCCGCCGTCGAAAACGCGGTAAACGCGGTCATCGCCGCCAAAGTGGACGTTACGTGCGAGGAAATGACTCCCGAAGCCGCTCATGCCGCGGGCGCGGTAGGCGTGTTCGGCGACCGCTACGGCGAAATAGTAAAAGTTTATACGATAGGAGATTATTCAAAGGAGATCTGCGGCGGGCCGCATGCCGCCAACACGTCGGAACTTGGCAAATTCAGAATTGTCAAAGAGCAGAGCAGTTCCGCCGGTGTCAGACGAATCAAAGCTGTGCTGGAATAAGTTAGGAGAGAGGTGAAAATGTTTCCTTTAGTGCCTGCGCCGATCAAATTCGAGCGAAAGGAGGGATTTTTTAAGTTCCTCAAAGATGACTCGGGCGCGATAAAATACGACTACGTCCGTGACGACTCGCTTCCTCCCGAGGGATACGAGCTCAGGGCACGGGATTCAAAACTCGTTATGCGCTCTTGCGACGAGGCGGGAAGGTTTTACGGAGAGGTGACTCTCGGCGTTATGGACGCTCTGACGGGCGGAACGCCGGGAGAATTTTATATTTCGGACGCTCCCGCATTTGGATACCGCGGATATATGCTGGACGTGGCGAGATATTTCTTCGACGTCGACACGGTGCTGAGGCATATCGATTACATGGCGCTTTTAAAGCTGAACGTACTGCATCTGCATCTTACCGACGATCAGGGCTGGAGAGTAGAGATAAAAAAATATCCGCGTCTCACCGCAGTGGGCGCATTCCGTAGCCGCACTCACGTGCGTTTGTACAGGCACGGCGGATATTATACTCGGGAACAACTTAAACAGATCGTCGCATACGCTCACTCAAAACATATAAAAGTCGTGCCCGAAATAGATTTCCCCGGACATTTTTCGGCGGCCATAGCGGCTTATCCGGAGCTCGGTTGCTACGGCGAAGGGGTCAAGGTGGCCCGTAATTTCGGCGTCAAGTATGATGTTGCGTGCGTCGGCAAAGATACAACGCTCAGTTTCATGAAAGACGTTCTGGAAGAGCTATTCGATATTTTTACGGATGAGTATTACCATTTGGGCGGAGACGAAGTCATGTACGAGCGCTGGAAGCTATGCCCCGAATGTCTTGAATTGAAGCGAAGGCTGGGCTTTAATCAATGGTCCGAGGTACAGGCTTGGGCGTTGAACGAACTTAGCGCGTTTTTAAACGAGCACGGCAAAAAAGCGATAATCTGGAACGAATCGAAGATTACGGGAAAAGCAGACAAAAACTTGGTATGGCAATACTGGCAGGGCGGACTTGACGAAAAAAAGCTGGCGGAAGAAATAAATTCGGGACGACAAGTAATAATGTCTCCTTGCGAGCCGTATTATCTGGATTTACCTTATTCGATAAACGGCGTCCGCGCAATGGAGAAATACAAACTGATTCCCGAAGGAACGAAAGTCGATGCGGTCGATAATATTTTGGGCGCTGAATTTCCGCTGTGGACGGAGTTGGTTCCGAACGCGCGGCAGGCAGATAAAATGCTGTTCCCCAGATTGGCGGTCGGGGCGGAAATCGCTTGGAGAGGATGCTGCGACGAAAATGTGGGCGACAGGGCGAAAAGTTATGCTCCGTTATTTATAAGACTTGGCGCGATTGTCGGAGAAAAAGCGGGAGCCGAGAAAAAAGGCATAGCTTATGTGCTGGACAGAATATGGTGGGAAAGAAGGCAATTATATTGGGGCGCGATAGGAAACCTGATAGGCAATATGAAAGTTCGTCGTGCCGCGAAACGCAAATTTAGGCAACAAAACCAAAGATAAAGGTGACCAAAATGATGAATAACGAAAATCAGATTAACAGGATAGCCGAAATAGCTTTGAATTTCGCGACTCTTTCCGCGCCGGTAAAGTGCATCAGATACGGTTGCGGTCACATCAACGACACTTACAGATTGACTTGTGCGGGCGGCGAAGAGTATATTTTGCAAAGGATAAACAATCACGTTTTTTCAAACGTTGCCGAACTGATGGAAAATATTGTCGGAGTTACTGAATACGTGGCGTCGAAAAGTCGGCAACCCGATTCGGAAAAACTCAGGGTCATCCGCACCAAGGACAAGGCTCCGTATTTCAAAGCGCCCGAGGGATACTTCAGAATGTACAATTTCATTTCGGAGGGAATCAGTATCGAACGCGTGCCGACAACGGAAGAATTGTACCTTTCGGCGGCAGGTTTCGGACGGTTCGAAAAGGCTTTAAGCGGTTATCCCGTCGAAAAGCTGTACGACAGTATTCCCGACTTCCACAATACTCTGAAGCGGCTTGAAAAGTTTGAAGTAGCGGTGGCTGCCGATAAAGCCAACAGAGTAAAAGAAGTTTCGGCCGAGATCGATTTTGTGCGTTCCAGAAACGTTTACGCGGATGCGGTAATTTCAAAGATGGCGTCGGGCGATATACCCGTCAGGGTCACGCATAACGATACCAAGCTGAACAACGTGCTTATCGACATACAGGGTAAACGTCCCGTCGCGGTCATCGACCTCGATACGGTTATGCGCGGAAGCATACTTTACGATTTCGGCGACGGCGTCCGTTCGGGAACTTCTACCGGAGCGGAGGACGAACGCGATCTGACGAAAGTGGGCTTTTCAAAAGAACTTTATGCCGCTTTTGCGCGTGGTTTTGCGGGAGAAGCGGGACGAAGTATGACCCGCACCGAAAAGTCGATGTTGTATTTCGGCGCGATACTGATGACTTACGAATGCGGCATGCGCTTCCTGACGGATTATCTGGAAGGCGACGTGTATTTTAAAGTGCACCGCGACGCTCAGAACCTTGACAGGGCACGCACGCAGTTCAAACTGGTCGAAGAAATGGAAAAGGAACGTATGTTTATGCGCGACGCGGCGGAGGAATATGCAAACGGAGCGCGTTGATTTGAAAGCGGGCAAAAGCGTGCGTTTCGACCTCGTTTCCAATTCGGGAGCGGGAGAAAAGGGCGCTTCGGTCACGGCGGAATATACTTTAACTTCGTTAAAACTGTTGTTTTACGCGTATGACGGTGATATAATCTCGTATGGGAAAGCGTATAACGAGTCGCTCTGGAAGGGCGATACGGTTGAAATGTTCGTCACGCTCGGGCGCGACGACAGGTACCTGGAACTCGAGGTAAATCCCGACGGGATAACGTATGCCGCTCTTGTCGAAAACGAGGGCGACGGCAGGTTCAGACTCGAGTTTTTGGACGAAATGCCTTTCGAGGCGACTGCCGAAAGGGTCGCGGACGGCTACGTCAGTCGGTGGGAAGTGCCCCTCGATAACCTGAAAAAACTTGGATTCGATCCCGAAAACGCGAAATTTAACCTGTATATGCAGGACTATTGCAAGGACGGATTGAAGCTATACGCTTTGAATCCCACGCTAAAAGATTCTTTTCACGTCGTTTCTGCGTTCGTGCCGCTGAAACTGTCGGAGTGAAAAGTTTTGAAACTCGGATTAACGTAAAACATATAAAAGGAGAATTGATATGAAAGTTTTGGTTACGGGCGGAGCAGGATACATAGCTACTCATACCGACGTATGCCTTCTGAACGCAGGTCACGAAGTGGTGGCGGTAGACAACTTTTCCAACAGCTCTTACGAGAGTATCGAAAACGTCGAACGCATTACCGGTAAAAAAGTAATTTTTTACGAAGGCGACGTATGCGACAAAAAGATTCTCGAAAAAATCTTTTCCGAACATAAGATCGACGCCGTGATTCATTTCGCGGGGCTGAAAGCGGTTGGCGAAAGCTGCGAAAAACCGCTGCTTTATTACAGAAACAACCTGGATTCCACGCTGACGCTGCTCGAAACGATGGTAAAGTACGACGTGAAACGTTTCGTATTCAGTTCGTCCGCCACCGTTTACGGAACTCCGGAAAGACTGCCGCTGGACGAGGATTGCAGACTGTCCACGACAAATCCCTACGGTTCGACGAAGCTGATGATAGAAAATATTTTAAGGGACGTGTATGCGGCGGATCGTTCTTTCCACATTCTGCTGCTCAGATACTTCAACCCCGTCGGCGCTCACGAATCGGGACTTATCGGCGAGGACCCCAAGGGCATACCGAATAACCTTATGCCTTACGTTGCCAAGGTCGCTCACGGCGAACTGCCGTACCTGAACGTTTTCGGAAACGATTACGACACTCCCGACGGCACCGGAGTCAGGGATTACATACACGTGATGGATCTTGCCGAAGGTCATCTTGCTGCGCTGGAACACATTGATTCTTACGGCGTCGAGGCGATAAACCTCGGCACCGGAGTCGGATATTCGGTGCTGGATATGGTAAAGGCGTTCGAAAAGGCGTCCGGCAAACCCGTTCCTTACAAAATCGCGCCCAGACGTCCCGGAGACATAGCGTCCTGCTACGCTTCTCCCGAAAAGGCGGCTAACGAGCTTAACTGGCGCGCAAAACGCAACCTCGAAGATATGTGCCGCGACCTGTGGAACTTCCAGACTCATAAAAAGTAAGGACTTATATGTACAACCGTAAAGCATACGAACTTGGGAGCGTCCGCTCCGTAATACGCGAACTGTTCGAATACGGAAAAAAACGCGCCGCGGAAATGGGCGCCGACAAAGTATTCGACTTCAGTCTCGGCAATCCCAGCGTGGCGCCTCCCGCCAAGGTCGCCGAAGCCATAAAGGAATTTGTGGACACTATGGAACCCGTGGCGCTTCACGGATATACTTCGGCGCAGGGCGATTACGGCGTCAGGAAAGCGATAGCCGATTATATCAACGAACGTTTTTCGACCTCGGTGGGTGCGGACAACATATATATGACTTGCGGCGCCGCGGCGGCGTTGACGATAACGCTGAACGCTCTGGTTTCCGCGCCCGGTCAGGAGGTCGTGGCGGCGGCTCCGTATTTTCCCGAGTACAAAGTTTTCGTCGAGGCGGCGGGTGCAAAGTTCGTGGCGGCTCCCATGCGCGAACAAGACTTTTCCGTGGATACGGACAAGCTTGCCGAACTTATCAACGCAGATACCGTGGCAATGATACTCAATTCCCCGAACAATCCTTCGGGCGCGGTATATTCGGACGAGTGTCTGAAAAAAGTCTCGGCTGTAGTTAAGAAAAAGAGCGAAGAGTATTCGCATCCCATTTACATAATCGCGGACGAACCTTACCGCGAACTCGTTTACGGCGACGCAAAGGTAGGGTATATAATGAACTACTACGACGATTCCGTCGTATGTTATTCCTATTCCAAGTCGCTGTCTTTGCCGGGAGAAAGGATAGGGTACGTCGCAGTAAATCCCAAAGCGTGCGACGCGGATGAGGTTTATCTCGCGGTGATGGGCGCGGGCAGGGCGCTGGGATACGTTTGCGCGCCCAGCCTTATGCAGTACGTCGTGAAAAAGTGTCTCAGAGAGCAACCCGACCTCGAAGCGTACAAAATAAACCGCGATCTGTTATATAACGGATTAAAGGAAATAGGCTACGACTGCGTGCGTCCCGACGGCGCGTTTTACCTGTTCGTGCGCGTGCCCGGCGGCGACGCCTTAAAGTTTTCGGAGTGCGCGAAAAAGTACGGCATACTCGTCGTTCCCGGCGACGGATTCGGCGCTCCCGGGTACGTCAGACTCGCGTACTGCGTGGCTCGTAAGACGATAGAGAACTCTTTACCGTATTTCAAAGAGCTTTACGCGGAAACCAAAACCGAATAGACGAATGAAAAATTAAAAGGCAGGGCGTGCGCCCTGCCTTTTTTCGGTATTTTTTTCGATTACGCTTTCAGATACTTCAGATTGTCCGAAATGAACGTGCGGACGTTACGCATCAGGATGGAGAAGAATTTCTCGACCAGGATCTTGTCGTCGTCGTTGCCGCGTATCGCTATGGTCATGGTCAGTTCCCCGTTCATCGAGGTCAGCGCCAACTGCATATAGGGTTTGTATTTGACCGCACCCGTCATGAATCCGTCCACGGGAACGGCGTCGCCCATAGTCAGCAGCTCGGGATTCAATACGCCTATGTTGCTCATTCCGATAAGCGGGTTCAGATATCCTATCTTTATCGCCGTTTCGCTGATGGCGTAGGGGAATATCGTGTAAGCCAGTTTCAACAGCGGCAGACTGTACAGACCCATGAATTTGTCGTGCTTGGATTTTCTGACGGAGCGCAGCACTTTGATGAGCGTGTCGTTCAAGGTGGCGCCCACGCCGTCCACGGAACATTGCATAAAGCCCGTATGGTTGGTAAGTCCGCCGGCTTCTTCGCCGCCTTCGATATGACGTCTCAGGTCAACCATGCACGGTATCGTCAGCGTATCCGTGGCGGGATAGTTGCCGAATTCGTAAAGACTGTGCATGTAAACGGTCAGCATCAGGTCGTTGACCGTTACGCCGTAATGCTTGCCTACCGCGCGAAACAGAGAGAAGGTTTCGGCGTCGATCTTGCAGCGGTTTATCATCGATTTGTCGGTGTCGCGGGCGGGAGTCAACGGGAAGTAATGCTCGTCCTTGACCTGAGAAATGTTTTTGTACAGTTTCTTTGCCGTTTCCTTGTCCTCGCCTTCGAGCTTGGTATAAACCTGATCGTAGGAACGAGTACCCGTTTTTATCTCCACGGCGGCGCCGCCTTTTTTCATCGCGTTATAGTTTGCGGAAAGGCGTTTCAAGAAATATTTGAAGTCGCCTCCGTCGAAACACATATGGTTGACGATCATCGCGAACACGCTCCGCTCGCCCTCGTGGAAGACGCGGATTTTGAATTGCACGTTGCTGGTAACGGGAATGCACTGCGTGATAAATTCCTCGATTTCGGTTTCCAGATGCTCGGAATCGGTTTCCATAACGCTGAGAATATCGGAAATGGAATAGTCTTCGATTTCCCAGTACGGATTGATCACGGAGTCGTGGAAAGAGGAGTGCAGCACCGGTACTTTTTCGGTAGTCGCTACCAATACGGACTTCAATACTTCGATGTCTATGCGCTTGTCGTAATACAGTACGGCGTGTACCATTCTGTCGTAGTAGTTACGGAACAGATACTGCATCTTGTCCCACAATTCGGCTGTTATTCTCTGTTTTTTCATGGTTTATACCTCGCCGCGGTTTACCATTTGGTATAGTATTCTTCGTCCACCCGGGTTTGGGCGTCCTTGAATTTACGTGCCATTTCGGACTTGCTTTTTTTGTTTATGTTTACGAGTATGCCTATTCCAGTGGCTGTGACGGCGATCGATGTCAGCGCGGGCAGCAGCCAGCCGGGATGCCAGGGCATCGCGTCTGCGACTCCGAGCATGACGTACAGCAATACGCTGGTCAGTATCAGCCATACGAAAGATTCGGGAATGGTGAGTTTGCTCTTTGTGATAAATCCTATAACTATGTCGACGAGCAGGGCGACTATCACCATCGCAAGGAAGGTCATCCAGCAATAACGCGGATGAGCGGTAAGTTCGATGACGAGATACAGGAATACGAATACCATAACGACCGTACCTATATTGAACAGTCTCGCTACCAGGAATTTATCCGATTTGACGGCTTTCAGCATGAGCACGACGTCGACGGCGACGACCGCGAGAGTTACTGCGCCGAGGAAGATCAGCCAGGAAAGTCCCCACGAGACTGCGCCTGTAATACTTAAAACCAGATACAGCGCGATGATGACCGCCACGGACGCCACGACCGCGGTGGCAATGTTTCTTTTCAAAGTGTTCTTTTTGGGAACTTCGACCAAAGCGCGGTCGAAATCGGCGAGCGTTTTGTCGAAATCGCCGAGCGAATCGATGCAGAGCTTATAAATGGCTTCGTCGTCGGTCATTCCTTTTATACGGAAATCCTGCGCGAGTTCTTCCAGCTTGACCAGCGTTTCTTTACGGTATTCCATTGCCGCTTTGGTGGGCTTGATCTTGCGGAACGCCGCCTCGAGATACTGCTTGAATCTTTCTGTCATTTTTTTACCTCCCGTTTGATAATTATATTGTTTGTTTTGCTATCTAAACAGATTATATACTTCGCCAGATACGAAGTCAAGCGAATTTCGTCATTTACGCAGATGTTTTTTAAAGAAGTTCAGCATTGCCGCGTTGGCGGCGCTGCCTTCGGGAGAAAGAGGATACGTTACGTTGAAAACGTGTCCGAGTTTATGCTTTTCGCCCTTCAGATCGATCAGAAGGACGTCTGAACCGCGCGCTATCAGTTTTTCCGCGGTCGACAGGGCGTCTTTTCTCAAAAAATCGCCGTCCCCGGTGATTATGCAAGACGGCGGCGGAACGCCGACGGCGTTTTCCGCGTAATCCATATATTCCGCCAGGCGCGCGTTGCCCGCGTATAAAGGTTTAAAATATGCGCGCGCAAAGGGTTTTTTGGAAAGAGCGTTCAGCGTAAATGCCGCCGAAGTAAAGCCCGCGGCTCGGAAACGTGGCATAACCTCTACTCCGAAAGCGCGTTTCAGTTCGGGATTAGTCAACGCGTTCAGGACCAGTCCCGCAAGGTTTCCGCCCGCCGAATCGCCCGTCAGGAACAGATTGTCCGTATCGATGCCGAAACGCTCCGCATTTTCGTAAAAGAAGTTCAGCGCGCCGACCACGTCGTTCAGCTGATCCGCAATGCTCGCTGACGGGGCGAGGCGGTAGGACAGATTTACAACTTTAAACGAACCTTCGGCGGCGAGATTCAGGCAATATATCTTATTCAGTTCTTTGTCGCCGTAATACCAGCCGCCCCCGTGTACGTCGAAAACAGCGGGCAGTTTTTCCCCGCCGCGATCCGATTTTACATATACGTCGGCATAGCGGTATCTGTCGCCCGCGAGGGCGTAATCGACGTCGGTTATCTCGGTTATTCCCTCGGGAGGAGACGGCTGCGAGAGTCTTAAAGCGTCCGTTTTCCCGACGCGTTTCCAAAATGCGGATATGAAAGATTGAATCATCGGATGCCTCCCGGAAAAATTATATACGTTAATTTTTCCCGTGTCAATGCCCGTCCGCGTGCGGACAAAAACGATTGTTGCATGCGATATATCGAAATTAAGGTATCCTAAATTAATAAAACGGTATCCGCAATATGTAAAATTTTCCTTCCGTGCGCGCAAAATTCAAATTTGTGCGCGCAAAATTCAAAATGCGGAAAAAAGTTGATTTTTCGGCGGAATAATGTTATTATCGGTTTAATACAGGAGGAAACGATGAAATCGTCCGAAGTCGAATTTTTTACAACTCCGCTGACGCGTTTCGCCCCCACGATAGCCGATATTTCCGGGGTCGGAGCGCCCGAATTTTCGCCTTCCGAGAGGGTCGAGGAAGTAAAGAAACTGGTCCTCGACAAGACGGGAAAAAGCACCGTAGACAAGGTGGTTATCTATAATCCCGACGCGCTCGGCGCGTGGTTTGTGGATAAGTATACCGAGACGTTCCGCCCCTTGAAAGAACTCAGCGACCTGAGGGTGGATTATCTGACGATGTATCCGCCGAAGACGCCCGTATGTTTCGGAACGATGTTTACCGGAGCGACGCCCGAGCAGCACGGCATACACGCTTACGTCAAACCTCATCTTAAGATAGATTCGCTGTTCGACAGGTGGGCGGAGGCAGGCAAGAAAACTGCCATGGTTTCCGTTGCCGGGCAGAGCATACCGCTGTTGTTCCAAGGCAGGAACATAGACTATTTCCTCTATAAGAGCGACGGCGCGGTCATAGACAAGACCGTCGAACTCATACATTCGGGCGAATACGACGTTATCGAGGCTTACGTCATGGAGTACGACACCGTGATGCACATGACTCACCCGAAGTCGGTTTTCGCCAAAAGCGCCGCGCGCCGTCATGTCCGTGGATTCGAACGCATCTACAACGCTATGAAATCGGCATATGCCGACTCGGATTCTTTCCTTGCGTTCGCGCCCGATCACGGCGTTCACAGAGAATGGTATCTTCTGGGCAATCACGGTAAAAACATTCCGGAGGACATGAATCTCAGCCATTTCTATACGGTTTTGCCCAAAGAAAAAGGCTGACGGAGATCGGCGTATATATAGGGTATTTCATTGATGCCGGGCGAGCGCGCCCGGTATTTTTTTAGTAAAATTTTATACGCGCGCAAAAGTACTCTAACGCGCGTATGTTATAATGGCGACGAAAAAGACTACGGAGAGCATATGCTGAGTATCGCCAAATTCGGGAAAATTGCGTTAATAACGGGTGCGTTGCTGATGATAGCCGCGCTGATTTGTCTCGCTTCTTTCACAGAGGTAGGGCGGGGAACGTCCGGAGCATATGCCGCGGACGGCGTTGCCGACAAGGTCATCTCCGACGACGTATATACGAAAGATTTCGTAAAGATCGACACGGGACTGGGCGTTTCCGCCCCGTCGTTCGACGAGAATAATATCGGCTCCTCCACCGGCGGCGGCGACGCCACGGTCAATGCCGACGTCAACGCGACCGACACAGCGGTTTCTTTCCGCTTGGACGGCAGATTGCTTTCCGCCGCCAAGGCGGGCAGGCTGCGCGCCGAGATATACGCCGTGGGCACGATAAGCTTTACGGGAACCTCCGAGGGCGCGGCGAGTACCCGTGCGACTTATTCTCTTACCCAGACGTTCAGAGTCGAAGGCGCGCTGAACGCAAACAACGTGTTTTTCAATTCGAGCGGCGACGCCGACTCTGACCCCGACGACGGCGTATACGACGGCGCATATACATATTCCAAAAACTATACTCTCGAGAATCCTTTGTCCGTAACGGGCGGATACGTTTATCTCGGTTCTTCGTCGGATACCGTGACTTTGTCGTATTCGGCAGTATTCAATATGCGCAGGACCCAGCAGGGGGTCGTCGGCACTACGGTCACGGCTAACAGGAACGTCGACCTCGATTACTATATCGCTTTCGATTTCCAGGAAGTGTCAGTAACCGTTTCGCTTAACAACGACAGCTACGGAAATATCGTTTCCGGCGATCACGCCAAAGTATACGACGCTTACGCGGCGGCAGTTCTCGCCGGAGAATCGCCCGAATACGATCTGTTCGACGACGACACGCCGCTGGTGCCCGTTCCCGACGGCTCCACGATAACTTTCGGGCTGAAGGACGACATCGCTTTTACGGCAATACCCGCGCAGAACGCAATTTTTGAATATTGGACTCCGTCGTCGGGCGGTCAGATGCGCACGAAGACGGTCAATCTGGGATCCGCCGCCGAGGTTCAGGCTTCCGCGGGTAACCCGACCTACACGGCGAGATTCCGTACCTTCCCCGTTTCGACATCGAATTATACATATAACGGTTCTCCTCAGGGTCCCACGGTTTCGGACAACACGGTTACCGGCTCGTATACGCTCGGAAGGCTCTATTACGGGGAGCAGTATTCGGGCGCCGTTTATTCGGGCGACGGTCTTCCCACGTATGCCGGGGAATATACTTTTGCGGTCGCCGCCAGATACGGCTCCGACACGTCGGGCGAGTTCGCTGGCGCGGCGCTTCAGCCTTTCACCGTCGCCCGCAGACCCGTCAGCTTATCGTTCGGTGAAGGCGGGAGCGCATACTCGGTTCAGTTCGGGCAAACGCTTTCCGACATAGGCATCAACGTATCCGTTACGGGGTATGACGCCGGTCAGAGCGTTTCGGGCGCGGCATCGTTTAACTTTTATGACGACGAAACCCAGACTGCGGGTTCGGTCGCCGATCCCGATTCCGTCAAGGTTCTCGGCGAACTCGATCAAACCTATACGTTCGCTTATCTGTTCACTCCCGACAACGCTACGGGTACGGGAACGGACGCGGACAACTATGCGGCAAACTTTGTGTTGTTTACGGTCGACGTCGTGAGCGGCTTCAATATCGGCGGAGTAGGCACGGGCGCCGGAGAGGGCGGTACGTTTGAGTATCACGCCGACGTTACGCGGAACGAGTCGACGGGCGCCGAAACGATCATCCTGACGCTTAGCGCGACGCTCACCGGCGATCCGACGAAATGGTTCTTCATGGGCTGGCGCCTCGGCGAAGGCGAATATCTGACCGCGGGTGCGGAAGGCACGACCCACGTTCACAAAGTGACGGTCGACTCTTCTCCCGAAAACCTGCATATGCAGGAACTCGGCTATACTTTCACCGCGGTATTTACGGGAGAAAACGTTTCTTCGAGCATAGCCTCTCTTAACTATACGGGTTCGACAAGCTCCAAAATTTCGCAACAAACGATCCTCGGCTCGATGAGCGCGGGCAGCCGTTACGGCACGGAGATCAAGAATCTCCGCTATTCGCCGGAGGGCGGTTCGGTCGACGACGCATATACCTCGCAACCCGTGGCGGTAGGCAGATACATACTGTATTTCGACGTCTACAATACTTTGTACGATCCCGACGATACCTTACAGTCGTATTTTATAGGTACGGCTTCGGTGCCTTTCGAGATCGTCGTTTCCGCGATAGGCGTCGGGATCAACACAAACATTTCGATGGGATACAACTACGACCAGAACACGGGTTGGAGCAACCGTATGCGTTACAACCTGACGTCAGGTCTGCAAAATTCCGCGAATACCGAATATTATTATTTCTATAAAATAAACGGTGCCGCGGAGTGGACGAACGGCGGGTCGCTCGGTAACGCGGGCAACGTTACGTATTTCGATACGCCGCTTGTTTACGGCGACGTCGATTTGTCGGCGGTTTCCGCCGTGGTGGAATACATTTTCGTCGCGGTCAACGATTCCGACGGAAGCGTTGTTACCGGGGACGCGGGCGTAACGATGTACGACGGACTGAAGGTGGTTTCGGTTTCGAGTTCCGTAAAAGCAAAACTCGACAACTTCACCCCCGTGATAAATTCCGTCGCTTCCGTTTTGGAATCCGACACCGCCGCGTGGGCGAGAGACCATTCGTTCGAGATCTCGGTGACTTACGGCGGATCGGGCGTTCTGTTCGGATACTATACGACGGGCGGAAGCGTCAATTCCGCGCAATGGCTGGATTCGGCATACAGCACTGACGGCGGCGTTTACGGAACCGATTCCGGCGAAAGAACGGAACCCGTCACGGCGACGTTCGTCGTGGACGTAAGATTCAGTTTCGAAGGATATATGACTTTTGCGGCGAGGAACGGAACTAAACTCGTCGATACTTCCGATTACGCTGATTTAATATGCATAGACGCGGAAAACCCGGTAATTGCGGTGAATTCCGTGGACGGCGACTATTCGCCCGACGGCTGGTACGGCAGCGCGGTTACGGTACATATCACCGTAACGGATCCGGGCGGTTCGGGTGCCGGCGAACTGACCGTACAGGACGACGGCCTCGGCAATGTCGGCATCACCGTAACGTCTTTGGGCGGCGGAGCATATACGCTGGTCGTGTCAGAACCGCGCGAATACGTCTTGGCGGTCGAGGACGGTGCAGCCAACGTCACTTACGAGCGCATTTCATATAATGTCGAGACCGAAAGTCCAACCGCGGAATACGCGCCCGGCTCGGTTGTGGGAGGCGGTTGGATAGGCGGCGACGCGGTAGTGGAATTTATCGTGTCCTCTGCCGACGGCGTTTTCAACGCTCCCGCAAAACTCAGTTTCCGTACCGCCGGCTCCGAATCGTGGGCTGACGCCACGGGATTCGTCGAAGCGGCGGACGGCGTCGTTATACTGTCGTACGGCGGAGTGGTGGAAGGCGTCGATTACGAATTCAAAGTTACCGGCGCAAACGGCAAGGAAAGCGCGGTGATACCTTTTGCCAAAGTGGGATTCGACTCATCCGCTCCCGTTACGGTCGTGGAAACCGACCTGACGCCGTATCAGGGATCGGAATGGACCTCGGAAAGAGTGGGTGTCAGAATACGCGTTACCGATATAGGCAACGCAGGTATTCCGTGGAACGATCCCGAATACGTCAACGGCGTTTACGTAGAGAACAGACCGTCGGCGGAAATCGTTTCCGAGGGCGAAGGCATATATATCGTTTACGTGGAAGATTGCACCGAATACGTGGTGATAGCGAGGGACAGAGCGGGAAATTCCGCGTCCGTCTCGTTCACCCTTAACGTAGACCAGGTCGCGCCCGGTCTCGAGGTCGGAGCTAATATAGGCTCGGCTACGGGCGAAGAATATGTCTTCGGCGAATGGATAACAGACGGCTCCGCAGTCGTGGTAACGTTTACTTTCGAACTGACGGCTTCCGGCACAAAAGTTCAATACAGTACCCGAAACAATACGAATTGGATAGACATAACCGATACTTTGTATCCCGAGGCGGGTAATTATACCGGTATCGGAACAGCGGAATGGACCCTGGAAAACGAGCGTCAGACCGATTACAGATTCAGGGTCGTAACGGGTTCGGGAAGAACCTTCGAAGCGCAAGGATCGGGCGACGGATATTATAAAATTTATCAGGATCACACCGCACCCGTGGTCAGCGCCGAGAACTTTATTCTCGGCAACGATTTCAATTATCCCGTCGAAACGAAGTGGACGGCGGAACGGGTAACATGGCGCTTCCTTCCCGGCGACAGCGTGTCGGGCGTCGACGAAATCAAGATATATAAGCTTCCCGCCGATACCGCGGAACAGGACGTCGAGAGCATGTTGCTTCCCGAAAACGAAGTAACACCGACGCTTTCGGGAGGATATTACATATACGTGTTCGAAGAATACGCGATGTACGTTTTAAGGATCACCGACGTCGCGGGTAACGTATATATGCGCACGCCCCTGATTGCCTTGACCGACTTTACCGCGGGCTTCGCCGCCGAGGCGACGGCTACGCTGAATGCCGCGGACGGCGAAGAACTCGTATCGGGAACTCCTTTGGAGAACGCCTCCGACGTCGCGTTCTTTACGATAGCCGTTTCGGGCATAGAGGCTTTCGGTCCCAGCGGCGCGCGTGCGGAATATTCGGTCGACGGCGAGACGTGGAACAGCGTCGAGGGATACGATTCCTTTACGAACTCTCTTACCGTCAATCTGGCGATAGGCTTCGACGGCGTTTATACGCTTTCGCTTAGAGTAGTTACGGGCGCCGGCAATTATGCTCCCGTTTCGTTCGGCGGTGGCGAAAGCTTCGATTACGTCAAGGATACCGCCGAAATATCAGTTTCGCTTCAGGCGGTCACTTCGGATACGGAAGGCGTTACCGCGCCGTATACGGGCGGTTGGACGAATATGAACGTGGTCGTTACCGTAAACGTCAGCGCGGGCGCTTCGGGCGGAAAACTGTTTGTGTCCGGAGTCGCGACGGGCGAATACGCGGTACCGATGAACAGCGTGGTCTTCGAAACGGAACTGACTTTGTCGTCGACGGTACAGGGCGAGCTGACCGTAACCTACGTTTCCAACAGAAACTCGGAAACCGTATCCGATTCGCTCGGGATAGCGATCGACAAGGAAATCCCCGAGATGAGGGTTTCGGCTTCGGGCGACGGCGGTGA
Organism: uncultured Clostridia bacterium; assembly: GCA_944363505.1. GTDB lineage: Bacteria > Bacillota > Clostridia > Christensenellales > DTU072 > Stercoripulliclostridium_A. Next base: position 91,120 of record CALVUD010000006.1, on the reverse strand, counting down.
AATAGCGTCCGGCGGATACGGATTCGGCGACATATCCGTAAGAACTGACATCGGTCAGTTGATTTCGGGCATCGACGTCGTCGAGGTCAGCATCGACGGCGGAGAATGGGAAACGCTTTCGTCCGAAAGCGGATATACGTATTTATGGGCGGAGGGCGAAACCGGCGACAGCAGAACTTTCGTGTTCCGTGCGGTTTCGGGCGCGGGAAGCGTGGCGGTAACGGAACCGTTTACCGTAACCATAGACGAAACCGAAGCGCCCGACGCGGCGCCCGAAGCTACGGGAACGAAGTCGAACGACGGAAAGTGGTATCTGGACTTCGACTTTGACCTGGACGGCGAAAGCGACGGGCTGACTATAGGATACACGTTCGATTCTTTGCCCGTTTCGGGACTCGTTTTCGAATACTCGTATACCGTAAACGATAAAAGCGAGTCGGGCAGCGTTTCAGCCGACGTAAACGGAAGAGTTGAACTGATACTTTACGATCTCAGCGCGGGTAGCGCCGAAAAGGGCGGAACCGTATACGAAAACTTCAGTTATGCCTGGGTAACGGGCGCGGGAAAGAGAACTTCGTCGGTTGGCGGCGGGGCGACTTATTCCGTGGACGGAAATATGTATACCGTCGCGCTCAAGGCGTCCGTAGCCGATAAGGAGGAAACTTTAGTAACCGAAAGCGAGGGACGTTTCGTTACCGCGCTGACGGGTTTCGGAGAATATTACAGGGGCGAGACGGCGAAGTATTCGCTGTCCGCGGCGGAAAATTACAGGTTCAAGAGCTACAAAGCGGGCGAAGTTTACGAAAGCTACGAGGCTTCGAGCAAATATGCCACGTCCGAAAAGAGCGGCGATTACACGGTCGACGGCGATTTCGAAGTGAGTGTGGAAATGTACAGGGAAGTGGCGTATACTTTCTTAAATCTCGTCCAGCACCTTCAGACCACGGGTATAGTTACCGCTCCGGTTATGGAATATCCCGCTGAGATAGCGGAGTCGTTCGCGGACGCTTTCGTGCCCGTAACGGATATACCCGACGTTTCCGCAAGCGATCCTTACGGGGTATATACGGTAACGGCGTCTTTCGACGGCGGATATGCCGATTCGTTCGTATTCGTGTCCGCGGGAGGCGACGGTACGGTGTCGGCGGTAGTCAACGCTCAGATGCGCATCACGTATTTCACGGGATCGGGTACGGAATCCGATCCGTACTGCGTTTACGACGCCGAAGATTTCGCGATGATTTCTTCGTACATGAGAACGTACTCCGATCCGTCCGAAGAAGAACGCTTCAACCTGGCGTTCGGGGCGGGCCGCAAGAGCGCGTACTTTACGCAGAACGCCGATTTCGAAATAAACAATTCGTTTGTCGCCGTCGAGATATTCTCGGGCACTTACGACGGTTTGAACCATGTTATTTCGGCGGAGAATCTGACCGCGCGCAGCGGCGGATTCGGTATATTCAAAGCGCTGTCGGGCGCTTCCGTAAAGAATCTGGGAGTAACGATAGGCTCGCTGACGCTTTCGGCGGCGGACGGTGCCAGTGCTTCTTTCCTTACAGAGGAAGCCGAGGGAAGCGACGTCAGATACGTTTTCGTTATCGGCAACGTATACGTGTCGGGCGCGGACAACTTCGTGTTCGGCGGTATCGCGGCGGAAATGACCACGACGCTGATATATTCGTGCTTCTCGTCCGTCAACGTGTTTGCCGACGCCGTTACGGGTTACGTCGGCGGACTCGTCGGCAGGATGACCGATACCGCGTACACCTCGGTTTCGTATGCGATAGGCAGCATAACCGCCGACGGTTGTAAGCCTTACAGCGTGTCCGGAACCGGCGATTATCTGTATGCGGGTACGGTTGCGGGCTATGCCGAAAACGTAGGCGTCGGTCCCGGCGAAGCGAATAAAACATATTATATCAACAAAGCCGTTTCCTACGGCGGCGCCAATGTTTCGGAAAGGTCGCTCGGGAATTACGATTACGCGAACTATCAGACGCTCAGCCACGCCGCCATAGAGGGCATAGAGGGATTCCTCGACTTTAGCGACGTGTACGTTTCCGGCAAGAGCGTTGCGGAACTCGTCGTTTATGCGGCTGAGATCTACGCGTCGAGATACGGAGTTACGGGTTCCGGCACTCCGCTGAATCCTTTCCGCATATCGGAGGCCGACGATCTGTCGTTGATTGCCGAAGTGCCGTGGGGCTATTTCGAGCAGACCGCCTCGATAGCGCCCGGGGAATACGTCTACAAGCTTTCCGAGACTCCTTTCAGAGGCAGTTACGACGGTAAAGATTATGCTTTAAACGATATAGAAATGAAAGGCGAAGGTGCGTATCTCGGCGTATTCAGGGTCCTGGAAGGTACGGTAAGGAACCTTAAATTCGTGAATTTCGGAGCCGACTTTGACCTGACCGACGGCGGATACGCAGGCGTGGTCGCGGCTGTCGTAGAGTCCGGCGCAAGCCTTGTGAACGTGGTTGCCACGGGTACATTGAATGTCGTCTCCGGTGCCGGAACTTCTTATGTAGGAGCGATCGGCGGAGTTATAGCGGGTATCGCTACCGACGTAATCACGAACGTAAGCGTGTTCGTCGAAGTATACGACGGCGTGGCGGGCAGCGTTTTCGGTCAGATACGCGACGCCGCCTCGGTCAGCTTTATTGCGGCGATAGGCTCGCTGAACGCGGAGTATTCGGGAAGGATCAACATAGGCGCGTTTGCGGGTGAATCCGTACTGAACGCTTCGGGCAGCGTAACCGATTCCGTATATCTGACGGGACACGCGTATGCGGGCGGGTATGCCGTAGAGCGTGCCTTCCGCGGCAACGGATCCGTTGCCGGCGAATCGTCGTATCAGAGCATTACTTCGTCTGCCGCATACAATTCTTCGGGCAGGACCATAGGCTCGATAATCGAAGGGCTGTATCCGTTCGAAGGCTCGGGTACGCAGGAAGACCCGTTTATTATCGAGAACTATACGCAACTCAGAGGCATGTCCTCATATATGTACGCGAACTTTGAATTGAGAGCCGATATAACGGTAGGCGACTACGACGGCGACGGCAGGGCTGACGAGGCGGATTACGTCTTTACTCCGATAGGCGGATCCTCGGCGTTCACCGGTACTTTGAACGGCAACGGTTACAGAATACTCGGACTGACCGATTCTCTGTTTACCGAGGTGTCCGGCACGGTCAGGAAACTGGGCTTGACTATGGATTGCGCAATCGAGACTTCCGTCGATCTGACTTTCGGCGCAGTAGCCAAAAAGCTTCTTCCCGGCGCACAACTCGTCCAGATCGGAGTCATCGGCGAAATAGCGATAACCGCGACCGACGGAGCGGGAGTCATTGCGGGCGCGATAGCGGGAAGCGTTTCCGGCGGCAGGATAAGAGTGGCGACCGTCAGCGTCCGATTCAAGGTCAGGGGCGCAAACGTCGTTTACGGCGGGATAGCCGGCGAACTGCAGTCGATAGACTTTGCCGACGCCGAAACGTGGACGCTGGACGGCGTTACCGAGGCCGATATAGGCGCCGCGACCGTTAACGCCGGGAAATATATAGGTATCAACCGCGCTTCAGGCTACGACTGGACGTTTAAATCGGATACTTCCTCGTTGATCGTCAACGGAACGGATTCGGTTAAAAACGTCGGCAAAGACCTCGCGTAAAGCAGGGAAGCACTTATAAAAACTAATATCCGCTTTTGGAGGGAAAGCGGAAAGGAGTGAAATATGACTACAAATCAGGAAGTTAATCGCAGTAACGAAGTACCGGTACAGCCGAGAAGGCTTTGCCGCGCGCTGAAAATCGCGCTTATAACGCTCGCTCTTCTTATGGGCGTAGTGCTATGCACTTTGCTGTTCACTCTTTTCCAAACGACGGTCGTCTCTCCCTCCGACGGCGAACGCGCGGCGTATGCGTGGGATCTGCCGAGCGGGAACAACGTGGGATTCACTTTTTTGGAAACGCATAAAAAACACGAGGGTTCGCCCAGTACGAGTTTGTTCAGCGCGCCGACGGGAAACTACGCTTATGCGTCGGGAACCGGTTCGGATGCGGTCGGCGTAAACAGTTATGTAAATGACGCGGGAAAGAACTATACTTTACACATTCTGTATTGTTGGGATATCAACCTGACGGCAACCGGCGGAATAAACCATGAAAGAGCAGGAATCTACAGCGGAAACATCACGACGTTTAGCGTTGAAATGTCGACAAGGTACGGTAATGACGGATTTATAGACGGCGATTGCCTGAGAACGTATCTGACCGGGTTTATAGTGCAGCTTGACGAAAACGGCAAAAATGTCGGGGAAGAAGCGTGTTCTACGGAAGATCGCGGCAACAACGTCGGCAATAAGTCGTTTTCTCTGTCAATTAAACTCAGTGAATCCGCCGCGAAAATCAGATACGGTTTAGCGTATAGAATTACGGTAGGGAGTCCGGCATGGTTTGCGTTTGGTGCAACTCCTACGATGAGAATCGAAAGCATCAGCGCTTCCGCGCCCACCGTGTCATACAGTACGCCCACTTTGACGGTAAATGCGGGCGCGAACGGTCAAATAGAATATGCGAATTCCCCGGGATCGATAATCAGTTATAATGAAAAGAAAACCGAAATATCGGGAGATACCGCCACGCTCAGTAGCGTTTTTGCCAGAGCCAACCCCAATTATTATTTTACGGGTTGGACCGTTTCGGCAAACAGTACCGTATACACTTCTATCACTTTTAGGGACGGTAGCGCCAACTCGACCGCCGTTTCCGGAACGAGTCTTAAAACGCCGCTTCTGACGCTACGAACGGGCGCTTATCTGAAAGCGGCGACTGCCGGCGGCAACATCACGATCACGGCCAATTTTGCTCCGATCCCGATGCTGGATACGGGAACAAGTTTTACTTACAGGCAAAACGCGGACTTTTCGTCGATGTTGCAGGGACCGTCCATCGATAACAGATCTAACGGCGCTCTGAAAGGATACGCTTTTAATTCCGGAACGGTAAACAGCCACACTTCGGTTTCGCCCAGCACTTCCTCGAATACTTTCTATACGGGAACCGAATTGGGAAACAAATCGTATAAGAGTTCCGAAAAGCCTTCCAATTACGGTAATTACGAGTATACCATTTTCATTTTTATCAATGGAGCAAAGACGGACGCCGAAACGGGTATAAGCTTGTTTCTCGGTTATTATAATGTAGAGTTTACCATAAGCAGATTTTTGCTCTCGAATGCGGATGTAGTATCGGACAATATATCCGCCACAAGCACGGGGCTTACACAGAGCTTTACATATTCGTCGTTGGCGATAACGCCGTCTCCGCAAGAACTTTATGCAAAAGCGGGTAGTTATGTATATAAGCTCTATTACGGAACGGATTACAATATTTCGGGTTGGTCCAACAATATCAGTACTTCAACCTCCGCTCAGCTGACGATTTCCAGTATGAGCAACAGTAATTTCCAGGACAATAAAACGTTGGTGTTCACCATAAACCCGATCGCGGCTTCGGATCTGAAGGTTTATTACGGCGACGTCGGCAATATTTACGGCATAACCACGTTCGACGGCGACCAAGCGGTGAGCGGGAGTTCGACTTTCAATTCGGCTTTATCCAAGGTCTATTCCACCGCTTCGGATATTCAGTCGAGATACAAATGCCTGTATACGGGGTATCAGGTCCGTCCCGCCGTATATCTGGTGTACGTCTGGGCTAACGTGTTAAAGGACGTAAACCCGAGCGATTCGGGCACATATGAGTATTGTAACGTCGTGTTCCCGCTGATTGCGGACAACAGCACGGCAGACTTTGCAAATTATTACGACTCTGACGCGGATCTATCGACGAACAAGTCGTATTTTGAACTTACGCAGATCGCCGCCGGAGTCGGCAGCAGCGGCGAGATCACCTATATAGGTAAATTCGGCAATAACATCAATGCCGCTACTTACTCGGAACTCGGAGAAAACGCGCCTTATTTCGAGATAACGGTATTGGGAGGGGACGTCGAGGCCGACGCCACGTTCACTGTGCATTTCGACATCGCGCCTATGCCCGTGGACAATTTGGAAGAACTCAAAACTTATTTCTCCAATGCCGAAGTGACGGTGGTGGCGCAGGAAGACGATCCGGCGGGAGAACATACCCCGGCGTCGTCCAAGATCTTTGACGGAGGCAAACTCGAACCTCATGCCGATTATGTGTTTGTCACCGTCAGCGGCATAGACATCAATATCGTAAGTTCTACGGACGGATCGATAAATCCCGTCAACAACATGTCCGTAACGTATATAATCGTCCTTAACGACTCAGGTTATACGATATCCGCGGTCTCGTCGGGCACGCAGATAGTTTCCAAAAACTACGGAACGTTTACTATTCCCAAATATGTGGACGCGGTGTATTATCCCGCGCTCGATTCGCCGATAGACGGCGTTGTTACGGGATATAACGCTTCGTTTACCGTTGAAGGATACGGCAACAACATAAACGCGCATCAGGCGTCGGGCGACGGCGCGCCTTATATAAGGGTAACGTTAAGCGGCAACCTTTCGGGAACCGTGGATTCCTTGTTCCGTATTTCACCCAAGACGATCGGTAACGACAATATAGGATTCGACTCCAACAGGTCCACTCCTTACGTTATGGATCCGATTCCGAACCAGACTTATACGGGTTCGGCGCTGACTCCCGCGGTCACCGTAAACGTGAGCGGTAACAGGGACGCAGAAGGTCAGCTTCAGCAATACGTGGAGCTTACGTCGAACGATTATACCGTACAGTATTCGGATAACATAGAAGTCACCAGGTCCGCTACATTGACCGTTACGGGCAAGGGAAATTATACGGGAACCGCGAGCACTACTTTCTATATAGTGGCGAGAACGGTCAGCGACTCCACATTTACCGTAAATCAGTTCCCCGAAATCGTGTTTACGGGCAGCCGTATAACGGATTACGAGTTTTCGGAGTATTCCACGATCACCATCAGATCCAAGTCTTCGGGCGAGGAATTGATAGTCAATTATTTGAAAGATTCGACAAAGGAGCCGCAATTCGAAATATCCGCTTACGGCGCGAATACCACCGTACAGGATTCCGATTCGAACAACGCGTATTTCGTATTGACGTTCCTCAGCACCGACGTCGGTGTAGGCGCGAACTTCTCAGGTACGCTGACAGCCCGCTTCACGATCACGCCGAAGGACATTTACGGACTGGAAAGCGCGACCGATTATCAGCTCTATTATAACGGTAAACGGCATACGCCTTCGGACACGGGAGCTTTACACGTATACGATCCGAACAACACTTTGGTTACGGAAGGAGAATTGAAACACGGCTCCGATTACGTTCTCGATACCGCGTCGGACAAGTACGGCGAGAACATAAACGCCGGAACGGGTACTCTGACGGTTACGGGGATAGGAAACTATACCGGCACGCTCACGATACCGTTCACCATCAGCCCCTTGGATATCGGCGGGAATACGACGACAAATCCCGCGGGGATCTCGATGATCCTCGACTCCGTGGATTCCGCCGGCAATATAGTCGATTCTTCGGGAAACGTGATAGGCGTTTTGGTCAGTAACAGATACAGATACTATTACGTAAACGCCGCGTATAACGAGATTCGTCCCGCGGTTTCCTCGGTTTCGGGCAACGTAGGTTCGATGACGGCGGGCGTCGACTATAACGTCGGGTACGGTACGGATACTTACGACAATATAAACGTTCGTTCGGGCGGTGCCGTCGTATTGGAGGGAATAGGCAATTACAGCGGCAAATACGTGTTGGACTTCGACATATTGGCGATAAATCAGACCGCTGTATTCGATACCGCGCTTAGCGTCGGCGGCGGCACTTCTGCGCTCGAAAGCGACAGCCTCGCCGTGGCGGCGTTCGAAATCACGGCGGCTAACATGAGTGCGGGCGGCATACGCGTAACGGCGTATACCTCGGCAATCTCTACGCCTTACGTCCAGGGCAAGTTTACCCTTTATAATCTGTCCAGAAACGGCGCGGCATTGCAGGAAGTGCCCGCTTCGCAGTATACGGTAACGTATGCGGCGCCCGAAAATCCCGTTTCGCATAACGGCAGTATGATGATGCCCACCGTGGCGGATATTACGTTCAATACTGCTATGACGGGATATTATGTGGTAACGGTTTCGTTTACCGATACAAACGGCAACTTCAACAGCGCCGAACCCGCCACGCGCTTCAACCACGAGTTGCACAGCGTGCTCGTCAAGAAAGAAGACGGTATCAAGTCCGAAAGCTCTTTCAGCGCGGACTGGACTTACGGCGACGGCGAAGTCAGACTTTCTCCTCAACTGAATTCGGGAACCGGCGCAAACGTTACCCTGAGCGCCGGCACCGCGATGGGCAACGTGATAGAAGTAGTCGGGGGCAATCTTTCGACGGGCTTTACGCTGAAAATCATTGCGGCCGGCGAGTCGGAACTGACGTTGAGACATTCGGGTTACGTTAACAATACCGACTATTCCGAAGCGTATACGGCTTTCAGCGTGACCAAAACGTTTACCGTAAATAAAAAAGACCTTTACGTATATGTCGCAGGCGTTATCGAAGCGGTTTACGGCGAAGCACCCGTATTCGAATACGAATATAACGGCATTACCGCAAGCGACGTAGGCAGGGTACTGATCGGCGTTCAAAACAACTACGGCAGCGAGTTTTATAACGTTTTGCCGGAAGGAAGCGGACACCTGGTGGAAACCGTGCGGAATGAAAGTTTCGAAAGCGGTCCCATGATAGGCAATTATTCGCTGCATTACGGCTCATACCGCGACTATATGCTGGAAACGGGGCAATGGCAGGCGGACAGCGCCGAATATTTAAGTTACTATAACCTTGTCGTCACCAAACGCACGCTGATCGTTACCGCGTACAACGGCACCAACGCCGCTGGCAGGATCACCAAGGATTACGGTACCGAAAATCCCGCCACAGTAGAATTCCTGTTCAGCGGTTTCGGATACAACGACAATTCCAACGTCTTTACTACGGACGCAAACTACGTCGCTCCGCAAGTGTTGTACGCATATCAGAGCGGTGATGGCAGCGTGGCGATCGATCGGTTGACGGGCGCGGGTACTTATAATATTTCGATAAGCGAAGGCAGCTCGACAAACTATATCATAATCGGCGGCGCCCAGCAGCTCGTCATCAACAAAGTTCAGGCTACTTTAAGAGTCCGGTATACTTCGGCGGTATATAACGGCAACCCGCATCCCGTCGATTACGATGTGGAAGGAGTCGAAGGCGGCACCGTGCCGGTAGGGGAGGCGATCGTAACGTACTACCAGAGCGGCAGCGCGCTGTATTCGGCGCCTTATCACGCGGGAAGCTATGCGATTACCGTCAGATTCATAGCCGATAACGATCCCAACTATACGGATACTTCCGTGGTATGGTTCGTTTCCGGATCCGGAACGACGTCCCGGATAGATACTTCCGAGCGGCAGATAGACAATGCGCTCGTGATAAGCCCCGCAGTCCCCGTGTTCGACTACCCGGGCGGATTTACGGAAGTGGCGTACAATAAGAGCGGCATCCCGCTGAACAACCTCGTTCCCATTGCCTACGCCGTTGAGGGCGGCGCCAATCCGACCGGCGAAGTCGTGATAACCGCTTTCCGTCAAAACGGCTCCGGCGACGAGTACGACGCGAGTCTTATAAACGTGGGACTCGGGCTTGCGATGCTCAGCGGCGGTATCTGGGATATACAGTTCCAATATACCAGCTCCAACTCCGACTACGCGTCGGTAGGCGGTTCCGAATATATCACCCTGGAAGGCAAGATAAGCATTGCGGCAGACCTCGTCAGCATTACGTTTGACGATGTTTCGGTAACATATAACGGAAATTCGGTATCCATAAACGCGGATATGTTCTCACTGCATTTCCCGGATATGGCGGATAACGAAACTGTTTCCGGCGGCTCGATAGCGGGTATGGACGGATACGGCACGTTCTATTTCGGAATCGTTCCTTCGGATTACACGGATCAGGGTTACGAATGGCTGATCGCAAACTCCGCTACGTCGGTGAGAGATTCGGGCGACTATGCCGTATGGGCATATTACGTCGCTTACGCTCAGGAAGCGAGAACCACCGGCATAATCATTGCCGAAAGCGTTCGTATCGCGAGAAAACAGCTTTCCGCAAAAGACTTTGTCATGGCGGACGGCGCGTCGATAGGCGCGGGCGCGTTTACCTACACGTTCGACGCCGCTTCTCATGCTCCCGTATTCGGTGAGGACATCATTTTGAACAACTCGGCTCTGGCGACCGGCGACACATCGCTAAAAGGCGACGTCAGACTGACTTTCGTGAAAACGGGACAGGAAAGTCTCAGCTCCGTATTCAACGCGGGTACTTACAATCTCATAATAAATTATTCCCCCGCCGCCGCGGACAACTACGAAATGTCAACCGACAACACTGTTTTGGGCGCGGTCGTGGTGCTGCAGGCTCCCGTAACGCTGGTATACGACGGACAGACAATGATAGTAACGTATAACGGCAACGGATTCGGGATAACGGCGCGTGTTGAAGGCATTGCCAACAATACGCCCACGGGAACGCTCAGATACGAATACCGCGTTTCGGGCGGCAGCGTCTGGACTTCGTCCAATCCGACCGAAGCGGGCAGTTACGACGTCAGAGTTTATTACGTTCCCGCTGCGGACGATAACTATTCCGCAGGCGAAACGCTGGATCTGAGCGAAATCATAATCGTCAATCCCGCGACCCCGACCATAACGATAACCGATATAGAGATACGCGCCGAGGATCTCGGAGATTTCGATCCGATAGGCAGTTCAATGTATTCTATAAGCGGCGCGGTAGGCGATACGAAGCCGATGTCCGGACAAGGCAACGTCATAGTGTGGATAGGGATGCTGAGCGAAGGCAGCAGCAGCCGCACGTGGCTGAAGTATGACGAATGGCGGACGAATTACGGTTCTTCGGGAACGTACTCCGTCAGGATAGAGTTCGAATCCGAGACCGCGAACTATACCGACAATATTCAGGAAAGGCATAACGTGTTCGTGGTCCTGAACGCGACGCCCGAACTTAAGCTCGAGAGCGTGGAGTACGTTTACGACGGAAACAGAGTTTCTGCGGCAACCGCAACGGTAGAGTTGGACGGCACGGTTTACGAGCCATACGAAGGAGATTCTTCGGGCTTCGTGTATTACGGCAGTCTGAACTACGAATACAGCGTGGCGGGCAGCAATCAGTGGACAGCCACCCGTCCGGCCGACGTCGGAAGTTATTCCGTTCGCGTGACCTATACTCCCAATCCCGGTAGGGACGTCTTCGCTTCAGCGGTCACGGTATTCGAAAACGCCGTGGTGATCAAACCGATGGCGATTTACGTTTTGCCCGTATACGGACAGGGACAGCAATATGCGGGTTCCAATTACGGCGGCGCGAATCTCGCGTACATGTATTCCTATATCGAAAACGGAATCGTGTATTACGTTTATTCGGTCGTAACCGATAACGAAACGGGATATACTTTCGGACTCGAAAGCGCGGAATACACCGACCCCGACGGTAACGTGTATACCGTCTATACGGGAATCGACCCCGAGGGCGACGGCAAAGCCGAAAAATGGCTGGATTATACCGAAAGCGTGCTGATACCCGTTCAGGGCAGCTTCGTTTACGACGGCAACGCGTATACGGTCGAATTGAACGGCGAGTATGCGGGCGTTATCGAACAGACACTTGACGGCAAGCGCTTCGTAATAGACCTTGACAGGGACATTGCCTATCCGCAGTCGGGCTCCGTGTCCTATACCTATACCACGGAAGGAGGCGTGTATTTAAGCCGCATGGACGCCGACGGCAACGTCGTGGTGATGAAAGTGGATACCGGTTCCAACAACTATACCAATAACGCCGACAATACCGCCGATTACGTTACTACCGTTTCCGGCAGGACGGTTATAATCAGAATAGATTACAATACCATGCGCGCTTCGGGAGGCAACCTCAGCTATACCGTCAGCCGCAGCGTCGGATTGTTCGGCTATAAGGACGAATCTTCTGCCGGTAAGAATGTAAGCGTGTATGTCGACTTCGCATACATGAGCGGATTCGATGCGGATTTCGTCAGCGGCGTATACCGCGCCGCGGACGGCAGAACGTATCTTATCGACACCTCGATGTCGATGGCGGTGGCGGTCGCCGAAATGAACATAGTCAGCGTCGAGATAGCGGGTCAGACCGTCGCCGTAGCGGATATGGGCAAGGGCGAACTGGATAACGGATACAATTATTCCTATTATGACGGAAACGGAAAATACTATATCGCAGACCTTAAGGCGCGTACTCTGAGAGAGGCGAAATTCTATCTGGTCAGCGCATCCGATACCGAGCTCGATTTTGGTTACGCGGACGACGTCATATATACGGTGCCTTTGTCGGAACTTACCGCTACGCGCCGCGACAACGTCTATTATTACCGCGACAACATAACCGGTGCCGAGTTCTATATCGATCTGAATACGATGCGTGCGCGTTCCGCCGATAATCTCGGCACTTTCGACTTGACCGACCCGGAGTACGCGACCGAGTTTAAGTATACCGTTTACGATGCTTCGGGAGCCGCAAAGGACAGAACGACGCTGTTCGGAAAGGATACGACAGCGCTTGCGCCGACGCTTCCCGGCGGCGTGTTCACGGGTTCGCTCAGCGTTTCGGCATACGACGCCGGCGCATACAACATTTCGGCGCAGGGCATAGGCGCCGGCTCCAACTTCGAGGTTAATAATTACGCTTTTGCGGATCAGCCCGGATTCTTTATAAAATTCCTCGTCACCCGCATAGGACTGGAAGTGATCTTCACGGCGCCTGAAAACCTCGTGTACGACGGTATCGCAAAGGAAGTCGTTGCCGAGACCGAGGGACTGATACCCGGCGAACGTGCCGATATCAGACTGACGTACCTAGGCGGCGACGGGGAATACGCGGATAACGTCAACGTTACCGAACAGGGATTCTATGTTGTAGCCACGCTCGTCAACGCGGACGGAAACTATTACCTGTTGAACGATACCAGCGATACTTACTTCGTAACTCCCGCCGCGATGAACCTGCCCACCTACGACCTGTCTTCCGCAAACGTGGTATACGACGGTCTCGCGCACACGATAGTTATCGTTCCCGACGAAGGCGCACAAGTGGAATACGTTACCGCCACGCGTTTCGTCGAACCCGGAACCTATACGATAGGCGCGTTGGTTACCCGTCCCAATTATCTGGACATTTATTTCGAAGCCACGCTGGTCATCAACAAAGCCGTATACAGCGTGACTCCCGCGGCATACACGGGAACGCTGGTTTACGGAGACACGCTACCCGAACTCAGCGCGAATACGGACCTCGGATACGTGGCGCTGGATCCCGACCAGATTCTGATGCCCGGAGAAAACAGTTACAACTGGACGTTCTATCCTTATGATCCCGAAAGCTTCTATTCCCGTTACGAGGGCGCAGACGGCGGCGACATACGCGGAACGATAGTTCTGAACGTAGGCAAGGCGCAGGCGAACATAGAGATATTCACGGATCTGGAGCAGACGGAAACCAACCCCTTGGCGATAGTGGGCGCGATAAACGGCAACTCTCTTGCCGCGACCGAAGGCATCAAGATAGAATACGTCGATTCCTCCGGTAACCGTTATGCGACGATGCCGACCACGGCGGGAAGATATACGGTCGTTATCACTTACGAGGGCGACGAACTGTATGCCGAGACCGTCAAGGAATTCGTTTTGACGATAGAAGACGAAACAAACCTGGTATGGCTGTATTACGTATTGGGCGGATTGACGGTTCTGACAATATTCAGCATTGCGTTCTTCCTGATGAAGCGCGGCAAAAAATACGAATAGACGGTAAAATATGATAGTTTACGGTGCGCAGTTATTTACATTCCGTAACGCGATAAAGTCGTTCGACGACTTAAAACGCGTTTTCGGTTCGGTTCGAGAGGAGGGCGGGGGTTCTGTGCAACTCAGCGGTCTGAAAATAAAGGTCGACTTTAAAGCGCTCAGAGCCCTCGCCGCGGATAACGGACTCGTTATTCCACTGACGCATACCCCTTGGAAACGCATTACCGAAGACACCGACAACGTGATCAGAGAACACAAGGAACTGGGCGCTGACACCGTGGGACTTGGTATGATGCCCGCCGCGTTCAGAAGCAAAGAAGGACTGAAAACGTTTATTGACAGCGTAAACGCCGTCCGGAAAGAGTTAAGTGCGGAAGGAATGGAATTTGCGTATCATAACCACGCTTTCGAATTCAAAGAAATCGGCGGAGAAAGGATAATAGACGTTTTGGCACGCGAATGTCCCGAGATATCGTTTATTTTCGATACTTACTGGTGCTATTTTGCGGGCTACGACCCTGCTGAAGAGATGAAAAAACTCGGCGGCAGGCTGAAAAACATTCATTTTAAAGACGGTTACAGAATGCTGGGGCTTCCGTTGATCACCGCGGTCGGAAGCGGAAAGCTCGACTTTAAAAAGATTACGGCGAGCGCCGAAGAAGCGGGCACGCGTTACGCATATATAGAACACGACTTCGCGCGTGATCCTTACGCGGTGACGCGAAAGTCGCTCAGATTTCTTTTCGGCTTGGAAAAGGATTGAAAAGAGTAAAAAAGCGGATACGCCGAAACGTATCCGCTTTTTTTATTATAGCGGATTTATTCCGCATGCGCGAACGAATACAGTTCGTCGGTAACTTTTTTCAGGAAGTTTTCGAAAACGAGCTGTTCTTTATCCGTTACGCGAACGCCGATAGAGAACGTGATCTCGTTAGAAAAGGTCGTCAGAGCCAATTGCATATACGGCTTGAATTTGATTGCTCCCGAATAGAAAGCGTCGTAAGGTTCGAAGTCGCCCAATCTGAATTCTGCCGGATTTATCAGCCCGATATTGGACATTCCGATATATGGATTTGTGTATCCGAGTTTGATTGCAAATTCTGCCAGGACCTGGGGGAAGATCTTGTACGCGAGCTTAAGGAGGGGTAACGAATAAAGTCCCGTGAATTTGTCTTCCTTTGCGGGTTTCAACGCGGCTTTGACCAGTTCGACGGTCTCATCCATATCTTTACCGACGTAATTTAAACTGCAAGGCATAAAGCCTATCATATTGGTCAGACCCTCGGAAGCGCCGCCGACATAACGCCTCAGGTCGTACATGCACGGTACGGTAAGGGTCTTTCCGCCGGTGTCCACGGTGTCGAACAGAGCGCGGAAGTATGCCGCCACGATTATGTCGTTGACGGTCGCGCCCATTGCCTTGCCGCGTGCCTTCGTTTTCAGAAAATCAGCCGCGGGGTATTTTCTTAGGATCAGTCGCGGACGTAGAGTTTCGTCGTCCGCACCGAAAGGGAAAGTGATTTTGTTTTCGACCGTGGAAACGTTTTTGTACAGAGAGAGCGCGTGTTTTCTGTCCTCTTCGCTCATCTTGGAGTATACCTGGTCGGCGCTCCTGGTGCCGGTCTTGATCTCGACGTCGGCGTCGCCGGTCGCAAGATATTTCGTATACGATTCTGCCACTTTCATATTGAAATACCTCAGATCCGAGCCGTCGAAGCACATATGGTTGCATATCACCGCCCAGACATCCTCGTCCGCGCCGCGGATAAGCGCCGCACGGAACTGTACCTTTCCGAAAGGAGAAACTTCCCGGGTGATGAATCTGTCGAGCGAGCCCGTTACGTCGTCGGTTTCCGCATAGGTGAAAAAATCCTCCGTCGTATAGTTACGGTTGACCTCCCAGTAAGGGCGTATCGGGTTTTTGGCAAAGGTGGAGTGTAACACGTCGATCTTGGACAAAACCGCCATATAGGCCTTTTTAAGCGCTTCCTCGTCGATTCTTCCGCGGAAGCGGTAGACCGCATGCATAGTGCGGTCGTAATAATTTCTGAACAGATATTGCATTTTGTCCCACATTTCCGCGGGCAGTCTTTTATTTGAATTTTCCATGGCAAGATTATATCACTTTGCAAAACAGGTATGCAACGAAACGGGGAGCGAATATTCGCTCCCCGCAAAATTAATTTAAATGTACCGCTTACGGTTACGCGTCGGTTAGCCGCGTTTTCTGAGTACGAATACGGTGGCGGAAACTATTACGATAAGCACAGCCGCTCCGATCAACAGCAGCAACAGCCATCCGTCCGAGGATTCTTCTTTTACGAAAGCGAAAGCGGAAATGTTGATTACGCCTTCGATCGTAACGTAACCGTCGTCGCTGACGTTCAGCAGTCTGACCGAATACGCTCCGTTTTCCTTGATCAGTACCTTTACGGTCTCCATGTCCTTCAGAGCCTCGGGCACCTTGACGGTAATGGAGGGGGCTTCGCCCAGAGTGGCTTCGCCGCTCTCGCTTACGGCGGATATGTTGAACGCGCGGACCACCGATTCGTTGGAGGAAAGCACTTCGTTCAGTTCCTTGTCGTCCTGATCCATTTTTTCGAGGTCAAGCTCGATTTCGGGAGCGAAACCGTTGTCGTTGTTGACTATGACGTCTATACCGCTGTTGTCGGCAGTCAGCACTTCTTTGTTTATCGTTAGATAAACGATAACGGGTTCGGGCGCGTAATAGAAATCGGTTTCCGGCGCCGTCAGCGTTACGACGTATCTGCCTATCTCGGTAAAGGAATTCGCGTTAAGCGTTTCGCCGTTATAATCATAGGAGTACGCTACGGACGCTCCGGAATTTACTTCGGCTTTAATCGAATAGCTTGCGCCCGAGTATACCATTTCTATTTGAGCGGATTCGACGGTTATGACCGCCGCGAATTTGCGGATCTCGAAGCGAGCTTCCTCATATGTCATGGTATAGTTGGGATTTAAGCTGTAAGCGGTCAGCGTATATAAGCCCATTGCGGTTCCGTCGGCTTTGACGATGACTACTCCGAGATCGTCGCCCGCGATCACCGTGCCCTCCGTTAAGTCGTATGCGGTCTGATCCACGGTATATATGCCGGACATGTTGAATTCCTGCGACTGGTCGCGCAGCGCCACCATGACCGGACGAGGAGTTATAGTATAAACGCCGCTACCCACGTTTATTTCGTAGTCGGGATTATTCTCGGCGTAACCTTCGCTGACGGAAATGATGTATTTTCCCGCGTCCGTGCCTGTTTCTCTCGACAACGTTATATTCAGCGAGTCGCCGTCGGCAAGCCCGTATTCTCCGCCGAGAGTATAGCCGAGCGCCTTTTCCGGCTCTCCGTATACCGCGGTAACGTCGGAGGGAATGATCGTCAACGGACGAGGCACTATGACGTAAGTCGCGCCGTTATCGACAAGCTCGAATTTGAAGTTGGGATTTTCTTGCTCTAGCGTTCCGAGGGTTATTTGGTAGGTTCCGACGGGGGAATGCGCGCCCAGCGTCATCCGGAAGCCGAGTCCGCCGTTTATTTCGAGGTCGAAGATTTTTCCGTCCTTACGTTCGACTTCGAACTTAATGGCTGTGGGCGCTTCGCCGTAGATCTGAGTCGCGCTTTCAGCTTTGACGACGAGTTCGACGTAGTTGATTATGACTTTGCCCGCGACGTAAGAGATCATATAGTCGGGGTTATATTCTTCGGTCAGCGTTCCCTGCGGGATGTCGTGTTCGCCCGCTGTCATTAAGACGTCGCCGAGAGAACCGTTAAGTTCGTATCCCGTGTAGACGGTGCCCGAGATGACGCAGTATCCGAAGTTCTCGGAGCCGACGGCGCCGACGCTCGGGTCGTAATCGAAGGCTTTGCCCGAAAGATTATAGGATTCGACCGTTACCGAGGCGGGCGCCACGGTAACGAACGCGGATTCGTAGGTTATGTCGTAGTCGGGATGAGTAAATTCCTCGGCGCATACGATTTCGTATGTTCCCGCGTGCAGTATCTCTCCCACGACGGTGAGGGAACCCGAAACCGCGTTTTCGTCGCCGTTGATGAAACCTTCCGCGACGAATGTCAGCGTCAGTTCTTCAAGGCTGAAAGCGCTGCCGCGGAACACCGTGTTTTCGGCTTCGGCTCTGATCACTGCGGACTTGGGATTGATCCTGAAACGGGTTTCGCTCGCTATCGACACCGAATAGTTTGCGGCGTTTTCGGAAGTGATCCTTACGTATTCGAAGACGTATTCACCCGCGTTTTCGCCGGAAGCTCTCACAAATACCACGGAAACGGTTTCGGAAGAAACGCCCGTTGCCGTAGCGGTAAAGTCGGGATCCGGATCGCCGTAGGTCTTTTCGAGCCTTCCCGCGAGCAGCGTTTCTGCGTCCAGAATCAGCGGGCGGGGTGTTATCGAGAACTCAGCCGCGTTGATAACGGATACGGAGTAGTTTTCGGCGTAGATCTCGTCGGCTATCGAGGCGGAAGCGATCGGGTATTTTCCCGTGTTTTTGCCTGTAGCTCTTTCGAACACTATCGCGATGTTTTCGCCGTTAAATCCTTGATATACTGCCGTAAGATCGGGATCGGGATCGCCGTAAGTCTTTTCGAGTTTTCCCGCGAGCATCTCGGCAACGTCCAAGGCTATTTTGAATTTTTCGATATTCAGCGTCAACAGCACATCCACGCTCGAACCGCTGCCCTTGCCGGTTACCTGGTAGTTGGGATCGGACAGGGAATCGATCTTACCGATCAATCTGTAATATCCGACGTCGGTCATGTCGTCGACGGCAAAGTATTTGCCCGAGATATCGATTTGTTTTGTCAGCGACGCGCTATAGTCGATGTCGACGGGACGGAAATCGGAATCGAGAAGCGCCGTCTCGATAAGCACTTTTTCGCCGTTATACGTCAGCGATACGTTCTTGACAGTTTCGGCGGCGTTGCCGACCACATATTCGACGCCGTTGATATAGATCGCGAGTTGCAGCTTTGCGGGAGAGACCACGAATTCGCCCGTGGAGTTTCCTACCGTTACGCTGTACACGTCGGTAACTATCTTTTGACCGTTATAGTAGTCGGTTCCTTCATAGGAATAAACGTATTGATAAGTACCGGCGTTGAGTATTCCGTCCGCGGCGGAACCGAGGTTAAGTTTTACCTCGGGAGCAAAGTCGTGTCCTTCCACCAGTCCGCCGGTCAACGCGGCGTCGAAGCCGTCCGTTCCGATTGCGAGGGCGGATCCGGCTTCGTATTCGAAAGAGCCGTAGGAGAGCGTATTGTATCCGACGTAATAGGTCAGATTCCGCCTTACCACCGTATAGGAATTGGAGTGATAAACCACGGTATAGTTTTTGTTGAAGATATTGCCCTGAATTATCGTATACGTTCCGGGCATCAGATAGCCTTTTTCGTCGTAAACGGGGCTTTCGAGGGCGAGGCTTCCCGCCAGTTTATCCGAACCCACCAGTCCCGAGGCGGAATAGGTGAGGCTAAGCGAAGACTGCGACACGTTGCCGAATTCGCGGGATACGGCGTTGGCAAACACAGTAACCGTAGCGACGTCGATAGTATAGTAATATGTTCTCGAGTCGTCCAACTCGACCGTGTAGTTTATGTTTCTGACGGGGGAATCGTCGGGGTTAAGGGTGCCGATAGTTATGATATAGGTACCCGCATCCGAAATTTCGGCGTTTTCTCTGGAGAGCGCTCCCGAGAGTGAATCGCCTGAAAGAAGCCCGGTCTTTTCGGGGTTGCCCTTGAAATAAGTAGTATAGGTTATCGTCTTAGCGCTCTGACCGTAGACGTTGCCCGTTTCGACGGGAACGACGACTATCGGGCGCGGAGTAACGACATAGAAATACTCTTTGTCGAGTACGACGGTATAATTGTCGTTTGCGAGAGTTCCGATATTGACAAGGTATTCTCCGACGGTATTACCCGAAGCTCTTTGAGGTTTGCCCGTTACGTCAAAGCCCTCGACTGTGTTTTCGATGCTTTGAACGGCGATGTCGTATTCGGTTTCTCCGTATATGCGGCTGAGGTTAGTGTCGCTTTCGTCTAATGTTACGGTAACTTCGCGACGCGTGATCTCGACGGTACCCAAGCCTTCCGCCGCTGCGCGGACGTCATAGTTAGAACTGATAAGCGCGGATATGTCGACGGAATAGCTGCCGACCGTGGGATAGGTTCCTGTCGCGATCAAGGTTATCGAACCCGATATTTCGTCCGCGGGAACGGTTGCGCCGCTAAGGTTATCCGCAGCCACGTATTTTTTCGCGATATAGGCGTTTATTTCGTTAAGAGTCGTGCCGAACACGAAGCTTATGTTTTCGCTCAGCTTAACGTATGCGATCAGCTGTTCCACGTACATCGCGCCCGAAAGGGAATAGATTTCCGAAACGTAATAGTTATGCGCGTATCCGTCGGGCAGAGCGTCGGGGAAGAAATACCCGTTCAAGGTAGCGTCGGGAGCCAGATCGTAGCCTACGACCGCATTCTGTTCATTGCGTTTTACCTGAAGCAAACCGTCATCGTTGTATACCGGATCGACGATAATCAGTTTACCGCTGACGGCGTCGGCAAGAGTGGGTTTGATGCCCGAATACGACCAATCGGCGTCGTAAAGCGAGGACGAAGAATGAAGCGTATAAGAGCCTAAGCCTTCGGGAAGCGCTTCGCCGACGGTGATTTTATAGGTATCCGCGACGAGCCTGATTTCACGAGGCTTTATCGTGAACGCATTGCCGGAGTCAGGGTTAAAGCGGATAACGAAGTTGGAGTTATAAGTGTCGGAAGAAGTAAGCGTTCCCTGTTCCCAGGCGTAAACCCCTACGTCTTCGCCCGTCTCGCGCACGATATTACCGCTGAACGAAGGATTGAAGTTTGTTCGGAGTTCGATATCCGCTGCGTCCGCCGCCCAGGAATAATAGGGATTGAACGAGGTATGCGCGGGATCGGAAGAGCCGTAAGTCTTTTCGATCGCGTTCGGGGTGATCAGTACGGGCAGTTTAAGGATGGTGTATACCGCGTCGACCGTAGAGATCGAAAGGTTTTTGCTGTTATTAAGTCCCGAGCTTGTCGCAAGGCTGACGCTTATCGGATAGGCGCTCGCGGCAGCGGAGTCGTTTGCCGAGGTATTCAGGCTTACCGACAGCGCGTCCGTCATGACGGTATCGCCGATCCTGAAGCTTATGACGCCGTTTTCAAAGGTATAATCTACCTTGTATTCGCCGTCCACGGAAACGGTATATTCCGTAGGCGAGGAAATCAGCGTGCCGTAGTAGGCTTCGCGGTTTACCGCTTTAACGGTAACGGGTAAAACCTTTATGCTGAACACCGTGTTGGAATCGGGCTTAAAGGTTAAGGAGTAGTTTTCGGAAGACAGGGTGCCCTGAACGAAAGCGTAGTTGGTGGCGATCTCGCCCTCCGTCCTGGATACGGCGCCGGTAAATTCGGAATAATCTATCGAATATCCGGCGCGCAGAGGATATACCGTAGTAGCGGTATAATCGAAAACGGGATCGCTTTCGCCGTAATACTTGAACTGTTCGGGGTCGGGAGCCACGGTTACGGGCAGGGGATTTATGATCAGCGTGCCGGAAACCGCGCTCACGACATAGTTGTCGTTATACGAGTTATACGATTCGTATGCCGAAAGCGTTATGGCATCATAATACGTTCCGACGTCGTTCAAGGTGTCGAGGGCGGCTACAAAGCCCTCGGCGTCCTTCAGAGCGAATTTTACGTCGCTAAGGTTCGATTCGTCTCCCTCGACAAAGCCCGAGATAGTATAGTCCGTACCCGAAACGGCGCCGAGAGAATATGTGGAACCGAACGTTACGGTTTCGGGAAGTATCGTTATGTGCAACGCGCCCGGCGTAACGGAAAGAGCTATTTCTATTTCGGCGCTTTCCGACTCGTAATTCGGCTTTTCGCTGTCGGGCAGAGTGTATACCGCTTTTATGACATGCGGCGTATCGTGTGTGGCGCGGTACAGACCGGTATTGCCTTTTGCGTTATATATGTCGCTCGGAATCACGAACTCCCACGTGCCGCCCGCGATAATCGCGCGGCTCTCGTCGTTCGAAGCCGCAACCGACGAAAAATACGTTTCGACTTCGTCCGTCGCCAGTATCGTGCCGTAATCCAGGACGATTTCCGCGGTCTCACCGAGGGTCGCGGTGAAAGTGCCCGCCGTGATCTCGTACGTCAGAGAAAGGCTGCCGAAGTAATTGCCGTCACCTTTCAGGGATACCGTATAACTTCCCACGGTTACCGAGGAGGGTATAGTAACGGTATAATCGACGCCCTCGACCAGCGCGGCTATTTTTTCGTCGACAGCTTCGGTCAAAACGGGCGCGCATACCGAGGAAGTATATACGAACTCTGTTTTGTTGAGCGCGAACGTGACGTCCTCCGAACCGATGCTTTTTCTGACGATATTCAATCCGATGATCACGAAAGCATCGTTTTCGAAATCATAGTTGCCGCTTAACGATTCGGCGGTTATTTTTATCGTAGTCTCGCCCGCGGCAGACGAGGTAAAGGAAGCGGCGTATTTGGGAACGAGTGTAGCGAACGTTTCGCCGTTTACCGCGCCCTTTACCTCAAAGCTGAGAAGCGAAGGTTCGACTGCGGTTGTTCCGTCGAACAGCTTGCCTTTGACCTCTTTGCCCGCTTCCTCGTCGGTTACGGTGCCGGTATAAACCGCGCTCCAGGATGCCTTAACTTGCCGGATAATCGCCGTTCCCGAAACGCTTTCGTTTACCAAACAGTAATTGTAATACTTATTTCCTCCGATGGAGTAACCCGAGAATGTAACGGCTTTGTTTTCGCCCGCATTTTCGTCCTCGAAAGACGCGCTTCCGCCTGTAAGAGTGATGCTGTCGCCCGAGGCGATGCCGCTTAAAGCGTATGTTACTTCTGCGACGCTCGTGCCGTCGTAATCTTTATCCTTAACGGACGTCAGCGATACCGTCAGCGGGCGGGGGGATATCTTCAGCCCCGCGACGGACAGGTTTGCGTCGAAATCGTAGTTCGAAGTATTTAAAGCTATTTTCGAACGCGCCACTTCGGCAGAGACTTCCTTACCGATATATTCATAATTGGGATAGACGGGGCTGGCATTGAACGTAAGTTCGAGCGTTGCGCTCCCGGTACTTGCTCCGCCCAGCGAGAAAGCATAAGTTTCGCCCGAAACCATACCTTCTACTTTTAAACCGAGTCCCACGACGCCGACTGCGGGGGAGGTCGCTTTAAACGCCGCGAGGGCGTCGGTCTCCGTGCCGTTATAGATAAATATTTTGAAGTTTTCTCCCAAGATTTCGTTTGAGTTGTCGTAAACCTTGCCCGTGTATTTTTTGGCTCCGTTTGCGGTCATCTCGGCAAGGAACAGCGAAGGAGTTATTTGTTTTGCGATGATGAACAAGGACGAGTTCGAAGCGGCGTTTCCCGTCGAGCCGCTGAGATAGTATTTGGTTATATCGCCCGTATCCAGCTTATACGAACCCTTTTTTGCCGCCGTGTCCTTAGTCGAGGCGCTGCTTAACGAAAGCCCGGTTGCGGAAATACCGAACGTATAATTTCCCTGGTCTTTACCCGTAACGGAATATGACTCGGGTCCGCTGACCTTGATTAGGTCGTTTGACGTATCCGCTATGTATGAATTTCTTTGAGAGTCGGAATAAAGGCGCCAACCCGAAATCGCAAAGGTTGACGTACCGTCGTAAGTCTTGGAAGCGCTGTCGAAAACGGGAGCGGCGTATACCGTCATCGGATTGATCGTATATGAGCATGAAGTGGTACCGACGGTAGTGTCGCCGTATTTTGCGTATGCGGTAGCCGTGTACTCTCCCGCATATTGCGGAACGGAGTCCCAGCTTCCTCCGCCCGCCAAAGTGCCCGAATACGAAATGGCAAAGGCAATGCCGTCGTTTAGCTTGTAAGGGGGCGGAGACGAATTCTCCAGCGTTCCCTGCGACGCGGTTGCCGCTACGCTTTTACCGAATGAGTAAACCGAATCGTTTGCTGCAACCGAAAAACTGACGAAGTGTGCAACGATGGACAGGGAAGAAACGTTTTTATAAGGAACCGTATATGAATAGGTGCTTGAAAATATGGTTTTCCCGGTATCGCTTGCCGTGTCGTAATAAATACCTGCAAAGAAATATCCCTTATTTGCCGTAATAGTTACGGTCACCGATTCGTTCTCGCTGAGTCCCGACGATTTGCTGACGCTTATCGTGCCGCCCGTTCCTCCTCCGTGTGTTACTAAGCTTGTCGAAATACTCGTTTGATAATAAGTATAACTTTTCTTGGTAGTATTGTTGTTTCCGTCGTATAAAGTGATCGTATATTTTCCGTATCCGTAGGTATTCGAATCCAGAGTTTTTAGATTTATGGTTCCGCTGGCGGCGGTTTGACCGGAATTGACGAAGTAGAAGGTTCCGCTTTTCGATGTTCCGTCAAGTCTGGTTCCCGATATTGTGTATTTCCATACTCCGGTACCCGAATCGCTGACGCCGATTGTGCCCGAGGACTGTGTCAAACTACCGAGCGTGGGCGCGGTAGAATCGGAGACGGTCAGCTTCAAACTCATATTGGATATGTTTATCCAATCGAAAGGACCTCCCCAAAATCCGTCGTCATCGTATGCGCTGAAGATAATGCGGAGATATCTCCCTGTTAATTTTCCGTTTGCGTTATAGTTGGTCGCCGAAGTCTTTTCTCCGGAAACAATAAATCCCGAACCGCCGTCCCTAGCCGCTTCGTGTAATGTGCGTCCTGTCGGACTAAGATTAAATGACGACGAACTGGATTGAATGGAAAAAGCAAAATTGTCCAAACTGCCGCCTTTTGTGCCATATCCTGAAAAGGTTAACGTTGCCAGTTTTTTACTGGCAAGATAAGCCGCATAAGGTCCTAAATCTATATGTAATGCAACCGATGCGCAGTCATCGTATTGATGTCTGTCGGAATTGCCGAAATCCCAAGTAGTATCATTATATATGCAATCGTATGTGGTGTGATCCGTGTCGGTTTCCCAAATTCTTGCCAAATATCCGTAAGCCTGACCGTTATAACTTGCGTTCAAGCTTATGGTATAAGAGGAAGAACCCGGTTGTAAAATCTGTTTTTTCAAAGTGCCGGACGCAGTGCCCGCCGCCTCGGCGACCAGTTCGTTTTCAACGGGAGAGTCCTCTTTCAGTATGGCGTTTTCGAGAGTGTTTACCGCGGAATCCACCTCGGGTTGATAAAGCGCAAAAAAGATCGTCAGCGCGAAAAAGGTTATCGCTATCAATAACGCCGCCAGTCCGATTTTGCTTGCTTTGGTCAATCTCTTCATAAATACCTCCCGTCCCGCAAAACGCTTACGGATTTGCGTATCTCGGTCAAATTTGTATTCGAATACGGAGACGCAACACCTCTCCAACTAAATTTTATATTATATATTTATTTTTGTCAATACGCCCGTGCGCGCATATATACTTTTAATTTACCGCATTTTACCTTTTTATTATTTTCCGCATTGAATCTACGGACGAATTTGTGTATGCGTTCCGAACTGATTTTTCCGAGAAATGTCGGATAAAAGAAGGTCTGATGGTTCGTGCGCCCAAATTGCGACAAACATTCGCGGGATTCGCGTTTTAAAATATTGCTAAACGGTAAAAGAATAAGTATAATTGGCGTATGGACACAATAAATGGAAGAACCGAATGCGAATTGCTGATCGTGGGCGCGGGTCCCGCGGGGCTGACGGCAGCGATATACGCCGCACGCGCGGGGTTAAAGCCCGTGGTGCTTGCGGGAGCGGCTCCCGGCGGACAGGCGATCGAAAGCCCCGAGATAGAAAACTATCCCGGCGTGGGCAGAACGGACGGATATACTCTTGCCGCCCGAATGCTTTCTTCGGCGACGGAATTCGGCGCGGAGATCGTTTACGAAACCGCCCTCAAAATTTCGCTCGCCGAAAAGCGGGTAACGACGGAATCGGGAGAGTATTTTTATAAATATCTGATACTCGCTACCGGCGCCTCGCACAGAAAGCTGGGGATAGACGGCGAAGAAAAGTATATCGGGAAAGGTGTCGGCTACTGCGCCACCTGCGACGGAGGGTTCTACCGCGGCAAAGACGTCGCCGTGGTTGGCGGCGGCGATTCGGCGCTGACGGAAGCGCTGTATCTAAGTAAAATCGCAAAATCCGTAACGCTCGTACACCGCAGGAACGAATACCGCGCTTCTGTTTCGCTCGTGAACAGAGTGCTGTCTGAGCCTAAAATCAAGCGGATCACGGGTGTAATAACGGCGCTTTCGGGCGAAGAAAAGCTTTGCGGGATAGAGGTGGCGACCCTGCCGTCGGGAATACAAAACATCACGGTAGACGCGTTGTTCGTAGCCATCGGCGGCATACCGAATACGGAACTTGTGAAAGATCAGTTGGAACTGGACAAAAACGGTTACGTCGTTACGAACGCTTCGATGCAGACTTCCGTTCCGGGCGTTTATGCCGCGGGCGACGTCAGGAATACGCCGCTAAGGCAAATAGTTACCGCATGCGCCGACGGCGCGGTGGCTGCTTCGGCGCTGACGGAATAGACTCCGCGATTCTTGCCGCTCGCGCGCCTTTTAACGGCGCGCTTTTTTTCGCCATTTTGAAAAGTGCAAAATATTATCAGAATTTTTCGATTTTGTCCAACGATTTGAATTATTTTTTCTATTTTCCGAAAACTTATAATTTATACGCGCGTTCGAAAGCTTTCGCGCACGCGGCTAAATCAAGAATACTCAGACCGTCAAGGATAAAAACGGGATAAACGAAATCGTTTTTTAAATTCGGAACGGAGCGCCGCTAAGATATCCGGATCGGATAAAACAGGCGCACCCTTTGCGGTTAAACAAACGCTAACGAGGTCCGACAAAAAACCGTCGAACCTCGTTAGCTATGATAAGGGGGAAAATTATGAGCACTTTTATCTGTCTATATTCTACCACGGAAAGCGCAAAATTCAAGTTCGGTCGAGAAGATAGCAATCGATAAATAAAGAGTAAATTGCAGAAAAAATATTCAATAAAACGAATAAACTATGCAAAATTATTTTACAATATGCGATAAAATTCGGCAAAAAACGAAAAGCATTTGTCAAACGGAGGTGGCTCGCGGTTAAGCATCAAACGACGGTTATCCCGACTAAGCGGGCGGATAAATTTTATTTGTCGACACAACGGAAAATTAAACTTCGCATACGCTTTTCGGGCGTAAATTCATTTCGTATGACGTAAGCGTTTTATGCATATTTTATTTTGAATAATATTATTAAACGACGAATCAATTAATCAACATGCGGGGTCGATTTGCTATGTTTGTGTTTTATACGTTTAGTGTTCTTAATCCGTATTCGTTTGCATACAATTTTTTATGAACGGTAAAAAAATAAAAACCAAAATCGGTGCGATCCGCAAAATTTTTGCGTTGGCGGTTTCGTTGGCTGTTTTGTCGGCAACTGCATTGCTGGTTTCGGGCTGTAACAAAAAAAACGAAACAGCCGAGGACGGAAGCGAGCTGTATGCCGAATACGATATCCACGTTGCGGTGGAACGCGACTTCAAACGTATCTACGTTACGGAAAAAGTCAACGTTACGAACCTTTCCGACGACGCGATCGAAAAATTGGAGTTCGATATGTTTGCTTTCGCTTACGAGTCCGGCGCCGATCCGTCCGCGTATTTTAAATCGGAACAGTCAAAGTGGGAAAAGGGCGAAACGCTGATCGGGGGAGTGTCGGCAAACGGACTGCCCGCCGAGGTCGAACGCGACGGAGTCTGTATGCGCGTAACGCTGCCGCGCGCCCTCGGCGCAGACGAAAGCGTCGAAATAGGCATAGCGTTTACTTCCGCTACGCCGACCTCGCCGCTAAGATACGGCAGAGAAGGCGATGCGTTGAAACTGACGGATTTCTATCCGGTATTGCGCACTTGTTCCGCAGCGTCCGAAAGTGAGGAGTATTCGTTGATCGCGCACCCGTCGCGAACCTCCGTTTCGATATATAATATGTCCTATTCAATATCGAAAAACGTAGCTATAGCTACCAATCAACCAATAAAATCGATACAAGAAAACGGCGAAACCGTAATCGTCGAATGCGAGAAAAGCAATCTGAGGGAAGCCGGCGCGGTGGTATGGTCGGATTCAAAGGAAATACGTCGTTCGAGCTCCGGCAGACTTTTATCGGATTCGGACGCGCTTTTGGGTTGTGCCGAAAGCGCGTATACCGCATTTTACTCGCTGACGGGCGAGTTTCCGTTTGACGTTCTCAGCGTGGTCGCCGTGCCGATAAACGAGGATTTCGTAGCAATTTCGGGACTGGTGTTGATCAATGAAAAATTGTCGGGCGACAGGCTCAAAAACGCGGTATTGAACGGAGTTGCCGCACAGTATTTCGGCTGCGCCGCGGGAACGGCTGCGGATACCGACCGCTGGGCGGGCGAGGGGACGGCGTACTATCTCGGGGAATATTTCTCGATATTGACAGGAGACGAGGAAACTTATACGACCGCGACCGCAAACGACTCCAGGCTTACTGCGTCAATGACAGAGGAGATGTCCGAGTACTATCCCGGATACGCGTTGCATCCCGCCAGAAGCATTTCCGAGTATCTGACCGTAAACGAATACGAAACCACGGTCAGATGCGGCACGGCTCTGATTTACGACCGTTTAAGAAAGGAATACGGCGATAAAAAGCTGAAGAAGGCTATCGTAAGACTGTACGATTATGCGAAGTTCGGCAGGATTACCTCGGACGAGGCGGCAGAGGTACTTTCCTCTGAACTCGGGCGCGGCGCACAGGATACGATACGCTCGATGTTATAAGCGTTTCAGCGTTACGAACGTTTCGGTAGCGGTGGCGGTATCTCGGATACCGCCTTTTTGTAGCGCGGATACGCGTTGAAAAACGTTACCGATTCTGTTGAAACAGGGAGTTTGTCCGAAAAAAGAGAATCGGGAAATTATTGCGAATAAATCGCGTCGGGAATGGCGAAAATATCTGTATCAATTCAGGAGGTTTCGATATGACCAACAAAATATCCGATTGTTCCAGTCCCGATAAAAACATGAAGTCGGGCAATATGGAAAGCGCAAAAGCTCAAAAGCAAAAACGCGGTAACATGGAAGCGGGTTCTCACAGCGCCGCCCAGAACCGTTCGGGAAACCGCGCGGGCTCGGCGGAGTGCGGTAACATGGAAGCGAGTTCTCACAGCGCCGCCCAGAATCGTTCGGGAAACCGCGCGGGTTCGGCGGAATGCGGCAACATGGAAGCGGGTTCTTATAGCGCCGCCCAGAATCGTTCGGGAAACCGCGCGGGCTCGGCGGAGTGCGGTAACATGGAAGCGGGGGCCGTGAACAGAGCGGCTTCGGGAGCCGCCAATTCTTCTTCCCGCGCGTCCTATCAGGGCGTGTCGGGCGCGGAAAGTGCCGAAAGCAAACGCTATAAGTGCAAAAACTGCGGTACCGTGTTCAAAGGCTCGAAGGCGCCCGGCAAATGTCCCAAATGCGACGGAGCCGAGTTCGCCGAAGAATAAAAAAGGGGAAAATACGCCTAATCGGTCTTATTTCCCTTACCGAAATACGAAAAAGTGAAGAGGGGATTGCTTTGACTCGGGCGGAAACGGATTACCGTTTCCGCCCTTTGACGGCAAGATCCGTTGCCGTTATTCCGCCGAGGTTGCCACCAAATCGGCTATCTTACCCGCTTTCAACGCATTCTTGATGATCCCGTCCGTTATCAGCGTACCCGCCATCAGAACGAACGATCTGCCTATGTCCGAAACTTCGCGGGTAACGCGTTTGCCGAGCAAAAATCCGTATGAGTTACGCTCCGCGGGAAACGCGCCCCTGACTTCGGAGCGGATCTCGTTTTCGACCGGTGCCGCCAAAACGGGAAGACTTTTTTTGACAGCGGGGGCGAGTATGACTAACTCCTTTCCCGAAGCGCCTATCCGCTTCAGCGAAAGATTGCCCGCGTTTGTTTTTACGCTTTTGCGTTTGCCGCCGAGGGTTACGTCCGAAACCTTGCCGACGTACTTGCCGCGGGAAGTGTAAACGCTTGCGCCTATGTTCATACATAACGTTTTGCCGTTTGTCTCGCTTAACGACATATCGGCGGTCGTCAATATGTCGTTTACCGCATACACGGAGTCAAGAGGAAGCATGCGCATATCTTCATCCGTGGATATGCCCTTGATTTCATATGTCGCGGGGTCGATATGTACGCCTCTGACCGTGCCCAGATCTTTTGCCGCGGTGATCGATACGATACGTTTTCCGATAATTTCGCTTAGCTGCATATTCACCTCTTTTAGCCGAGTTATTTCTTGCAAATCGGCGTCAATAATTGTATTATTAGATTATGAACGTCGATAAAGGTATATTCGCATATCTTACTGATTGGTTGAACGAGCCCGAAAAAATCCTGTTGGAATATTATTCGGCGCGTTTTACGCAATCGGAATTTAAGGAATATGTATTGAAAACCGCGGAATACCTTAAAAAAAGCGGCTTCGACAGAGCGCCGATAGGAATAATGCTCCCGAATATCCCCGAGGCGTTCTTCGTCCTTTACGCGGCGTCCGCCGCGGGCGGCGTCGCCAATCTCATAAATCCGAGACTGCCGCTAAGATCTTTGAAACGTATCCTGGAAAGAACGGGCACGAGGGTGCTGTTTTTATACGACAAACTGTATCCATCATTCGCCGAAGCGCTGACCGAAGCGGGGGTGAAAACCGTTTTGTGCAGTCCTTTGTATTTTCGAAAAGAGCTGAAATTATTGTATAAACTTACAAAAATCAAAGAAAACGTCGATTATTTTGAGGAAATACTCAAATACCCGCCGGCTGTTCCCGAGGAAGGCTTAGGTTCCGACGCCGCAGCTTATATACATTCGGGCGGAACCACCGGCGAACCCAAAACGGCGGTCATCTCCGCAAAGGCGCTGAACGCGTTGGAAGAAGCCGTCGTAACCAGCGTTCACCCCGATCCCGCCACTATTCCCGCCGACGGCGCCATGCTGATGATGCTTCCGCTTTTTCACGGATTCGGACTGGGCATCGCCGCGCACACGGTGGCGTGCCGTATACGCGTGGTGATGGAGCCGCGTTTTATCCCCGGCGAAGCCGCGCGCATGATAAAAAAACACCGCGTTACTCACCTTGCGGGCGTGCCGAGTATGTACAGAAAGCTTTGTGCGGAGCGCGCATTCGGCGGAAAAGCGCTGAAAAACCTCTCCCGCGTTTTTTGCGGAGGCGACGTGTTGAGTCCCGAGGTCAAACGCGCTTTCGATTCCAGGATAGCCGCCGCGGGCGGCACCGCCGAAATACTCGAAGGGTACGGTCTGACGGAAACGGCTTCCGTTGTTACGGTAAATCCTGCGGGAAAAACCAAGCCGCGTTCCCAGGGCAGGCCTTTGAACGGAAACCTTGTCAGGATCACGGACGGAGACAAGATTTTGCCTGCGGGCGAAACGGGGGAAATCGAAATATCCGCAGTATCGCTGATGAGCGGATACCTCGGGGACGACGACGCCACCGCCCGCGCGATCTATACCGATTCCTCCGGCAGACGCTGGCTGAAAACGGGGGATACGGGACGGTTGGATCCCGATGGATATCTTTACTTTTCGGAACGCGCGAAACGCAGTCTGAAAATTGCCGCGATCAATATCTTTCCGTCCGAAATAGAGGCTGTCGCGGCAACCGTAAAAGGCGTTTCGGGAGCCTGTGCCGCCAGAAAGTCGGATCGTAACGATAAACCTTTCATATGCCTTTACGTCGAGATCGCGCCCGGCGCAAGCGCAGACCAGAAACTTAAAAACGCATTAAAAAGCGTCATTGCATCCGAAATAGTGCGTTACGCCGTGCCCCGGGAAATCGTGTTTGTGGACAAACTGAAATATACCGCCATGGGCAAGGTGGATTATCTGTATTACGAATCCGAAAGCAACGTGGAATAAAATTTTTTATTCGGCGAATTTCTTTTCCCTGAACGAAATATAAGCGCTCGCGATAGCGTCGGTCAGTTCTCTTCTGGCGTCGGCGTTCAGCGGGTGCGCAATGTCTCTATAACTGCCGTCCGACATTTTTTTGCAGGGCATTACCGCAAAAAGTCCGTTGTCTCCTTCCATTAGTCTGATGTCGTGTACGACGAAAGCGTCGTCGAAAGTAACGCTTGCAAGCGCGTGCAATCTGGATTCCTTAGCGGCAAGCCGAATCCGTATATCGGTGATATTCATAAAATCTCCTCATCCTTAAAGTGAGAATATTATACAATGCAAACTTACGAATTTCAATACTCGTTTTTCAAAAAAAAATTTAACACCATCGCCGTTCGGACGGCATATTATAGGATATGTTCTCGGGCGAAAAAATCGGGAAAATCCATTTCATAGGCATGGGCGGAGTAAGTATGTCTGCCCTTGCAAAACTGATGATCCTGAAAGGATACTCGGTGTCGGGATCGGACCTCAGATATTCGGCGGAACTCGAAGAACTCGGCGAATGGGGCGCTGAAATCCATCTGGGCTCCGAGCCCGAGGCGGTAAAGTCCGCCGACCTCGTCGTGTTTTCGGGAGCCATACCCGCTACGGACCTGGAACTTTTACAGGCGATAGCGTCCGACAAAAAGCGGATACGCCGCGATTTTTTATTGAGAGAAGTTTCTTCGGATTACGATCGCGTCGTCGCCGTCGCGGGCACGCACGGCAAAACCACGGTTACCGCGATGCTGTCGTCGATATTCAAGGAGGCGGGCGAACTTTACACGGCGCATATCGGCGGCGAAACTTTCGATGCGGGGAATCTAAGTTACCGCGGCGACTCGTGTTTCATCACGGAAGCATGCGAATACAGACGGAGCTTTCTGGCGCTGAATCCCGATATTGCGGTCATAACGGAAGTCGAACCCGATCATCCCGACACGTACCGCGACGAAAGAGAACTGTTCGAAGCTTTCGAGGCTTTTTCCTCGCTGGTCAAAGAAGGGGGTACCGTCATCATCAACGCCGACGCAAAGTTTTATCGTATGCGTCAAACCGCATATAAAAAAGTGTTCACATATGCATTGGAGAGTAACGCCGATTTGCGGGCTGTCGATATGAGAATACTCGAAAACGGGTGTTACGGCTTCCGAATCAGACAATCGGGCAAACCCAATTCCGATATTACGTTGTCGGTTCCCGGTAGACACAACGTATATAACGCATTGGCGGCGGCAGCCGCGGCGAGGTGCTACGGAATACCGGACAAATACGTTTCCTCGGGGCTGAAACGCTTTATGGGCGTGCACGGAAGATTCGAATATCTGAAGCCTTTCCGCGGCGCGAAACTGTATGCGGATTACGCGCATCATCCCACGGAAATCAAGGCGGCTATCCGAACGGCGCTCGGGTTAAGACCTAAACGGCTCGTCGTGGTGTTTCAGCCGCATACACTCAGCCGCACCGAAATGCTGATGAAAGAATTTACTTATTCTTTCTGCGACGCGGACGCCGTGTTCTTTTTCAAGGAGTATGCGGCGCGCGAATCCCGCGGCGGCAAGACGGCGCTGGAACTATACGAAAAGGTCGCGGCTCTGGGCGGGGAATGTTATTATTATTCGGACATGATGAAACTGGCGTGCGCCCTTGCCGATTATCTGAAACCCGGGGATCTGGCGCTCTTGACGGGCGCGGGGGACGTCAAAAAAGTCAGCGAACTTCTTTAGCGCGGTTTTACGCGTTATCGCTAAAACGCAGCCTCATACCCGTGTTCTCCGCGCGTCGGCGCGTTTTTATGGAAATACCCCGTATCTGTTGCAAAATTCGCGAATAGGTGGTATAATTTCGACATAAGAATCCGGAGGGGCAAAATGAAACTGTATAAAGCCACGGGAGATAAGTTTTTCAAAGAGGTGGAGTGTGAAAACAATCCGCCCGAATCTTTCGTCAAGCTGAAACTCAGCCTTATCTGCCCGACCCTTTCGGACGTGGCGATCTTCGACGGAAAAGCCGACGTCGCTTATCCGCGTGTACCCTGCAAAATGGCTACCGCCGTTGTTTCCGAGGACCGCGACGAATACGGGCTGAAACTGGGCGGCAAGGTTTTGTTGAATCCGTATATCGACGCCGACGGCGACGAGGAAAACGCATATGCCGTATCCGCGCTTTACGGCGTGGACGAGGACGGATTTTTGAGGGATTTCATTTCGCTTCCCCCCGACAACGTGGTGCCTTTTCCCGAGAACGTCAGGGAAGAAGAAGCGGTCTTTGCGGATATTGTGGCGGTCGCGCTGAAAACCATAAAGACTCTGAAAGTTAAAAAGGGCGATTACGTTGCGGTGATAGGCGGGTCGCTTTTGGCGATAGTTACCGCGGAACTGGCGCTCTATTATCAGGCAATCCCTATACTGATCACGTCGGACTCAAGATATTTAAAGCTGGCGGAAAAGGCGGGTATATACTATACCGTGGACGAATCCAAGGAAAACGTCATAATGCGCGTGAAAAGTATCACCGGCGGCAGAATGGCGGAACACACGGTCATTCACACGCTTCCCAACGTAACGCCCAATTATCTGTACAACATAACCGCTCACGGCGGCACTTCGGTGATAGCGGGCATGCACACGTCTTTTGCGCCCAGAATGGAATGTAATATTTCGGAAATAGCCGGCAAGAATCTTACCGTCAGCGGGGTAACTTCGGCGCGGGAAGAGTTTGTGGCGGCGATCAATCTTTTAGCGCAAAAAATAATCAATTTTGACGGATTTATAGACAAAATTGTACCTTTAAAGGACGCGGGCAATCTGTTTGCGGAACTCAGCGAAGATCCCACCGTTTACGTTATGCCCGCGATCAGGGTTTAGGCGCTTAAATTAAAAAACAGAGGAAAACAGTTGACAAGCGGCGGCGAAGTATATATAATAGCTAAGCATTAACGCATAATCCGTCGAATATATAGAGGTAGAAATATGAAAGAAAAGATTCATCCGAATTACAAAGTCGTGGACGTCGTTTGCGCTTGCGGCGCGAAATTCAGAGCGGGCACCACCAAAAACGTGGACGTACTGAAGGTCGATATCTGCAACCAGTGCCATCCTTTCTATACGGGCAAGCAAAAGATAGTGGACGTCGGCGGCCGCGTCGATTCGTTCTATAAGCGCTACGGCAAGAAATAATTTCGACCCGAAATGAACGGATAGGTGCAGGCGACTGCACCTATTTTGCTAATAAGAGGAAGTTTATGGCTCGTAAAAACTGCTCCGACATAGGAGGACAGGCGGTACTCGAAGGCGTGATGATGCGCGGCACGGGCGCCGAAGCCGTGGCGGTCAGAGATCCCAGAGGCGTGATCCAGCTCGAAAGCAGACGCTTGGAAAGCAAAAAACCTTTGGTGAAAAGGATCCCCGTCGTGCGCGGAGTCGCGGCATTCGTTCAAAGCTTCGTGGACGGCACAAAAATTCTGATACGCTCGGGCGAGGTTTACGGCGAAGATCCGGAGGCGGAAGCTTCGGCTTTCGAAAAAAAACTCGAAGAAAAGTTGAAGATAAGCCCGGTCAAACTCGCGGCTTTCGTCGGCGCGCTACTGGGGATCATCCTGGCGGTGGTGGCGTTCGTGGTGGTACCGACCTACGTAACCCGCGGCATTTACACTCTCGTCAAACTCGATTCTCTGAACTCTTATCTCAGAATACTTATCGAAAACCTGACGATAGGCGTGTTGAAACTCGCCGTCTTTTTGATATACCTCGCCGCGGTCGGCAGAATGAAGGAGATAAAACGCCTGTTTGCGTATCACGGCGCGGAACACAAGACGATAGCCTGTTACGAGGCCGGCGAGGAGCTGACCCCTTCGAACGTAATGAAACACACGCGTTTTCATGACCGTTGCGGCACCAATTTCATCTTTATCGTGATGACCGTGTCCATATTCTTCAACGCGCTTTTCTTTGCGCTGATAGGCTGGGATCCGCAGATAACCGTCCTGGAAGTATTGGTACGCATCGCGCTGATACCCGTGATCGCCGGGCTTTCATACGAGGTTTTGAAGGCGGCGGCAAAATACGACAATATCTTTGTTCGGGTACTTAAAGCTCCGGGTCTGGCACTCCAAAGGCTGACCACGCGCGAGCCGGACGAAAAAATGACCGAGGTCGCGATAGCGGCTTTTAACGAGGTCATGAAACTTCAGTCCGACGCTACCGAACCCGTTAAACGCTTTATGACTTTTTCCGGCAGAGAAGCGGTGGAAAAGGCGCTGAAAAAAATACTCGAGCCTGCGGACGCATCGGATAACGAGGCCGGACTGATAATGATGTACGTAACTGGGACGAAAACTTTCGGAGCGCTCAAAAGCATACGTTACATTTCCAAGGACGACGAAACGCGCATGAAGGAACTTGCCGCGAAGAGAGCGGAAGGCAGACCTTTGCAACACGTTCTGGGAGAGGCGTATTTTTACGGCAGAACGTTCCGTTCGGACGCGCGCGCTCTGATACCGCGACAGGATACCGAGATACTGGCGGAAACCGCCGTAAACGCCGTCAGGGAAGCCGCGCGGGACGATAAAGCGGTAAGGGTTTTGGAACTTTGCACAGGTTCCGGGGCGGTCGCAGTTACCGTCAATCTGGAAACGGGCGCGAAAGTAACGGCGTCCGACGTGTCCGATGAAGCGCTGTCTCTCGCATACGAGAACGCGAACGCGCTGAATGCCGAGATCGAGTTCGTCAAGAGCGATCTATTCGAAAACATACGGGGGCGTTTCGATCTGATAATCGCCAATCCTCCGTATATACCGACTGCGGACGTGGACGCTCTCGAATCCGTGGTCAAAGACTTCGAGCCGCGTCTGGCGTTGGACGGCGGGGTCGACGGACTTGACTTTTACGTTAAGATCGCCGCCAAATATCAGAAGTTCCTGAACGATGGAGGGAAACTGATACTCGAGGTCGGAAAAGGTCAGGCGGACGCGGTCGAGAAAATTTTCGGGCTGAAAGCAAAAAGAGTATGCGACTATAACGTTCCGCCGGTGGACAGAGTGCTGGTCTTCGAGCCGGGTTCGGCGGATCCGGACGCACAGAAAGACGCACAGAAAGGAGAAATAGAATAAATGTTTGAAAAACTCGAAGCTATGCTGAAACGCTTCAACGAGCTTACCGAGCAGATAGCCGATCCCGAGATCGTCAAGAAACGCGAGCTGTGGCAGTCGCTGGTGAAAGAGCGCGCTTCTTTGGAAGAGGTGGCAGAGAAATACACCGCTTATCTGAAAAACGAGGAAGAAGCCGAGCTTTGCCGCGAAATGACGCGATCGGAAGACGCCGAGATGGCGGAACTTGCCGAAGCCGAATACGCCGAGCTTTTATCGAAACGCGACGCTCTTAAGGACGAGCTGAAGATATTGCTGATCCCCAAGGATCCGATGGACGACAAAAACGTCATTATCGAGATCCGCGGCGGCGCGGGCGGCGAGGAAGCCAGCCTTTTCGCGGCGGATTTGATGAGAATGTATCACCGTTTCGCCGAGCGTCTCAGGTGGAAAGTCGAGGAGATCAACCTGAACGAAACCGAACTCGGCGGCGTAAAGGAAGCCGTGTTCATGCTGAACGGCAAGGGCGCCTATTCCAAAATGAAATACGAATCGGGCGTGCACCGCGTTCAGCGCGTGCCCGAAACGGAGTCGCAGGGCAGGGTGCATACTTCCACATGCACGGTGGCGGTGCTTCCTGAGGCGGAAGAAGTGGTCGTGGACTTCAACGAAAAGGATTTTAAAATCGATACTTACCGCAGCGGCGGCGCGGGCGGGCAGCACGTCAACAAGACCGAATCCGCCGTCAGGATAACCCATCTGCCCACGGGAATAGTCGTGGAGTGCCAGGACGAGCGCAGTCAGATAAAAAACCGCGAAAAGGCGTGGAAAGTAATGAATTCGCGTCTTTACGACCATTTCAGGACGCAAAAAGACAAAGAATACGCCTTGAACCGCAAGACCCAGGTGGGAACGGGCGACCGAAGCGAAAGGATCAGGACGTACAACTTCCCTCAGGGCAGGGTTACCGATCACAGGATAGGGCTGACGCTTTACAATCTTCCCGATTTCATGGACGGCGACATGTTCGAAATGGTGGAAGCGCTCCAGTTATACGACAGGAACTTAAAACTCGGCGACGTTGCCGACTGAACGAATTACGGGATCAAAACCCGTTATAAGGAATAAACATGAAAGACAAGATTTTTTACAACGACTCGGTAAACCTGCTGGAAACACACAACTTCACGCACGAACTTCAGGACGTAACCGAACCGCATCTGTTCAGGGAGATGTTCGACTACGAATCGGTACCCAAAACGCTGTTCAACTTCATGCACGTTCCGATGCGCGCGGCGGAAAACATATGGATAACCGACACCACGTTCCGCGACGGACAGCAGGGTTCCAGACCGTTCACTCCCGACGAGATCGTCGACTTGTACAAAATGATGAGCCGTCTGGGCGGGAAAAACGGTCTGATACGCCAAAGCGAATTCTTTATCTATTCCGATTCCGACAAGGAAGCGGTCAGGCGTTGCCAGGATCTGGGACTCGAATTTCCCGAGGTTACCAGCTGGATACGCGCCACCGCAAACGATTTCAAGCTGGTCAAGGAAATGGGTTTGAAGGAAACCGGCATACTCGTCAGCTGTTCCGACTATCACATCTTCAAGAAAATGAATCTGACGCGCGCGCAGGCCATGGACAAGTATCTGGGCGTCGTCAAAATGGCGCTGGATATAGGCGTCAAGCCGCGTTGCCATTTCGAAGACATCACCAGAGCCGATTATTACGGTTTCGTGGTACCTTTCGCTTCCAAGCTGAAAGAGCTGATGGACGAAAGCGGTATTCCGATAAAGATACGTTGTTGCGACACCATGGGTTACGGCGTAACCTATCCCGGCGCGGCGATGCCCAGAAGCGTTCAGGGCATCATATACGGTTTGAAACACTATGCCGAGATCCCGTCGTCGCTTTTGGAGTGGCACGGACACAACGATTTTTATAAGGTCGTAACAAACGCCGCAACGGCGTGGCTGTACGGTGCTTCGGCGGTCAACTGCACGCTGCTCGGGATAGGCGAAAGGACGGGTAACTGTCCGCTCGAAGCGATGGCGATGGAATATTGCTCGCTGAGGGGCGACAGCGGCGGAATGAATCTTGAGGTCATCACCGAGATCGCCGAGTATTTCGAAAAGAAAATGGGTTACGAGATCCCGCCCGGGACGCCGTTCGTCGGCAGGAACTTCAACCTGACCCGCGCGGGCATTCACGCCGACGGCATGATGAAGGACAAGGAGATATACAATATCTTCGATACCGAAAAGATACTCGGTCGTCCGCCCATGGTCGCAATCGATTCGCACTCCGGACTGGCGGGAATAGCATTCTGGATCAACGCGTATTTTAAACTGAGGGGCGACGACATGCTTGACAAGCGCGACCCGTTGGTTTCGTATATTAAAGACAGGGTCGACGCGGAGTATGCGGACGGCAGAACGACGGTCATGAGCGACGACGAACTGGTCGGATTGATAAAGGAAGGCGACGGGGAAAGATACCTGAAATTCGTCGCTTCGAAAAATTGATCCGCGGGCAAATTCCCTCTTGAAAAATGCGGGAAATTTGATACAATGTATATAGGGAAGTTTTTGCTTTCCAAAAAATGCAGAGAGGACTTTAATGATTAAAATCATATACGGGTCAAAAGGCACCGGCAAGACCAAGCGCATAATCGACTTGGCCAACTCGTCCATCGCCAAAGAATTGGGCGACATAGTGTTCATAACAGATACTTCGCGTTATATCCGCGAAATAAAATACCAGATTCGTTTTACCAACACGAAAGAGTGTAGGATCACCACCGAAGACGGACTGATAGGGTTCATACAGGGCATGCTGGAGGCAAATTACGACATCCGTCTGTTCTTTATCGACGGCGCCGCCCGCATGATAGGGAAACCCATATCCGAAATGGGCGGCTTTTACGAAAGATTAAAGGCGATTTCGCATAAAACCGAGGCGACGTTCGTGCTGACGGTATCTGCGGACTACGAAGAACTGCCCGACTTTATCCGCGAACTGGCGGACGCCGAAAAGGAGTAATATGGAATTTATCGGAACGCGCGGCGCTTCGCCGGTTTACGGCGGCGTTGCCATACTGAAAGGTATAGCACCCGACGGCGGTCTTTATGTGCCGTCGTTTTTTCCGAAACTGGACAGGGAAGAGCTGGAAAATATGCTTTGGATGGATTATCCGGAGCGCGCCGCGTGCATAATGAAATATTTTCTGGACGATTATACCGAGGCGGAACTGAAAGAGTACGCCGACAGGGCGTATGCGCGTTTTAAGGACGGCGAACCCGCGCCCGTCATCGATATCGACGGCGATTCGTTCGTCATGGAGCTTTTCCACGGTCCGACGCTGGCGTTCAAGGACGTCGCGTTGACGATACTGCCGTATCTGATGACCGCCGCGCGGAAAAAATACGCGGGCGGCGAAAAGACGTTAATTCTCGTTGCGACCTCGGGAGACACCGGAAAAGCCGCGCTCGAAGGCTTCAAGGACGTCGAGGGCACCGAGATAATCGTATTCTATCCTTCGGAAGGCGTCAGCGAGCTTCAGAAGCTTCAGATGCAGACGACCACCGGTTCCAACGTGCACGTCGTCGGGATAAAGGGCAACTTCGACGACGCCCAGACGGCGGTGAAACGCATTTTTACCGATCCCGAGTGTAACGAGAAGCTGAAAGAGATGGGCTACGCGCTGTCTTCGGCAAACTCCATAAACTGGGGCAGGCTGATGCCGCAGATAGTTTATTACGTTTCGGCTTACCTCGACCTCGTCGGCGCTGAAGAGATAGATATGGGCGACAAGATAAATTTCGTCGTGCCCACCGGAAACTTCGGTAACGTGCTTGCCGCGTATTACGCCATGCGCATGGGTATTCCCGTGGGCAAACTCATTGTCGCGAGCAACGTCAACAACGTGCTTACCGACTTTTTCACCACGGGAAAATACGACGTCAACCGTCCCTTCCGCAAAACGATGTCTCCGTCGATGGACATACTGGTAAGCTCCAACCTCGAAAGGCTTTTGTTCGAACTGGGCGACCGCAAACCCGAATACGTGAACAAAGTCATGAGCGAACTGAACCGTTTCGGAATGTACTATGTGGATTTCGACAAGCTAACGGAGGAATTTCCCGAATTTCAGGGATATTCCGCTACCGAGGAGGACACCGCTTCCGCTATCGACAACTTTTTCGAAACGCACGATTACCTTCTCGATCCGCATACCGCCGTCGCGGTCAGCGCGTATTACGACTATCTGACGGAGACGGGAGACCCGACAAAGACCGTCATCGTTTCGACGGCTTCGCCTTATAAGTTCGCCCACGACGTTTTCATGTCGCTGACCGGCAGCGACGAACCCGACGCTTTCAGGGCGATAAAACGCCTGCATAACTTTACCGGGACGGAAGTGCCGGAGGCTATTGCCAAACTTCGGTACGCCGAACCGATCCATACCCTCGTCATTGACAAGGAGGATATGGAAAAAACGTTATTCGACATTCTGAGGAGCAAAGATGAATAAACCTGTTGTATACAGCGGCATACAGCCGACGGGCATCATCACTATAGGCAACTATATCGGCGCGATCACGAACTGGCTGAAGCTTTCGGACGAGTACGATTGCATATACGGCATAGCCGATCTTCACGCGCTGACGGTCAGGCAGGTACCCGCGGAATACCGCCAGAGAGCGATGTCGTTTTTCGCGCAGTATCTGGCATGCGGACTCGACCCGCGGAAGAACGTTCTTTACTTCCAGTCCCACGTTCACGAGCACGCGGAACTAAGCTGGATACTCAACTGCTTCACCTATATAGGCGAAATGCAGAGGATGACTCAGTTCAAGGACAAATCCCAAAAACATCAGGACAACATCAATATCGGACTTCTGGATTATCCGGTATTGATGGCGGCGGATATTTTGCTGTATCAGACTTCTCTTGTTCCGGTGGGCGCCGATCAGAAGCAGCATCTGGAGATCACCCGCGACATAGCGATCCGTTTCAACAACCTGTATTCTCCGACCTTTACCGTGCCAGAGGCGTATATTCCGAAGCAGGGCGCGAGGGTGTTCAGCTTGCAGGATCCCACCGCAAAAATGTCAAAATCCGACCCGGACCCCAACGCCGCCGTTTCGATAATCGAGGATCCCGATTCGATAATGCGTAAATTCAGGCGCGCCGTTACGGATTCCGATTCGGTCGTGCGTTACGACCCCGAGCTTAAGCCCGGCGTCAGCAATCTGATGACGATAATGAGCGAAATGGGCGGTATGAGTATCGAGGAAATCGAGAAGAATTATTCCGACAAAGGTTACGCCGCGTTCAAATCGGCGTGCGCCGAAGCGGTGATCGAGCGCTTAAGACCCGTCAGGGAAAGGTACGCCTCATTGACTACGGATAAAGAGTACCTTGCCGGCATCGCCAAAGAGGGCGCCGTCCGCGCCTCGGCGATCGCGCGTCGTACCATGTCGAAAGTAAAGCGCAAAGTCGGACTGGTGGAATTAAAATAGATGTTCGGATACGTCAGAGTAGACAAACCCAATATACTTATCAAGGATTTCGCCACATACAAGGCGTATTACTGCGGGTTGTGCAAGAGTATTTCGAAAAAGTATTTCAACCAGCTTATGAGGCTCGGAGTCAATTACGATATCGCGTTTTTGAGCATGCTCGCGCATAACTACGAGGATCTGGAGCCGCGTTTCAAGGACGCCAGATGCTTCGTGCACCCGGTAGGTCCCAGATTTCCTGTGGTGGAAAACGATCCCGTACAGGAAAGAATAGTTGACATCAACACCGTTTTAGGCTACTATAAATTGTGCGACGACAGGCGCGACAAAGGGGGAATAAGGTATGCCGCCGCCGCGGGCGCCATAGCCCCGGCATACAAAAAGGCAAAGGCACGTTTCCCCGAACTCGATTC
This sequence comes from uncultured Clostridia bacterium, assembly GCA_944363505.1. Lineage (GTDB taxonomy): Bacteria > Bacillota > Clostridia > Christensenellales > DTU072 > Stercoripulliclostridium_A. Next base: position 48,102 of record CALVUD010000006.1, on the reverse strand, counting down.
CGCGTTAAAAAAATGTTTTGCCGAGCTTAGCGAACTGGAAAGCGCGGGTTGTGCCGACGTTGACGCGCTTGCGGAAAATTCAGCCGAAATGCTGGTAGCGGTCGGCAAAGCGGCTTTGAAAGGTTTCGATGCCGATGCCGAGACGCTTTGCTCGAACCTCGGCAGATGGATATACGTCGTTGACGCCTACGACGATATGGCGAAGGATCGGAAAGAAAAGAGTTTCAATCCCTTTGTCCTGAAAGGGGAATTGTCCGAGGAAGAATCGGCAAAACTAAAGGGCGAAGTCAAAGAGCGCCTTTACGGATACATTCGCGAGATTCGCGCCTCATACGACCGTATGCGTATAGTGTATAGCGAAGGACCGCTTTCGAACGTAATATATCTCGGTCTCCGACAAAAGACCGACGAAGTGCTCCAAAACGGAGGTAAAAAATGCAGAAAGACCCTTTTGTGACTCTCGGAGTCAGCGAAACGGTAACCCAAAATGAGCTTTACGAAGCATATAAAGCTGCCCGCAGTCAATGGGAATCGAAGCGCTTCGAACCCGGTGAAACGGGCGCAGAGGCGTGCGAGAAACTGGACGAGATCGAGGAAGCGTACCGCTCCGCAAACGAGATTTTGCAGTCCAGATATTACGTTACCACCGTTTCGGACAGACTGGAAGAAGCCGACAATCTGATAAAAAGCCGTCGCTACGACGAGGCACAGAGCGTGCTCGACGGCATCACCGAAAAGACGGCGGAATGGCATTTTCTTCAGTCGATAATACATTATTCCAAACGCAGGTCTCCCGAGGCAGTCGAGCAGTTAAGGCTTGCGGTACAGATGGAACCCGGGAACGCCAAATACACTTCCGCTTTAAAACAGATGGAGGGCAAGATGCATATCAACGCGAATCCCGACGGCGCTGGCGCAGGCCGTTCCGACGGATATCAGCGCAGCGGAGTTTACAATTACCGCGACGACGGCGGTTCGGGAAGGTCGTATTCCGACGACGAAAACTATCGCCGCGGCGGCAGGGGGATGACGCCATGCGATTGCTGTACCAGTCTGATTTGCGCCGACTGCTGCTGCGAATGTATGGGCGGGGATCTGATTTCCTGCTGCTGACATGAAACGCGCGCGCTTTACGGCAACGCGGCTTGCGCTGGCGGGAATAGGCGCGGCGATTTCGCTCGGCGCGGTCATTCTTTCGTTTTACGTCAGCAATCTTTCTCTAAGTCTTAATATTCTGGCGGCGTGCGGGATACTTTTGCCGCTGACCAAAAAGTATTACCGCGAAGCCGTACTTGCTTATGTCGCGGTCAGCGCGCTCGGCGGGATTTTTGCAAACATTCACGTTCTTTCTTTTGTGTTGATAGGCGGATTTTACACCATACTCGCGGTGGCGTTGCACAACAGAGAACCCAAGCTAAAATGGTACGTCGTTTATCCCGTGAAAGTCGTTTATTCCTGTTTCGTCTTTTTCGTGATATATTATCTTACCGATATACTTTTCGTGAATTTCGAAGCGCTGAACGTTTCCGTGGAACCCGCGGGTTTGTTGTATTTTATTTTGAACCTGATATTTACGGCGGCATTCCTCGTTTACGACGCGCTGCTGCTTTGGGGATACCGCTACGCGATACCCATAGTCGAAAAGATCACGAGAGGAAAAGAATAAAAAACGCGCCGTTCGGCACGTTTTTTTTGCAAAAAAGGGTTAAGCCTGTTTTGCCGCTTGACGCGACGGTTCGTTCATGCGTTCGGGCGGCAGAACTTCCAGCAGATAAACGGTTCCCGCGCTCATTACTTTTTCGACGTGTTCGGAAGCTATACGGTAAAAGATAATCTTGCCTTCGCGTCTCGTCGCCACCAGTCCCGCGTCGCGCAACAGCTTCAGCTGATGCGAAACGGTCGTCTGGTTTAAATTCAGCAACGCCGCCAGGTCGCTGACGCAGAGTTCGTCTATGCTCAGCGCGGACAGCATTTTCATTCGGGTAACGTCGCAGAATATCGAAAAGAAAGCGCACATATCCGACAGATCCTGATTTGACGGTACGAATGTGCGTATCAGACGGCATGTTTCGTCGCTTGCGATTATTTCCGGCATGTTCACCTCCCGAACGAATAATAAAGTCGGAACGCAAAAACATTCTCGGGCATATTGTAGAAAGACGGCTAAATTCGTCGGAGGTGAATATGCTTCAGAACAATTCCTTGGCTTTGTTGCTGATCGTGCTGTGTTGCGGCTGCGGAGACTCCGGCTGCAACAACCAATGTCTTGCCATGTTGCTGATAGTGCTGTGCTGCGGATGTCCTCAACAGTCCGTATGCGGAGGGGAACAGCTTACATAGTTTGACAAATGCTCGCGGGCGTTGTAATATCTATGTATGGTAAATATCGGAAACGACTGGGACGAACTGTTAAAGGACGCCTTTTCGAGCGAATGGTACAACGAACTCAGACAGTTCCTGAAAGAGGAATATTCCCGCTATACCGTTTATCCGGACATGCACGATATTTTCAACGCCCTCAAGGCGACGCCTTATTCGTCGGTAAAAGCGGTCATACTCGGACAAGATCCGTACCATAACCCGGGCGAAGCGCACGGAATGTGCTTTTCGGTCAAGCCCGGCGTAAAGATCCCTCCTTCGCTTGTCAACATCTTCAAAGAGATAAACTCGGATTTAGGCATCCCTATACCGGATAACGGATACCTGAAACCTTGGGCAGAGCAGGGCGTACTATTATTGAACACAATACTCACCGTCAGGCGCAACGAACCTTTTTCGCACAAAGGAAAGGGTTGGGAAAAGCTGACCGACACCGTGATAAAGCGTTTGAACGAGCGCCCCGACCCCGTAGTGTTTTTGCTGTGGGGAGCACCCGCGAGATCCAAAAAAAGTCTGATCGCGAATCCTCGTCATTTCGTTCTGGAAGCGGCGCATCCGTCTCCGCTTTCCGCCTATAACGGCTTTTTCGGGTGCAGACATTTTTCCGAAACCAATTCGATACTGTTTTCCCTCGGCAAGACCCCGATAAACTGGGAACTGAAAAACCTGAACCGACCCGTCTGAAGTCGGTCCTTTAATTTTTAAACTCGATATTGCTTTACGCATACGGGCGTGTTATAATCTTTGTATTAATTACGGAGAGGCGCTTTGCGCCGCTGAATCTATGGATTTTGCCAAAGAACTTTTGTCCAGAGCCGAATGGGTAAAGGAATTGCTTGCCGAGGCGGGAGCTTCGGGCGTCGTTTTGGGTTTGTCCGGCGGGAAGGACTCGGCGCTCGCGGCGATAATTTGCCGCATGGCGACGCCGAACGTAACCGGAATAATAATGCCGTGCGAGTCGAAGCGCAATTACGAAAAAGACAAGACCTATGCGCTTTTGCTTGCCGAGAAATTCGACGTAAAGACTCTCGAAGTCGATCTTACCCCGGTAAAACTCGCTTTCAGGGCGGCGGTTGACGATCTCGACGAGAACCGCAATCCCATGGCATACGCCAACATGAACCCGAGGCTCAGAATGATAACCCTTTACAATTATGCTCAGCGTAAAAACTATCTGGTCTGCGGCACTGGGAATCTTAGCGAACGCACCATGGGATATTTTACAAAATGGGGCGACGGCGCTTTCGATTTCAACCCGATAGGCGATCTGACCGTCAGGGAAATATACAAGCTGCTGACCTATGCCGAATGCCCCGAGGAAATAATCAAGGAACCGCCTTCGGCGGCGTTGTTCGAGGGACAGACCGACGAACAGGAACTCGGAATAACCTACGAGGAAATAGACGAATACCTTTTGAACGGCAACGCTTCCGAGGAAGCCAGAGCCAAGATCGAAGCGGCGTCGAAGCGCGCCGAACACAAACGCACGCTCGGCAGAGTGTATCCCAAATAAAACGGAGAGAATATGAAAATCAGAAGAATCGTGGAACTACTGGACGCCAAAGTATACTGCGGCGAAGACATGATGGACGTCGATCTGCATTCCGCATGCGCTTCCGACATGATGAGCGACGTGCTGGCTTTTGTCAAAGACCAGGCGCTGCTTATTTCGGGGCTTTGCAATCCCCAGGTGATCCGCACCGCGGACATGATGGACATCAAATGCATAGCCTTGGTTCGCGGCAAGCGTCCCACCGAGGATATGATAGCGATAGCCGAGGATAAGGGTATCGCGCTAATCTCCAGCGACCACCGCATGTATTCGGCTTGCGGCACGCTGTATGCAGAAGGTCTGCAACCCGGCGAAACGACCGTATGACGGCGCTGCATCTGGAATTCGACGTGGCGGGCAACAATTTCGTTTCCGCGGGCAGCGCGTCCGACGAGGTCAAAAAGACCCTCAAAATGCTGGGCGTGGGCGCGCAGTTTGTCAGAAAAGTCGCCATAGCCATGTACGAAGGCGAAATCAATATGGTCATTCACGCGGGAGGGGGAAAGGCGATAGTCGATATTTATCCCGATAGAATCGTTATCGTGCTGGAGGACAAAGGTCCCGGGATCCCCGACATAGAGCTAGCCATGAAGGACGGCTACTCCACCGCGCCCGAGGCGATCAGAAACCTCGGATTCGGGGCGGGAATGGGACTTCCCAACATGAAAAAATATACCGACAGTTTCAAAATAGATTCTGTCGTGGGCGAAGGAACTACCGTTACGATGACGGTAAACTTTGCCGCATGACAAGGAGACGACATGGATAAGAGTCTGCACACCGTTACGCTCGATTATGACAAATGCAAGGGCTGTATAGCCTGTATGAAGCGTTGCCCGACCGAGGCTATCCGCGTACGTAACGGCAAAGCCAAAGTGCATTACGACCGTTGCATAGGTTGCGGAGAATGCGTCAGGATGTGTCCGCATCAGGCAAAGCTGCCCGCATACGATCCGTTCGAAAGCATTTTCAAATACAAGTACCGTATCGCCGTGCCCGCGCCCTCGCTGTTCGGTCAGTTCAACAACCTCGAGGACGTCAATATCGTATTGAACGCTTTGTTGGAACTCGGCTTCGACGACGTGTTCGAAGTGGCGCGCGGGGCTGAACTGGTCAGCGAGGAAACGCGCAACCTGATGAGGGAAGGAAAGCTCAAAAAACCGATAATATCTTCTGCGTGCCCCGCGGTGCTGGAACTGATAATGATGAGGTATCATTCTTTGATGTCGCACGTCATAGATCTAGTTTCTCCCGCCGACGTGGCGCTGAGACTCGCGCGCGAAAAAGCCGAACAGGCGGGTATCCCCAAGGAGGACATCGGCGTGTTTTTCATTTCGCCGTGTCCCGCCAAGGTCTACGCGCTGAAAACGGGAATGGGATTGAAAAATCCTCCTGCGGACGGAGTGTTGTCGATAGGCGAAATGTATTTCAAACTGCTCGGAGTGATGTCTCAGTTAAAAGACAAACCGCTCAAGAACCTCTCCAAGACGGGTATACTCGGCGTCAGGTGGGCGGCTTCCGGCGGAGAATCGCTCGGCATTTATCAGAACCGCTATCTTGCCGCCGACGGTATGGAAAACATCAACAACGTACTCAAAGCCATGGAGGACGGCACGCTGAATTATATCGATTTCGTGGAACTGGGCGCGTGTCCGTCGGGCTGCGTGGGCGGAGTGCTTAACGTCGAAAACCCGTTCGTGGCGAGGGTCAGGATCCGCGCTCTGCGCGACAAACTGCCTCCCGTCGCCAACCGTATGGACGAGGTTAAAAAGGATCGCTCGTTCTATCACTGGGAAACCAAGCCCGAGGTCCAGGACGTATATAAACTCGACTCCGATTTCAAGGTCGCGCTCGAAAAGATGCAGAAGATCGAAGAGATCTACAAAGACCTGCCTCACCTCGATTGCGGCGGTTGCGGCGCGCCCAGTTGCAGGGCTTTTGCCGAGGACGTGGCAAGAGGGGAAACCACTTGCGATATGTGTACCAGGCGGTGAATAAACAATGAACATAAAAAGTATAATCGAGGATTTAGGCGCCCGGATAATACATCTTGAGGAACCCGAACGCGAGGTTGTCGGCGGGTATTGCGGCGATTTTTTAAGCAACGTGATTTCCAAGGCTCCCGCCGATTCGGTGTGGTTCACGGTGATGAACAATCAAAACGTGGCGGCAGTCCAGACGCTTGCCGATATTTCGCTGACGGTACTTTGCGAAGGGGTTGAACCGGACGAAACGCTGAGGGCGAAAGTCGTCGACAAAGGACTGAACATGATAGTAACCGATTTGCCGGTTTACGAAGCGGTCAAGGCGATAAAATAATGCGCTATTTGTACGACCTTCATATTCACAGCGCGCTTTCGCCGTGCGCCGACAGGGAGATGACGCCCGTAAACATCGTGGCGTACGCGGCGGCGGCGGGACTGGAGATAATAGCAGTTTCCGACCACAACGCGGCGGGCAACGTCCGCGCGGCTGTCGAGGTCGGCGAAGCGCTGGACGTGCTGGTCGTGCCCGCCGCCGAGATACAGACAAACGAGGACGTTCACGTTCTTTGTCTGTTCCCCGACGCCGACAGCCTGGAGGCGTTTATTTCCGAAATCCCTTTTCCCGATCTGAAAAACCGTCCCGACGTATTCGGCGAACAGCTTTTAATAAATTCCGACGACGAGATCGTCGGGAGCGAAGAAAGGCTCCTGTTGACCGGCGCGCTGATAAGCGAAGTCGAGGTCAGGAAACTCGCGCTGAAGCACGGCGGCGCCGCGGTGCCGGCTCACGTCGACAGATATTATTACGGAATGGCGGCGGTACTCGGGGCGGTGCCCGAGGAATACCGCGTCGTGGAGTTTACGGGAGGGGGCGACGCCGGAGAATTCGCGGACAGATCCGTTTTGCGTTCTTCCGACGCTCACGTACTTGCGGATATCGGGAAATACCGCAGTTTTATCGATTTGCCCGAAAAAAGCGCTTCCGCGCTGATAACGGTCTTGCGCGGCGATACCGAACGGAAACGGAACGACTGAACGCAAGGGAATTTTTTTATAAAACGACGATTTTTTTAAACGATAACTCTTTTCAATCCGACATTATTATGCTATAATTGCATAGCGCGCATATGCGCGTTACACTCATACGACATTTCTATGGAGGAATCAATGGCAAAGATCAAGTTGACAAAGTTACCCTTTTCCGAAACTCCGGAACAGGCAAAGGCTTTGGACGCCAAGTTGGAAGAACTCAAATCCGTCCCCGGCGGACTGATGCCCGCGCTTCAGAACGCGCAGGACATTTACGGTTATCTTCCCATCGAGGTTCAAAAGCGTATCGCCGAAAAAATGAACGTTTCGCTGGAGGAAGTGTTCGGCGTAGCCACGTTTTACGCACAATTTACTTTACAGCCCCGCGGCGCATATCAGGTCGCGGTATGTCTGGGAACCGCTTGTTACGTAAAGGGCGCCGGCGACATAATCAACGCGCTTAAAACTAAGCTGGGAGTCGATTCCGGCGAATGTACCGAGGACGGCAGATTCAGCCTTATCGAAACCCGTTGCATAGGTTGCTGCGGTCTTGCGCCCGTCATGACCATAAACTCCAACGTTTACGGCAAGCTGACTACCGATCAACTGGACGGCATACTCAGGGAGTATATGTAAATAAATGAGGGAGATCGCGCTGAACATTCTGGATATCGCCGAAAACTCGGTCAAGGCGAAAGCAAGCCTTATCGAGATAACCGTTACGGCGGCGGACAATATTCTGACCGTAACGATAACCGACAACGGCAAAGGAATGAGCAAAGATTTCCTGGAAAAGGTCACCGATCCGTTCACTACGACGCGCACCACGCGCAAAGTTGGAATGGGGATACCGCTGTTCAAGGACGCGGCGGAGATGACCGGAGGCAGTTTCGAAATAGAGTCCGAGCCGGGACGGGGCACGCGCGTAACGGCGCGATTCGTGATAGATTCCATTGACCGCGCGCCTTTGGGCGACATTTCAGATACGGCGGTTACGTTACTCGGTCCCGATATCGATTTCGTATGGGTTTATACGGTAAACGGTCGCTCGTTTACTTTCGACACCCGCGAGATCAAAGCCGAACTGGGAGACATACCCATAAATTCACCCGAGATCATATCCTTTTTAAGGAACCTACTCAAAGAAAATATCGATAGTATCAACGGAGGTACAGTTTTATGAAATCAATAGCCGACATCAAGGCGATCAGGGATCAGATGCAGGCCCGGATCGTCAACCGCGACAATTCCGACGCCGAACTCGAAACGCGCATAGTCGTCGGTATGGCAACCTGCGGTATCGCCGCGGGCGCCAGACCCGTGTTCAACGAGTTCGTCGATTTGGTCGCCGCAAAGGGTTTGCATAACGTAAAGGTTACGCGCACGGGCTGTCTTGGAATGTGCAAGCTCGAACCCATCGTCGAAGTATTCGTACCCGGCGAAGAAAAGGTCACTTACGTCAAGGTCGATCCCGAGAAGGCGAAGGAAATCTTCACTCGTCATATCGTCGGCGGTCAGGTCGTGAACGAATACCTTATCGGAGAGCAATAGGAGGGAGCATATGTTCAGAAGTACCGTATTGGTTTGCGGAGGCACGGGTTGCCATTCCAATCACAGCGGCGAGATTTACGACGCTTTCCAGAAGCAGATTGCCGAAAACAAGCTGTCCGAGGAAGTCATGCTCGTCAAGACGGGTTGTTTCGGACTGTGCGCCGTAGGTCCCGTCGTCATCATCTATCCCGAAGGCTCGTTTTACAGCCACGTTACCGTGGACGACGTCCCGGAACTGATTTCCGAACACCTTATCAAGGGCAGACTGGTACGCCGTCTGCTTTACAAGGACCACAAAACCGAGGAGATTACCAAGGCTTTGTCGGAAACCAACTTTTATAAAAAACAAACGCGCGTCGCGCTCAGGAACTGCGGCGTTATAAACCCCGAAAACATCGACGAGTACATCGCTTACGACGGTTATCAGGCGCTCATCAAAGTTCTGACCGAGATGCAGCCTCAGGAAGTCATCGACGTCATCAAGGCGAGCGGTCTGCGCGGCAGAGGCGGCGCGGGTTTCCCGACCGGACTCAAATGGCAGTTCTGCCGTAACGCCAAACCCGACGAAACGGGGATCAAGTACGTTTGCTGCAACGCCGACGAGGGCGACCCCGGCGCGTTCATGGACAGAAGTATTCTGGAAGGCGATCCTCATTCGGTAATCGAGGCTATGGCTATCGCCGCTTACGCGATAGGCTCCTGCCAGGGATACATATATATCCGCGCCGAATACCCGATAGCCGTTCAGCGCATACGCATAGCGATAGAACAGGCGAAAGAATACGGACTGCTGGGCAAGAACATTCTCGACTCGGGATTCGACTTCGACCTCGAGGTTCGTCTGGGTTCCGGCGCGTTCGTCTGCGGCGAGGAAACGGCGCTGATGACCTCGATCGAGGGCAAGCGCGGCGAGCCGCGTCCCCGTCCTCCGTTCCCCGCGAACAAGGGTCTGTTCGGCAAGCCCACGATCCTGAATAACGTCGAAACCTACGCCAACGTCGCCCAGATCATTCTGAAGGGCGCCGACTGGTTCGCTTCGATGGGCTCCGAAAAGAGCAAGGGCACCAAGGTGTTCGCTCTGGGAGGCAAGATCGTCAACACTGGTCTGGTCGAGATCCCGATGGGCACCACGCTGAGGACTGTCATAGAGGACATCGGCGGCGGCATACCCAACGGCAAGAAGTTCAAAGCGGCTCAGACCGGCGGACCTTCCGGCGGCTGTATACCCGCTCAACTTATCGACGTTCCGATCGATTACGAGAACCTGGCGGCGATCGGCTCTATCATGGGCTCGGGCGGACTGATCGTTATGGACGAGAACAACTGTATGGTCGATATAGCTAAGTTCTTCCTGGAGTTCACCAAGGACGAAAGCTGCGGCAAGTGCACGCCCTGCCGTATAGGTACGACCAGACTTTTGGAGTATCTTAACAAAATTACCTCCGGAAACGGTACTCTGGAAGACCTGGACGAAATGGAAAAGCTGTGCTATTACATCAAGGACAACGCGTTGTGCGGACTGGGACAGACGGCTCCCAACCCCGTGCTCAGCACGTTGAGATACTTCCGCGACGAATATATCGCGCACATCGTGGACAAACGCTGCCCCGCGGGCGTATGCAAAGCGCTGCTCAGCTACGAAGTTACCGATCAGTGCAAAGGCTGTACGCTCTGCGCGCGTAACTGCCCCGTCGGCGCCATCACCGGCAAGGTCAAGGAAAAGCACGTCATCGACAAGACGAAGTGTATCAAGTGCGGCGTATGTATGGAAAAATGCAAGTTCGGCGCCATCATAAGGAAGTAGGAGGAACGAGATATGGAAGACGTTAAAATGATAAATCTGAAAATTAACGGTCAGGCGGTCAGCGTACCCGAAGGCACGACGGTACTGGACGCCGCAAAGAAAGCGGGCATCAGAATTCCTACGCTTTGCTACCTCAGAGACATTAACGCGATAGGCGCTTGCCGCGTGTGCGTGGTCGAGGTTAAGGGCGCCAGGAGTCTGGTCGCGTCCTGCGTGTATCCCGTTTCCGAAGGCATGGAAGTCGTAACCAATTCCAAACGTGTGCTCGACTCGCGCAAAACCACCGTGGAACTCATTCTTTCGGACCATAAAAAAGAGTGTTTGTCCTGCGTCAGAAACGGTAACTGCGAATTGCAGAAGCTTTCCGAGGAACTCAGGTGCGACGAGAAAAAATATGCGGGTTCCACCAACACTTATCCTCTCGACACTTCGACGCCCTATATCGTGCGCGACAACGATAAATGCGTTTTGTGCCGCAGATGCGTGGCGGCGTGCAAAAACTATCAGGGCATCGCGGTCATAGGTCCCAACGCGCGCGGATTCGATACTCATATCGGTTGCGCGTTCGAAAAGGATCTCGCCGACGTTCCCTGCGTGGGCTGCGGTCAGTGCATAGCCGCCTGTCCCGTGGGCGCGCTTCACGAAAGAGAGGAGATCGACGACGTACTCAGCGCTCTGGCCGACACCTCCAAGCGCGTTATCGTGGGTACCGCTCCTTCGGTAAGAGTAGGACTCGGCGAGGAATTCGGATATCCCATCGGCACCAACGTCGAGGGCAAAATGGTTACCGCGCTCAGGAAGCTCGGCTTCCACGACGTCTTTGACGTCGATTTCGCGGCGGACCTTACGATAATGGAAGAGGGCACCGAATTCATTTCGAGGCTCAACGGCGGCGGCAAACTGCCGATGCTGACAAGCTGCTCTCCCGCATGGATCAAGTATGTCGAGCACAATTACCCCGATCTTATCGATCATCTGTCCACCTGCAAATCTCCGCAACAGATGTTCGGCGCCGTATGCAAAACCTATTATGCGGAAAAACTCGGTGTGGATCCCCAAAACATCGTCGTCGTTTCGGTCATGCCTTGTACCGCGAAGAAGTTCGAAAAGGGCAGACCCGATCAGTCCGCGGCGGGCGTACCCGACATCGACATCACTTTGACGACCCGCGAACTGGCAAAACTTATCAAGCATCAGGGCATAATCTTCGAGGAACTCGAGGACGGTCAGTTTGACGTACCGTTGGGAATTTCGACGGGCGCCGGCGTAATATTCGGAGCTACCGGCGGCGTTATGGAAGCGGCGCTCAGAACCGTTGCGGACGTGCTGGAAGGAAAGGATCTGAAGAAGATCGACTATACCGCGGTACGCGGCACCGAAGGCATCAAAGAGGCGAGCGTCAAGATCGCCGGCAAGACCGTAAAAGTCGCCGTAGCCAGCGGACTCGCCAACGCCAAGATACTGATGGATAAAATCAGAAACGGCGAAGCCGATTATCAGTTTATCGAGATAATGAGTTGCCCCGGCGGTTGCGTTAACGGCGGCGGACAGCCGATAAAGAGCGCGTACGTTCGCAACAACAACGATATCCGCGCTATCCGCGCCGGCTCGATTTATGCGGCGGACAAGGCGATGAAGTACAGAAAATCGCACGATAACCCCGCCGTCAAAGAGCTTTACGAAACCTATCTCGGCGAGCCTAACGGACACAAGGCTCACAAGATACTGCATACCTCTTATATTAAGAGAAACAATTATTGATTTTCCCGGATGGAAGCGGGAGCGCGCACGCGCTCCCGCCGAACGGGGAAAGGGAGAATATGCCTAACAACAAACACAAACCTTTTCATAAAAAACGCTTTACGCCGGATCCGTCCTACGTACCTCCGTATGATTCGGCGATTCTCGCGCTCGGAATAGACTTCCTTAAGCTTGGCGACGAAGTCGCCCAAAAACTCACCGGCGCGGGCATCAGCACCGTCATGGACGTGGTGGTCAGAGAAGAAAAAGACTTTTACCGCATCTATTCTTTCGACAAAAAGAACCTCGGAGAACTGAAAAGCGCTTTGAACAACAGGCGCCTCAGGCTTAAACCGCCCGCCGAAAAAGCCTCCGAACAACGTTCCGATAAGGAAAAATCGGATAAGCCCGTTCGCGAAGACATGCAAAAAACGTTCCCTAAAGGCAAAGAGGGGCAAAACCGTTTCAACCGCGATCAGCGCGAAAAGAACTTCAAGGAACAGCGCGAGCAGGGCGACAGACCTAATAACAGAGAGCAAAAGCGCGATTTCAGAGAGGACAGGAACCGCGATTTCCGCGATAAAAACCGCAATGCGGAGCAAAAAAACAACAAACCCAAAAAAAATTCCGCCATCTGGAACGCCGACGGAATCAGCGAAAAGAGAACTAAAGAGGAGCGCGAAGCCAAAAGGCCCAAACGCCCCAGAACGGAACATCCTTCCGACAAATATATCAAGATCAACAAGAATAACAAATGGGGTTTCGCCACGCGCGACGGCCGCGAGGTCATAAAGCCGGAATACGACGACGTGTTTACCTTTAAAGACGAGCTGTGCTGTGTGGAGTCGGAGGACGCTTTCGGATTTATCGACCGTGAAGGGAAAGTGGTGATACCTCTGATCTACGAGTGCGCCGCCTCGTTCAGCGAGGGCTACGCCTGCGTTTTCAAGGGCGGAGTGTGCGGATATATCGATAAAGAGGGTATCACGGTCGTGCCGTTTGCGTACGACGCGGGCACCGCCGTGGAAAACGGCGAATGCCGCGTGAAAAAGGCCGGCAAATGGGGCGAACTTCATATCGACGACCCGGATAACGTCAGATGGATAAATTAAAACGCGGCTTAATATTGTCCGCAATCATATTAATAGCTTTTTCGGTATTTGCCGTTTCGGGTTGCGGCGTTTTCGGCATATCCGCGGCATACGCGGCTTCGCGTACCTGTTACGCTCTGTATCCCGATACGCCGTTATACTCTGCTCCCGACGGCGAGGTGATCGCTTCGATACCGCAAAACGCCGAAGTGAAGCTGGGCGCGTTGTCGGGCGGCTGGTACGTTGCGGAATATCAGGGTTTGTCCGGGTATCTGAAACAAGCCCAGGTTTATTTTTCTTACGACGGAACTTCTTATCTGGAAGTCAAGTCCGTGAAGGTGCTGGCTGACGGAGTGGGGATGAGTGTGGAACTGAAAGCTGCGCCTTCAGATTCGGCGCTGACGGTGGCAAGCTTCGGCGACGGTACCAGGGTGGAAGTGGTGGAATGCGGCTCCGAGGATTACTACCGCGTTGTCGGCAGGGAAACGGAGATGTACATTCCGAAAGCCAACGTTACCGATTCGCTTACCCGCAATCAACGCGTGGCGGTAATAATCGTCGGCATCGGCGTCGCGGCAATGATAGCGGGGCTTGCTTTGGTATACGTCGTCAGGAACAACCCGAGATACAAGAATAAATAAATATTCCTTTCCGCTTATTTTACGCGGAGAACGTTAAGCCCGTTTTCTTTTTCGATATCGTTATACAGATATGCTCTTTCGCCCGAACGGTTGTTAATCAATTCGATTTCCAGCGTGTCTCCGAAACACTCGGCGGTTATATATTTTTCCGAAAAAATATTTAAGGAATCCAGCGCTTCCGAATACACTTTTCTACCGTCGGAGTACACGTTGAGAACGTATCCGAACGGCGCGGCAAAGCCGTAATTGGTCAAAAGGAAAGTAGCTTTTCCGTTTTCGCAAGAAAGATTGGAAATCGCAAGTTGGTATCCCAAATGATGCTTAAGGTAGTCGAAAACCGATATTTTTCCGTCGGTGAACAAGCTGAAATTATAGGGGAAACCGCGAACGGAAAAGTAGCTTTCGTCCAAGAAAATCCCTTGCCACCGCTTTAACAGATACTCGTTTCCGTTCTCGATATAATTGTGTTCTATCGACAGACTGCTAAGCCCGTATCCGACCGCCTGGGTCAGTATCCCGTCGAGATCCATTCCGTCCGGCGACTGGTCTCCCCAGGGCATTTCGGCGTCGTTCAACGAATATTTGCATTTGTTTAAAAGCAAAGGATAATTCGGATCGGAAAAATCCATCATGCCCCATTCGTGAGAGTATCCGATCAGATAATCGTCGTGAATGCCCGCGCGCGGCTCGTATTCTTCGGGAACCAGGCTCAACAGCTCCGGCGTTCGGACCGTAACGAACATATCCGAAGGAAAGCTTTCGAACACGGCGCGCACGATTTTTTTGGTATTCAGTCGGTGTACCGAGGAGTGTCCTTCTCCCCACAAGCCTATAAATCCGAGTTGAAAAGCGTATATGCTCTTATCCGTCAGCGAGGCGTTGTCCTCGAAAAATTTTTTCAAGGTTTTCAGATGCGACAAAACGTTTCCGGTGCGCGGTCCCTGTTTGTCGGCAGAGGAAGATTCGTATGCGAAGCGCAGAAGAGCCTTGACGCCTTTTGACGAAAGATATTCCAGATACCTTTTCAGTTCGTTCAGCGCGGATTCGGGGAGTTCCTCGTTACAATGCCTTTTCAGATATACGTAAACCTGCATCAGCTTTATGTCGTCGGGCGCGAAGCGTGCGAGAGATTCGTCGAGATAATCGTATGCGTCGATACCCGAGTCGGGGAAAGCTTCGCCGCTGCCCAAAGTTATGTAGGTTTCGCCGCGCAAACCTCTGTCGGGGTTAACGGGCGCGTTTCCGAGAGAAGAAAAAGGAACGGAGTCGTCCTTTGCATACTTAAAGGAAGTATTGGCAGGAGGGTATTCCGCTATTTTGATTTTATTGCAACCCGACAGGGTCAACGCGCAAAGCGTCGACACCAGCGCAACGGAAGCGGAAAATACGGTTTTTTTATTCATATTTCTATTATACAACGGAATCGCTCGTTTTTCAATAACGTCGCATCCCTCCCAATATGAAAGTCGTGTGAAAAAGCTCGTTCCGCAATCCAAATAAGTTGAAATTATCGCGGATATCGGTTATAATATTTCCCATATAAATTTATATTTTATGATAAAGGGCGAACGGAATCTTATCCTTTCGGCGGGGAAAGCGAGTCAGCCCGGTGTTTTTAAGGGCGCAGCGAGAAAATGAAATTATTATCGGAGAGGCAATTATGCTGAGACTCAAAAATATCTGTAAATATTACGAAGTCGGCGAACACAAGGTGAACGTGCTTAAAGGCGTGGACGTATCTTTCGGAAAAAGCGAATTCGTCGCAGTATTGGGACCCTCTGGATGCGGTAAAACCACTCTGCTGAACATTATCGGCGGGCTGGACCACCCCACGGACGGCGAGATCGTCATAAACGGCAAAAGCACCTTGCATTACAAAGACCACGACTGGGACGTCTACAGAAACCACTATATAGGTTTCGTGTTTCAGTCGTATAACCTTATCCCCCACCTCAGCGTGGTGGGCAACGTGGAGATGTCGATGACGCTTGCGGGCGTCGGCAAGGAGGAAAGACGCCGCCGTTCGCTGGAGGCTCTGGACAGAGTAGGGCTGAAGGAATACGCCTTTAATAAGCCCAATCAGCTTTCGGGCGGGCAGATGCAGCGCGTCGCGATAGCGCGTTCGATAGTCAACGATCCCGATATAATTCTTGCCGACGAGCCTACGGGTGCGCTGGATTCGACTTCGGGCGTTCAGGTAATGGAACTTTTAAAAGAGATATCCGAAGAACGTCTGGTCATCATGGTTACGCACAACGAACGCCTGGCCGAGGAATACGCAACACGTATCATAGACCTCAAGGACGGCGTTGTTACCAGCGATTCCAATCCTTACAATCCGCCCGACGAGGGTGGCGCCGAGGAATCCGCGTCGGTTACGATCGATGACTCTAAAATCGAGGTTGCCGATGTCGAAAACAGCGCCGAAGTCTGCAAAACCGAGAAAAAGGGCGCCGAAAAGCCTATAAAGAGAAGCCGAAAACCCTTTAAACGCCGCAAAGAGCACGATTCAGTAATGAGCGCCGGAACGGCTGTTTCGCTGAGTTTTACGAACCTTAAAAGTAAAAAGGGAAGAACGATATTGACTTCGTTCGCCTCCAGTATCGGCATTATCGGGATAATTCTGGTGCTGGCGCTTTCGGGCGGCGCGGGCGCGTATATCGAGAATATGGAAAAAAACGCGCTGTCGCAGTACCCGATAGAATTGAACAGAACTTCGATGAGCATAACCTCGGTCATGGGCATTCTTGCCGAGGACGGAGAGGACAGGGAACAATGGCCCGACAGCGAGGAGATCGTCGTCAACGAAGTGATAGGCAATCTTCTGGATCACATTCTGGACGGCACGCTGTTCTCGACCAACGACCTTGCCGCTTTCCAGGATTACATGGAAGAAAACCCGTTGCCGGAGAGCGCGGGATACGTTAAAATCGATTACGGCGTGGAATTCGACGCTTTCTGTAATTTCGTCAACGACCCCGACAACTATATGAAAGTCAACCCGTTCATCGAGGGACTCGAGGAGATGATGGGCAATATGGGACTCGGCGGCAACCTGACGGAGATGCTCGCCCAGTTCGGCGAGATGCTGATGGTGTGGGACGAGATGATAGATAATCCCAAGCTGCTCGATTCCCAGTACGAACTGTTGGGCAATTCCCGTTGGCCGACCTCTTACGACGAAGTAGTGATCGTGGTCAACGAGGAAAACGCGTTGGACGACTATACGCTGTTTGCTCTGGGACTGCGTTCCCCGGACGAACTCGTCGACGCGCTGACGCAAGGCTCTTCGTTCGTTTCCAAGACATACACCGTTGACGAACTGTTGGGACTCAAATACAGACTTACCACCGATTCCGACTATTATTATCAAGACAGCACGGGTAAATGGCAGAAACTGACCGAAAGAAACGATCAACGTAAGGTTTCGTTCATCGAGGGCGTCAATTCCGAAGGCAACCCCAACAGCGTCGAGGTAAAGGTGGTAGGCGTCGTCAGACCCAAACGCGGTACCGAAATAACTTCGATCAACGGCGTGATAGGGTATACGCACGAACTTACGGAATATCTTTCCGAACGTGCGGGCGATTCTCCCGCCGTAAAGGCACAGCAGGCTTCTCCCACCGTCAATATTCTGAACGGAAACACTTTGGACAAAAGCGCTTATGAATCGTTATTGGTGGAAATGGGGCTTGCGGACATGGAAAACCCGATGAGCATCAGACTGTACGCGCATTCCTTCGATTCCAAGGAACAGATCGAGGAATATATACAGGCTTACAACGATATCGAAGGGAACAAACCCATCAAATATACGGATACGCTTTCGATAATAATGGGCTATGTGGATTCGTTGACGGGCACCATTACGGGCGTGCTGGTCGGGTTCGCGGCGATTTCGCTGGTGGTCTCCAGCATAATGATAGCGATCATCATTTATACTTCCGTCCTCGAGCGCAGAAAGGAGATAGGAATACTCCGCAGTCTCGGCGCGAGGAAAAAGGACATCAGCGCGGTGTTTATCGCCGAATCGGGCATGATAGGACTGCTTGCGGGCATACTCGGCGTGGTGATCTCGTTTATACTGTTCATGCCGTTGAATCTTATTATAGAAAAATACCTGATGGTAGGAAATCTTATCGCCATAGAATGGTGGCACGTCGTGATGATGATCCTGATAAGCACGGCGCTGTCGGTGATCGCCGGGTTCATTCCCAGCCGTATCGCGTCCAGGAAAGACCCCGTAACCTGTCTCAGAACGGAATGACCCGTTTCGCCGCCCGAGTGGCGGAAATATAGGTTTCAAAAGGCGTTGCCGTATGCAACGCCTTTTTTGTGCGCTTGTTTAACAGGCGCCTTTCTGCCGCGGTGTGTCGCACGCGGGCGCGGCAGGGGAACGCATGCCGCAAAAGGTTTCTACGATCCCATGGCTCCGCGTCTTTCGCGCATAAAAAAGGCACGTCGTCGACGTGCCTTTGGTCTGGGTGAGAAGATTTGAACTTCCGGCCTCTTGAACCCCATTCAAGCGCGCTACCAAGCTGCGCCACACCCAGTCAACGGGTTTGCCCCGTTAAATTATTCGGCTTTTTTGGAAGTACGACGCTTTTTGGGAGCTTCTTCCTCGGCGGGAGCGGCTTCCGCTGCGGGAGCCGAAGCTTTTTCGAGCTCGTAAAGCATCTTAGAGAAACGCGCGACCTTTCTGGAGACGGTGTTGTCCTTGTAAATACCCGCTTTGGTTATGATGCTGACGGTGTCGGGAAGCAGTCCCTTGGCTTTCGCGACGTCGCCCTCGGCGATGGCGGCTTCATACTTTTTGACGGCGTTCTTGCAACGGGTGCGGAGCGCGGTATTGCGTGCATTTTCCTCTTTGGTTATGAGGATTCTCTTTTTCTGCGATTTGATATTTGCCATTATTTTCTCCTTCAAGGAATGACTTTGTTACTTGTCCACTCAATGTGCCTAAATATAATACCACATCGTTTTAGAGTTTGCAAACGATTTTCGTATCATTATTTTTAAAAAGCGCACACTTTTATTATGCGCGATTATTTTTGTCTTAACGAAGCCGTGCTCGGCAACGATTTTGTATCTTCCAAAAACGCCTACGCGGTGTCGGCAGAGCGGAAAGCCTCGGGAAAAGAAAGACTCAGCTTCGTAAATTTGAACAAGAGCCTCGCGTTCGATTCCGAATACAAAAACGAAGTCATGGGCGTAGTGGCGGCAGAACTCAAATATATGCTTAGATGTTACAAGGTTACGAAAAAGGATCTGGTACTGGTCGTGGGCGTCGGTAACGAGGGCATGACCGCTGACGCTTTAGGGGGCAGAACGCTGAAGTATCTGGACATCACGGAACACCTTAAAAAAGCGGGAGTAAAATCCGCAAGCCGCGGAAGACTGTGCGGCATACGCGGCGGCGTTGCCGGAGTTACGGGAATTAATTCGTTCGACGTGGTAAAGGGCGTCGTCGACAGGATAAAACCCGCGTCGGTCATCGCGGTGGACACTCTTTCCGCGGGACGCGCTTCGAGACTCATGCGGGTCATACAGATTTCGGACGGCGGGCTGGTGCCCGGATCGGGTGTCGGAAACGCTAAAAGGGAGCTGTCCGAAAAAAGTCTCGGCGTTCCCGTAATAGCGGTAGGGGTTCCGCTTGTGATACAGGCGCTGAATATCTGGGCGGAAGGCGCTGACGGAAAAAGGCTGAATAAGGCGACTGAAGATGTTTTGTCGGACCTGGTCGTTACGGTAAAGGAAATAGACCTTGCCGTAGAAGATTTTTCTGAGGTTATAGGCGAAGCGATAAACCTTGCCGTACACGGAACCATTTAAAACCGTAATGAATATCTTGGGCTATGGTAATTGCCGTAGTCGATTCGGGCATTGGCGGACTGAACGTATTGAAGGCGCTTTCGGATAAATACCCGAACGAGCGCTATATTTATTATTCGGACAACCGTTATGCTCCATACGGAATCCGAAATACGGATTATCTGGCAGACAGATTATACGAAATATCCTTGTCTGCGATAGCTGAGGGAGCCGAGGAAATAGTCGTCGGTTGCAACACTATGGGGATAGGCGCGGCGCCGCGGATAGCCTCGGACTGCGCCGTTCCGATGGTATGGATATATCCCGACGCTTCGCCCGAAACGGAAAAGAGTCTCGTTATGTGCACACCGCTAGCCGCGCGTTCCGACAGGGTGCTCGCGCTAAAAAAACGCGGGGCAGCCGTTTATGCCGACCCTCGGCTTGCAACTATGGCGGAGCGCGCCGGAGGAACGGACGCCGCGATAGAAAAATATCTGGAAGAAAAGCTGAAGGTTTTTGTCGGTTGCGACGCGGTAACTCTCGGATGCACCCATTACATATTCTTCAAGGAAGCCGTGCGCGAAATAACCCGCGCCCGTGTCGTCCGCGACGGAGTCTCCGAGGTCGTTTCCCGAGCGGCGAAACATTTTACCGACGAAGAAAAAGGCGGATTGGAATTTATATTTTCCGGCAGGGACGAAAGCGAGTTTTACCGTCGCGTTTTTCGCAATATCGCCAGATAGCGGAGCGTAAAGTTTAATTTTCCGTATTTAAAAAATTTTCTTGATATTTCAGTCTGTATATAGTATCATATTCTTACTGTTTAATTTTAAGGAGAAAACGTAATGGCTGTTTTTCATAAGGACAAGATACGGAATATTGCCCTGATAGGGCACGGCGGCGAAGGCAAGACTTCGCTTTTGGAAGCAATGCTCTACAAGACCAAGGCAATCGACCGCCTGGGAAAGGTTGACGACGGCAACTCCGTTTCCGACTATGATCAGGAGGAAATCTCCCGTAAAATGTCCATAAGCCTCTCGATGGCTTACGTGCTGTATAAGGATTACAAGTTCAATATATTGGACTGCCCCGGATTTTTCGATTTCGAGGGCGAAATGGTGGCTGCTCTCGCGGTCGCCGACGCCGCGATACTGGTAACGGGCGCGACGGGTTCCGTTCCCGTGGGCGCCGAAAAGGCTCTCGAGTATTGTGCCGAGAAAAACATACCCGTATTCGTTTGGGTCAACGGCGTGAACAAGGAAAACTCCAGTTTTGACGCGACTTTACAGGCGTACCGCGACAAGTACGGCGCAAAGGTAATCGCCGTCGAGCTGCCGATAATGCAGGGCAACACCCTGACGGGATACGTCGACGTGCTTTCGGGCACCGCCGCGGACGTTAACGGAAACGCTATCGCCGTACCCGCTTCGCTCCAGGGAAAACTCGCCGAAGAGGACGGTATTCTGATGGAGGCGGTAGCCGAAGCCAGCGAGGACCTGATGGAGAAATTCTTCGGCGGCGAGGAAATTTCCGCCGAGGAAAAGAAAGCCGGTCTGCGTTTAAGATTTGCGGCGGGCGAAGTATATCCCGTTATCGCGGGCGTAGCAGTGGACAAACAGCCCGCGCTGACCGCGTTGTTCGACCACATCGTCGATCTGTTCCCCGCTCCCGGCGAATCCGTCAAGCACGGCTATACCGCGGGCGACAAACACGCCGACATGGAGATCGACGAGTCGGGTAAGTTCGCCGCTCAGGTATTCAAGACCATAGTCGACCCGTTCATCGGCAAGCTGCTGATGTTCAAAGTCATGCGCGGCAAGGTTTCCACGGGTGACGTCGTACTGAACGTAGAGGCTGACGAAACCGAAAAGATCTCGGCGATGAGCATCATGCGCGGCAAAAAGCAGGAGAGCGTGGACGTGATGTACGCGGGCGACATCGGCGCTTTCGCGAAACTGAACTATACCACGACCAACAACACTCTTTGCGACCCCTCGGACGTGGTCAGATTCGACCCCATCGACTTCCCGAAACCCGTTATCAGCTTTGCCGTTTCCAGCGCGGACAAAGGTTCCGAAGACAAAGTTTTCGCCGGACTCAACAAGATGCTTGACGAGGACAACACTTTCACTCTCGAGAAAAACGCCGAGACCAACGAAATGATCATTTCGGGCATGGGCGAAATGCAGCTTGACATCATCTGCAAAAAGGTTAAAAACAAATTCAACGCCACCGCGGTGCTTAAAGAACCCAGGATCGCGTACCGCGAGACCATCAAAAAGTGCGTGGAAGCCGAAGGCAAACACAAGAAACAGTCTGGCGGCGCGGGTCAGTTCGGTCAGTGCTCCGTACGTTTCGAGCCGGGTGCCGCGGACGGTATCTTCGAATTCGTCGACGCGGTCGTCGGCGGCGCTATACCGCGTCAGTACATTCCCGCGGTCGAAAAGGGCCTGCGCGAGGCGGCGCCTAAGGGCATACTTGCCGACTATCCCGTCATCAACCTCAAGTGCACCGTGTTCGACGGCAAATCGCATCCCGTCGACAGCAAGGAAATCGCATTCATCACCGCCGCGAAACTGGCGTTCCAGGACGGCTGCTCCAAAGCCAACCCCGTATTCCTCGAACCCATCATGCACATCGACATCACCGTTCCCGATTCTTATATGGGCGACATAATGGGCGACCTCAGCAAGAGAAGGGGCAGGATACTCGGTACCGATTCCGTAAACGGCAAGACCGTCGTTTCCGCCGAGGCGCCGCAGAGCGAACTCGCCAAATACGCCACGGATCTTCGCAGCATGACCCAGGGCAGGGGCAAATTCTCGACCACCTTCGAGCGTTACGAAGAGGTCCCCGCTTCCCAGGCGCAGAAGATAATAGAAGACTATAAAAAGCGCATGGCGGCGGCTCAATAGCATTTATAGCGTTTAAAAGCGTCGGGCGGCAGTCCGGCGCTTTTTTTGCAACAAAAACGACCCCGAAACGCGGGGTCGTTTTAATGCAATAAACGGAGTTAAATTCTCGCCACTCCCGAATCGCGCGCGGCTTTCGCGACGGCTTCGGCAACGGTCTTGCCTACTCTGGGGTCGAACGCCTTGGGGATAATGAAATCGGCGCAAAGCTCCTCGTCGGAAACGAGCGAAGCGATGGCTTTCGCGGCGGCGAGCTTCATTTCCTCGTTGATGTCGCTGGCTCTTACGTCGAGCGCTCCGCGGAAGATTCCCGGGAAAGCCAGGACGTTGTTGATCTGGTTGGGGAAGTCGCTTCTGCCCGTGCCGACAACCGCCGCGCCCGCTTTTAAAGCGAGGTCGGGCATTATTTCGGGAACGGGGTTAGCCATTGCCATGACTATGGCACCCTCGTTCATGGAAGCCACCATTTCTTCGGTAACCAAACCGGGCGCGCTGACGCCTACGAAAATGTCCGCGCCGCGCATCGCGTCCGCGAGCGTTCCCGTGCGCGCGCTCTTATTGGTGAAAGAGGCGATCTCCTGTTTGAGTTCGCTCATGTTTTCGTTTTTGGAGGAAATGATGCCTTTTCGGTCGCACATCAGTATGTCCTTGACGCCGATACTCGAGAACAGCTTGGCGATGGCTACGCCCGCTGCACCCGCGCCCGAGAAAACCACTACGCAGTCTTTGAAATCTTTTTTGACTATTTTCAATGCGTTGATGACCGCTGCGAGGCACACGACAGCCGTGCCGTGCTGGTCGTCGTGGAAGATCGGTATGTCGCTGACGGCTTTTAATTTCCTTTCGATTTCGAAGCATCTGGGAGCGCCTATGTCTTCGAGGTTCACGCCGCCGAAAGAGCCGAGGAACAGGGATACGGCGTGCACGATTTCGTCGGGGTCCTTGCTCCTGACGCAAAGGGGAATGGCGTCCACTCCGCCGAAAGCCTTGAACAGCACGCATTTGCCTTCCATAACGGGCATGCCCGCTTCGGGGCCGATGTCGCCCAGTCCCAATACCGCCGTGCCGTCGGTTATGACCGCGACGGTGTTCCAGCGACGGGTCAGTTCGTAAGACTTGGAAATATCCTTTTGAATTTCCAGGCAGGGCTGAGCGACGCCGGGCGTATATGCGAGGGAAAGTTCCTCTTTATTGTTGACGGTGGCGCGGGGGGTGATTTCGAGTTTTCCCTTCCACTCGTAATGCAGTTTCAACGATTCTTTTGCGTAATCCATATTTTTAGTCCTCCCAGGGGAATTTGTATTTTGTCAGTTTATATTCGTCGCGGACGGCGACAAGCTCTTTCTGAACGGCTTCGTTGACGGGAACGCCCGAATCCTTTCTTTGGAGCCATACTTCGTATTCTTTTTCGTTCGCGGTGTAAATGCGTTCGGCTCCGGGCGCCTTCTCGGAAGCGCGCAGAGCGCGCAGAATGTCGCCCGCCGTCTTTTTGAATGCTTCCAGCCCCATGAACGCTTCGGTATCGACGGCGATGAAGAAGTGTCCCAGATGATAGGGGACCTTTTCGCCGGAAGCCCCGATACCCGACAGCATTTTGAGGTAGTTGCCCTGTTGAAGAGCCGCGCTCAGCACTTCGACGACGGTGGCGTAGCTGTAACCCTTGTATCCGCCCAGTTCTTCGCCGATGCCGCCCAGAGGCGCCAGCGCCGCTTCTCCCGTGTTCAGATCCTTTAAAATTCGGTCGGTATCCGTGCGTGCTTTGCCGTCGCGACCTATGACCATACCTTCCGGGGTAGGCATGCCGAGTCTAGAAAAGTATTCGAGCTTGCCGCGCTGGGTGATGCTTGTGGCGCAGTCGATTATGAAAGGAAATTCCTCGTCGGTCGGAAAACCTATCGTCAGCGGGTTCGTTCCCAGCATGTTTTCGACGCCGAACGTAGGAGCTATCGAGGGACGGGCGTTTGTACCGGTTATGCCTATCATGCCTTCGTTGATGCACATGGAGGCGTAATATCCCGCGATACCGTAATGGCAGGAGTTTCTGACCGCCAGCATGCCCATGCCGTACTTTTTGGCCTTTTCGATAGCCATGCGCGTGGCGCGGTAGCCTATGACCTGTCCCATGCCGTCGTGCCCGTCCACGACCGCGGTAGTGGGGGTTTCGCGCAAAATTTCGAATTCGGTAACGGGATTTTGGATACCTGCCTTGATTCTGTCGATGTAGATGGGTTTGAAGCGGTTCACGCCGTGCGATTCGATGCCGCGTCTGTCCGATTCGATCAAAACGTCGGCGCAGATCTCGGCGTCTTTTTCGGGTACGCCCGCGCCGATAAAAGCGTCGCGCACGAAGCCGGTGATGGTTTTCCAGTCGACAATAACTTTTGCCATAAAATCTCCTTGAGAAAATAAAAATCGTCTATTCAATCTTAGCACGGTTCCCGCCCGAAGTCAATATCGAAGTCGCGCGGCGATAGTGCGAAAAAACGACTTGCTTTACGGTAAAGTTACCGTTTTTCCCGTATGCCCGGTGCTGTCGGAAACATATGTGGACATGCCGCCGTCAGCAGAGAGGGTTATCACTCTGGAATTCATGACCGATGTCGTGTCGGAGTAACTTTGCGCCTGAGCCATTTTCGTCAGACCCATCATCACGCTTCTGTCGCCTTCGGTATAGAACACGGTGGCGTCCTCAAGGTGTTCGTGGCCGAAGAAAATTCCCTTTACGTCGCCGCGTTCGAACAACGCCTTGAATATCTGGGAACGCGTATCGGAGAGGGAGAACCCCGCGTATATGTCGCCGTCCGCCGCGCCGTTGAGTTCGTAGGCTTCTTTCATTTCCATCAGCGGGATGTGCGTGAACATTACTGCGGGAACGATGCCGCCCGTTTTTTGTTCGAGTTTTTCGGATTGGTCGAGATACCATTCGGTCTGTTCTGCGGTAATATATCTGTACGAAGCTCCCGCAGGTGCCGTTTTTACGAACGAACCCGAATCCAATATAAAGACGTTATAAAGAATTTCGGTACCCGAATTGTCATATACGGGAATCGAAAAGTTGCCGACATAGTCGTCGACCGCGACGCCGTCCACCGTTTCGTCCGATTCGAAAACAGCGGCGCTGAACCATTTCCCGTCATTCATGCCGCCGATAAAAAAGGAGTATTCCGAGAGCGCAAGCATAAAGTCGTCCTTATTCATGACGCATTCGGAATCGTGGTTGCCGAAGGTGAGCGTCCAGTACTGAGAGCGTTCCTCGAACAGGGAGGCTATGGCGCGGTAGGTGTTCAGACTGACCGAGTTTTTCCGATGTCCGCAAGCATGCTGAGAGGGAATACGTTGTCGCCGCCCAGCACGACGAGATCGGGTTTGACTTCGTCTAAAGTCTTTGTAACGTATTCGACCAAAAGCGGTTTCAGCGAATCTTGGATTTCGATGTTGAACAGACCCTCTTTTTCGATGCCCATCCATTCGTGGAAATCGGTCAGGTGCAGTATAGTGAACGTGCCGTCCTCTGAAAATCTCAAAGGCGGCGTTTCTCCCTCGGTAGCAGGGTTCGGCGGCGGGGAACAGGAAGTCCATAGCGCAATTCCCACAACGACCGCAAACGCTATGAGCGTGATGACGGAAACCGTAATTTTAAAAGCCTTCATGGTGCCTCCCGAGCGCAAAGAAATTTTATCTGGGGAATATCCCGCGCAGTTTCGCGGCGCGGGTCAAGCGTTTCAGCGCGGTGATGTATGCCGCGAGTCTCAGAGTTACTCCGTATTCCTCCGCGGTTTTTTCGACGTCGCCGAAAGCGCGTACCATTACTTTGTCGAGCATTCTGTTGACGTCGGCTTCCTCCCAGTAGAGGGACTGAAGATTCTGCGCCCATTCGAAATATGAGACAACCACGCCGCCCGCGTTTGAGAGAATGTCGGGATAGACGTCTATGTTGCGCGAAGCGAGCACCGCGTCGGCTTCCACCGAGGTGGGACCGTTGGCGGCCTCGATGATTATCGAGGCTTTCAGTTTTTCGGCTATTCCGGCGGTAATTTGGTTTTCGAGTGCGGCGGGGATCAAAATGTCGCATTCGCACATCAGCAGTTCTTCGTTGGTAATGTGTTTTACGCCCTGTGCCGAATAATCTTTAAGCAAGCCTTTTTTCGCAAGGAACGCGCCGACCGAATTCATGTCCAGACCGTCCGCGTTGTAGATCCCTCCCGAAACGTCGCTGATAGCCACTATGTCGAAACCGAGGTTTTTGGCGATAAGCTTTGCGGAAATGCTCCCCACGTTGCCCGCTCCCTGTACGGCGACGCGCGCCTTTTTAATACCGTGCTTTTCGGCGACCAGACGCGTTACCGTCATTATCCCTCTGCCCGTAGCCTCGGTTCTTCCAAGGGAACCGCCGACTTCGATGTCCTTGCCCGTCGCGACCCCGGGCACGGCGTAGCCGCGCATCATGGAATAGGTGTCCATCAGCCAGTCCATAGACTGCGCGTTCGTGCCCACGTCCGGCGCGGGAATGTCCTGTTGCGGACCGATAAGCGGCAATATCGCCGCGGTATAGCGGCGGGTCAGCTTTTCCAGCTCGCTTTCCGACAGCGTGTGCGGATCGACCTTAACTCCGCCTTTGCCGCCTCCGTAAGGAATGTTGACTATTGCGCATTTGAACGTCATCCACGCCGCAAGCGCTTTTACCTCGTCGACGTTGACGTCCTGATGAAAACGTATTCCGCCTTTACACGGACCGCGCAGAGAAGAATGCTGTACCCGGTAACCTTCGAAAACTTCCAGTTTTCCGTTGTCGCGGATTATAGGCAAAGCGACTTTCAGTTCTCTTTCGGGGTGCTTTAAAACCTCGTAATCTTCGGGCGCGATCTTTGCGGTCGCGGCGGCCTCGTCCAGAACCTTGCAGAAGTTCAAAAAAGGATTGTATTCCATATCTTCTCCTTAACCCGTTTATGCGGTCAGACCATAATATTCGGTTCGGCATATATTGCGTCTGTATATATTGTATCTGTAAGAGAACCAAAAATCAACCCCGAATTCGGCAGGAGAAACGCAACTGCCGACGCCATAAAGACAGGCGACATTGATTATTGAAAAAGGAGTTATAATATGCTAAAATCTGAATATGAGAGTAACTCTGGATTGCGTAAGCGTTAATGTGAGAATATCAGAAGGGAAAGTACCCGCGATTTTTCTGCACGGCAACGGCGAAAGTTCGTCGCTTTTCAAGGACGTGCCGAAATATCTTTCGCCGCAGTTTAAAGTTATCGCTCCCGATACGCGCGGACACGGCAAAAGCACTTACGCGCCGCTTAGCTACGATTATTTCGCCGAGGACGTAAAAGGGATAGCGGACGCTCTGGGTCTGAATAAACCCGTTCTCGTAGGCTTTTCCGACGGCGCGATCACCGCGCTGAAAGCGCTTATCGAATATCCCGGATTTTTCGGCGGAGCCGTGCTTGCGGGCGCGAATTTTGCGCCCGGAGGTCTGAAAAGAAAAGTGCGCGCGCTTTTTAAATTCATGTATTTTCTGACGCGTTCGGAGCGGGTGCGTCTGATGCTCGACGAACCCGTTTTCGACGAAAAGGATATTGCGGCGATAGACGCGCCCGTGCTGATACTCGCGGGCGAAAAAGATATGGTGGAACTTAGCCACACCGAAAAACTGGCTTCTCTGATAAAAGGCTCCGAACTGAAGATACTGAAAGGGGAAAGCCATTCGAGCTACGTTGCCGACAACCGTAAGTTCGTCGGCGAAATAAGCGGATTTCTGATGCGTGTCGGAGGTAAAAATGAATAAGCAGACCGAAATAACCCAAAGCGTGAATCTGTTGGATCCGAAGGGCGATCCGTTAAAGCCGGGGTATTGCAAACGCAATCTTTACGTTTATAACCGCGAAGCCGTCAAAAACAAACTAAGGCTGAAGGAGTGGGACTTCTATCAGATCTCCGACGGCAAAAAAATGATTCAGGTAAATTTCGCGAACATTGCCCTCGGCAGTATGGCGACGGCGACTTATCTGGACTTTGAAACGGGCGAAAAGCTCTCGGGCGCGGGGATATGCCCGTTTACGGTTAAAAGATTCGTACCGCCCGTAAACTCTCAAAAGCCTCATCATTTCGAATTCAACAGGGGAGGCGTATTCTTGTCGATAGATTTCGACGGCTTGAAACGCCGCGTCAGATACCGCGACAAACGTCTCGAAGTGTATTTTTCGGCGGTATCCGATGGAGAATCGATCACCACGCTGTTCCCGTTCAAAAAGCCGGCGAGATTTTTTTATACCGACAAAATAAATTGTATGCCCGTAAAAGGCTACGTTAGGTATAAGAGTAAACTTGTCTGGGAATTTACCAGAGACAATACCTTTGCGGTTCTCGACTGGGGCAGGGGCGCCTGGCCTTACAGCAATCATTGGATATGGGCGAACGGCTCGACCGCTCTCGCGGACGGTAAACGCTTCGGCTTCGAACTGACCTGGGGGATAGGCGACGAATCGAACGCCACCGAAACGATGCTTTTCTACGACGGCAAAGCGCATAAGATAGGCGCGGTAAGCCTTGAAAGGGAGCCGGACGGGCGTTGGATGGAGCCGTGGCACTTCGTTTCCGAGGACGGGCGTTTCGATATGACGATGAAGCCGTTTTACGACAACGCGAATCCGCTTGATCTCGGCATACTGAAATTTTGCTGTCATCAGGTGCACGGATTGTGGACGGGAAAAGCCGTGCTGGACGACGGCAAAGTAATCGAAGTAAAGGACATGTACGCGTTTGCGGAAAAAATGTATAATCGATGGTAGATCGGTTCCGAGTGAAATGATTCAAGCGGTCAGATTGATCGCAAACTGAAAAAATATACAAGGTCCGTTCCCCAGAGCGGGCTTTTTTCATTGCGATACTAAAAAATATGGTCTGCGAATCGGCGCCGAGTATGCCGTTCGTGCACGCGCTATACACAGTGTACGGAACACGTCATTAAAACACTTTTATTTGCGAATCGCCGTTCATGGATAAATTAATGGTAAATCGGTAAAATAAGATATTCTTACATTTATAATCTATATTATTAAATTGGATTAAAATTGATTTTACTATTGGTTTATTTTTTGTGTAATTTGGTATTGCCAAAACAGCTAGCGTGTAATATAATAATATTATGATTCTATGTTAGCGCTCGTAAAGCGGCAGCAATATTTCCGTATATGTGAAGGAGGACAAAGATGAAGAAAAGGATCATATTGTCAATCTTGGTAATTGTCGTTGCGGTGACATCTCTTTTCGGCTTGACTTCATGCTTTGGCTTGACCTCATGCCTTAAGGATGATGAAACACAATATAACAGAGAAGTCGTACTCGAACTAATTGATCCGAATACCGGAGAGGTCGTCAACGACGGCGACGTTGTGATTTTGCCAAAGGAAAAAACACATATCGATGTACGGATTAAGGACAAAGAAACGGGGGAGTATTTGAAAGATGAGGATCTGCCCGAAAATACGATCCTGGATAGTTATCATACCAATTTAAGGCTGTACGACGATGAGTGGGAAATAGACCATGGTCCGATTTATACCGCAGGATATTGGCCTGAAAAGATAGGAAAGGCAGGACTCACAGGATATGATCATTACAAGGTATCGATTTTTTTCGATTGTTATCCGGACGGGTTAAATGACCCCGATTTTATAAGGAAATATAAAAGCACAACTGTTTACAAAAGAATCATTTTATCGGAAGAATGATAATATTGGGAGGACGTACTAATGAAAAAAGCATTGAGTTCAATAGGTACGAGTATATTATTTGTGATAAAAACAGAAAATCTTTAAGGCTAAATAAAAAGTCGTTACGTAGAACGTTTTTCTATTTTTAGAACTTGCACGAACGAGAAAATATTAGTTAGGATATTGTAAATTAAATTTGAATGATATATAATTAAAATGTAACGAAACCGTATATACCGATAATTTAATATACCGACTTTATAAAAGGGGAGATTGGTATGAAAATCAAAGTTATATCCGTATTGCTTCTGGCGGTTATTGCGCTTACGCTTTCGGGATGCCTGAGCGGCTCCTGTTATAGCGAGGAAGAGCACATCGAATTTATGTCGGAGAGCATGCGCGAGAAACTTTTAAAAAAAGGCGTGACGGACTTCTACGCATATCCTCTTTACAACGAAAACGACGAATTCGAATATTGCCTGTTTGAGTGCGAGCCTTCGGGCTTCGCCTTTTCCTGTGTGCGCAATATGCCTTTCGACTACTTTTATGCAGACCAATATGTTTCGTTTATTGAGTGGCAAAGGATGATAGTGAGAGACACGGATGCGGAAACTTTAACGTATAACGGCGTTGTGTGGGCAAAAGACGAAGAAAGCTCTTTTTCCGACGCGTTTTACGAATGCGACGAATACGGGGAATTCGTATATTATAACGAAAGTCCGTTCAAGCTTGCCGATGTGCTCGACCAAAGAATGTATTTGCTTAAGATTTATAACGGTCATATACCCGCAGTGAAAGCCGAGAACGGCAAATATATAAATCTTATTTCGTTTGAAGAATTCGAATACAGATCCGAGTATCAGGAAATAGAATACGAATACGCGTTCCCGAAGTTGAAACTCATATTTTTTATGAAAGACAAACTGAAAACGCCGAATATTTTCGGTGTTTTGTAGTATACAGAGCGGTAAATAATGCAACGGGAAGTCGCGGAAACGATCGACGAATATCGATTTTTCGATATTAAATAAATTTCCGAACAAATCAATTTTTTTAAAAGAGGCGGCGCGTACCTGAAGGTCGCGATCGGAAAGGGTATCCTTACCGAGGACATGATACTTGAACTGATCTCCCGATACTCGGAATTCTTTGACTGATAAAATGCTCTATAAAAGCAATTTTCGGTGCCGAAACAGGGCGGCAAAAGCCTTTGTCGGCGCGGAGAAAGTTGACAAAAATCATTGACAAGGCGCGCTTAAGGCGTTATACTTTAGCTATGAAAAAAGATAATCTCTTCGCTTACGCATACTACTTTTACTTTAGCTACGGGATAGCTTAGTTTTGCGTGGTCGGTAAGAGCATATAATCAGGATACAAAGCCGCCTCGCAAGAAGCGGCTTTTTTATAAAAATAAACGGAAGGAAACGGAAAATGATAGTAACCATTAAACCCAACAGCAACCCGGTACAGGTCAAGAGGCTGACGAAATGGATAACCGATTTAGGACTCGACGTTCACGTAAGCGAGGGCGAAAAGTCCACCGTCATAGGTCTGGTGGGCGACACC
This sequence comes from uncultured Clostridia bacterium, assembly GCA_944363505.1. Lineage (GTDB taxonomy): Bacteria > Bacillota > Clostridia > Christensenellales > DTU072 > Stercoripulliclostridium_A. Next base: position 16,320 of record CALVUD010000006.1, on the reverse strand, counting down.
TCCAAGGTTGACATCGACCTTATCCGTTCTCTCGACATCGTCGAGGCGGTTACGAGGATACAGGAGCCTTATAAAAACGCCAACCGTAAGTTCCACCCCGAAGACAGCATAGTGGACGTTTCCGGGGTCAAATTCGGCGGCAGACACTTCCAGACGATAGCGGGACCGTGTTCGGTCGAAACCGAAAAACAGGTCATAGGCATAGCCGAAGCGGTCAAGGCGTCGGGCGCTTCGATGCTCCGCGGCGGCGCGTTCAAACCGAGGACGTCGCCTTACGCGTTCCAGGGTCTGGGAATCAAAGGTCTGGAGATCCTGAAAAAAGCGCGCGAAGTAACGGGACTGCCGATCGTAACGGAGATCATGAGCGAGAGATACATCGACGCGTTTGCCGACGTGGATATGGTCCAGATAGGCGCGAGGAACATGCAGAACTTCGACCTTCTGAAAGCGGTGGGCAGGCTGAACAAGCCCGTTCTGTTAAAGAGGGGACTTGCCAATACCATCGAGGAATGGCTGATGAGCGCCGAATATATCATGAGCGAAGGAAACCTCAATATCGTACTGTGCGAAAGGGGAATCAGGACCTTCGAACCGTATACCAGAAACACTCTGGATCTGTCGGCTATACCGATATTAAAGGAAAAGACGCATCTTCCCGTCATCGTCGACCCCAGCCACGCATCGGGGCTTTCAAGGCTCGTCAAGCCGATGTCGCTTGCGTCCGTCGGCGCGGGCGCGGACGGATTGATAATCGAGGTCCACAACGACCCCACGCACGCGCTTTGCGACGGCGCCCAGTCGCTAAGACCCGAACAGTTCGACGACGTGGTAAAAGCCATAGACGTTATGCTGCCGCTGGTCAACAAGGAGAGAGACAAGTGAAAATAGCGGTGATAGGACTGGGGCTGATAGGCGGTTCGCTGGCGCGCCAGTTCAAAAAGAATACCTCGCATACCGTTCTCGGTTACGACATTTCCGAGGAAGTAATGCTGAAAGCCGAACTTCTCGGCGCTATCGATGAAAGACTGGATCTATCCTCACCCGTCGACGCGGACGTCGTTTTCGCGGCGCTTTGTCCGGGGGCCGCCATTGAGGTCATGGAGAGAATTTGTCCGCTGTTAAAGCCGGGAGCGATAGTCGCGGATACCGCCGGGGTAAAGAGGGATATAGTCAAGAAAATGGGCGAACTGTCCGAAAAATATCCCGAAATTTCCTTTGTCGGGGTTCATCCGATGGCTGGCAGGGAATTCAGCGGTATTTCCCATTCGACGGCAAATCTTTTCGAGCACGCTTATATTATAATCACTCCCGTCTGCGCCGAAATAGATGCTGCGGAAAAGATAAAGGATCTGTTTACGGAAGCCGTCTGTCAGGGTATCACCATGGCGTCAGCCGAGGAACACGACAAGATAATAGCCTATACTTCGCAGCTTGCGCACGTCGTTTCCAGCGCGTACATGCAAAACCCCGTTGCCGAAAACTATTTCGGGTTTTCCGCAGGAAGTTTCAGAGACATGACCAGGGTGGCGAAATTGAGCCCCGACATGTGGACGGAGCTGTTCGGGCTGAACCGCGACAACCTTATACCTTGTATCGACGACATTATTTTCAGGCTGACGTCGTTCAGGAAAGCCATAGCTTCGGGCGACGACGGAGCTTTGCACGCCATGCTGGAGCGCGGTAACGAGCTGAAAGAAAGGGCGGAGAAGACCAGAAGGGAGAGAAAAAATGACTGATATTTTGCTGTATCCCTCCGCAGTTTCGGGTATCGCCCGTGTGCCCGCCTCGAAATCTTACGTTCATCGACTGATGATCGTTTCCGCGCTTTCGGGGCACCGTTTAACGATAAAAGGTTCTCTGAAAAGTAAAGACATAGAAGCGACCGCAAATTGTCTCAAAGCGCTCGGAGCAAAGGTCGGGATCGGGGAAAACAGTATAGAGATCGCGCCTCCCGCAAGGTTTAAACCGGCTTTACTCGACGCCGCGGAATCGGGCAGCACTCTCAGAATGCTTTTACCCGTTATTCCCGTACTCGGGGTCGAAGCCACTTTTACGGGGCGCGGCAGACTGCCGCAAAGACCCGTTAAGGACGTAACGGAAGTACTGAAAAAGGCGGGCGCCCGGGTAGAGGGGGAATCGCTGCCGATAAAGGTCGGGGGCGGTTACGCGACGAAAGTTTTCGAAATCGAAAACCCCGTCAGTTCACAACACGTCAGCGGAATTTTAACTGCGCTAGCGGCTTTGGGCGGCGGCAGTATAACGGTAAAAGGCAAACTGCCTTCGGAAGGATACGTTTCCATGACCGACGAGGTCTTGAGACTTTACGGCGTCGATGTGGTAAAAACGGACGCTGGGTACGAAGTCGGAAGCGGATTTACCGAATTTCCCGCGGAAGCAGAAGCTGAAACCGACTGGTCGGGAGCGGCTTTTATGGCGGCAATAGGAGCCGTGGCGGGCAAGGTGAGCGTGCCTGCGGCGAAATATCCGTCGCTTCAACCCGACAGCGTATGCGCCGAGATTTTAAAGCGCGCGGGCGCAAAGGTGGAAATAACCGAAACGGGTATCGTGTTTTCTAAAGGGGAAAAGCTCAATGCGTTTTCGTTCGACGCCGATTCCTCTCCCGACCTTGTACCCGCGATGGCGGCAGCGGCGGCATTTGCCGACGGAGTGTCTGTAATAAGGGGCGTGGACAGGCTTCGGCTGAAAGAAAGCGACCGCATAGCTTCGGTCGTCGGCATGCTCGACGCTACGGGAATAGAAGCGCGATATTCCGATAACGCGATATATATCCGCGGCGGAACGGTCAGAGGCGGAACGGTGGACGCGAAAAACGATCACCGGATAGCAATGGCGGCGGCGGTACTTGCTACGGGCGCCGAGGGCGCGGTGAAAATAATAGGCGCGGAATGCGTGGACAAATCCTTTGCGGGATTTTTCGACGAATACGTTAAAATCGGAGGTAAAGCCGAATGGGTAAAATAAGCGTCGAACTGTACGGCGAAAGCCACTCCGCAAAAATCGGAGTAAGAATTAAAGGCGTCGCCGCGGGCACATACGTCGACGAAGAAGAAATTTCAGCTCTGCTCGAAAGGCGGCGCGCCGTCAAAGCGGCATATTCGACTCCGCGCCTCGAAAAAGACGGATACGAGTTTGTTTCGGGCGTAGAAAACGGTTCGGTTACCGGTGATATCGTCGCCGAGATACCGAATCTGAATACCCGTTCGTCAGATTATCCGCGATATATTCCCAGACCTTCGCATGCCGACTACGTTTCCTTCGTCAAAGACGGCTTAAGGGAAATAACTCCGGGCGGAGGCAGATTTTCGGGCAGAATGACCGCGCCGTTATGTATCGCGGGCGGGATATTCAAAGGTATACTGAAAACAAAAGGTATCCGTATCGACGCTTTCGTCAAAAGCATCGGCGGCATCGTCGGAAAAGGTTATTTTGACGGCGCGACCGAGGAGGAAATGGCTTTTGCAAAGAAAACGCCGCCTTACGCGATAACGAACGGCGAACAGATGATGCTTGCCGTGGAATCGGCGCGACGCGAGGGCGATTCGCTGGGCGGCAGCGTGGAATGCGTCATAACGGGAATGCCTGTAGGCGTCGGCGACTTTTATACCGCGGGGATAGAGAGCGCCGTCTCTGCCGAGGTCTTCGGAGTGCCCGCGGTAAAAGGGATCGAATTCGGACTCGGCTTCGGATTCGACTCCGCGTTCGGAAGTGAAGTAAACGATCCTTTCCGTATAGAAAACGGAAAGGTGGTTACTTCGACGAATTTCAGCGGCGGTATAAACGGGGGAATATCCAACGGCATGCCCGTCGTTTTCCGCGCCGTGCTTCGCCCGACTCCGTCCATATCGAAAACGCAACAAAGCGTCGATCTGTCCGCAATGCAAAACGTAACTTTGAATTTGAAAGGCAGGCACGACGCGTGCATAGTGCCCCGCGCGGCGGCGGCGATAGAAGCGGCGGCGGCTATTGCCGTAGCGAAACTTACGGAGGGAATATGTTAGATCTGTCCGAACTGAGGGCGCGGCTCGACGCCATAGACGAAAAACTCGCTTTGCTTTTGTCCGAGCGTATGGACGCGGCGAGGGAAGTGGGACTATACAAAAAACAGTCTGGATTCCCGTTGAACGACCCGGAACGCGAACAAAAGATCGTCGGGCGTTTTTCGGCAAGGCTTCCGATAGGTTACCGCGAATACGCGGGCGAAATAATGGGCGCCGTTTTCGACGTGTCCAAGAAGATACAGCGTAAGATCGCCGGAAACTATTACGTTATCGGGAAGAAACTGCCGCATACCTGGAGCCCCGACATTTATCGTCCGTTAGGGCTGGATTACGGGGTCAGGGAACTGGAAACCGAAGAGGACGTCAGACGCTTCGTATCTTCACGCGACTACGACGGATTCAACGTGACCATTCCTTATAAGCAGACGGTAATGCCTTTCTTGGACGAAATAAGCGACGAAGCCGCCGCAGTCGGCGCGGTGAACACCGTCGTGAACAAAAACGGCAAACTGTTCGGATACAATACTGACGTCGGAGGCATGCGCGGAGCGCTTATAAACGCAGGGATAGACCCCGCGGGCAAAGTGTGCGCGGTTCTCGGCGGTAACGGCGGTACGGCGCATACCGCGCGCTTCGTACTGAAAAGCAGGGGCGCAAAGAAGATAATCACCGTGTCCAGATCGGGAGAAACGAACTACCTGAACGTATACGACTTTCCCGTGGAAATAGTCGTGAACTGCACCCCCGTGGGCATGTATCCGAATCTGATGTCGTGTCCTGTGGACATCGATAAATTTAAGTCGCTGAAAGGCGTTTTCGACGCGGTATACAACCCGTTTGAAACAGTCTTGATCTCGCGGGCAAAGGCAAAAGGTATCCCCGCTTCGAACGGACTTTATATGCTTGTCGAACAGGGACGCCTTGCATATAACCTATATACGGATTCCGAAACAGATAAATCGGTTACCGAAAGTTTGGTAAAATCGATTTCGCTTAAAAAAGCCAACATCGTGATCGAAGGGATGCCGGGTTCGGGAAAAAGCAGTATAGGAAAAGAAACGGCAAGACTCCTCGGCAAAAGTTTTATCGATACGGACGAGGAGATCGAAAAGGCTTACGGCAAGTCGATCCCCGATATTTTCGCTACGGAAGGGGAGGCGGTCTTCAGAAAACTCGAATCGGAAGCCGTGCTGAAAGCGGCTTCGTTAAACGGCGCGGTCATTGCAACGGGCGGCGGCGCGGTATTAAGTCCAAACAACCGCGAAGCGTTGAAACGCAACGGCGTCGTCGTTTATCTGAAGCGCGAACTTACCGAACTCGAATCCGCGGGGCGACCGCTGAGTCTTAGCCTCGGCGCCCAAAAGCTTTACGCCGAAAGAGCGCCGATATACGAGTCGTTCGCCGACTTCAGCGTCGAAAACGAGGGGATAGAAGCCTCGGCGAAAAAAATCGCAGAAGCATTCTTGAAATCATAGTTTAAACGAAAAGCCTCCGCCGAAAGCACAGTTCCCATATGGTTAAATATTAAGATTTTATAGAATTGTGCTTTCAAAAGTTGATAAAAAAATCTCTCAAAAAACTTGACGCTCTTAACAAAGGAATCAAATTAACCAAGGAAAAATAAAAAATGTCACTGTTTCGTTTTGCAACCGTAACATTTTCATTTAATTTTTATTGCTACCACAACATTTTTTATACTTCTTACCGCTACTACAAGGGCAAGGATCATTGCGTCCTATTATTTTGCTTATCACCTTTATTTCTTTCCAAAAGGCATGTTGCTCGTTGTTTTCCTTTTTCATATAAATAATCTTTTTCATCTTCTTTTATATCAGTCAATATGAGATATTAGAATTGAATCATAAGATGCTTGTATCTCTGAACTGATTCCAATATCATTCAACAAAAACATATCAGAAGAAAAAGAAAGAAGCTGTAGGGAATTGCATGTTACAACCGTTTCTTTGATCGCAGTAATTAGGTTATCTATTTCTTTTTTCCTTGGCTCATATTGTACCTTTAAAATTCCGTATACCGTTGGTGTTGGTATTTAGTCATACATATGGTTTTTCATAAATGTATTTTTGCCAAAGCGAGACATTTCAAATATTCCATCAAAATAATAATCATCATGTTTTTGTTTCATAAAACGCCTCAGTTTTTTACTTTTACAAATAGAGGTTGAATAGAATCCATATAGGCTTTCAGTCTTATAGATACGCTGGTTATTTCATATCTTAATGGAATTATATTCCCTCCAATTCTACCCGCAACTAAATCGCGACCTAATATACCGTTGTTTTGAAGCTTCTCGACAATAAGCCTATCTTTTTCTGTATATTCATCTAAAAAGATTGTTTTATCATCAACATTTGTTTTTTTTGTAGGAATATCATAAAAACGCCAAAAAGCATTCAAGTCATCATCAAAAGTATCTTTCAATGCACAACATAAAACCAAATCCTCGTAATCCAAAGAGTCATCCCGAAGAAATTTTCCAGTTATCAATCCTAAAATTGTACGTGAAAATTTACTTTTAGAAAAAAATACAGAATCTAAAATGTTAGACATATATTGATGGTTTTTACTATTGGAAACTCTTTTAGTTAGACGTATAACATCCTTTTCATTTAAGTTGTTATAGCTAAAATCAATAGCAATACCTTCTATGAAATCTTGAAAATCAATTTCTTTTTGTGCTGAATATAGAGAAGAAAAAACATCTTTGGCTTCCCATAAAACAGGCAACAATAACTTGCCTAATGAATTTAGCATTGATTGTATCGGTTTTAATTCTAACGCGATTTCACGTTTAGTTTTTGTTTTCATAATAGTCACCTCAATTGTTGTAAAGTATTAAAAAACATCTTCAAGCGGTTGCCAAGCATCGTCAGCCATATCAATAAAAAACTTGCTATTATTGATATATAACTGATTGTCCTTATCTCTAACAAATCCCCATTGGATATTTTTATTTGCTGCGTAGTCCTTGAACGCATTAAATTTGTTTGCTATCTGGTCGTCGATATTTTTATTCCTTTCTTTACTTTCGCCGCCTTTGGTTTCGATAATCCAAATGGTTCCATCTTTCTTTTTCACAATGTAGTCGGCATAGAACAGCCATTGGTGACGAAGCCCGTCTATATAGACAATGGAGAAATACTGCTGACCTGAATCGCCGTTTTTATAAACCCATTCAATATCCTCACGCTTTTCACAATGCTGTTCAAAAAGCATTTCCGAGGTGCTACGAACAACGCTTGTAGCGAAGCCCGAAGTGTAGTCGTGATATGCGTTTGAAAGATATTCAACCTCGTTTTTCACGTTAGGATCATATTTGAAAAAATCCTGTTCGGGAATATGAAATACAGTGGTTTTGGGCTTCAAGACAAAACTCATTTGTTCCGCCATACCGGTGGTTACAGCACGGAAATCTTGCTTTAATTTATGCTGATTATTGATAACAAAAGCATAGAACTCTCTGGTTTCCAAAGCAATGATATTTTTAGACATATTACCGCTTTTGCGGAAAAGACGTTCCAAAATAGTCTTTACTTTTGCCGTCTGCATACCGATAGCAGTCTTTATTCCATCAACACTATGCAGTAGATAAATACCATGTTTATGAGTATCTACCGCCTTATGAATTGAACGATAATTGTCGCTTTCAGCAAGAGAGGCGGTGCGAACAAACTGCCCTTCAAGAGCTTGTCCATGAACAAACGCACCAAAGATATACCCGGCATCGGCAAGCAACATTCGATTTTGCTTCTTATCGTGACCAAGGTGATATTTTTCGACAAGACTATCGTAGAGTTTATTCAAAACCTCACGCTCGCCAAAACCGCCAAAGTCGAGGTCGCGCATTTGCTTTTCAAGTGTAAAGGTTTTGCATTTTTCCTTCAAGAACAGACGGCGAGTTTCATATGCCTTGTCAATACTTGCAAGCAGACCTGCTTTGTACTTTTCGTCAAAAGTATAAACATAGCAAAAATCAAGCAAATCATCGTCATAATGCTTTGCTTCGGGCATTCTGCGAATACGACCAATCGTTTGAATTTCAAAGCTCTCGCTCATGCCTTCACGAAGTTTGACGAGAATTTTTGCTCGCGGACAATCCCAACCAGTGCTGATTGCTTGTTTCATAAGTAGGAATATGGGCGTAGCATCGTTTTCGGTCAAATTATCCGGCAAATCTTTTTTGTCTTCACTCATCCACTTAGAAACCATACCATTGCCGTATGTATACCCCATAGATTCCAACTTTTTTTCAACTGCAACAATAGTTTCAGGCTGTGCGTTCGGGAATTGAATTAAAACGAGGGGACGGATATTTTTGCCGAGTGCAGTATAATGGCTTGCGATATTCTTGCGTTTTTCATCAGCAAGATCAAGTAGACAATCGTAATCGTCGCCAACCTCCATACCTTCCGTAATACCTTCGTTTACATAAAGAGCTTTTGTAATAAGTCCTGCGTTAATGACATCGACTTCGTCGATTTCAAAATACTCAAAGCGTTTATTCTCGATAGCGGTAGCGCTTACACGAATAATGTTCTTTGAAGAAAAAGCATCAATAATAGTTTTTGCCTTCGCGGTATTATTAGAATGCTCCTCATCTATGATAACAATAAATTCGATATTATTACGATGAGCTTCGGCAATGCGGTCAAATAAATTTTTCTTTTCGCCGTCTCGCAAAGCGGTATTGTCTTTCTTGGTCACCAACTCCCAATTGATGAAGGTAGTACTTTCTGCCGGAAAGCCGCCTTGCAAAGCGTCAAAAAGATTTTGTGTATGACGGTGCGGAGCATACTTACGCATTTTTTTACGGCTTTGTTCTTCTAGATCACCTTTGCCCGGACAGAGCCAAATAAAAGCAGCGTTGCTGTTAATCTTGGTGAGATATTCCTCGACAAAATCAATAAGGATAATTGTTTTACCTGAACCCGTGGGAGATTTAACAATAATCGTTTGCTTACTATTACTATCAGCAACGAGATCTATGAGTTTGAGTACAGCTTTCTCTTGAAAATCAAACAAATTGATTGCAATTCCTCCTACCATGATTCGCCCACCTCCTTGAGTTCAAAATTAAAGTAATAGTCGGGGATAATATAAATATCCGTATTAGCAAACAAGTCGCATTGCTCGGTTGTGAAAAGAACATTTTTAGAAACGTATAGGGCTTTGACATCAGAATAATTCTCCCAATTTGCCTGAAGCTCGTCCACTTCCTCATCGCTCATTACCATTATGTAATTACTGCCGTCGATCTTAACGCCATGCTCAAGCTGAATCATTTCCGTCATGTGTTTCAAAAGAGCATCGGATAAATATTCCTCTTTGCGAGATACAAAATCGGTTTTATAGTATTTCAAATTAAACGGAATCGCAGCATATTTCCCATAGCCATGTGCAACATTCCTTAATCTTGGATAGGTTTTTTCTTCGCAAATATTATTCTCATTATTCGTACATAAAATGAATTTGCGAGTTCCGCCGTCTTCTGCATTTAAAGCGACAACAGCGTGTCCCGCGGTTGCGCTTCCTGCAAAGAAATCCAATACGGTTATATCTTTTTCAGGATAAAGGCTTATAATTTGTTTAAGCAGATCTACGGGCTTTTTACCGTTAGAAAATTCAACCGCACCTTCTTTAGTGAGATTGTTAATTCTTGATGTGTAGTCCCAATATGTTCCTTGCAATGATTTTTTATAGAGAACACCATCTATAACTACGCTAATATCACCAAGCCAAGCAAATAATCTGCATTTATCGCCCTTATAAAATTGCTCATATAAAATGCCTCTATTTTTACCCGTTTTGGGAACATACTCAATAGAAACGACATCATCTGTAATTCCAAATTCTTTTTTTGCGTTAATTACCCTTGTCCTTATAGATGATTGTGCGTCTTTTGCCTCAAAAATACAAGTTCCGTATTTATAGTAAACTTCTTTTTCGGTAAGACCTTCATCAAGCATAATTTGTTTTACGGACTTAATGACGGCATTTTTTCTTGTGTAAATTTTAATTTCGTTGCCATCACCGTCAACGGTAGAACCTACATATTTTTTGTCGCCTTTTTCCACTAAAACAGAGGTATAGTGCCATGTTTTTCCTTCAGCACGATACTGCTCGACAACAGAACTCATTTCAGTATAGGTATAAGCACCGTTAAACAAGGGCATAAAGTCATAGGATTTTGCGTAAACAAAAATATATTCGCAGTTCTTTTTAAAACGCTTGTCCTCACCGCCACCGGAAGCACCTGCGATGTTTTTCATATTGACACTTATGATATTCAAAAAGTTACTTTCATCAAAAATATCATCGCAAAGGCACTTAAGTTGTGCCATTTCAATATCACTGATTTGAATAAATATAACACCCTTTTCTGAAAGCAGTTCTTTGGCAATTCGCAGACGTTTTTCCATAAAGGAAAGCCATTTAGAATGACGGAAGGAATCTTCTTCTGCTACATAGTTATCATCGTATATGAAATCTTCGTGTCCGGTGTTATACGGAGGATCGATATAAATTAAGTCGATCGCTCCCTTATGCGTCTTTTCCAAGAGATAAAGGCTATGAAGATTATCGCCTTCAAGCAAGAAATTGTAGTTTCCATCAGATACAAGCGATATCTCTTTTTCTGCAATTTCGGTAAAGACGGGGATATTGGTTTGTATAGCTACATCAACTTTTTCCTCGTGTTGCTCCCAAACAAGTCCGTATTTCTTTGAGATGAGAGCATTTGCAATCTCACCGAGAGCGATAAGCATCTCGTCATCGGTTTTATGTTCTTCTTTGATTTTATCTAAAAACGCAAGCATACGCTGACGCTTTAACTGTGACAGGTTAGGCATTTTATATCTCCTTATTCGGCATCCATGCGCAAATATTTTTCAAAATATACGTCAAATTTATCATATGTTAAAAGATCTAAAATTTCTGTTATTTTTTCATTTATTTCCTTTGTAGTGTCGTTAATGCACTGTTTTAAAAACGCATCATAGGCAATAGGATTGCTCACTAAAGCATTATAATCTCCTGCGTTAATATTGAAGCACGGACCAATAATAAGCCAAGCATTGTTGGAATGAGTGAAAGCAGCTCCACTATAAAAATACTCATAGACTTTAGTTTTTAATTGTTTATATTTTTCCCAAATGCTCTCTAAAATTGTTCTTAATTCTTCATCCTCTGAAGGTAATAATAATTTCGCTCTATTGATAGATTGACATAGTATATTGGTTGCCGACGTAACATTATTAATCCATTGCAACGGAAAGGAAATGCCATTATTAGAATTAAAATTAGAAAATATGGTATGTACATTATCTTTTGCATAACCTATTGTATTTTGCGCAAGGCAAAAATCGTCGTATATCTTCAAAATGTCGCCATGCATTTGTACTTTTATTTCTTTTGAACTGATTTCTTTTTGCAGTTTTTCTTCACTCGTTGTAATTTGTTGTTGCAGAGCGATGTTCTTTTTGTTTTGCTGATGGCTCTGCCACCACACTAATAATGAAATAGCAATAGGAACAAGAATCCCTATGATCGTAAGCCACAATGGAACAGAATTGTTGTTTATGGCGTTTATAAGCTCGTCTATCTTTTGTATAAGTTCTTCCATAATCATTCACCGTCCGTCATATTAGTATTGACTATTTCCATAATGTCGTCAAAAGAGCAATTAAGAGCAACGCAAATTTTCATCAACGTATCAGCATTCACATTTTCGCCCTTATTTAATTTATTTACCGTATAACTGCTCAGACCTGCCATTTGTACAAGGTCTTTTTTCTTAATGTCTTTGTCGATTAATAGTTTCCATAACCGTTTGTAACTGATCGCCATAATAACATTCCTTTTATTTGTATTGATATTATTAACTATAGCACAGCCTTTATATAAAATCAATGAAAAATTGTAACTTCGCTAAATTTTATTCTAAAATCAATTCTATATTTATTCTATCACTGTGATAAGAACAACTTGTGATTAGTCTTTTTTGCTTTTTGTTCCATTACTTATCACAAACAACAGATGCCCAAAAACGTGAACATTTGTAGCTTGATAAACGGGAAATGATACGCTAAAATAAAATTACAGTTGCGAACGTATAAATCAAGAAAACGTGTCGATCTGCCGAAAGAAGACCGGATGATCTTCGAGAATATGCAGGAAGCGATTATCGATAAGCAGACGTTTGAAACCGTTCAGAAAATACGAGAAAACAACTGCGTCCTACCGATATGGGAGAAATGAGTCCGTTATCGGGTATGTTGTACTGCGCTGACTGCGGAAAGAAAATGTATCTCTGCCGTTGTACAACAATGAAACAAGCGGAATATTTTAACTGTACAGCTTATAGAAAGAACCTGAAACGCACCTGTACTTCTCATCAAATAACCGTAAAAGCAGTTAGGGAACTGATACAGGACGACGTGCGCCGCACGATTCAATTTGCCAAAAGTCAGTATTAGAGATTTTTGCAGATTTTGCAAAATAACGCCGAAGCGAAAACGAAAAAGGAACTCAAAGAGAATCTGAAAGAAATTGAAACTTCGGAAGAACGTATCGAAAAGCTCGACAAGATCATCGATAGCCTTTACAAGGACAAGGTCGAAGGAAAATCTCCGAAGAACGATACTTAAAAATGAGCGATACATACGAATCGGAGCAAAGCGTGCTGAAAGAGCGTGTAAAAACTCTGAAAGCGAAAATTGAAAAAGCGAAAGAACAAGACGATAAAATTCTCGATTTTATGATGCCCATCCATAAGTGCAGCAGATTTGAAGAACTCACGCCTGAAATTCTGCGTTCGTTCATCGACAAGGTTATCGTTCACGAGAAAACGAAAGTTGACGGACATTACAGACAGACCGTAGAAATCGTTTACAACTTCGTGGGAGCAATCGACAAACCGATTTGAGGCTACGGACTTGACGAAAACAACTAACAAAAGCAAGAGAGTCAGGCGTGGCATCACGCCACGCCTGACTCTGAACCCTGCGACTTACCGAACATTCACTATGGGAACTCCGGTAAACGCGGAGGCTTTTTAATAAAAAATTCTCTGAATAGTTCCGACGACAGCTCGGGCTGAAGGAGGACGCGCTTGAAGATTATGAATCTTGACGCATTTCATTAGAGATAATACATTAAAACTAATCCGCGGAATGTAGAGGTCGAATCATACGGATACGAAAAAAGCCGCCGAGCCGGCGGCTTTTCAAAAGATAAATACGCTTATTTTTTCTTCTTTTCTTCGCGGCGCTTGTCGTTTATGATATTCAGCGCAGCTTCGTCGATGAGGCTTATTCCTTCGGACTTCGCTATCTCGACCATTTGGGTCAAAGCGGCTTTTAAGAATATGCGCGGGATCTTCGTCAGCTTAGCGCACGCGTCGTCGGTAAACGTAACTTCGGGGTCTATGCGTTTCGCGGCATAGATAACGCTCGAAACGTCGCCTTCCTTTGCCTGTATTTTTTCGGGATACGGACGGCGGAAGCGGCTCATCCAGAAATTGGTGGAGTCGCGGTAGCCGTAGTCGACGGGCACACTCGGGAAACCTCCCGCTTTTACTCCGTTTATTATGGAGTCGGAGTATTTTTTCTTCATAAGGATCCTGTCGATCTTCAGTATGAAATGCGCGCCGAATTTACTGGTGATCCCGTTAAAGTTGCGATAGGGCGGTTCGTAGCCTTCGAGATTGCCCGCCTTGTCCAGATATGCGTCTTCCAGGGAGTCGTCCCAGCTGCATTCGAAAACCTGAAAAGCTTCCGAAACGATTTTCGGTCTGTCCGCGCCGAGGGTGCTTTCATTAAGAGAGAATATGCAATCCTTCATTTTTTCCTCGGTGGTTTCGCCGGGGAAGCCGAGGCGCACCGCTTCCTTGAAAAACTTTTTGGAATCGGGAATGAAATTCAGCGAGCATTTTTTCGTGCGAAGCAGGTTCTGACATGTGTTCGAAGAATTTCTGCACTCCAACAGCATCGCGTAATAGTCCTTTCCCGCGATATAGTAGGGAAAGCACAGCGAATAGGAGCCGAGATTCGTCAGCCCCGATTCGCTCACGGTCCCGACCAGTATCGTGGGCATCGGGAAAAACGACGACGTCTGATAAAAATTATCCACTATCCTCAGATTTTCGAAATCTTCCATACGCTCTCCTTTTAACGTATTGCGTTAATATTATATGTTTTTCATCACGACCAATTCTATGTCGTCGGCTATCGACTCGGCGGCGTCCATACAGCGCTCCAGGCTGCTGTAAACGCTTCGCCATTCGATAAGTTCACGCGTGTCCGAAGCTTCTTTTGCCAGTTTTCTCATGGCTTCGAGGTACAGTCTGTCGCCTTGTTCTTCCAGGTCGTTCAGCTTGACGACGACGTTTTTGAGTTCGTTAAGAGATTTTTTGAAGTTTCTGAATTCCTTGAACAGTTCCACGACCGTTTGCGCGCTGTCCGAGATAAGTTCGGCAAAAGCAGGGGTGTCCTCTTTCAGCGACGAAACGTTCGCCATATACAGGAAAGCTACCACGGATTCTATCGCGTCGGTAAAGTCGTCGGCAAGGTGTGCCAGCCTGAACAGGTCCTCGCGGTTCACGGGCGGCAGGAATTCCTTTGTCAGAGCCGTAACCATATTGTGCTTTACGGTGTCGCAGCGGTGCTCCAGCGCGTGCATCTCTTTTCGGTAGGTCTCCAGTTGCTCCGACTTGTAATCGGCAAATATTTGCTTTAAAAGTGCCGCTTCTTCCGCCGCGATCGCGGACATCTCTTCCAGCGCCGCAAAATAATCCGTGCCGTCCGCTTTTTTGTTTTTAAACAGTTTCATAAGCCTCTCCTTGGTTTTCCTCAGAAAATCACGATAAACAGTTTGGTCATCAGGTACCCGATTATTCCGCAGCCGGGGAAAGTCAGGACCCAGGTGAGTATCATTTCTTTTACCACGCTCCAGTTCACGGAGCGCACGCGCCTTGCCGCGCCCACGCCCATCAGTGCGGAGGTCTTGGCGTGAGTGGTGGATACGGGCATGCCGGTGAGGGAGCATATGAGCAGTCCCGCAGTTGCCGACAGATCGGCGGCGAAGCCCTGATATTTTTCCAGCTGTACCATGTCGATGCCGACCGATTTTATTATCTTCAGCCCGCCCACCGAAGTACCCAGAGCCATTACCACCGAACAAAGTATCATCAGCCAAATCGGAACCGCCACGGCTTCTGAAGCGACGTTGCCGTTGGCGAGCGCTATGCCCAGCAGGAACACGCCCATGAATTTCTGACCGTCCTGCGCGCCGTGCATGAACGCGGTACCCGCCGCCGCAACGATCTGACCTTTGTCGAAGAAGCGGTTCGCTTTCGGGTATTCGACCCTGCGGCAGACGCGTTGGATGAGCTTAGTGAACAAAAATCCCAGTCCGAATCCTATCGCTATAGACAACACGAGTCCCAAAGCGACCTTCAGCCATTCGGCGCCGTTGACGCCTGAAAGGCTGTTGTGCATGGCAATCGCCGAACCCGTAAGACCCGCGATCAAAGCGTGGCTTTCGCTGGTGGGTATTCCGAACGCCCAGGCGAGGACCGCCCACACGACGATAGCCACCATCGCGGCGCAAAGACCGATGAGGGCGGCGCGCGCGTCGGGACCGAAATCGACCATGTTATATATCGTTTCCGCGACTTTAGGGGAAATTAAGGTCATCACCAGAACGCCCAGAAAATTGAAAACCGCCGCCATCATTATCGCTGCGCGAGGGCGCATGGCGCGGGTTGCGACGGTGGAGGCGATGGCGTTCGGCGCGTCTGTCCAACCGTTAACCAGTATAACTCCGAGCGTGAGAATCGTCGTCGCCCAAAGCGCCGGCGTATTCGATAGCTGTTCAAAAAACTGAGTTAACGACATATACTCCCGATCCGTTAATTAATATTGCTTCGGTCAGCCCGAACGCAAATAGTATACCAAAATCCGACACTTATTACAATCGTTTGACACAGGTGCTGAAAATTAGTGCAACATACGTCTTTTTTAAAATCCGTTTTAATATTTTCCGAAGCCAAATCAGCTAAATAAATCCGTGATAACGCTTTTATTAAACGGCAATTAATTAAATTTAAATTAAAATTTAATATTTCCGATAGTTAATATGATATTAAAAAGTTTTACTTATTCTACTTGAAGCCAGTTTTGTTTTGTGTTAAACTAAATAAGAAATAACTTAATATTATTGGAAGGGGATTTGGTTGCAATGGTTAGCGATGAATTATTAGAAAAGCAAACAGGGTGTTCTC
>CALVUD010000005.1 GCA_944363505.1 uncultured Clostridia bacterium | reverse complement strand
GTGAGGGAAGCAGAGATTTTCGCGTAAAGCGAAAAGCGCGTAGCGACGAGCGGTCCGGAAGTAGCGAGCGGCGAGCGGCTACCGCAGAAAAAAGAAAATTGAATATTCCTCCTTAGCTCAGTTGGGGCGACGGCGTTAAGTTTCGACACGGTGTGTCGAAATAGCCCAAAGCCGAGCGCGAGGGAAGCAGAGATTTTCGCGTAAAGCGAAAAGCGCGTAGCGACGAGCGGTCCGGAAGTAGCGAGCGGCGAGCGACTACCGCAGAAAAAAGAAAATTGAATATTCCTCCTTAGCTCAGTCGGTAGTAGCGAGCGGCTGTTAACCGCTAGGTCGTTGGTTCGAGTCCAACAGGGGGAGCCAAACGCAAAGCACTCACATAACGTGGGTGCTTTGCGTTTGGCCCTAAGGGGCTAACGTACCTGTCCGCAGTAGCGGAGTCTGATGCGCGGATGTCGATATTGACACGGTATAAGATTTATTTTATAATTTGCATACTCTATAATCGTTTGGAGTTAAAAGCTGATATGTTAGGAATTAGACCTTATAAACCCGAAGATTGTCAAAGCATATTGTCGTGGTGCGTGGACGAAAAGGCGTTTTATCAATGGTCGGCGGGAGTGCTCGGGAATTATCCTATTACGCCGACGGAATTTGATTTCGTCGAAAAGCTAATGCCTTTTACCGCTTTTGACGAAACGGGTATCGTCGGTTTTTTCACTTTAAGACAACCCGGCGAAAATGCGGATGAATTACGCTTCGGCTTCGTAATCGTAAAGCCCGATATGCGGGGAAAAGGTTACGGCAAAGAGATGCTCCGTCTCGGCATTAAATTCGCATTTGAAGTTTACAAAGCCAAAAGGGTATCGCTGGGAGTTTTCGAAAACAATCCGTCTGCTTATTATTGTTATAAGTCCGTCGGATTTAACGATATAGTGCCGGATGTTACCGAAACGTACAGTATTTTAGGCGAAGAATGGAAGTGTAAAGAATTATCGTTGGAAAACTAAAAATATAGTCGGGTTTGGGACAATCATGCTTCTTCATTTTGAGTTTATATGCGCGTTTGGGGCAGAAAGGATACTTTTGGGCGCATAATATTTGCTCTGTGCGAAAAATGTTTTCGGGAGACCTAACGGGGAAGCGATTTTGAAATTAAAGGGTTTTTAGCCCGGGCGACGGCTCGGGTCGGGCTTAGGAAGCGCCGAAAAGCGGCGCAAAAGAGTTTTCAGGGCATACCTGTTTAAAAATAGTTACGAATATATAATATACAGTCTTGTAATAACGATTTTAAATGCTATAATAGATTTACACTCGTGAGGAAGGATATGCAGGCAAAAGAATTCAATCGGTTGTTGAAAACGATAAAAAAGGACGAACGATCGATTGAAATTCTTTATAATTATTTTTATCCCAGGATAGTCGTTCGTTTATCTCCGCGTTACGGGAAAGAGATCGCCGAAAACGCGGCGCAGGAATTTTTCATCAGACTTGTACAGATTGCCGAAAATCAGGAATACATAGAATATCCCGTCGGTTGGGTTTTCAAGTGCGCGGAAAACATCGCCAAGCAGCGTATCCAGAAAGAGGAACCGTTTTTCTATCTGGACGAAAAACTTGCTTTTTCGTATTTGAAGGATTCCGACGAGGTATACGGAGATCTGTACGAAGCGATAAACAAACTCGATTCGGATTCACAAAAAATACTGAAAATGTTCTATTGGGAAGGGTATAATCAGAACGAAATCGCCGCGGCGTTGAGTTTAAGCGCGGCGAACGTAAGGCAAAAACACAGCCGCGCCATAAAAAAATTAAAAAAATATTTTTAATTGTCACAAAGACGACGAATTTACTATCTATATAGTATCAAAACAAAAGAGGTTCAAGAGATGAAAACAGAAACGAAAAAAATTATCGGTATAATCTTGGCAGTTTGCGTCGTTTTCGCAATGACGTTCCTGGTCGCCGCGGGATATTCCTTTGAGGTCGGCGCATATGCGGAGGAATATGACTTCGGCGACGCCGACAGTGAATTTATTGAAAACGCCGTCGCGCTTGCCAAAGACAGCTATGTCGGCGATATTAGTCTGACTACCACTAAAGAAAACCTGTACGATATCGACCTCGAGCCGTTGGGTTACATATACGATTTCGTCGTCAACGGCGAACCCGGATATGCGATGGTTATCTATCAAAACGGCGCGTTCAATTTAACCGAAATTTACTTTAACGTAATAAATCCGTATTACGGTTTAAGCGGCATACAAAGGATCTATTTGAAAGAATTCAGTTATCTGTACTATCTCGACGGCGAGTATTTCATAGCCGAAACCGATACGCCCGTTACGGACGAAATAATGGAAATATTGCGTCAGAGTTCTTATTATTCGTCCGTAAACAGCCTTGACAGCTCCGAAGGGGGAACGATTTACTACGTCAGTAAATCCGAAGACAGCAACGAACTGGCATTAAGGCATCCCGGGATAGTGCAGGTAAGCGGATATACGAACGCGTGCGCTCCGATCGCAGGCGCAAATCTGATCCAGTATTGGGACAGGTATAAAACGAATCTGATTCCGAATTATACTCCTGGCAGGAGCCTTGCGAACTATTATTTGTATCAGGAGCCCGGCACCGCCACCGACGGCGTAGTCGGTCAGCTTTTCACGGATATGGGAACCAATACAATAGAATCTGGAACCAGTATTCCGCAGTTCAAGGCGGGGATGACCACTTATTGCAGCAGGGCGGGATATTCGATATCATATAATTCGTGCATGCAGAACGGACAATTCAGTTTCTCCGTCGCGAAGCAAAGAATCGACGCGGGTCAGCCTTTGGCGCTCTTTGTGGAGAACCTGACGGTAGCTACTATATATGCCCAGGACGGGTACGATGAGATCGATTACAGTTTTCTGAACGGTTCGCACGTCATGGCGGGCTTCGGGTATAAGGAAATAGAATACGTTTTGAATAACGGTACGACCCAGGTCAATTATTTTATCGCCGTGGCTTCGGGGCTTTCCTCCAGATCCAGGGGGTATTATAATATTAATTACAGCACCGTTATCGACGACGCATACGGCATCAATATCGCGTAAGGAAAAATATTATGAGGAAAAACAGAAAATTAAAAAAGATCGCGGAAGAAACGCTGTCTCGTCATACGGACAAAGAGTTTTTGGATAAGCTCAAAGCAGAAATCTGCTTAAACCGCGCGGAGGGCGCCGGAGTTAAGAAGAGAAGCAAAAACTTTTACGCCGTGTGCGCGGGACTCGCGGTCGCGGCATGCCTTATAATATGTCTGACGGTATTGTTCGAATTCGGCGTAATAGGCGGTTTGAAAGGGGAAACGGGCTCGCCGTCGCAGAACAAATTCTATTCCGCGGACAATATGTACTTAAACGATATTTCTCTGGAAGAATTTAACGCTAAGGATACGGGGATCGAACTGAATGGTCTGGATTTATTGTCCGTAGAGGAGGCGGTGGACGTGTATTACGGCGAAACGCTGTACTATACCTTTAAATACAACGATCCCGACACCTTCGATTTGTTAAATTTTGTCGTTGTCACCAATCCCGATTATCCATACAGGGTCGGCGAAACGGAATATATCGACGAAGCGCAAATAGGCGGATATTCCGTTTTTTACACGGAATCGATACAGAAACACGAATCCGTATACGACATTATGGCTAAAGGCAAGATCCAAACGGAAAAAGCGACGGTATATATTGAATATACAAGCGTGAGTTTAACGGGACACAGCGGCTTTTTAGAAATGCTGGCTTCCTGTCTGGTCGTCTCGGAATAAAACAGAAACGTAAAAAAGCCGCCCTCGGGCGGCGAAGCGGTAACGGCGTCGAGGCTTGCCGCCGAATTCGGCGTGACCAGGCAGATAATCGTTTCGGACATAGCGTTATTGCGCGCAAACGGACAGCCGATAGCGGCGGAGCGCAGGGGATATTTTCTGAAAAAGGAGGGCGGCGTTTTTAAAACGGTGATATGCCGACACGACGCGGACGGGCTGACGGACGAATTTTACGCGGTGGCGGATAACGGCGGCAAGGTGCTGAACGTGATCGTCGAACATCCGCTTTACGGGCAGATATCGGCGGAGCTGAATATCGCTTCGCGCTTCGACGCGGACGAGTTCGCTAAAAAGAGCAGGGAATTGAATGCGGCTTTTCTGTGCGATCTGACGGGCGGCGTTCATATACATACGCTTTCCGTGCCCGACGAGGCGTCTTACGAAAGGATAGTCGCGGCGCTTAACGAAAAAGGTATTCTGTTAAGTGACTGATCAAGATCGTCAAATTAATTAAACTTACATACGGGATTCCGGGATTTACAAAACGGAATCCTTTTTGTTCAACGAAAACCCCGCGATAGTCGCGGGGTTCAAAAAAGGCTAAGCCGATGAGGCAGACAAAAAACTCCGATTGTGTACAATAGAATAAGACCTGCCAGTCGCCAAATACACAATCGGAGGATATCATAATGCAAGAGCAAGATAACATCGTAAACAGTTTAGCACATACAAAATGGAATTGCAAATATCACATAGTGTTCGCCCCTAAATACAGACGAAAAGTATTTTTTGAAGAGAAAAGATTAGAGATACGAGAAATACTAAGGAAATTGTGCCAATGGAAAGGGGCAGAGATAATAGAGGGAGAAGTATGTCCGGATCATATACACATGTATGTAAGCATCCCGCCCAAAATGAGCGTTGCGGGATTTATGGGGTATTTGAAAGGGAAAAGTAGCTTGATGATATTCCAGAAATGGGGGAACATGAAATTTGCGTACCGCAACCGCGAATTTTGGTGTAAGGGATATTACGTAGATACCGTGGGTAAAAACGGACAGGCGATAAAGGAATACATAGCAAATCAGCTGAAGTATGATAAAGAAGCAGACCAATTAAGTATATTTGACCCACGGGACCCGTTTACGGGTAAGTAGGTAACAAATGCATGACTGGCAGGTCAATATAAGGGCACTTGTGCCCCGCCAGTAAAGATTAGGGTTATACCCGAAAATGAAAAACCACCCGCTTGGCGGGTGGATATTTATTTTAAACAATCAAATCAATTTTAATTGCTGCGCGCGTAGGAGGCGGGATTTAGTCGTTATTCCGTAGTCGTTCCCGTCGGTACTAATATTTCGACGAAGCTTTTGGCGGTATCGAATTCGAGATACGAAAAAAGGCGTGAATCGCTTGCCGTGTTGACGGTGGGTAAATTTGTGTTTATAATGAATATAAATTAAGGAGAGAAAAGGAGCGGGATCAAAGCAATGATTATCGGGATGTACGTGTTTTTCGGATTCAGCGTGATGATAGCGGCGATAACGTCGATAGCAAGTTTTGCATTCTATAAAAAATCCAAAAACTTGCCTGAACCCGAACCCGGAACCGTAGTCATCAGAAAAAATCCCGTCATGTTCGTGGCGACGATGTTCATAGCCGTTTGGGCGTGTTGTTTTATGCTCGTCGCGTTAGCGTTCAAGGATACTAGCGAAGTTGCCGCCGTAGCGGTCGCCGCATTCTTTTTCTGCGTTCAGATCGTTTGTTCTTACGCGATGAAGAATCTGATAAACTGGGAGGTCAGGCTGAAAGACAAGGGTCTGGTTTTTCGCGATATGCAAAGACACGTTTTCGAGATCCCTTACGAAGGGTTGGAATACAAATCGGGGCTTTTCGGAGACACGTTTTATTCGCAGGGCAGGCGTATTTTCGGCGCGGGATTCGTCACCGAAGGGATCAAGGCGTTAAAAGCCGTGACAAAATCCGAGGTAAAGGAACTGAAACCCGTTCTCGAAAAGCTTGCCGCCGAAGCGGCGGAGGATATTCATGTCAGGATCAACCGCGAAGTGGAGTGGCAGATAAGCTCGGCTTCCGCATACGACCTTGAACTGCACAAGAATCTGATCGAAGCGGTCAGGAACGCGGGCAGAAAGAACGTTTCGTATATCGCTGAACTGACGAACGGTAAAAACGACTCCGGGGTCTTGTCGGCGATAGCCGAAACGCTCGCCGAATGGGAAAACGGCGAAATACAGTCCGTGCTGATAAGCGTTTTGGCGGATAGCGGCGATCCCGCGTATGCTTTTTCGGTGGTGAAAGCCGTGTTAAAGCGCGGAAAAGAAGATACGTTAAGGTTCGGCGCGATCTACGAAGACGCATTGCTTAAAACCTGGAACACGGGTATCATTAGCGAATACGTCAAGCTTTTCGATTCTTCGGAAAGGCTGGCGGCGTTGGGCAAAGTCGCGGCGCGGCTCACGGAAAACCGGGCTTTCGGCATAACGTCGATATTATCCTCTTTTGTAGAAAAGTTTATCGGCTATGAAGCTGGAGCTTTCGACGAAACGGACGAAACGGCTTGCGTCAACGCGATGAAAGCGCTTGCCGCGGGCACTTACGACGAGGACGTGAAAAGGCTGTTGGAAGGCGCTTCGTATCAAACGCGGAGCGAAAAAGTGTATACCGCGGCAAGGGAACTGTATTTTACATATGTTCCCCCCAATATGGCTTAAAACGCTATTTTAATACGAGCGAACGCAAAAGGAGATAAAAATGAACGAAAATCGCTTCAAGAAGAAAAAAATATTAAAGATCGTGGGGAGCCTGATCGCGTTGGCGGGACTTGCGGCGGCGATCGCGGGATTTGCGGATATGGGAATTGCCGTCAAAGAAAGGCGTTTCCCGGAGCTGTTTTTCCTGCTGATCGTAGGGTTTCCGTGTATCGCCATAGGCTCAATGATCGCGCTTAGCGGCTTCCGCGCCGAGATCGTGAAAGGGACCGTCAAAGACATCGCTCCCGCATTAAAGGAGCTTAACGACGTCGTAACGACGACGACGGAAAAGGAAGCCACGGAAATAGCCTGTCCGAGATGCGGCGCGTTAAACCGCTCCGACAGCGTGTTTTGCTACAAATGCGGCGCGGCGCTTTGCAGGGAATGTCCGGAATGCGGCAAAATCGCCGATTTCAGGGACGAATATTGCACAAAGTGCGGTAAAAAGTTATAAAGCTTTCCCGTTTCGTTTATTTTTTGCTTTCCAACAGGCGTATCAGCGCGTTCTGATACTCTTCGTCGTGCTCGTCGAAAAGAGCGAGCAGGCGCCGTTGCTTGTCGTTTAAAGTTACGCCCGGATTCGCGCTCGGATAGTAATCGTCTTTTCCGATCAGATAATCGACGGAGACGTCGAAAAAATCCGCTTTATGCGAAGGGGAAAACATACAGACCCGCAAGGCGTATGCTTGCGGGTCTGTATGTGATTTATCGCTTATAAAATTTACTTTTTGGGGGCGTCCTTGATCTCGGCGCCGAAAGGCATCAGCGAAAGTTTAGCGAACTTGAAGCACTGTTTGCCGAAGGGTATTCCGAGAATAGTGATGCACCAGAATATTCCCGCTATGGCAAAACCGATGCACAGTTCGAGGCCGCCGAAGATTATCCATATCACGTTTAAGATAGCGTGTTTGGAGAAATGGTCGTCGACGACTTTGCCGAACGGCCAGAATATCAGCCTCGCGAGTTTGAAGCACTGTTTGCCGAACGGAATGCCGATGATGGTTATGCACCATATAATGCCGAGCAGGCAATAGGACAATCCAAGCCACAATCCGGTCAAAATGAACCATAAAACGTTACCTAAAGTTTTCATAAAACTCCTCCTTGGTTGATAGTTTTATTTTAAGTAAACACGCGATAAATGTCAATACCGAAATCGCGGTAAATTTGCGGCGTACGCTAATTACGGCGGGATAATTACGGAAAATAGCGATACGGTTGACATACCGTAAATATATTCTATAATATATATCAAACGATATGTAACGGAGAAGTCATGCCCCCGAAAGCCAGAATAGGCAAGGAAAAAATTGCTGCGGCGGCGTTCGAACTGACCAAGGAGTGCGGTTTGGACGCGGTTACCGCCAAAGCGGTGGCAAAAAAAGCGGGTTGCTCTACGCAACCGGTATTTTGGTATTACGAAAACATGGACGCGTTGAAACGGGAGGTTTTCGAAAGGGGGCTGACGCTTTTCGGCGAAAGGCTGAGAGCGGCCCGAGCGGACTGTAAATCGCCGTATCTGGGCGTGGGGCTGAATTATATAGAATTTGCCGCCGAGGAAAAGGAAATTTTCCGTATGCTGTTCATGAGCGATTTCGGCGGTACGGACAGGGTGAGAGCTGAACCGGAAAAGGATTACGTTTTGTCGGTGATAGAACTGACGGACGGTGTTTCCGGAACGGCAGCGGAGGACATATACAGGGAAATGTGGCTGTTTTCGCACGGTATCGCGGCGATGACGGTTACGGGTACGGCGCGTTTTTCCGACGAGGAAATGCGCAGGATGTTATCGAGAGTATATCGCGGATTGTTGAAATCCGAAATATAAATACTGAAAGGAAAGGTATTATCATGACAAAATACGATGCTGTAGTAATCGGCGCGGGCAACGGCGGACTTGTCGCGGCAATACGGCTTTTGCAGGGCGGACTCAAGACGCTTATCGTCGAAAAACACAATCTGCCCGGCGGGTTTGCGACTTCGTTCCGTCGCGGCAGGTTCGAGTTCGAGGCTTCGCTTCACGAGCTGAACGACTTCGGCGCGGCGAATAACGCGGGCGACGTGAGGGTATTGTTCGACGAACTCGGCGTAACCGACAAAATCGAGTGGATACAGATCCCCGAAGCGTATCGCGTGATAGCGCGCTCCGAAAATCTTGACGCCACGATGCCTTTCGGCGTTCAAGCCTTCATCGACAAAATGGAGGCCTATGTTCCCGGCAGCCGCGAATCCGTAACCAAGTTTTTCGAACTTGCCGAGGAAATACGTCTTGCCCAGGCGTACAGTTCTTCCGTAAACGGTCAGACCGACTCCAAATATATGGTCGCAAATTACGGCAATTTCGTGCGTTGCGGCTCATATTCGGTCAATCAGGTACTGAAAACGTTGAAGATGCCGCAAAAAGCCGTCGATATTATCAGCGCGTACTGGTGCTATCTGGGGGCGAATCTGGACGACATGAGCTTTGTTCATTACGCCAGCATGGTCAACCGCTATATCCTTCGCGGCGCGGCGATGCCCAAAATGCGCTCCCACGAGATCTCGCTTGCCATGGTGGAACGTATCAGAGAACTGGGCGGCGACGTATTGTTCAATACCGAAGCGGTCAAGATCCTGACCGACGCCGAGGGCGGCGTTTCGGGAGTCGTACTCGACGACGGCACCGAGATAGCGACCCGCCACGTTGTTTGTAACTGCGCTCCTCACGTCGTTTACGGCAAGATGATGGACAAGGTTCCGGAAGCCGAGGTCCGCGCCACCAACGCCAGAAAGTTCGCAGGCAGGGGATTCACGATGTTTTTGGGCCTCGACCGCTCCGCAGACGAACTGGGCATAGAGAATCACAACTATTTCCTCTACGACACCATGGACTCGGTAAAGCAATACGACAGGATGCGCACCATAGCCGATAACGACGTTCAGGCGACCGTGTGCTTAAACCGCGCGCTCCCCGATTGCTCGCCCGAAGGCACCTGTATGATGTACTTTACCACGCTTTATATGTCCGACGACTGGGCAAACGTAAAGGCGGAAGATTATTTCAAGACCAAAGACTATGTTGCGGACAAGATGATCGCGCGGTTCGAACGCGACACCGGCGCAAAGATCCGCGACCATATAGAGGAAATCTCCGTTGCCACGCCGATGACTTATGCGCGTTACTGCGGACATCCTCAGGGCGTGATATACGGGTACGAATCTCAGTATTGGGACGGGCTGATGCCCAGACTTCAGATGATGGCGGAAGACCACAGGATACGCGGTCTGCGCTTTGCGGGCGGATATTCGATGCGTCTTTCGGGCTATTCCAGCGCATACTTCTCGGGAGACATCTCGGGACGCCAGACTGTCGGCGATTTCAAAAGGGAGGGTTAAAACATGCCGTTCACATTCAAAAAACAGATATTCGGTTTCATGGACCTTATACGCTTTACCAAGATGGTACCCAAACGCCGCGAAAAACTGGCGGAGGGTTCCGCCGAAAAGATTCCCGCCACTTATCGCGTGAACGAAACGGCAAAAATCCTTCATCCCGGGTATCAGAGCGCTAAGCTGGTGAAAATAACTCAGAATACCGCAGATACCAAGACCTACGAATTCGAAACGGATAAGCCGTTCTATTTCCGCGCGGGTCAGTATATGACCCTCGGTACCAACGTAAACGGCAGCGAGGCGTCGCGTCCTTACGCGGTGTCTTCCGCGCCCGGAGCGGCACTCGGAAAACGCGTGGCGTTTACCGTCAAAAAGTGCGGATTTTTCAGCGGATATCTGTTCGACAACGCAAAAGAGGGCGATATATTCACCGTCGGAGATCCGTCGGGCGAATTCTGTTACGAGCCTTTGAAGGACGCAAAACACGTCGTGGCTGTTGCGGGCGGCAGCGGAATAACGCCGTTTTACAGTATGGCGCAGGCGATTGCCGACGGCACGATGGACTTCAAACTGACGATATTCTACGGCGCGAAAACCGAAGAAGACCTCATTTTCAAAAAGGAGCTTGACGCCCTCGGATCGGACAAAATCCGGCTCGTTTACGTGTTGAGCGACGAGAAAAAAGCGGGCTACGAATCGGGCTTTATCGGCGCCGATCTGATCTCGAAATACGTTTCGGGCGATTTTACCGTCATGATGTGCGGACCGCAGGCGATGTACGCGTTCCTCGACAAGGAACTTAAAAAGTTCGATCTGCCGCCGCGCAGGATAAAGAAAGAAGCCAATACCGTCGGCGTTCGCGACGTGAAAGAAGAACATTATAAGATAAAAGTCAAAATAGGGTTTGAAAGTTATACCGTGGACGCGGACAGCCGCGAAACCGTACTGGTCGCGCTGGAGCGCGCGGGGCTGAAAGTGCCCGCGAAATGTCGCGCCGGCGGATGCGGATTCTGCCACGCTAAACTGGTATCGGGCAGCTTCTCGATCCCGGGAGCCGACAAAAGAAGACTTGCCGACTCCAAGTTCGGCTACTTCCACCCGTGCTGTTCTTACCCCGATTCCGATATGGAGATAATAGCGAACAAAGCCTGAGTCCGCGCGAACAAAAATGTCGAAACGGGCTTCCCTGACATAGGTTAGGGAAGCCCGTTTTTCCGTGTTTGAATCAATCGGAGCGTTATCTGCGTTCACGCCCGAACAGGAAAACCCGTTTTAAGGTCGGGCAGGATCCGCCGGGCGTCGACGAAAGCTTTTCACACTTTCGCCGTTTGCCGCAGCTGCACGCTTTTTTGCGGTTACGGTTTGTTTTTGCGTCCGCATTCTTTCGGCAAGGCTCGCGCTTTACCGGTTCCGAAGCCATGAATGCCGCTACGCACGTTGCAATCCCCAAGGCGTATGCCGAATAGGCGGCGACGCCCGTTACGCCACCGAAAAAAAGCTCCGTTACGCCGATAAACAAAGCGCCCGCGCATATCCCGAGCAGAAAATCCGCCGGATACGCCAGCGCTTTTTTGTCGGCAGGCGGCTTATGCGACATTAACGTTGCGGTCAGTACGCCCGCAGCATAGTAGGCGCAGGAAACGAGCGCTTCCGCCCAAACGGGTGTGTTCACTTGAACAGTCGTTTGAAAAAGCCCGCGGCGTCCTGAGGCGCGCCGTATTGCAGCGATTTTAACGTACCCGTGGCGCGCAGTTTGCCTTCGGAAACGTCTATCGAAACGATCTTCAGTCCGTTCCCTTTTAAAGTCATGCTTTCGTTTTCGAGCTGAGCCACGATTTCGGCGTCGCCGAACTCTTTTACGTCGCTGATGCCCGTGGCGGAGATTTCTCCGTTTACATAAGAAAATGAATGTGCCATATTACCTCACGCATTATTTTACGCACGGCCATCGCCGATTATGAGGGGAGGCGTTGACTAAACGGCGGAAAAATAATATAATGGATGCGTTATGTTCAGGACGAACGAACCGCAAGGCAAATGGTATCGCATGGACAACTCCGCGGATATATATCCGATGAGTTCCACAATGACCACGATGTCCATTTTCAGGCTTTCTGCGGAAATGGAAGATTATGTGGACGGGGACAATCTTCAAGCGGCGCTTGCGGACATTTTACCGCGGTTTCCTACCTTTGCCGTTCAGCTGAGAAAGGGCTTTTTCCGTTATTATTTCGACGCCAACGAACTCGAGCCCCGCGTTTTCCCGGATAACGGGATACTTTTTCAGAAAATCGATTCCCTGAAAAACAATCGCTATCTTTTCCGCGTGCAGTATTATAAAAAGCGTATCTCGGTGGATTTTTTTCACGGACTTTGCGACGGCACGGGCGCGATGGAGTTTTTGAAAGCGTTGATTTACAGATACCTCGACGAATGCGGCGAAACGCTGCCTCCGAAAGGCAGCGTAAAGGTGGCGGGCGAACCCGTCAAGGAGTCGGAAACCGAGGACAGCATTTCGCGCTATTATACTCAATACAAACTTACGGGCGGCGTGGTAGGCAAAATGGCGGGCAAGAACTGTTTCGGCATACGCGGCAAAAGGTTCAAAACGCTCGGATACGGACTGATACACGGCTACGTTTCCGCGGAGGCGCTCCACGACGTCGCGAAAAAAATGGACTGTACCGTTACGGCGCTGATAGCCGGCGCAGCGCTTCTGGCGATCAAGAAAGCGTATTATAAAGATAACGAATCGGGCAGGGATATCGTGGCGATGATACCGATTAACCTCAGAAAAATCTTCCCGTCCGAAACGCTCAGAAATTTTACCACGCTGACCAAGTGCGCCGTATGCCCCGCATACACCGCCGACCGCCTTTCGGAGTATGTGGCGATATGCAAAAGGGCGCTCTCGGAAGGACTGTCCGACAAAAAAGAGCTGGCTGAAAAGCTGTCGCTGTCGGCGTTCTATTCCACGAACCCGCTCATGAAAATACTGCCGGTGGGTTTAAAAACCTTCTTTACGAAGTTCGGCAAAGCCGTTTCCACCCAGACAAAGCAGACTATAATCATATCGAATCTGGGCGTGGTCAAATTGCCCGACGGTATGGAAGAGTTCGTGAACAGATTTACGTTCAATATAAATATCAGCAAAAAGGTCCCCGTAAATATGGGAATAGTTACCTATAACGGCAAAACCGCAATTTCGTTTACCAGAATGCTGGTTTCTACGGAATTGGAAAAACAGTTTTTTGCAATACTTTCGGAGCTGGGACTGGAGATAGAGATCAGTTCCAATCTAAGAGAGTTGGGGGCAAAGGGCGTATGAAAGCGCTGATACTGACGAACGCTTATTACGCCGCCGAAGAATATCTTTACGCGCCCCGCCGAATCCGCGACGAACTCCGTGCCCGGGGCGTCAAAACCGAACTGGCAGCGAACGATTTTTTTCCTTATCGGCTGTCCGACGGCGGGTTAAGAGGCGGCTTCGGAGACGTTTCTTTCATAATATATTACGATAAGGACAAATACGTCGCGGGTGCGGCGGAAAAGGCGGGGTTGCGCCTTTATAACCGTGCCGAGGCAATAGCTCTCGCGGACGACAAATTTTCGACGCTGCTGTGCCTTGCCGATCACGGCATAAACTTGCCGCGCACGCTGCCCGGATTGTTGAATTACCGCGAGGAAACCCACGTCGGGGAAGCGCTTCTTGACAAGGTGGAAAGCGAATTCGGTTATCCCGTCGTAGTAAAGGAGTGTTACGGTTCGTTGGGGCGCGGCGTGCGTCTGGTCAAAAACAGAGAGGAACTCAAAGCCGCGGCGGAGTCCGTCAGGCTGAAGCCGCATCTGTTTCAGGAATACGTCGGCGCGCGTTTCGGCAGCGACGTCAGGGTGATGGTGGCGGGCGGCAAGGCGATAGGCGCCGTCGAAAGACATTCCCCAAACGATTTCAGGGCGAACGTATCGCTCGGCGGCAGCGCGAGGCGTTTCGACGCCGATTCCGAGACTCTTCGCGCGGCGGAGCATGCCGCTTCGGTCATGGGACTTACCTTTTGCGGAGTGGATTTTCTGATATCCGAAAACGGGCTTATTTTGAACGAAGTAAACTCCAATCCGTTCTTCGGAGGCTTTGAAAAAGCGACGGGAATAAACGCGGCGGGGCATATCGCGGACGCGGTTCTGAGCGCCGAAAACGATAGGACTTTTTAATACGTTTTTCGACAAAATTCCGAGAAATATCCCCTCGATTCGCGTTGAACCCGAGGCGTTCGGAATGATATAATTTTAGCAACAAGAAACCTCAAAAAATTACGTTTAAATTCATAAAAACGGGAATTTCTTACCGTTTTTGTCAAAATACCGATGAGACCGCATTTCAGACGGCGGGAGATTTTACCTAAGAATTCAATCATTTATACGGAGGGAGCGGATATGCTTAGAACCTGTATTGCCGTAGGCTTTCCCGCGGCTGAACTCAACGCGCTTTTATTGGTGGATCCCGAAAAGCTTTCGGTGGTCGGTTTTGCCGACGATCTGGAGGAAGCGAAAGCTTTGTTGAAAGAACGCGTGCCCGACGCCGTGGTGGCGTACGCGCTGAAAGAGGGGGCGAAAGCCGGGGAGTATCTGGAAGCGGTATCGCGCATGAATCCCGCGCCCGCGATAGTGTTCGCTTTCCGTTCGGGGAACGCGACCGTTCCCGAGGGCATAAAGGCGATCGACTGCTCCAAAGGCTATTCGGACGTGATAGGAGCTTTGAGCGAGCCGACGAAAAGCGCGGAGCGCGAAATACGCATAAACCGCGAACGCGCGCTGGACGAGCGCATCGCCAACATCTTCATATCCGCGGGGATACCTCCGCACATCAAGGGGTATCAGTTTTTGCGCGAGGCGGTAAAGCAGACCGTGGACGTTCCCGAGATGATCAACAACATCACCAAAGAGCTTTACCCCGCCGTGGCGCGCCACTTCAACACATCGCCCTCCAAGGTGGAACGCGCCATCCGCCACGCGATCGAGGTGGCGTGGTCCAGAGGAAAGATCGAAAATATCAACAATATTTACGGTATCAAGATATTCGCCAGGGGCGAAAAACCTACCAACGGCGAACTGATAGCGTTGGTCGCGGATAAACTGATAATAGAATATTCCGTCTGAATTATTCCGTCCGACGAAGTCCGGACTTAAAGCCTGTAGACGCGTTCGGCGTTGGCGCCGAGGATGGATTCGAACTGCGCGGAAGTCAGTTTCAGGGAGAGGAAGCGTTTAAGTTCCTCTTCCTCGTTCCACATGGGATAGTCCGTGCCGTACAGGAACCATTCCGCGCCGAAAAAGTTTATGAAGCGTTCCGCTTCGTCGGCGCCGATGTATTCGAGAGTAGAGGAAGTATCCACGTATACGTTGGAGTGCCCTTTGTAACAGGCTATCTCCTCCCACCTCGACCAGCCGCCGAAATGTGCCGCCACGCATATCAGATTTTTAAAGCGCTCCGCCACGCGGGCCATGCGTACGGGCGCCGAAAACTCGTAGCGCTTGTCGCCGGTATGGAAAAGTATCGGCGTTTTTCCCGCCGCCGCTTCGTATATCGGAAAGGCTTTTTCGTCGTCCAGATAAAAGTGCTGAAAATCGGGATGCAGTTTTATGCCGTGAAACCCCCTCGAAAGGTTCAGCTCTATTTCGGAGCCGATCTCTGTTTCGCTCATATCGGGGTGGAGCGCCATCAAAGGTCTGAACTCGGGGTGCAGGAGCGATTCGCGGTATAAAAATTCGTTTATGGACTTTACCTGTGAGGCGCGCGTTGCGACGGAGCAGACCACGAAAGAGTCCACACCCGCTTTTTTTCCCGTTTTCAGCAGCTCTTCCGACGAGCCGCCCTGGCGCGTTGCGTCAAGGGCGTAAAAATCGGCGATCGAGCGCGAAGCTTTTTCGGCTATTTTCAAAGGATATATATGACAATGCGCGTCCACGATTTTCATATCCGAAATTATATGCGCGCGGGTAAAAAGAGTCAAGCGTATGCGCGGGATTCGCGCTTTTTCATAGTGACGAAAAACGGCTTCCGTTTGACGGACGTATTTTTGCGGATCGCGTGTTGACGGACGTCGGGCGCGGCTTTATAATAATTAAAAAGCGTTTTATTTCGGAGGATCGGATGAGCTGTATAAGATTCGATAGACCCGCAAAACGGTGGAAAGAGTCGTTGCCTGTAGGAAACGGCAAAACCGCCGTAATGGTTTACGGCGGGAAATACACGGAAAGACTCGATTTCAACGACGCCGAACTGTGGTCGGGATATCCCCGAAATTACGACAATCCTTCCGCAGCGAAAGCTCTTTCCGAGGCAAGGGCGCTTTGTTTTAATGGCGATTATGCCGCGGCGCATAAATGCGTGGAGGAAAAAGCGGACGGCAATTATACCGAGGCGTTCATGCCGCTGGGCACGCTTTTCATACGCTTCAAAGGGCTGAAGCGCGGAAAATATTCGAGGTCTTTGGAGCTGACCCGCGGCGTTTTGAATATAAATGCGGGTAGTTCGGAACGCGAAGCTTTCGTTTCTTTTCCCGACGACGTCGCGGCGTATTCGGTAAAATCGCCGACGCCTTTCGATGCGGTCGTGTGGGCGAAAACACCGTTGAAAGGGCGTGCGGAAGCGTGCACGGACGGCATCCTTTCGCTGTTCGGAGTAGCGCCCGACAAAGCGCTTCCGAACTATCTCGGCGCCGTACCGAACGCCGTAAGCTATGACGAAGGAAAAGCCATGGCTTTCTGTCTATCCGTAAAAACGGAAACCGACGGTACCGTTTCGGTATCCGAAACAAAGATTTACATAGAAAACGCGACTTACATCAGGCTTTATGCCGTAACGGCTACGGGGTTCAAAGGCTGTAACGCAATGCCGCAAAACGACCCGGAGCGGACGAGGAAGGAAGCGGAAAAAAGATTAAGGTCCAAAGACTTTAACTACGACGTTTTGATGAAAAGGCACGTCCTCGATTTTTCCTCGCTGGTTTCGGGCGAAGCGCTTAACACGGGCGCCGCGACGGAAAACGCGCGGAAACTGTTAAGGCGCGGTATCCGCGGCGACGCGGGCGGCATTGTCGGGATACTGTACGATTACGGAAAATACCTGTTGGCGTCGGGAAGCCGCGCTTCGCAACCGTTGAATCTTCAGGGGCAGTGGAACGCCGAAGTGCGTCCGCCCTGGAGCAGTAACCTGACGACGAACATAAATTTCGAAATGAACTATTGGGCGGCGTCGGCTTGCAACATGTCGGCGTGTCTGGAGCCGTATTTCAGGGCGTGCGAGGAGGTTGCCGTCCGCGGCGCCATGACCGCGCGCACGAATTTCGGCGCCCAAGGATTTTGCTGTAATCATAACTGCGACATATGGCGCAACACGTCTCCCGTCAAGGGCGATCCGTCGTATATGTTCGCGCCTCTTTGCGGGGCGTGGATGGCGTGCGAAGCTTACAGACATTCTTTGAACGCGCCCGCATACAGACCACGCGCCGTCAAACTGATAGAGGATGCGGCGCGCTTTATCCTCGATTACCTGGTCGAGAAGGACGGGAAACTGACCGTGGCTCCCTCGACCTCGCCCGAAACGGCGTTCGTTTATGACAAAAAGCGAGTCTCTGTCGGCATAGGTTCGGCGTTCGAACTCGAAGTCGCGCGAGAAACGCTGGGATTTGCGGCTTCGGCGGCGGAGGGCGCGTTGAAAACCAAAGCGGCGGACGCGCTGAAACGGCTCGCCGAGGTCGGCGAAGGAGAAAGAGGTCTGTACGAATGGCAATCGGGTTTCGATTCGGCGGAAAGGGGACACAGGCATTTTTCCCCGCTGTACGGAGTCTATCCCGGCATGACCGCGGCGCGGGGCGACGCTTCGTTCGAGGCGGCGGAAAAGCTTTATTACGACCGCATTGCGCATTCTTCGCCCGGCATAGGCTGGAGCGCGGCGTGGTCGATGTGTCTCGCTGCGCGTTTCGGCGACGCCGCGGCTGCGGGAAAGGCGTTGAAAAACTTTTTGTCGAGGTCGCTGCTCCCCAATCTGTTCGGTTTTCATCCGCCGTGCTATTTCCAGATCGACGCGAATCTCGGATTCGTCGCGGCGGTGAACGAAATGCTGCTCACTTCGGATAAGGGAGTGGCTTCGTTTTTGCCGGCGCTCCCCGATTCGTTGAAAAACGGCAAGATCCGCGGACTGAAGAAAAACGGAATTACGTTCTCATTCGAGTGGCGGGACAAAAAGATAATTTATGCGGAAGCCGACAGGGAAACCGGGGCGACCGGGTTAAATATCGCGCCGCACGCTAAACTGGTCAATATAAAAGTTATCCGATCGTAAACGGTTCCGCCTCTTTTCAAACGCGCGGGCGTGTGGTATTATGGTTTTATGAAACTGGCTGTCATAGGCGGGGGCGGGGTCAGGAGCCCGTTCCTTGCGAAATCCTTGTCGCAATCCGCGTCCCGTCTGAAAATAGACGAAGTCGTTTTTGCCGACATTGACCGAAATAAACTGCGTCTTTACGGCAATATGGCGAAAAAGACGGCGTATCTGAACGCGCCGCAACTTAAATTCACGTTGACCGGATCGGTAAGGGAAGCGGTCGAGGGCGCGTCGTACATAATCACGACGATACGCCCCGGCGGCGACGAAACGCGCATGCTGGAGGAAAGCGCCACGATTGCCGAAGGCGTCATCGCTCAGGAAACCGTGGGCGCGGCGGGGCTGTCGTTTGCGATGCGCACTTTTCCCGCGCTTTGCGAGATCGCGCATTTTGCCGAAAAATACGCTTTGCCGAATTTCAGGATATTCAATTTCACCAATCCCGTCGGAATAGTAACCCAGGCGCTTTCGGACGCGGGCTACGGCTTTACTTACGGTATATGCGACGCGCCCACGGGCATGCTCGATTCCTTCGAAAAAATGCTGGGACTGAAAGAGGGGAGCCTGAAAGCCGAGGTGTACGGTCTGAACCATCTTTCGTTTTTCAAGTCGGTAACGTTGAACGGAAAGGATATAACGAAAAGGATCCTCAAAGATCCAGCCTCTTACGAAAAAACAGAACTGGCTTTCTTCCCGCAGAGCGACCTTATGCGCCGCGGATATATACCTAACGAATATCTATATTACTATTTTTATCCCGAAGAAGCGCTTCGGAACATGCTGAAAGCCAAAAAGCTGCGCGGGGCGGTCATATGCGAATTGAACGCCGAAATGGGAAAAGAACTGAACAAGCTCGGCGATACTTTTAACCGTTACGACGAGGCGCTCGAGATCTTTTCAAAATATCACGGCGCCCGGGAAAGCGCTTATATGTCGCTCGAAACGGGCGTAAAGCGCCAGAAGAAATGGACTTTTGACCCCGTTTCGCCCGAAAAAGGCGGTTATGCGGGAGTGGCGCTGAAATACTTGGAAATCGTGCAGAGCGGGAAGGAGGGCGAAATGATACTCTCCTGTCCTTCGGCGGGAGCGCTGGACTTCATGCAGCCGTCGGACGTAGGAGAATTCAGCGTCAGCGTAACCGCAAACGGAGCCGTGCCCCACCGCTTCGGAAACGTGCCGGAGGAATGCGCGCAAATCGTTTCCGAAATGAAAAGATACGAAAACGCCGCTTCGCTGGCGCTCAGAACGCGTTCGAAGTCCGCACTCGTCGAGGCTTTGGCGCTGAATCCGCTGGTCCCCGCCGAAAAAGCCGCCGCACTCGCGGAAAAATACTTAAAAATCAACGCTCCATATGTCGAATACGGTAAATAACAAGCTGATCGCCGCGATAGGCAAAATAAACGTCGACCTGGTGTTCGGCGGTTTGAAAAGACTTCCGGATACGGGAGAGGAGCTTTATTCGGAGTCTTTCGACGTGCTGCTCGGCGGCGGCGCTCCCGCTTCGCTTTACGCGGCGGCGTCTCTCGGAGCCTCGGTCAGGTACGTAGGTTACCTCGGCAAAAGTTTTTTTGCGCCGTTTGTCGAAAAAGAACTCGCCGCCAAAGGCATACCTTTCGAAAACGTGTATGCGGGTAACGGTTCGGGAATTAACGTTACCTGCGTCATGCCCGTCGGCGGCGAACGCAGTTTCGTTACGTATTCCGACGAAAGCGTGGCGGACGAGGACAGGGTGTATGAAGCGTTGAAAGGCGCCTCGGTCGTCATAGCCGAATACGGCAAATACCTTTCCGTTTACCGCAGACTGAAAAGTGAAGGCGCCGTCGTCGCGGGCGATTTCGGCTTCGACGAAAACATGAACATAAACTCCTACGCCGAAACCTTAAAGGCGCTGGACTACTATTTCCCGAACGAAAAAGAAGCGTGTCTTATGACGGGAAAAAGCAACGCGCGTGAGGCTTTGGACGAACTGGCAAAATACGTTCCCCACCCCGTGATAACCCTGGCTTCCGAGGGCGCGATGTTCATCGAAAACGGGGAAAAGGTAACCTTATCCCCGCCTAAGGGCGACTGTATAGACGCTACCGGGGCGGGCGACGCATTCATGGGCGGTTTTTTATACGCGCTCGCAGAGGGCAAAAAGCTGTCGGAATGCGTGCGTTTTGCTCTCGCCGCGGGTACCGCCACGGTAGGGGTAAAAGGCTGCTATGCCGACAGGAGAGCTTACGAGGAAATACGCCTCGGATCGGGCGCGGAAAAAAATATTCGGAACATATGGAAAAAAGCTTGACAGCGCGAGGCATAAATCGATAAAATAATATCGATAAAAAAATATCGATTTCGTTTTTCGACGGAGGAACCATGTTCGGCGAAGTGTCATTACAGACGTTTCACAGAATGCCGCAGTATCTGAAAACCCTGTACGAACTCAGGAAAGAGGGCAGGGAATACGTGTCCAGCGTTACTCTCGCGGAAATGCTGAATCTTACTCCGTCTATAGTAAAAAAAGATTTATCCCAGGCAAAAGTTCAGGACGGAAAGCCCAAGGTCGGTTACGCGGTAAACGACCTTATCGACGATATAGAGAATTTCCTCGGCTACAACAACGCCAAGGACGCCGTTCTGGTGGGCTGCGGCAAGCTGGGACAGGCGCTTTTGGGATATACGGGTTTTGCCGATTACGGTCTTAACATCATCGCGGGATTCGACATTTCCGACGACGTAATAGGACGGAAAGTACAAGGAAAGCTGATACTGCCCACGGGAAAACTGGAGGGCGCTATAAAGAAGCTGGACATCAAGATCGCCATTTTGACCGTGCCGCAGGAGCACGCGCAGGCGATGGCGGACGCTTTGGTCAAGGCGGGCATACGCGCTATATGGAATTTTACGCCCGCGCACATTTCCGTTCCCGCGAATATCGCGGTCAGGAACGAGAACATGGCTTCGTCGCTCGCGGTGCTCAGCGCGCAGCTCAGAGAGATCCTCAAAAAGGAAAACAACCTTAATCAATAAAAAAAGAAAATACCTCATCGGGAGATAATCACTATGGAAATCACAAGAGAACCGGTTGACTCAGTCGAAAAGCTCGAAGCGGAAATCGCTTCGGTAAGAGCGGCGCAGAGCAAGTTCGCCACTTTTACCCAGGAGCAGGTAGACAAAATTTTCTTCGAAGCGGCAATGGCGGCGAACAAGATGCGTATACCGCTCGCCAAGATGGCAGTCGAAGAAACGGGAATGGGCGTGGTCGAAGACAAGGTTATCAAAAACCATTATGCCTCCGAGTACATCTATAACGCCTACAAAAACGTCCGTACCGTCGGAGTTCTGGAAGAGGACAAGGCTTACGGCATCAAAAAGATCGCCGAACCCGTTGGCGTCATATGCGCCGTCATCCCCACCACGAACCCCACATCCACCGCGATATTCAAGACGCTTATCGCGCTGAAGACGAGAAACGGCATAATCATCAGTCCCCATCCGCGCGCCAAGAAGAGCACGATAGCCGCCGCCAAGGTGGTTCTCGAAGCCGCGGTCAAAGCGGGCGCGCCCGAAAACATCATCGGCTGGATAGACGTTCCGAGTCTGGAAATGACCAACCTGCTGATGAAAGAGGCGGACATCATTCTCGCTACCGGCGGTCCCGGAATGGTCAAATCGGCGTATTCCTCCGGTAAACCCGCGGTCGGCGTTGGCGCGGGCAACACTCCCGCCATCATCGACGACACCGCCGACGTGGTGCTTGCCGCAAACTCCATAATGCATTCAAAGACTTTCGACAACGGCATGATCTGCGCTTCCGAGCAGTCCGTGATCGTACTGGATAAGGTGTACGACGCGGTAAAAGCCGAGTTCAAGGCGCGCGGCGCGTATTTCCTCGATCCCGAGGAAACCGAAAAGGTCAGAAAGACCATCATAATCAACGGCGCGTTGAACGCCAAGATCGTCGGACAGCGCGCTCCCAAGATCGCCTCTCTCGCGGGCGTTACCGTTCCCGACAGCGCAAAGGTGCTTATCGGCGAGGTCGAGTCCGTGGACATCTCCGAGGAGTTCGCTCACGAAAAACTTTCCCCGGTACTTGCGATGTACCGCGCCAAGGACTTCGACGACGCGCTGGACAAGGCGGAAAGGCTGATCGCCGACGGCGGCTTCGGTCACACTTCCTCGATATATCTCAACCAAATCACCGAACAGGCGAAACTGAACAAATTCTACGGCAGAATGAAGACCTGCCGCATACTGGTCAACACTCCTTCCTCCCAGGGCGGTATCGGCGACATCTATAACTTCAAACTCACCCCGTCGCTGACTCTGGGATGCGGCTCGTGGGGCGGCAACTCCGTCAGCGAGAACGTGGGCGTCAAACACTTGATCAATATTAAAACGGTTGCGGAAAGGAGAGAAAACATGCTTTGGTTCAGAGCGCCTCAGAAGGTGTACATCAAGAAGGGCTGCCTCCCCGTTGCTTTGGACGAATTGAAGCACGTCATGGGCAAAAAGAAGGCGTTTATAGTTACCGACAGTTTCCTGTATAACAACGGCTATACCAAGCCGATCACCGACAAGCTCGACGAAATGGGCATCACCCATACGACGTTCTTCGACGTAGCGCCCGATCCTACTCTCGCGTGCGCCAAAGAGGGCACCGCGGCGATGAGAGCGTTCAACCCCGACTGCATCATAGCGATCGGCGGCGGCTCCGCAATGGACGCGGGCAAGATCATGTGGGTAATGTACGAACATCCCGAAGTCGACTTCATGGATCTCGCGATGCGCTTCATGGACATCAGAAAGAGGGTCTACACCTTCCCGAAGATGGGCGAAAAAGCTTACTTCATCGCGGTACCCACCTCGGCGGGCACAGGCTCCGAAGTTACTCCTTTCGCGGTCATAACCGACGAAAGAACGGGCGTCAAATATCCTCTTGCCGACTACGAACTGATGCCGAACATGGCGATAGTCGACGCCGATATGATGATGAACGCGCCCAAGGGACTGACTTCCGCGAGCGGTATCGACGCGGTCACTCACGCTCTCGAGGCATACGCTTCGATGATGGCTACCGACTATACCGACGGACTGGCGCTGAGATCCCTGAAGATGGTGTTCGAGTATCTTCCCAGAGCCTACGACAACGGACCCAACGATCCCGTGGCGCGCGAAAAGATGGCAAACGCCGCTACCATGGCGGGTATGGCTTTCGCAAACGCGTTCCTCGGCGTATGCCACTCTATGGCTCATAAGCTGGGCGCGTTCCACCACCTGCCGCACGGCGTGGCGAACGCTCTGATGATCGACGAAGTTCTGCGCTTCAACGCCGCCGAAGTTCCCGCAAAGATGGGTACCTTCCCGCAATACGGATATCCGCACACTCTGGCGCGCTATGCCGAGGTCGCCGATTATCTGGGAATCAAAGGCAAGAACGACTCCGAGAAACTCAAAAACCTCA
This sequence comes from uncultured Clostridia bacterium, assembly GCA_944363505.1. GTDB lineage: Bacteria > Bacillota > Clostridia > Christensenellales > DTU072 > Stercoripulliclostridium_A. The sequence continues at coordinate 112,654 of CALVUD010000005.1, read as the reverse complement.
TCAAGGCCTTGGACGAACTCAAGGAAAAGGTGGGGATCAGGAAGACCATCAAGGATTACGGTATCGACGAGGAAAAATTCCTCTCCACTTTGGACGAAATGGTCGAGCAGGCGTTCGACGATCAGTGCACGGGCGCCAACCCCAGGTATCCGCTGATGAGCGAGATCAAGCAGATGTACCTGAACGCATATTACGGAAAATAAGGAGGCACGAACAATGGAACTCGGAAAGGATAAGATCCTGGCTCTCAGAAACTCTAAAACCATTTACCGCCACGGCGACAAGGTCATAAAGGTTTTCGACGAAACCTTCTCGAAAGCCGACATTCTGAACGAAGCCCTGAATCAGGCGCGCGTCGAGGAAACCGGGCTGAATATCCCAAAGCTTCTGGAAGTAACCACCATTGACGGAAAATGGGCGCTCGTGATAGAATATATCGAAGGCAAGACGCTGGAACAGCTGATGAAAGAAAACCCCGAGAAAAAGGACGAGTATCTCGAACTGTTCGTCAAGCTCCAGATGGAGGTTCATTCCAAGAAATGCCCGCTGCTGAACAAGCTTAAGGACAAGATGAACCGCAAAATTTCTCAAGCCGACCTCAACGCCACCACGCGTTACGATCTGCACACCCGTCTGGACGGCATGCCCAAACACGACAAAGTCTGCCACGGCGACTTTAACCCGTCCAACATCATCATCAGACCGGACGGCGTGCCGTTCATAATCGACTGGTCGCACGCGACCCAGGGCAACGCTTCCGCTGACGTAGCGAGAAGTTATCTTCTGTTCTGGCTGAACGGCGACATAGACGGCGCGGAGAAGTATCTGAACATGTTCTGCGAAAAGAGCGACACCGCAAAGCAGTACGTTCAGAAATGGATACCCATAGTCGCGGCGTCCCAGCTGGTCAAGGGCAAGAAGAACGAACGCGAATTCCTCTTGCACTGGGTAGACGTTGTGGATTACGAATAATCGACCGTTCTCGGACGTAAACGATAAACGGAAACAATAAACCGATATTAGGAGGCAGATATGGTAAAGGTCACCGTCTGTATAGGCAGTTCGTGTCATCTGAAAGGCTCACGCCAGGTAGTGGAGGAGCTCCAGTACATCGTAAAGCGCAAAAACCTCGGAGAGGACGTGGAGCTTTCGGGCGCGTTCTGTATGGGTAAATGCGCCGAAAAAGGCGTATCCGTCACGGTAAACGGCAAATATTATGCCGTCGATCCCGCCGCGGTCGAGGAGTTTTTCGACGACGTCATCGTAAAGGCGATCAACGGATAATTCACCCCCGGGGGAGGCTCTATGCAATATCTGGATTTTACAGGTTCTCGTTGCAGGGACTGTTATAAGTGCCTGCGCGAGTGCCCCGTAAAGGCAATAAAGTACATAGACCACGAGGCGCGTATCATAGAGGACAGATGTATCCTCTGCGGTAAGTGCACGGTGGTATGTCCCCAAAACGCAAAGCGCGTCCACAGCGAAATCGCCGATGTGGAGGCGCTTCTTGCTTCGGGGAAACCCGTCGTGGCATCGGTAGCGCCCAGTTTCGTTTCGGCATTCGGGCTGAAAGACTTTCTGCCGATGGGAATAGCTCTCGGAAAACTGGGATTCACCGCGGCGGAGGAGACCGCCGTCGGCGCGAATATCGTTACAGCCGAATACGAAAAGCTGCTGGAGACGGGAGAATACAAAAATTTCATAACTTCCGCCTGCCCCGCGATAAACAGGATGATACAACTGTATTATCCCAAGGCGCTCAAATACCTCGCTCCCGTGGCGTCGCCGATGGTGGCGCACGCGCGTCTTTTAAGGAAACGCTATCCCGACGCGGCGATAGTGTTTATCGGACCGTGCATAGCCAAAAAGCGCGAGGGCAGAGAGTCGGGACTTATCTCCGCGGTGCTTACGTTCAACGAACTGAACACGATGTTCAACGCGCGTTCCATCGATCCTAAAAAGGTCGCGGCGGTGTCCGCGGGCGGCGCCGAGAACAACCGTTCGAAATATTATCCGATAAGCCGCGGAATCATAAAATCCTTTAATAAGTTACCCAAAGGCTACGAATACGTTGCCGTAGACGGCGTAAAGAGGAGCTTTGACGTTTTGGACGACATCGACTCCCTGGAGGGGATGTTCATCGAAATCAACTGTTGCGAGTACGCCTGTATCAACGGTCCCGCCACCCTTAAAACCGAGGGCGCGCTGAAGTCGAACGAGAGCGTCAGAAAGTATGCTCTGTCCTCGCTTACGGACGAAAGCGCGGGAGCGTATATCGATCCCGAGGGCGTCGACCTTGCCGAGGGGCATCCCAGGATAACGCTCGGAAACGTCGTTCCCAGCGAACGCGACATCAGGGCGACGCTTGCCAAGACCGGAAAGATAAAGCCGGAGGACGAACTGAACTGCGGAGCGTGCGGCTATCCCACGTGCCGCGAGAAAGCCATCGCGGTATTGAACGGCAACGCCGATCTGGATATGTGCATTCCTTATATGCGCAAGCGCGCCGAGTCGATGTCGTTCGAGATCATACAGAACAGCCCCAACGGCATAATAATGATGGATTACGATTTGAAAATCACCGAATCCAACGCCATCGCCAGGAAGCTGCTGGGAATCGAGCTTTCCGATCCGAAAGGCACGTATCTGTACGAATCCGTGAACGCCGCCGAGTTTTTCCAGGCGGTGGGCAGCGGCAAGAACGTTCACAAGAAGAAGGTGTATATCGAGGAAACCAAACGCTACGTCGACATGAACATAGTGCTGCTTCCCGAGCACAAGACGCTTTTCGCGGTGCTTAAGGACGTTACCGACAACGTCGAATATTCCAAGCAGCTGGACGAAGTGCGCTCAAAGACCTTGTCCACGACCGACGAGGTCATCAAAAAACAGATGCGCGTAGCCCAGGAAATAGCTTCGCTCCTCGGCGAGACCACGGCGGAAACCAAAGTGGCTTTGCTGAAACTGAAAAATACCCTTGCGGGAGAATCCGACGAATAATGGAACTGTATCTCGAAAGCGGCTATACTTCGCTGAACAAGGCGGGCGAGGAACTGTGCGGCGACCGCGTCAAAGTGGCGGACGACGGAGAATATACCACGTTGGTGCTTGCGGACGGACTGGGTTCGGGCGTCAAGGCGAATATTTTATCCACGCTTACCAGCACCATACTGTGTACGATGGTGTCGGGAGGAGTGTCGATAGAGGAATGCGTGGACACCATTATCCAGACGCTTCCGGTATGCAAGGAAAGGGGCGTGGCATACGCCACGTTCACGGTAATACACGTCAACCGCGAGGGCAAGGGGTATATGTTCGAATTCGACAACCCCGAAGCCATTTACATCACGAACGGCAAATGCCGCGATTTCGAACGCGTGCCGCATAAATACGAAGGTAAGACCGTCTATATCACCGAACTCGATTTAAAACCCAACGATTATATCGTAACGATGTCCGACGGCGTGATACACGCGGGTATCGGGATGATTTTGAATTTCGGCTGGCTCAGAAAGGACGTGATCGAATATCTGGACAAGAGCGTAAAACCTTATATGAGCGCGGGCGCGGTGGCGTGTCTTCTTGCGAGCGCCTGTAACGACCTGTACCTCGACAAACCCGGCGACGACACAACCGTGGCGGCGGTCAGGATACGCGAGGCGGTACACGTCAACATAATGGTCGGTCCGCCCGTGGACAAGACGAAGGACGACTTCTATATCGCGAGATTTCTGGAGGGCGATTCCAAAAAGATCGTGTGCGGCGGTACCAGTTCGACCATCGTGGCAAGGTATCTCGGCACTCAGGTAAAAGCCGATTTCGATTTCCCCGACAAGGACGTGCCGCCGATAGGGCATATCGACGGGATAGACCTTACCACCGAGGGCGTTCTGACGCTCAGAAAGCTTGTCGAACTCAGCGAAAAGTACCTGTCGCACAGCGATCTGACCCCGAAAAGCTTCGTCGGCAAACGCGACGGCGCGTCGATGCTCGCGGAGATGCTTTTCGAAGAAGCGACTCACGTCAAATTCTTCGTCGGACAGTCGATAAACGCCGCGCACCAGGGTCTGCCGATAGATATAACCATGAAACTTAAACTCGTCGACACCATTTCCGATCACTTGAGGCGCGCGGGCAAGCAGGTAGAGGTGTATTATGACTGATTACTTCGTGTTCACCGACCTGCACGGCTCTGCCGAAAGCATGCAGAGGCTGTCGGAACTTATCATGGCGGAGGCTCCGGGTGTCGTCATTAGTCTCGGCGACGTAAACTATTCGGGCGCGAGGAACGACCCGCCGTCCGGCTATGCTCCGAAATCGGTATGCGCCCTGTTAAAGGAGATCCGGGTTCCCGTAATTTATATTAAGGGTAACTGTGATTCGGAAATCGACGAAACGGTGATAGGCGTGCCGTTTGACGAAAGAAGACTTATAAATATCGGCGGTCGCAGGGTGTTATTCACCCACGGGCACCGCCTCAATCCCTCTGTGCCGCCGCCCGCGGGATATGCCGACGCCGTCGTTTACGGACACACCCACGTCAACGCCGTAAGCGAATCGGACGGAGTAAAATACGTAAACGTTGCGTCCGCGTCGATACCGAAGTGCGGCGCACCAAAAAGCTATGCCGTAATAGCAAACGGAAAAATAACGATAAAGGATTTGGACGGGAACACCGTCGCGGAAACCGAACTATGAACAGATTCGACACAAAAGTACAATACCTCAAATACCGCGTTCTGCGCGAAGTGGCGCGCTATGCCTGGCAGGACAAACTCTACGACAAGATTCTGGACATCCCGAATATCATCGTACCCGGCAAAACGCCGACGATGCGCTGCTGCGTATACAAGGAGCGCGCCATCCTGAACGAACGCGTTAAGCTGGCTATGGGCGGCGACCCCACCAATCCCAACGTGATAGAGGTCATAGACATTGCCTGCGACGACTGTCCCTCGGGCGGCTACGAAGTGACTACCGCCTGCCGCGGCTGCCTCGCGCACCGCTGCGAAGCGGCGTGCAAAAAGGGAGCGATAACCTTCGACCACAACCAGAAAGCGCATATCGACAAATCCAAGTGCGTCGAATGCGGAATGTGCAGCAAGGTGTGCCCTTATTCGGCGATCATAAACCTGAAGCGCCCGTGCGAGAATTCCTGTAAGGTCAAAGCGATAACCATGTCCGAAAGCCTCGCCGCGCAGATAGACAACTCCAAATGCATTTCCTGCGGCGCGTGCGTGTACCAGTGCCCGTTCGGAGCGATTTCGGACAAGTCCTATATTCTCGACGTCATCGACATCATCAAAAAATCAAAGAACAATTCCGCGTATAAGGTGTACGCCGTCGTGGCGCCCTCGATAGCCAGCCAGTTCACTTACGTTTCGTTGGGACAGGTCGTTACGGCGATCAAGGAACTCGGCTTTTTCAGCGTGGTGGAAGCGGCTCTCGGCGCAGACATGGTAGCGGACGAGGAAGCGAAGGAGCTTGCGGTCAAGGGTTTCCTGACCAGTTCTTGCTGTCCCGCGTTCGTCAAATATATCGAGCAGCAGTTCCCCGATATGATAAAGAACATTTCGCACAATCTTTCGCCGATGGCGACGCTTGCAAAATACATCAAGTCCCTGGACCGCAAGGCGAAGGTAGTGTTCATCGGACCGTGCACCGCCAAGAAAATGGAGTTCAGAAAAAAAGAAGTGCATAAGTACGTCGATTCCGTGATAACTTTCGAAGAACTCCAGGCGCTCATCGACTCCAAGGACATCGACATGCCGAAACTTGCGGAAGGACATCTGGACAACGCCTCGTATTTCGGCAGGATATTCGCCAGGAGCGGCGGACTCACCGACGCCGTCAGACAGGCGCTCAAGGAAAACAACATCGAAAACTTCAACTTCAACCCCGTCGTGTGCGACGGTATCGAGCAATGCAAAGTGGCTTTGCTGCGTGCCTCCAAAGGAATGCTTCCCAATAACTTTATCGAGGGAATGGCTTGCGTGGACGGCTGTATCGGCGGCGCGGGCTGTCTGACTCACGGCATAAAGAACAAAGCCGAAGTCGATATTTACGGCAAGGAAGCGCTCGAAAAGAGTATTCACGACGCGCTGTCGCAGATCATCAAGGTTTAAAAAACCGAAGCCGGTAAAACGAAAAACGGAAGCTTGCCGCTTCCGTTTTTTTATACCTCGAAAGGCGGTATGTACGACTCGTCCGCGGAATCCGTATCCTGTACGAATACGTCTTTAAAGCCCAGTTTTTCGGCGTGGGCTACGACGGCTTTATATTCCAGGGGTTTTAACTTGCGCGTTATCGCGCGCGAATGTATAGTGGGCGTGAACTGCGACATCAGCGACAGGGTGGTTTCGGTGCCCGCGGCTTGCTTTATCATATCCAGCACCCCGAAACTGTTGTTTATGTAACCCGGAAGTACCAAATGCCTTATTATGAGACCTTCTTTTATCAGTCCCGATTCGTAACGGTCGGATCTGAACGAACGCATTTTTTCGACCGCTTCGAAAGCGTATTCGGGATAATCGGGTCTCAGTGAAAGTTTCTCCGCAAGCTCCTTCGACGAGTATTTGAAGTCGGGCAGCCACACGTCCACGTATTCGCTTAATCGATCGAGAGTCTCGGGCAGTTCGTAGCCCGAAGTGTTCCACACCACGGGAACGCGCGGACGGTAGCGGCCGAAAGAAGCGATTATCGCGTCCGTCCATTGCGTGGGAGTTACGAAATTAATGTTGTGCGCGCCTTCGTCCTCCAGCCGTCGGTACACGTCGGCAAGTTCTGCGGGGGTATACGTCTTTCCCCGCGGCATGCGGCTTATCTCGTGGTTTTGGCAAAATTCGCAGCGCATTACGCAGCCCGCGAAAAACACCGTACCGCTGCCGTTCGTGCCGGAGACGGGCGGTTCTTCGTAAAAATGCAGCGCCGCGCGCGCTATGACGGGATCGGTTTTGCAAAGGCACTTTCCTACGCTTACGGAGCGGTCTGCGCCGCAGCGGTTCGGACAAAGATCACATGTACTCATATTCGTTAAAGCGCGCCTTGCGGCGCGCTCCGATTTAAATAATAAACGGTTTTACCACTTATTGTGTACCTTCTCGGCAAAGCCCAATACGCGATCCAGAACTATTTCTTCGCCGTCGGACGTAATGCATTTGCCGGAAAAATAACCGAATACCTGATGCGGGATCATGCAGAAAACTTTAAGGTCGAAAGGCTCGTAGCGGTCGATCAGCGGCTCGAAATCGAGTTCGACCCTGCCGTCCGAGGAGGTGAACGTCCAGTTTTTCATATATTCCACGTTATCCGTGCCGTCGCCGGGGATATTGAAAACGACGTCCTCGAGTTTGTCGGACCTACCGTCCACGAACAGCATGTTTTCGCTCGCCGCCGAAGTGTTTCCGAAGCCGTATCCGAGGTTGAATCCGAACCTCCTGCCGTCGGGGAGCACGGTCTGGAGACTGGACCAGTACCAGGTATTGTCGTATGTCCACACGCCTCTGCCCCAGTCCAAAGTACCCAAAGCGTCGTCGAGGGAATAGGTTTCCCTGCCCAGTTTGAACGAGCCTTTCGCGCGCATGCAGTTGATTTTCGCGTTATAGTAAAAGTGCTTCGGCTTGTCGAACGGCGTCGCTATGAACATACATTCTTCGGGCACGTCGCTAAGGATGAAGTCAAACGAAAGCTCTTCGCCGTTATGCCCGAAATTCGGATATTTCCCGAAAATATGCCTGACGCCGTTATCGAGGATGACGGCGCATTCGACGTCGCCGTTGGCGGCTACCACGTCTCCGGAAAGAGTGGTCGCGGGCATGTGAAATTTGCCCATCGGGAACAGGCAGATAGAACTCTTTGTGATTTGGGAAGGGGTTTTAAAGTCCATAAAAGTGGCGCTTATGGCTCCCACATATCCCATATCGGCAACCGTAAGGCAGATAGCGTGCTCGTTATTTCCGACGTAATAATAGTCCCATTCCTTTATGCGGAATTTTTTGGCGCGTATGTCGTCGCGATCGTACTTTAACAGATATTTCGTGGCGTATCCCGGGGTAGAGATACAGCCGCTTTTATCCAACAGTCTGCTTTCTTCGGTAATACGGTTTTGCATAATCACTCCTGTTTATTCAATATCGCAAAAGCCTTTTTATTGTTGTAATACAGTTGTTTGAATACTTCGAAATTGCGGTCGTATACGGCTTTCAGTTCCTTTCTCGGGGTAAAGCTCTTGACCGCGGGGATAAATCGTTTGATTTCCTCCAGGGAGTCTATCAGCTCCAGCCCCACGGCGACCACCGCCGCGGCTCCCACCGCGCCCACGTTCTGTGGCGCCGCGACCGTCTCCACGGTTCTTCCCGTTATGTCGGCAAGCAGCTGCGAGGAAAAATCCGACAGCGCGCCGCCGCCCACGAAACGTATGACGTCGGAGGTCTTTGTCTTTTTGTCCTGCGCCTCGAGCATCCAGCGTTTGTGATAGCATACGCCTTCGAGCACGGCGCGGATAAGCTCGGTCTTGCCCGTTTCAAGGCTGATGTTAAAGAACATTCCGCGGGAATTGGGGTCCTCGAACGGACAGCGGTTACCGTGCAGCCAGGGCGTGAAAATCACGCCGCCCGCGCCGGCGGGAGCGGTGTCCGCGACGTCGGTCATATAGTCGTAAAGCGAAGTATATTTTTTCTCGATGTCCTCGGTGATGTGCTTTTTCTCCAGGTAGATCCCGATTTCGTCGAGCGCCAGATGGTTCTTGACCCATTCCAGGCATTTCCCCGAAGTTTCCATTTCCGCGAAATAGACGTATTTGTCCTTTTCGGCGCAGACTATCGACGCTATCATCGCGCCCGCGTCGACCATGGATTTCGACACCATCGTGCCTACCCAGCCGGAAGTGCCGGAATATACGTGCGTGTCGCCCATTGCCGTAGCGCCCGCGCCCACGCCGATAAGACTCGCGTCTCCGCCTCCGCCGAAAACTTTTGTGCCCGCTTTAAGCCCCAGCTCCGCGGCGGAAAATTCGGTTATGCCGCCCACACAGTCGGTGGAATGCACGAGTTCGGGAAGATGTTCTTTTTTGACGCCGAGCATTTTGACTATCGGATATGCCCAGTTCTTGGTCCTGATATTCAGCATCAGAGTGCCGAAAGCCGAATCCAAAGTCATGCATTTTCTGGAGGTGCATTTACAAATCAGATAGTCCTTTACGTCCAGCCATTTGTCCACTTTGGCGAAGACTTCGGGTTCGTGCGCTTCGACCCATTTGTATTTCCACACGGGATCCTTGACGCTTGCCGCCACGGCGCCCGTGTAATAGATGGATTTCAAGAGCTTGACGACGTTCGCGCCCGCGATCTTGAAGCCGTAAGCGATCCCTTTTTTGATTTCTTCGGTTGCGCGCTGGTCCATATAGCTCATAGCCCGTCTGACGGGTTTTCCGTCGGCATCTACAAGCACCAGACCCTGCATCTGTGAACAAAACGAAATTCCCAGTATTTCGTCGGGCTTGACGCCCGTTTCGCCGAGCAGCTTTCGGGTGGTTACGCACATCGCGTTCCACCATTCGGCGGGATCCTGTTCGGCTCCGCCTCCGTCGAGAACGTAAAGGTTGTATCCTTCCATCGCCGCGCCGATAAGTTTTATCGTTGCGCCGACGTCGAACAGGCAAGTTTTGATGCCCGTCGTGCCCACATCGTAAGTGATTATGTAATTCGACATACTTCCTCCGGAAAATTCAGCTGATAATATTATATATCCGCGCGCGCGGTTTGTCCATAACGAATTGTTTTTTCCGCATATAAATCCGGACTGGCGCAAGGCGCTCCGTCGTGGTATAATATCCGGGGAGGCGTCCGATGAAAAAGTTAAAAATCGTTTCCGTTGTTATATTGGTAGCCATAGCTACCGTAATGCTTGCTTCCTGTGTCAGGGTGCATAAATTGGAAGGAAAAGCGACTCTGACCGAGACGCTGGAAAAAGAGGGATACGTTCTAAGCTGGTCCGACGAATTCGACTCGGAGCGGCTCGACACCTCCAAATGGAAGTCGGGCTATACTTCTCCCGCCAGGCGCGGCGGATACTACCTTAACGACGAGGAAACCGTATTCGTTTCGGACGGGGCGCTGACGATAAGGACGAGGTATCTGGAGAACGGCGTTTACGGCGCGGGGTGGTACACGGGCTGGCTGGAGAGCGCCACTTACCGTACCGGACACAATAACGTGATCCCCGATAATTATACGGGCTTTGCCGCAAAGTACGGGTATTTCGAGGTTCGGTGCGTCTGTCCCGCCGCGACGGGGATATGGTCTGCGTTCTGGCTGATGCCGAACGGCGGGAAGGGCATGCACGCGGACGACGTCATAGGCACGGGTAGCGACGGGGTGGAAATCGACGTGATGGAATCGCCATACATGTATAAACTTTCGAATAAAGAGCGCGTTACGCACGTGATTCACGCCGACGGATACGGCGAGCATGCGGTGAGCGCCGGTTCCGATTTTTATAAAGTGGAAGGCATGTACGAGGAATACCATACCTACGGGGTGTTGTGGACGGAAACGGAGTACGTTTTCTATATCGACGGGATCGAAACGTGGAGAACGGATTTCAGCGTGGGCGACACCCGTTACGGCGTTTCCGAGGTCGAAGAATATATCCTGCTGACCGTGGAAGTAGGCGGCGTGACCGAAGACGGATTGATTGCCGTGCCGGGAAAGGACTCGTGGTGCGGCGATCCTATGAAAAACGACAAAGACAAACATTACGATTTCAAGGTCGATTACGTCCGTTATTATTCCAAAATCTGACTGAGTAGAATAAACGACGGCTTTTCGATTGACACTTTCGCGCGCATATACTATTATAAGCGTAAGGGCGGCGGATTGAAAACGGAGACCTTGTATCGGTTTCCGCATACGGAAGAATAATATATTCATAGACGCGAGAAGGTTGTGATGAGAATTGAAAACAACAAGGCGGACGCGACGGAAGCACAGCTTCTGGAAGTGCGCCGTTTATCGAAGAAGTACTCCAAGCGCGGCAAGACTTACGCGGTACGCGATATAAGTTTTACCGCCTCGGGCGGCGAAGTGGTAGGGCTTTTGGGCGCGAACGGCGCGGGAAAGACGACTACGTTAAAATGTATTACGGGAATGATACCGATCACCGAGGGTGAAGTTTTCGTCTCGGGTCATTCCATAAAGACCGAACCCGTGAAGGCGAAGTCGAAATTTTCTTTCGTTACCGACAATCACAGCGTTTTTGTCAAAATGACGGGCAAGCAGTATCTCGATTTCATGTCCGACGTGTATAAAGTGCCTTTCGAAACGAGGAAAGAGCGTTACGAATACCTCGAGGAGCGTTTCAGGCTGGGTGCCGCCGTCGGAGACGTGATTTCCAGTTACTCCCACGGAATGCGGCAGAAAATCTGTATGATGGGTTCATTGATGCACGAACCCGAGCTCTGGATACTCGACGAGCCTATGCTCGGGCTGGATCCGAGGACGCAGGCGAGAGTTACCGAATTCATCACCATGTACGCGAAAACGGGACACACGGTTTTGTTCTCCACGCATAATCTGTATATTGCGGCGGAAGTGTGCTCCAAAGCCGTCATAATCGCAGGCGGCAGGATAAACAGGATTCTTGAAGAGAAAGACATCGATCTGGGCGGGAAACGGCTGATGGAATACTGGTATAACATGGGTCCTAAGTCGGAGGAATAACCGATGTTCGGCGTTTTATTGAAAAAACAGCTCCGCGAGAAATTCTCGATTTTCGGCAGGGGGCGCCGCAGCGACGTGGCAGGGGCGGTGCTTTCCACGGTGTTGACGGCGTCCGTCATCGCCGTATCTGTCGCGGTACTGATGCGTCTTGCCGAAGTTTATGCCGACGTCAGAATGAACGGAGTCAGGGACACCGTAGCCAGGATGAGCGAATTATTGACCGTTATCTACGCCGCAATATTCGTGCTCGGAGTGCTCAGCGGCATAAAAAACATCAATTTCGAGCTGTTCGAATGTGAGGACAGGGCTGTATTTATGGCTCTGCCGATAAAAAGCGGCACCGTTTTTTACAGTAAACTCGTTGTTTTATATTTAAAACAGATCGTTTTGTTCGCCGTAACGATAATTCAGGTCAATTTCGCGCTGGCGGTGGCGGTCGAGCTTACGCCGCTGTATATTCTCGCCACGCTCGGCGCGTGCTTGGTGTTTCCCGCGCTGACGCTGGTGTTTTCGTCGATACTGTGTTTTCCCGTATTCGTCGTAAAACGCGCGCTGCGCTCGGGTTATCTGATCACTCTGATATTGACCACGGGCGTGCTTGCCGCGCTTTTTGCGGGCTACCGCTTTGTTTTAGAGTTCATACGCCAACTGTTCACCACGGGCGAAATACGCTTTTTCTTTAACGAAAACGTAATGAACGGCATAATTTCATTCACCGAATACGCTTATCCCGTCAACTTCCTGGCTAAACTGGTGTTGGGCATCGAGCCGGCGAAAAACGGTTTATGGCTCGGACTGACGGCAATTGCGGCGTTGCTTGCCGGCTTTGGAGTGGTGGCCCTGCTTTATAATAAGGTTAACCTGATGCGCGCTTCCTCCTCGGGCGGGGCAAAACGCAAGGTCAAGCCTTTCGCGCGCGCAAAAAGCACGGTGTCAGGGCTGATGCTTAAGGAATTTTTCCTCGTATACCGCACCCCTTCGTATGCGTTTCAGTATTTTTCGGTGGCGATAGTGATGCCGCTGATGGTGTATTTTTGCATGGGACTCGGCAAAGATCTTCTGACTCAGCTGATAATGATAGACGCTTCCGCCGAACTGGGGCTGTTCCTGGTGCTGGCGTTCGGTGCGCTGACCAACACGTTTGCCGCTACCGCCGTATCCAGAGACGGAAACGCATTCTATACTTTGAAAACGATGCCGATCAAACCGCGCGCCATAATCACCGCGAAACTGTTGTTTTCGGCGATCGTCGCCGTACTCAGCGTTCTGATCAGCGCGGCGGTGATCTGCATCGCCGGATTCGTAACCTCGGGCGAAGCGGCGTTCATATTCCTTATCGGCGTCATGATGGGACTGGCGCAGATTGCTTTTGCAACCAGAAAAGATCTTAACCGTCCCGAGTTTTCTGCGGACGAGGATTCCGAAGTGCGCGAATCCACGGGAACGGTATCCCTTATCATAGTAATCGGATTCCTGACAGGGCTTGTTATGGGAGGACTTGCGTTGTTTATGTCCGTGTATCTCGGCGGCAGAGGAGTCGAGAACGCCGAGGCGTATATCATGGCGACTTGCTTTGCGATAGCCGCGGTTTTACTCGCGCTTTCGTTTAGGTATCTGTACAAGGGACTGGATAAAAGGCTGTACGAAATGTCGGAGGGAGACGTAAATTGAAAAAGAAGATTATTCTGCTGATCATCATAATCCCTCTGGTGTTCATGCTGACGCTGTTTACCGTCGGTAAAGCGGTCAGCGTCGTTATGCGCGTGCCCGTGTCGGGGATAAAGATTTTGACGGAGAGCAACGACGGATTGTTGACTTTGGATATCGCTAAAACCTCATCGGGCAATTACGATTCATTGCCGAGGCTACAGGCTCAGGTCCTACCCGTGAACGCGTACAATACCGAATGGAAATATTCCGTTTCGGGCGATTCGGTACGTCTCGAACGCGCCGAGGACGGCTATTATATAGTGCCCGAAAACGTAGGAAACTCAAAAATCACGGTTACGTCGCTGGAAGGCGGATACACCGATTCCGTTACGGTCGAGGTTACGAGCAGCGTTTTGTGGGATTTCGTTCCCACGGTCAACGCGGGCGAGATAGCGGTGGAGAAAAACGACGCCGACGAGTACGATTATTCCGTGACTTTGTCGGGCGGAGTATATTCTTTTTCGGGTACCGCGATACCTGCGTCTTTCGGCGGAGCGGACGCCAAATGGAGTTCTTCTGACGAAAACGTGCTGAAAATCGACGCATATACGGGTATAGCCAGGGCATTGACGAACGGCGTCTGCACCGTCCGTGTGGAGCTTGAGGGCGGCAGATCGGGGATCGTCGAAAAAGAGATCCTGGTCCGCGTCGATATGGAGTTTTCTTCCCTTACGCCCGTCGCCGTGAACGGCAATCTACTTAACGGCACGGATATTCCTTCGCTGACTTTCTCGCGCGAGAGCGTTGCGGGAATCGAATTTTTGTTGCAACTGGCAGATCCCGAATCCGAATTTTCGCTTCGCGCGGTAAAGGACGAGACGGGTGCGGAAGTGCCGCTTGCGGGAGTCGTATCGATGACGCGAGAAGCTCTCGGTAACGGCGCGTATAAAGTAAGGATAGGCGGACTGGATCCCGGCAAAAGCGCCGAATATACGTTGACGCTGACGGTAACGGGCGGAGCCGCGTCAAACGGATATCCGTTCAAGATCAGGTTTGCGGACTTCGATTTCGGTATTTATACCGCATATCATTCTTCGGGGGATACGATATACCAACGCGCGGGTACGACCGTAACATATACGGTCTATTCCGAGATAGAGACCGAAGGCGAAGTCGAATATTCCTGGCGTCTGATAAACGCGGGCGGCGTTTCCATCGAGGCGGGAAAGGGCGCCGCAGCCAAGATCTCGGTAGTCTCTTCTGGCGCCGCCACGCTGGAAGTGCGGGCGGATCACGGGGCGGAAAGCGTAGTGCGACGCGTTGAGATCGTCGCCGTGGAAAACGTGACTTCGGTTTCGATAATGGAAGCTTATGCCGAATGGGGAATGGCTTCCGAAATGGCATTGGGCAAGTATTCCGTCAATACTTTAGGCAACGTAACGGAAACCTCCTATACGCTTGACGTAAGATTCAGGGCAACCGAAGGCGGCAATTTGGAAGCCTTTAATTCGGATTTGTTGATATTGACCAGTTCCGACACATCGGTGATCCGGGTGTCGGGCGGCAATAAACTGACGGTGACGGGGGACGGCAAAGCCGAGATATCGGCGAGGTGGAAATGGGCGGATTACTTCAATGCCGACGTCGGCGATACTTTCGAGATCCGCGCCGTGGCGAACGGGGTCAACGTTTCCGATTACGAGTCGCTGAGGACCGCGACCACGCGCGCGGAGGGTTACGCGATAGTCCTGCAAAGCGACATAATGCTCGGCAAAAAGGGCGCGTCGCTTTCCGAACTGAAAGCGATGGCGGAGAAGATGCCCACGACTTTCGACTGGCAGTATTACGAAAACACGGGCAGTACGCGTCCCGAAATATATTATCTTATCAGGTTTACGGGCGACGTTCACGGCAACGGTTATACGCTCGACGGCGACTATATAACGCGCGCCGAAGACGCCGCAGGCAATCCCGTGCTGTTCAAAGGACCGCTCAGTTTCGTCGAGGTTCTCGGCGCGTCGGTCAAAGGACAGGACAATATAGTGTTCCTTGCCGACGGCGACATCACTTTGAACAACGTGGTGCTGAAAGGTTGCAGCGATTCCAGCCTGCTGAACGAAAACGGCGAATTCGATCTGTCGCTGTTGAATTACGTGGGGACGACTCTGGAGATACAGGGGAACGTCAGGCTGATAAATTCCAGGGTTTCTAACGGCAGGACGGTGGTGCGCGTGTACGGCGGAGCAACCGACGCAAGCGGCGACCCGGTTGTTACGTCTTCGTCTCAGATAAACGCCGCTTCCGAAAGGTATGTGGTTTCTATAGAGTCGTGCATTTTGACCAGGGCAAGGGAATTCGTTCTGAAAATCGGCTCGAACCGCGCGCTCCGCGCCACGGCAAACGCTTCGGGGGCATATACTCTTCCGTATCTTACGTCGGCTGCCGGCACCGTATATAAACCGGACAACGCGGTCGCGGTATCGGGATACGGCGGAATACCGGCGGGTGCGGTGTATCCGAATTACGAACGCGGCAGCGAGTTTTATAACGAATTCGTACTGACGGACGTAACTCTGAAAGATTGCGTTTTGCAGGATTCGGGACTGTTCACGATAGGCGCGGACGCGCACTTTGCGGGCGAAGCGCTCGCTGGGCTGATATTGCCGGACGTGTTGAAGGGTTGGCGCGACCTTGCGGCGACCTCTTACGCCACGGTTTTGCGCCTTGAGGGCGACGTCAGGCTGCTGGACTGGAAGAACATTTCCAATATCGATTCTTCGACGCTGATAGAAATTGCGCCCGGTGCCGGCGATTCGGTTCAGCAGTTCAGACTGAACGTCGCCGAGATGCTTAAAACGGTGCGCTCCGTTCCCGGATACGAAAACCTGTTGTCGGAAATAAACGGCGAATATTACGGGCACGGCGGGATCGCTCTTTACGGCGGCGGACTGAACTATTGCGGCGTGGATACGAGTAAAATGAATACCGAACGCTTTTCCGAATATAAAGTAAACCTCAGTATTCTGGAAAGCTCGGTCGGCGGCAGCACGATAGTTTATCTGTCAAAAGCCGCGGGAAGCCACGATTTCGTATTCTATATGTACGACGCGGCGTCCGAAACCGATCTCGCGGCGGAAAACGAGGCTATACAAAGCGGCGCGGCTTACGAGCTGCCCGTGGCTATATGGGGTTGAAGTTCCCGAAAAAAAGTAAACGGAGACAAATTATGAAGAAAAAGCTGTTGTTTCTTTTATTGGCGATAATGTCGGCACTACTTATCTTATCCGTTGTAGCGTGCAATCAGGCGGCGGAATACACCGTCGTTTTCATGGAGGGCGACACCGAGGTCTATCGCAGGACGGTCGCCGAAAACACGGCGGTAAACTACACGCCGCCCGAAAGAGCGGACGCGGAGTTCGCGGGCTGGTTCACGGATAAGGAACTGACGATACCTTTCAACGGTAAAAACGGAGTAACGTCCGACACGACCGTTTACGGCAAATGGAACGCATACGAGTATACGGTTACGTTCTTAGGCGCGGACGGCGAGATACTGGACACGCAGACGGTGGTTCACGGCGGTTCCGCTTCGGCGCCCGTGCCGCCAGAGATCGAAGGCAAGAATTTCGTGCGCTGGGACAGAGCTTTTACAAACGTCACTTCCGATCTCACCGTAACGGCGATCTACTCGGCGTTTACGGGGACAGCCGAGTTTTATTACGACGGCGAACTGCTGTATTCCGCCGAAGCCGAAGAGGGCGCCGTGCTTTTCGACGCCTCGGTGGCGGCGGGAGACGAGCTTGCAAAGCTGCTGCCGGCGCATCTGAAATTCGTGTCGTGGTACGTTGACGGCGAGTCCGTTGACCTCGATTCCTTCCGTATGCCCGCAAAGGACGTGCGCCTTGTGGCGAAAACGGGACTTGCGGAAACGCTCGGCTTCGACAAGCAATATACGACCGCGGTTTGTCCCGAAGTCATTTACGGCAAGGCGACGATATTCAACGTGGGCGCTAACCTTATCGGTACCGCTTACGAGGCGGTCGAATACATTGTCGAATGGATAAAGGACGGCGAGGTCGTCAAAACCGAAACGCCCGTCTTCGATTACGAATCGGGGGCGTGCATAGTTACCGGAAGCGACGCAGCGAAACAGCCTTACTCTATACCCAATTATTCGCTTGACCGAGACGTAGGGGTATATTCCGACGTTCTGTCCGTCAGGCTGAGGTCGGTCTTAAAGGATCCGTCCCAGGACGTCGAAGGTTATGTCGACGAATACATAATCCCGATAAGGGTTACCGAGGGAACCTTTACGGTTGCCTCAAATCCCATTAACCTGACATATAACGGAACCGTTCAAACGATCGGCGCTTCCGACATGAACGTGGAGGAGGGCGACAGCGTAACGTTCGCGCTCGGCGACGAGAGCGGGGAAACTCTCTCGGTCAGGGACGCGGGGATCTATTACGCTTACTTTACCGTGTCGAGAGCCAATTATTCCGATTATTCGGGTTCGCTTGAAATAAACGTGGCGAAAGCCGACGTCAGCGTCAAGGTTTCGGACGCCGCCGTGTATTACGGCGACGAAGTGCCCGTTTCTCCCGCATACGAAGCTACCGGACTGTTTGCCGGGGACGAACTGAACGCCGAGAACGCGCGTTATTCGGGACTGCCCGCGGCGTTCGCGCGGGCGGGCGAAAGCTATACCGTTTCCGTGTCCGGGCTGGAAAACGGCAATTATAACGTTACATACGTTTCGGGTACGATAACGGTAGCAAAGCGCCCGATAAGCGTCAA
This sequence comes from uncultured Clostridia bacterium, assembly GCA_944363505.1. Classification (GTDB taxonomy): domain Bacteria; phylum Bacillota; class Clostridia; order Christensenellales; family DTU072; genus Stercoripulliclostridium_A. The sequence goes on along the minus strand of CALVUD010000005.1, from coordinate 94,490 downwards.
GATTTCGGATACGAGCATAGTTTACGGCGACGCCAGACCGCAAAGCTATGCGCTGGAACTAACCGAAGGAACGTTCGCTCCCGGCGAAAGCTTCCTGAATATACCCGAACCCGCATATATGTATATAGGGACGGTCGCGCTCGTTCCCGACGCGGGAGAATACAGGCTTATGCCCGATTTTTCCGCATATACTTCGCTTAACTACGAAATAACTCCCGAAATAGGCGTTTTGACGGTGGAAAAGCGCGTTCTGAACGCGGAGGTGGGGACGCTGGACACAGAATACGGTTTGACCCCCTCGCAAAGCGATTATACGCTTTCGTTCCCGAGCCTAAGCCCCGAAGAAGCCGAAGACATAAACGTCAACGTCACGTTCGTTCCGCTGAATTACGACGTAAAAATTGCCGAAGCGGGTTCCGTTTTTGACGTCGACGCCGAGATCGAATATATCGCGGGCGCCAAGCAAAACTATGTTTTCAACGTCGTTTACGGCAAGCTCCGCGTGCAAAAAGCCAATGTCGAGATACGCGTTATAGCTAACGATCTCGTTTACGGCGACGCCGCGCCGAGCGCTTTCAACCTTTTGAACGTTGTATGGAGAAACGGCGAAAATCATAATTCGGCGATCGCCACCGCGACCGATTATTATATGGGAGCGCCGGTGGGCACATACGGCGCCCGCGCCATGCTCGCCGAGGGCGCGACGCTCGGTAACTACGAACTTACCTTCCCCTTGACTTCGTTCGAAGTGACCCAAAAAACGTTGCAGATAACGGTAACCGACGCTTCGGTACAATACGGCGACGAATTTACCGCGCCTTCTTGCGTGGTGACGGGAATAGTGCTGGGCGATACGGTGGGTGTGACTTGCAGCCTGCCCGACGATTATTCCGCTTCTTCGCCCGCGGGTACATATACGATAGAAGCCTCTTACAGCGTAAGCGACAATTATCTGGTGTCTTACAATCCGGGGACGCTGACCGTGCAAAAGAGGGTAGTATCCGTGTCGTTAAACGAAAGGACGGAGCTTGTCGCCGAAAAGAACTGGGAAAAGAGCGTTACCGAAGCCGCGAATCTCGTCGAGGGGCACGACTTCGTCGCCACGATAATTTTAAAAGCCACCCGGAGCGGCGTGTACAGCTTCGAACAGGGTTCCGAGTTATGGGAGATCGCGACGACCGTTCTCGATTCCGCCTCGAAAGACGTAACCTCGAACTACGAATTCGTATACGACATGAACGTGGTGGTGCTTTCCATCACGATAGAACACGGCTTTATCGACGGCGACGGAAACGAAATTACCGATTGGAGCGTCGTTTACGACGGCAGTTCGCATACGGTCGTGGTTTCGCTTAAAAATCCCGACGGATACACCGTGGAATATTTCGATAACGACGTCTTTACGTCCGAAGCGCCCGCATTTACGGACGCGGGAACATATACCGTATATTACAAAATAACGCCCGTAAGCGGCGGCGACGTCCAGGACGGACAGTTCGTGTTCACCGTCGAGAAAAAGCAAATGAGCGTCGCTGCCGAGAATAAGAGCGTAACCTACGGCGAAGCCGCGGGCGAGCTGAAGTACGCGGTGGACGGCTATATCGGCGAACTGCCTGCGGACGCTGTGCAGATCTCCACGGGCTATTCGGTGGGCGCCGACGCGGGAACTTACGATATACTTGTGTCGGTCGATCCCGGGTATACGGAAACAAACTATACCGTTACGCTTTCTTCCGCAGTCCTGACCGTAGAAAAGAGAAGTATTAGCGTCAAAGTCGCCCCCGTCGAAGTTTACTACGGCGAAAGAGCGGTTTATTCCGTCGAGGTAGTTTCGGATTCGACGGCTTCGGGCGATACGCTGATTGCCGATTCGGGCGATACGCTGATTGCCGAAAGCGAATACGTTCCCGGAAGCGACGTCGGAAAATATCCCGTCGGAATACGTTCAAATTCCAATTACTACATAACGATGATCGACGAGGAGGAGGCGTTCGTTACCGTTCTACCGCGCCCGTTGGTGATAAGCGCCGACGACGCCGCGGTGGAGTATTCCTCGCCCGTTCCGGCATATACCGTTACGTATAAGGGAATGGGGCTTTACGGCTCGGACGATCTTAACGCGACGGCTACAAGCGATTATAACGAGTTCGGCGCCGTCGGCGATTACGCGATAATCGTAAGCTACGTTCCCGATCCCAACTATTCCGTCCGGGTCGAAAACGGAACGCTGACGGTGTCGGCAAAACAGCTCACCGTCATATGGAGCAACTCTTTGAGATTCGAATACAACGGAGAAGCGCAAACCGCAAATTTCTGTACTTCGTCCGTCGACAACGCCGAGGCGAGTTATTCGTTCTATTTCAACGGCGCTCCCGCGGAGTTTAAAAACGCGGGAACCTATACCGTCGAGGTAGGCTACGGCGAAAACTACCGCGTTCTGAACGCCACGCGCGTATATACGATCATGAGAGGCGAATACGATTACGAGCCTTTGACTCTATACGGCACATACCATCATGCCGTAACGCTCGCCGACTATGCCGATCGGATCGCCGAGGCGGGACTCAGCTGGCTGAACCCCGGCGAGACCCCGACGGGAGGACTTAAATCATATACCGCCGTGGTCACCGATCCCAACTACATATCACAAACCGTCGAAGTCGCGATCGATATATCGAAAGCCGAAATAGAGCTTGACGAAAATGCCGTTACGTTCACTTACGACGGCAAAACGCACGCCTTGACTTTGATCTCGGCACAATACACGGGAGGAGGAAAGGTTCCTTCGGGCGCGTTCGCGTTCACGCTTTCCGAAAGCAATTTCGTATCTCCCGGAACTTACGCCGTAACGGTCGAGGTCAATGACGATCCCAACTATGCGATGAACGGAGATACTTTGTTCGTCAAGGTGGCGGCGGTCGACCTGGGCGGCGCGAAATATACCGTCGAAGACGCGCTGTATCGCGCCGTTTCGGGACAGACGATAATCCTTCCGTCGGGCGTGGACGTATCCTTTGCCTCGGGCGCGGCAAAGGGCGCTTACGTCGGCAATTCGTATTACACGCTGAAAGCGGGAGTCACCATGGTGCTTCCCTCCACCCAGGACGCGGGCGGCGTTGGCGCTCCTACATACCTTACGTCCAAGGAATCGGCTTCGGCAAGGTACGTCGACAACAACCGAAACTATATCAATATGCGCCTGACAGTACCCGCGGACGTCGATTTCAACGTGAACGGCACCGTGATAGTGCGCGGAGCGATGGGGTATCCCGGGGCGGGCGGCAACGTTTACCAGGGACATACGTCGGGCAACCATAGCCAGATAATAAACGAAGGCACGATAACCGTTTCGGGCGGCGGCACGCTGGATCTCAGAGGCTATCTGAAGGGCGGCGGCACGCTTTACCTGAACGAAGGCTCGAATATGTATTCGCCTTTCGTGGTGCGCGATTTCCGCGGCGGCACGAACACCGTCACCGTTTACAGAAAGGGCGGTATCACTCCGTTCAACCAGTTCGATTTCCCGAATTCGCAGTGCACAACGGTGTTCGGGTACGGTTCTGAGCTTACCGCGTACTTCGATCTGTACGCGTCGAGCGCGCATAATTCCGCTAAGGTTACGATAGTGGGAACTTCGGGCAAGGTGTTCAATCTGACTTCGTCCGGCTCCGGACTGATATTCGAAACCGATCCCGATGGCAATCACGACGTGACCTTTATCGGAAACGTCACTTTCGGCAGCTTGGTCTTGACGATAAACGTCAGCATCATGAGTCAGACCGTCGATATGGGCGAGGTGTTCTTCCCCGTTTCGTATCTGTACGATATATTCGTGGGCGACGGCAAGACCCAAACCACGGTTACCGCCTCCGCAAAGTACAAGTTCCTGCCCGGTTCGAGTATGACGATAGCCGAGAACGCGACGTTGGTCACATCGGGCGAAGTGATATTCTATAAAGATTTCGCCGATTCCGTGGAGAGTTTTTCCAGTTCCGACGCGCCCACATATCCGTCCGGATACGCCGCCGCGAGTCTTAGCGTTGCGGGAACGCTCAGGATAACGGGCGGAAAGTTCGGAGCGGAGATCGCGGGCGTTTTAACGGGCGCGAGAACCGAGATCTCCTCGGGCGCGTCGCTGAACGCTCTCAGCAAGGAAGGACATTCCGGCAAAACCTCGTCGCCCCAAGCCATAATCAACCTCGGAGAATTTGTGAACGTATACACCGCGGACGTAACCTCGACTTTCAAGGAAACGGGTTCCGCGGCGATCTCCTCGGGCGCGAATTATTCTTTCGACGGCTCGAAGTGGAATAAAGTATAATAATAATCGTGAAGGGGCCTGACGCCCCTTCGGAGGACGATATGGAATTGTGTTTAAACGAAAAAGGCATCGCGGCAAAAACTCCCGCGTGTATAAAAAGGTTTTTTTATTCCGACGCGTATTTGGTCGTTCTGGCGGCACTGATCTTTGCGGCTTGGTATACCAAAATGCCGATAGTGGCGTTTTTGCCGGGTTCGCTGATCGCCATGGTCGCGCTGATATGTATCGACGATTTCACGCCCATGCTGCCCATAGTGCTTTATATCCCGCTGATCTTCGCGACCAAGGATCCCGCTCCGTACTGGATACAGCTTCTGGGCGCGATACCTTTGGTCGCGGGGCTTATATTCCACTTTATATATTACCGTCCCCAAAAAAGGAAAATGCGTATGATAATACCGCAGATCCTTATCGCGGCGGCGATGCTTTTGGGCGGACTGGGCGTTATTCCGCACGAAAACTATATGGGTACGCTCGCGTACAATTTAATGCTCGGCGTGCTGCCGCTCGCGTTTTATCTGCTGAACGGACTGTATTCCAAGGAAAACTCCTTCGTCGGCTTCGGCAAGTATTTTGCAAAGGTGTCGGTGTGGTACGGAATATTGCTGGGCGCCGAAGTCGTCGCGATGTACTTTATCAAAAAGCCGCCGCTGGACAAACTCGGCTCGGGCTTCGCGATAGACCTCGGCTGGGGCATCGACAACAACGTGGCTACGCTGCTGCTTTTGGCGTCGCCGATGGCGTTTTATCTTGCCTCCACCGAAAAGCAGAAGGTATTCTATACGATACTGGGAATATTGAATTTCGCGTTCACGGCTATAACCTTTTCGCGCGGCGGCATACTGTTCGGCGCGCTCGGCGCTCTTCTGACGTTCGCGTTCGCGGTAAAGACAAATCACGGCAAGACGCGCCTTAAAATACTTCTCCCGTGCGTGATCGCGCTCGTTGCGTTGATCGCCGTTTATATAGCGTTCATGGATGACGTAAACGCGCACGTCATAAAGCTTGTGAATATCGACGACAAGGGCGTTTCCGGCAGGGATAAGCTGTATGCCGAAGCGATAGACGCGTTCCGCTCCAATCCGATATTCGGCGTGGGACTCGGCTTCGACGGCGTATATTACAATCAGCCCGAAGGCATGTATTTTTACTGGTTCCATTCCACTCTGTTCCAGATCGTAGGCTGTACGGGAATAGTGGGCATCGTGGCGTTCGGGATATTCTATCTGACAAGATACGGCATAGTGTTAAGGCGTATCGAACTGAACAGATTCGCGCAGTTCGCGCTGATAGGATTTATCTGTTTCGAAGGTTATTCGATGATGGATACGGGAACATTCATCCCTTATCCGATAATGGTCTACGCGATGCTGTTGAACCAGATAGTCGAATTTACCAACGACAAAATAGGCGAACTGAAAAAAGAGGGCGCGAAACCGAATTATTCGCTGATATGACGTTCGTTGCGCACAAAAAAGCGGCTCCCGGTCGGGAGCCGCTTTTTTAACGCGCTTTCATGAAATCGACGTAAAGAAATTTTTCTAGTCCGTCGGCAATGGCTTTGACCAGCTTTTTGCGGTAATCTTCGCTTAGAAGCAGTTTTTCGTCCTCCGCGTTCGACAAAAATCCGCACTCGACGATTGCCGAAGGATAGGCGGAACAGTTCAGTATGTAATAATCGCCGCCGAGCGAGGAAAAGCCTCTGCCCACTTCGACGATATTCAGTATGTTCAGGGAATCCTGCAATCTCGCGGCGAGCGTTTTGCCGTTTTCGGAATGCGGATTGAAAAACACCTGCGCGCCGCGTCGCTCCGAGGACGGAAATTTGTTGCAATGTATGCTGATAACCGCGTCGGGTACGGCGGACAAAATGGTCGCTTTCCGCTTTTCCATATCCTGCTGCTTTTCGCCCGTAACGATGGCGGCGGTGCCCTCAGACGTTCTCGTTTTTACGGTATTGAAGCCTCTCGAAATCAGTTCTTCTTCCAACATAAAAGAAATGGCAAGGTTGATTTCGGCTTCCGTAACGCGGCTTTCGGCGCCCGTAACTCCGCCGTCCGTACCTCCGTGTCCGGCGTCGATAACTATGGTCGGGGCGGCATACGCCTGTTTTGCCGAATTTGTGCCAAGCAGCGCCAAAACGACCACTGCGACGGCGGTAACGAGAGCGGTAATCAACAGTACGGTTTTGACTTTGAACATAAGTTCTCCTTTTAAACGGCGACATAGGGCGACCGGATTCGCCTTAATCAGCCACTTTTCGACAAACGTGAGAAAACTTATCCACATAAGCGATAAGTTTTCAACACGGTTATCAACATTGATTATTGTATGCTCCCGGGTTTTACGGTATGCCCGAACGCCTTAAAAAGCGGCGGCGCCCGCCGCGGAAAAGCTTTTCGCCGTCGGCTAAAACGCTATTTACTTTCACGGCCCGATTTGGTATAATCGGAATATGGATTTTAAAAAGTTTTCCGGTCTGAAAATAGGTCTCGCGGTTTCGGGCGGCGTCGACTCCATGGTAATGGCGGATATGATGCTCAAATCGGGCGCGGACGTCAGGCTGATAATAAACTTCGAACACGGTCTGCGCGGCTTAACTTCGGAAAGAGACAGCGCGTTCGTTGCTGAATACGCCGAAAAGCACGATATAGAATGTCGCGTCGTGAAGCTGGACGTATTAAAATACGCAGGGGAAAACGGACTGGGAACCGAAGAGGCGGCGCGCGTCTTGCGTTACGAGAGTTTTGCGGAGATACTGGACAGCGGCGCGGTGGATGTCATCGCCACGGCGCATCACCTTAACGACAATGCCGAAACGGTTTTGATGCGCCTTTTCCGCGGCACGGGCATAAGGGGTTTGAAAGGTATTTCGGAGCGCGAGGGCTTTATCCGCCCGCTTGCGGACATGACCAAGGAAGAGATTCTCAGATACGCCGCCGAAAACTCCGTACCGTACCGCACGGACGAAACCAACGCGGATACGGGATATACCCGTAATTATATCCGCAACAAGCTGATCCCGCTGATTTCGGCGCGTTTTCCCGGGTTCGAGAGGAGAATACGGCGCCTGTCGGAGAGCATGCGCGAGACGGACGACCTGCTGGACACGCTCAAAACGCCGTCGTCAAAGGAAGAAGGCGGCGCGGTCAGTCTGCCGTTATCGGCTTTCGAAGCTCACCCCGCCGTCGTCAAAAAGTCCGTTTCGGACGCGATGCGCGCGCTTGGTGTCTATCAGGACGTCGAGAAAAAGCATCTGGACGCGATCTCGGCACTGAAAGACGCCGAAACGGGCAAGCGGGTGGCTTTGCAGTTTGATACCGAGGCGATACGCGAAAGCGACAGGATAGTTTTCGCGCCGGCGATAAAAAAGACGGACGAAGCCGAATACGTTTTCGACATCGACGGAAATTATACGCTGTACGGCAAAAAGTATTCATTCCGCGAAACGGACAGAATAGAGCGCGGAGTATGTTTCGATCCGTGCAAAATACCCGCGGACGCCGTGGTGCGCGCCAGAAAAGCGGGCGACAGATTCCGTCGCTGTAACGGACGCGACAAATCCTTGGGCGATTACCTTACGGACCGCAAATATCCGTTAAGGCTCAGGGATTCGCTCGCGGTGGTGGCGTCGGGGTCGAGAGTTTTGATGATTCTGGGGGTGGAGATCTCGGACGAAGTAAAGACGGATCCGAATACGCAGACGATTTACAAAGTACATATAGGAGAGGACTGAAATGAACAACGACGTCATGAAAGTATTGCTTTCGGGTAAAGAAATAGAAAAGCGCGTGGGCGAAATTGCCGCTCAGATCACCCGCGACTATGCGGGCGAAAGCGTGCTGATGGTGGGGATACTCCGCGGAGCGGTGGTGTTTTTCTCGGAGCTGGTCAAACGCGTCGACCTCGATCTTAGGTTCGATTTCATGGTGGTTTCCAGCTACGGTTCGGGTACCGATTCTTCGGGCGAGATACGCATCGTAAAAGACCTCTCGCAGCCCATAGAAGGGATGAACGTCATCATCGTGGAGGACATTATTGACACGGGGTATACCTTGAAAAATCTGAAAAAGCTGCTCTCCACCAGGAACCCCAAAAGCCTTAAAATCTGCTCGCTCCTGGACAAACCTTCGCGCAGAAAAGTCGAACTCGAAGGCGACTATATCGGATTTAAGGTACCCAACGAATTTGTTGTGGGATACGGATTGGACTATAACGAAAAATACAGGAATCTGCCCGACATCTGCGTGCTGAAACCGGAGATATATTCGTAATGATCGTTTCTCCCGCTCTCGAAGCGTTAAAAGAAATCTGGAAAGGCGATATATTCGTCGTGGGCGGAGCGGTACGCGACAGCCTTCTGGGCTATGCTCCGACGGACGTCGATCTGGCGTCGCCTTTAACGCCGGACGAAGTCGAAAAGCTGTTGAAAGACACGCCTTTTACTACGCGGCGCCATTCGCCGCGACTCGGAACTCTTGGCATTTCGGGAATGGGAGAAAAATTCGAATACACCGCTTTCAGGAGCGATTCCTACCCCAACGACGGTTCGCATACTCCTACGCTCGTCAGATTCGGCGTGGACATCTCCGAGGACGCGTTGAGGCGCGACTTTACCGTAAATTCCGTATACTACGATTTAAAGCGCGACAAGCTTGTCGATCCCGTGGGAGGGGTAGCGGACATCGAACGCAAAATCGTTCGCACGGCGCGACCCGCACGGGAAGTGCTCAAAGAAGACGCGTTAAGGATCTTGCGCATGGCTCGCTTTTGCGGCAAACTGGGCTTCGAAGCGGACGCGGAGCTTATGGATACCGCCCGCGAAATGAGGGAAACGCTGAGAGAGATAGCCCCGGAACGCGTCCGCGACGAATTGAAAGGGATACTTCTCGCGGACGTTACCAACGCGCTTGCGGACGCGCACGTCAGAGCGTTTTCGCTGATGACCGATATAGGCGCGACCCGCGTCGTTTTGCCCGAAGTCGCCGCGTGCGTCGGAGTAAAGCAAAACCCCGTTTGGCATAAATACGACGTTTACGAACACATGCTGAAAACCTTCGGCGCGATCGCGCCGAGGACGGAAACCAGACTCGCAGCGATTCTTCACGATATCGGAAAACCCGCCGCGGGCTATACAAAGGGCGTAACGAGGGAACACCCCGAATTCGGAGCGTGGCTGGCGCGGGAGAGATTGACCGCGCTCAGATTTCCGCTAAAAACCGTTGACAGAGTATCTACGCTGATCCGTCTGCATATGTTCGACCTGAAAGGCGACGTTTCCGAAAAAGAGGAAAGGATCTTTATCCTGGAACACGCCGACTGCATAGCCGACCTGATAGCGTTGAAAAACGCCGACCGTACAGGATCCGGGCTTCGCAACGACCCTTCTCCCGCCGCGGTAAGGCTTTCGGAAACGTTTGCGGCGATGAAAAAAGAGGGAGTGGCTTTTAAGATAGCGGACCTTAAAGCCGGCGGCGCCGACACTCTCGCTCTGCCTGCGGAAACGCGCGGGTACGCACTCAGGGCGCTTTTAAAAGAAAACGCCTGGAACGCGCGCGTCCGCACCGAGGAGGGCGCGAAGGAATTTATAATGCGTTTTCCCGCGTCGAACGACTGACGGCGCGTGCGCGGTTTTCCGATTTAATAATTAGCTCTAAAATATACATACTCGGTATATGAAAACGGATTCGCTTCGTCGGTTTGCCTTCGGCGCGCTCGCGGCGTTCATGCTGTTTATTTCGGCTTTCGGTTGTTTTGTCGGAACCGAGACGCTTTGCGCACGGGCGGAGGAGAGCGGATTTGAATATTTTAACGAACTGATGGGGGAATACTCGACCTCGTATGCGTCTTCCGCCGCGGCGAGAAAACATAACGTCGAACTTGCGGCTGCGGCGGTGAACGGAAAGGTGGTCGAACCGGGCGAAGAATTTTCGTTCAACGTTACCGTCGGGGTCAGAAGCGCGAAACGCGGGTATCTGCCGGCACCCGTTATTATAAACGGCGAATTTACTACGGGAACGGGCGGCGGAGTTTGTCAGGTATCCACCACTCTTTATAACGCCGTGCTCCGTGCGGGGATAGCCGTTACCGAGGTGTCCAGACATTCGCTGCCGGTGTCGTATGTGCCTTATTCAATGGACGCAATGGTATCCGAAGCAACGGATTTTCGCTTTGTCAACGACACGCCGTATCCCGTCAGAATAGAAATGAAAGCCGACGGCTCGTCGCTGAAAGCGGCGCTTTACGGCTTCAAGGTCTATACCGACGGCGTCAGCGTCAAATTCGAGGGGCGTATCGTGAAAAAGGTTTCGTGCGACGAGTACGAAAGGCGCGAGGCAAGGAACGGGGAACTGTATAGCGGCGAAAAGGAGCGCGTGGTGCGCGCGCCGCGCCCCGGAATGTATACCGAAGCCGTCCGCTCGTTGTATTATCGCGGCGAGAAGGTCGAGGAAAAAGTTTTCCGCAAAGACTATTACGCCCCCGTGAAAGGGCTTATCCTCTATTCGACCGAAACGGGTTCAGGCGAGGAAACGGAACCTTACCCCGGACAGATTCTTTTTTGAGCGGAGTGTGTTCGGCCCGGAAGTCTTTTACAAATAGTTTTTCATCAATTCGGTCAGCAGTCCTATGTATTCGCCGCCCGTAGGCTTTTCGTCCTTTTCCAGAACCGTAAATCCGAAAAAGCGGTTCAGGTTGCTGAGTTTTCCCTGAGCCCACGCCACTTCTATGGCATGTCGGACAGCGCGTTCGACGGCGCGGGAGTTGGACGAATGTTTGACCGCTACGGACGGGTACAGCGTTTTCGTCAGCGAGTGCAGCGAATCGGGCTTTGCCAATGCGAAACGCACGGAATCTTTCAGAAAGTCGAAGCCTTTCAGCCTGGGTTGGATGCCGGAATTTATCAGAACGGCGGATAATTTTTCGTTTAAGGTATCGGGGGTAAAAGCGTTGTCGGACATAGACGCCTCGCGTTGACCTCGGATAACGGAGGTAGACAAGACTTGCCTACTGACAGATTATATCACATTATTATGTCTAAAACAAGAATTTTTTGTCGCTTTCCGCCGTCGAATTTTGTATAAAAGTCTTATATTTTGTGTCGTCCGGTCGAAACTCGCGTATCGGGCGCGGTAAGCGCGGGCGGGCAAACGCGCTGTTGACTTTTTATAAATAATAGTTTAATATAAATGCGTATATGGGCACGCCTCTTTTCGCGGGCAAAAATCCCGCAGCACAAAACCGTTGTTTTTGTATTCTGTACGCCTCGGGCGCGTATACTTGTTTCGGCGCGGACAAAAACGGGATATCGTTTTCGTCTTCGGCAAAGCCCGTATTCGGTACCCCGACGTTCCCGGCGGTGAAGCGCAGGGGAATTAACGGAGTCCAGGCGTTTGTAAGACACGGAAAAAAAGTATTGGTTTATTCGGCTCGCGGCAGGCTGTATATCGCTCGCGAGAGGGCGACGGGCGATTTCGAAGAATATCCCGTACCCGTCGTCAGAAAATTTTTGTTAAAAAGTTTCAAGGCGGCTTTTTCGGACAAAAAGTACATGCTCTTCGGATTTCACAAGGGCGCGATGATCGTATACGAATCGCAGGATCTGAGGAACTGGAGCGGCAAAACGGTGTCTGCCGAGGGATTCAAACATTCCGACGCGGGAGCCGTATCGGTGTTCGGCGCGGGAGGCAAGCATTACGCGGTTTATTCTCGCGGCGGCGACAGCCTTCTCGGGGAAGGCGTTTACGACGGCGAGAAACTCGTTGTCGGCGGCGAAACGAGAATAGGCGCCGCGGGTATGCTCACCGCAGCCTTGGACACGGGCAGATATTTGATTTACGGCTCGGACGGCGACGAAGTCAAGGTTTTGTCGGCAAGCATTATTCGCGTGGGCGAATCGGGGTTCGGGATTAAACTGACGGAGGTCAAATGAGTTACAAGGAAGATTTCATTGCGATCTATAAACAGGAGATCCGCCGCGAGGGCGGCGACGCGCTGTTGGAATACCTGAAAAAGAGCGATTTTTTCACAGCTCCCGCTTCCACCAGGTTCCATCTGGCGGAGGAAGGCGGGCTTTGCGCGCACAGTCTGAACGTATATTACCGGCTGAAGGAGCTGGTCGCGAACGAAGCCAAACCCTGGGCGGAAAACGTCTCCGACGAAACGGTGGCGATATGCGGCTTGTTGCACGATGTGTGTAAAACGGGAACCTATAAGGTCGATTACAAGAACCAAAAACAGTCTGACGGCTCCTGGGCGCAGGTTCCGTATTATACGATAGAAGAAGTATTGCCCTACGGGCACGGCGAAAAGTCGGTTTACATAATCAACGGATTCATGCGGCTGACCCGCGAGGAAGCGATGGCGATAAACTGGCATATGGGCGGTTTCGACGAGAGAAATTCCAAGGGCGGAAAGGTGATGGCTGCGGCATACGAAAAATTCCCGTTATGCGTACTCGTTCACGCCGCGGATCTGATGGCAAGTTATCTGGACGAACTCAGATAGACGAAAAAATTATTTTCAATTCAGGAGGACGGCATAAATGATGAACATCTGGCACGACGTCAATCCCGCTCGCATAAGCCCCGACGATTTTTTGGCGGTGATAGAAATATCCAAGGGCAGTAAAAACAAATACGAGATGGATAAGGAAACGGGATTGCTGATACTCGACCGGGTACTGTACACATCCACTCATTATCCCGCAAACTACGGGTTTATTCCGCTGACGTACAGCGACGATCTCGACCCGTTGGACGTATTGGTGCTTTCCAGCGAAGTGATAAGGCCTTTGGCTCTGTGCCGTTGTTATCCCATAGGCATGATAACCATGATTGACGACGGGTATATGGACACCAAGATCATCGCCATACCTTTCCGCGACCCGAGCTGGAATTCTTATACCGACATTTCGGAGCTTCCGCCGCATATTCTGGACGAGATCAGCCACTTCTTTACCGTTTACAAGAACCTCGAGGGCAAGGAGACCGCGGTCGTGAAACAGGATAACGCATCGGTTGCCAGAAAGGCGATAGCGGACGCGATAGCTCAGTATAAAATAAAATTCCCGAGGAATAAAGCGTAATTTCACTCCCGCTTCATTAAACCGTCATAATAGACGGATATATTGATTGGCGAAGACAGGGAGCCGCCGGCGGCTCCGCACGAAGCACACGAGGCATATGTACGACGATAACGGAAGAAAGTCATACGAAGTAAGATCCAGGATCCCGAGGGCGACGATAGTCAAAAAGCCCTCGGCTTTCGTCGTATTCATAGCCGTCGTTCTGGCGGGCGCGTTGTTGGTCGGCGCGGCGTTCATAGGCGCTTACGTCGCGCTGGCGAAGTTGCCGCAGAGCACGACCACCACGGTCGTTTACCGCGACACCGCCGCGGACGTAAAGGATTTTACCAACATCGGCTATACCGGTAAGGAAATGACGAGCGAGGAAGTGGCGGCGTTTGCAAAGCAAAGCGTCGTCGAAGTAGTAACCGAATCCGTAACTTACGCGGGATTCGGCGGCGCATACATCACTTCCGGCGCCGGCTCGGGCGTCATTATTTCCGATTCGGGTCATATACTCACCAATTACCACGTTGTCGAGGGCGCCGAAAGCATCACGGTAACGCTTCCCGACGGGCGCGAGGAAAAGGTCGTGTGGATCATGGGCGACGAAGTGACAGACATAGCGGTCATCAAAATCAATGCTCAGACCGAGAACGCGGCGGTCATAGGCGGTTCCGCGTCGCTTGTCGCTGGACAGCAGGTAATGGTCGTGGGCAATCCTTTGGGGGATCTGGGCGGCAGCGTGTCTGGCGGGATAATCTCCGCTGTCGACAGGCACGTTACGATAGAAGGCAAGGAAATGAACCTTATTCAGCTTGACGCCGCGGTCAATCCCGGAAATTCCGGCGGCGGGCTGTTCGATATGCGCGGAGCGCTCGTGGGGATCGTCAACGCCAAGAGCGTTGCCGAGGACGTTGAGGGCATAGGTTTTGCCATACCCGTGGACACCGCATACGGCGCGGTGGCGTCGAGTCTTATGGAAAAAGGATACGTCGAGGGCAGGGTCGATACTTCGGTTCTGGAGTTCAGCGAAACGACCGGGATAACGATTTCCCGCCCGTCTCCGGGACTTTATCTGTATTCTTCCAGCGTAAAGACGGATATTCCCGACGGCGCGTACATAGTTTCCGTGGACGGACAAAAAATAAAGACTATAGAAGAATGGGAAGCCATTCTGCATTCCAAACAGATAGGCGAAACCGTCGAGATCGAATATTGGTCGGGAGTCAGATCCGGCACATGGCGGCTGACGTTGACCCAGCGTTACGATTACGACAAATAATTTCAGGATTTTGCCTGTTCGGAGGGTCAAATGTATAAAGTTTTGATAGTGGACGACGAACCCCCGATAAGGGAACTTGTTGCCAAATATTGTACTCTCGAAGGCTACGCATACGGCGAAGCGGGCGACGGACTCGAAGCCATCGAAAAAGTGCGCGACGGCAATTACGACATTGTGATAATGGACGTGATGATGCCCGAACTGGACGGTTTTTCGGCGGTCAGGGAAATCAGGAAATTTTCCAAAATTCCCGTCATCATGCTGTCGGCGCGTACCGAAACCTACGACAAGATCCACGGTTTCGAGATAGGTGCCGACGATTATCTGCCGAAGCCGTTTTCTCCCAAGGAGCTGATGCTGAGGGTCAACGCGGTGATGAGTCGTTCGGGAGCGGGCGGCGACAAAGAGGTTTTCGAATCGGGTAAATTGAAAGTGGACTTTACCGCGAGGATAGTTTATGTCGACTCCAAACCCGTGGATCTGTCTCCGAAGGAGTACGAACTGCTATTTTTCATGGTAAAGAACAGGGGAATAGCCTTGTCCCGCGAAAAGCTTCTCAACGAAGTATGGGGCTACGACTTTTACGGCGACGACCGCACGCTCGACACGCATATCAAACTGCTCAGGAAGAGCCTCGGCGAATGTGCCGAATATATAGTTACGCTGAGAGGAATGGGATATCGCTTCGACGCATGAAAGACGCTTCCGCGCGAAGTCCCGCGTAAAATGGAAGGACTTTCCGCTGAGGCATAAACTGATCATCGTTTTTACCGTGGCTATGGCTATAGTCATAGCTTTGTTGTGGGTATTTTATCTGCTTGCTTCTGCGCCCGTATACCGCGCCGTCAAACGCGATTACGCTTTGCGCACCGCAAACGCGATAGCCGAAAACATCGACAACGATAATTATTCTCTGCTCGTCAGAAAACTCGCATATGCGGACAATTCGTGCATTTTGATCTCAGATTCCTCGGGCAACGAAATTTACTCGCAACACGTTTATGCAGATTGCATGATCCATAACGTTTCGGCGGAGAGCCTTGCGGATTATTACGGGAAAACTCTCGAAAACGGCGGGAAATTTACTGCCGACGGGAACGATTCCGACGGCACGCTTTCCGATTACGACCCCGACGACTTCGAGGGCGACATTCCGATCGCCTCCGCGGGTTCCGTAACTTCGATTACCTGCGTTATCGCCAAGACTGCCGGCGGAGAATCGCTGCTGATCACCGTGGAAAGCGTGGTAACGCCGCCCGCCTCTACGCGGCTTACCTGGATAATTACGCTTTCCACATTGACTTTCGCGCTGCTGGTGGCGGCGGTAACGATAGCTTTCGTACTGGGCAAAGGCATCGCCGACCCGATAATCAAGCTTACGGAGGCAGCATCAGACATCGCAAAAGGCGGCGCGGAAGCGGTCGACATTTCGGCGCACGGATATAAAGAGATCAACGAGCTGAAACAAGGACTGGAGATAGCTGCGCGCGAAGTGGCGGATCTGGAGCGTTACAGGCGCGAACTCATCGCAAACGTATCGCACGACCTGAGGACTCCGCTGACGCTGATAAAGGGATATGCCGAGCTAATGCGCGACATACCTTCGGAAGCGGGCAAGAGCGAGAACTTCGACGTCATAATCGACGAAGCCGCGCGCCTGACCGGGCTTGTCAACGACATGCTGGATCTGAGCCGCGAACAGGAAAAAGGCGACAAGATGCGTCTGGATACCTTCGACCTCGTAAAGACGCTTTCCGCCCTGGTCGAAAGACACGGCAAGCTGATAGAGCACCTCGGATACAAACTGGAGTTCGAGCACGAGGAACGCGCCTTGGTGTACGCCGACGAAAAGAGGATAACGCAGGTCGTGTACAACCTGATAAACAACGCCGTCAATTACTCGGGCGAAGACAAGGTGGTCGTGATCAGACAGTTCACCAAAGGTCCGAACGTGCGCGTCGAGGTTACCGACCACGGCGAAGGCGTGGACGTAAACATTCTGCCGCACATCTGGGACAGATATTTCAAATCCGATAAATCGCACAAACGGGCAACCGTAGGTACGGGTTTAGGACTCTCAATCGTCAAAACCGTTATGGAAAAGCACCCGGGCGGAGTGTACGGCGTGATCAGCGAAAAGGGGAAAGGCTCCACGTTTTATATTGAGCTTCCGAAGTACAGATGAACCTGGAACGCGAGAAAAAATTCCTGATAGAAATGCCGCCCGGGAGCGTATTGAAAGCGGCTCGGAAAAGGAGCGTGTCGCAGAGCTATCTCGTTCCCGAGGAGGGGTTCGACACGGCGAGGGTGCGCCGAAGCGTCGACGTCTCCGGCGCGGCAAAGCATACCTTTACCGCAAAAAGGTTCATAGGCGGATTCACGCGGGAAGAATACGAACGCGAGATCGATGCGGAGGAATATCTGAAGTTGAAAGAAAAAGCCGTGGGCGAAATATCTAAGGACAGGTATGTGCTGCCTTTTGCCTCTCACGTTCTCGAGATCGACGTGTTTCCGTTCTGGCGCGACAAATGTATCCTGGAAATAGAACTCGACGACGAAAACGAAGAATACGTTTTGCCCGATTTTATCCGCGTCATACGCGACGTTACCTCGGACGCGGAATTTACCAACGCCTCGCTCGCCGCGCGCTTCGGCAAAAAAACGGCGGTCGACGGATAAGTTTGATACACGCTGTGTTTTTATAAAATTTTTTATAGTCTTTTCGTTTTGAAAAAACGGACAAGTATGATAAACTTCAATCTATGGACGAAAATGCGCGCGTTTCAAACGAAGTCGTCATAAAAGCGGACGGCGTTGATTTTTCTTACAGGAGCGGCGAATACGTTTCCCGCGGGGTTACGGGGATAAACCTCGAGGTCAGGCGCGGGGAATTTCTGGTGATCCTCGGGCGTAACGGCTCGGGTAAATCGACGCTTGCAAAGCTGCTGAACGGATTTTTGATTCCCGACGAGGGGATTGTTACGGTCATGGGCACCGATACCGCGGACGAAAATAAGATTTACGAGGTCAGGTCAAAGGTCGGAATGGTTTTTCAGAATCCCGACAATCAGATGGTGGCGTCGGTCGTCGAAAACGACGTGGCGTTCGGACCCGAAAACCTGGGTATTCCACGCGCCGAGATCGAGGAACGCGTTACCGAGGCGCTTGAAACGGTGGGAATGTCCGAATACCGCAAGGGTTCTCCCAACAAGCTTTCGGGCGGACAGAAACAGCGTATAGCGATAGCCGCCATTCTCGCGATGCGTCCCGACGTCGTCATCCTCGACGAATCGACGGCGATGCTGGACCCGAAAGGGCGCCGCGAGATAATGGATACGGTGATGAATTTAAACCGCGAAAAGGGCATGACCGTGGTTCTGATAACGCATTATATGGACGAAGCCATCGAAGCGGACAGGATCTTCGTGATGAACGACGGAAAAATAACGGCATCGGGCGCGCCCAAAGATGTATTTTTAAATTACGACAAGGTAAAAGCCGCGGGGCTGGAACTCCCCGTGGCGAGCAAGGTGTCGAAAGCGCTTATCGAGGCGGGATACGACCTGCCTTTCGCGATCACGGACGAGGAGCTGGCAAAGAGCATATGCAGATTAAAGCAGAAAATTTAAATTACGTATATTCTCCCAAGACGCCCTTCGAAAAGACGGCTCTCGACAACGTTTCGTTTACGGTGAACGAAGGCGACACGCTGGGGATAGTCGGCGCCACGGGATCGGGGAAATCGACTCTTACCAGACACCTGAACGCGCTTATCCGTATTCAGAGCGGAAAGATCTTTTTGGGCGACGTCGACCTCTCGGCAAAGCGCGTCGATCTGAAGGAAGTGCGCAAAAAAGTGGGGATGTTGTTCCAGTTCCCCGAATATCAGCTTTTTGCCGACACCGTCAAAAAAGACGTCGAATTCGGACCCAAAAACTTCGGGTTCGGCGATAAAGAGGCGGCGTGCGCAGCCGAGGACGCGCTCCGTTCGGTAGGACTCGACATAAAAGAGATAGGCGACAAATCCCCGTTCGAACTGTCGGGGGGGCAGATGCGCAGGGTGGCGATAGCGGGCGTGATCGCCTCGAAGCCCGAAGTATTGGTGCTGGACGAACCCACCGCGGGACTCGATCCCGTGGGGAAAAGAGAGATACTTTCCTTGGTCTCGGAACTTAAAAAAAGCTTCGTCAAAACGGTTATAATCGTCTCTCACAATATGGACGAGATCGCCGAATACTGTAACCGCGTCATAGTGCTGGACAACGGCAAACTGATCGCGGACACCACTCCCGACGAGCTGTTCAATCGTAGCGACGTCGTGGATAATACCGAACTCGATTATCCGCACACCGTGAAAATAAAGAGGATGCTTTCGGAGTTCGGCTTCGAAATCGACTCGCCCGCGCTTAACGTCGAGGCGCTTGTCTCGGGCATACTCGGGAGGTTGAAATCGTGAAGGACATTACTCTCGGGCAATACTATCCCAGCGATTCGTTCACTCACAAAATGGACGCCCGCGTCAAACTGGTGTTGGTCGTCGCGTTCATCGTGGCGGTGTTCCTCGCCAAGAATTTCCTGTCTTACATCGCGGTGGCGGCTTGCGTGATATGCGCGACTTTGGTATCCCGTATACCGATTTCCAAGATGCTGAAAAGCATAAAAGCCATTATCATGATTCTTATCTTCACGGGCATACTGAATCTGATGTTCTATAACGGCGAAACGGTTTACTGGAGCTGGTGGCGCTTTAACGTATCTTTGGAAGGGATCATTTTTTCGGTCAAGATGGTGTTAAGGCTGGTATTGCTGGTCATGGGTACCACGCTGCTGACGTTCACCACTACCCCCACCGGCATAACCGACGGGATGGAAAGCCTGATGTCGCCGCTGAAATATATCAAGGTTCCCGTGCACGACATCGCCGTAATAATGAGTATCGCCTTAAGGTTCATACCCATTCTGTCCGAGGAAGTGGACAAGATAATGATGGCGCAAAAGGCTAGGGGAGCTTCTTTCGACACGGGCGGGCTCGTCAGCCGCGCAAAGGCGCTGCTCCCGATACTGATACCGTTGTTCGTGTCGGCTTTCAGGCGTGCCGACGAGCTTGCGCTCGCGCTCGACGCGAGGTGCTATAACGCCACTCCCAACCGCACCAGGTATCAGGTGATGAAATTCGGCTGGCGGGATCTGGCAGGGGTTATCGGCACCGCTGTTTTTATCGTGCTGGTCGTCGCGCTGAACAACAATTTCTGGGGCGCTTATCAGTCGGTCGAAGCGGCGTGGTGGCTGTTCGCGGTATGAGATACCTGTTGACTCTGGAATACGACGGAGCGGCTTACGCGGGCTGGCAGCGGCAAAAAAACGCCGTAACCGTCCAGGAAAAGGTGGAAACGGCGCTTCGGACGCTTCTCGGATCCAAGACCGTCGTTTACGCTTCGGGGAGAACGGACGCCGGCGTTCACGCCGCGGGACAGGCGGCACACTTCGACAGCGAACGCGTCTTGGACAAGGAGCGTTTCAGGTATTCTTTGAACGCGTTGCTCCCCGACGACGTCAAAGCCGTTGCGCTGAGAGAGGTTCCTTCGGACTTCCACGCCCAATATTCCGCAAAGAAAAAAACATATTCCTACAGACTTTATATTTCCCGCACGCCGTCGCCGCTGAGGCGCGCGCGTTACTGCCGCATAACGCCGCCCTTCGATACCGACAAATTTCTCGCCGTACTCGCTTTGTTCGAGGGCGAACACGACTTCAAGGCGTTTGGCAACACCGGCAGCGGCGTAAAGACCACCGTCAGGCGCGTTTATTCCGCCCGCGCCGAAATTGCGGACGACGAGATAACGGTTTTCGTTACGGGCAACGGATTTTTATACAACATGGTCAGAGTGATGGCTGGTTGCGCCGTGGCGGCGGGTAAAGGCAAGATCGGCGTCGACGACGTAAAGGCGATGTTTTCGACGGGCGAAAGAGCGCGCGGCATAAAGACTTTGCCCGCAAACGCGCTTACCTTGGAGAACGTGGAATACGGACTTGAGCCGATCGGCGTATGATTTCAAGCGATTACGCCAAAAAAGTTGTCGATTTTATTTGACAGAACTTAGATTTTATAATATTATAGATAGGCACGCGGAGATTCAGCTCGCACTTGCCCCGAAAGAGCCTCGCCGCAGCAGCACACAAATGGAGGATTTACCATGAAATCATATATGGCAAAGCCCGGTGAAGTGGAAAAGAAGTGGTACGTCGTGGACGCCGAAGGAATGGTTCTCGGCAGACTTGCCGCACAGGTGGCAATGATACTCCGCGGCAAAAACAAGCCCACGTTCACTCCCAACGTCGACACGGGCGATTACGTTATCGTCGTTAACTGCGACAAAGTAGTGCTTACCGGCAAAAAGGCGGAGCAGAAATTTTACCGTTACCACACCGGTTACGTAGGCGGACTGAAGGAAGTGCGCTACGACAAACTGATGAAGACCAAACCCGAGTTCGTCGTCAAAAAGGCGGTCAAGGGCATGCTTCCCAAGAACTCTCTGGGCAGACAGATGATCACCAAGCTGTTCGTCTATTCGGGAGCGGAGCATAAACACGCGGCGCAAAAGCCCGAAGAGCTCAAACTTAAGTAACGAGGTGCGATATGGCGAAGAAAGTTGTTAAGAAGAAAGTGCAGTTCTGGGGAACCGGCAGACGTAAAAAGGCGATAGCCCGCGTTCGCGTTATCCCCGGCGGAGAAGGCAACATAGTCATCAACAAGCGCAGCATCGACGATTATTTCGGACTCGAGACTCTGAAATACATCGTGCGTCAACCGCTCGTTCTGACCGGCAACGCCGAAAAGTACGACGTGGCAGTCAACGTAAAGGGCGGCGGTCCCTCCGGACAGGCGGGCGCTATCCGCCACGGCGTGGCGCGCGCGTTGGTAAAAGCCGACGAGACCCTTCGTCCCGCGCTCAAGGCGGCAGGCTTCATGACCCGCGACCCGAGAATGAAAGAGCGTAAAAAATACGGTCTGCACAAAGCGCGTAAAGCTCCGCAGTTCAGCAAACGTTAATTATCATTTATTCCTATTATATTATCCCAAAAAAGAACCGTCCGCGAGGACGGTTTTTTTGTGCATCGAAACCCCCGCGATAGTCGAGGGGTTCAAAAAAGGCTGATCCGACGAGGCAGGTAGTATCCGATTGAGTATTGATTACGTATTATAGAAGAATATTTGCCGGTCGATAAATACAAACGATGTTAAAATCACGATTTATAACATTGACAGCGATATATGGTTAATATATAATTTTAATCAATATTACAACATGTGAAGGAGGCATTATGAAGGAATATTACTCTAAGTGCGACGACGGATCAGGCTGGTATTTTGATGCATTGGTCACTGATGCAGATTACGAGCTTTCGCAGAAATATCATTCAACAGACGACATCCCCGACGATGAGTACAACGAATACATAGCTCTTCACGATGCTGAAATCGAACAGTTGACCGAATACGTCATTCCCGACACATATAGAGGCAAGCCTGTCGTCGTGATCGGACAACAGGCGTTCACGGGAGGGAACAAAACGTTGCTACAACCCGAATATGTGGCATTGAAGCGCATCAAGGTAGGCAAATACGTCGAGGTCATCGACGACGGCGCGTTTGCCCATATGCCTTCGCTTGAGCAAATAGATCTTCCAGAATCGTTAGAGTCGATGTATGACATCGTGTTTAATAAATCCGGAACAATAAAAAAGCTGCATTTAGGCAAAAAGTTTAATTTCGTCACTGAGACTTCCTTTCGCGGTGTAAAAATATTGTCCTTTGACGTCGATCCCGCAAACGAGGAGTTTCGCGCCGAAAGCGGCTGCCTAATCGACAAGGCGGGAACGATCATAAAGGGCTGTCCCGGGGCGGTTTTGCCTGACAGCGGCGTTGTAAGCATAGAAGAATTTGCATTTGAATATGCTCCCGTTGACGACCCCGTCGTTCCCGAGGGAGTGAAAAATATCGGTAAAGGCGCATTTTATGGTCAGTCGTTCAAGCAAGTCACATTGCCGTCGACAATCAAATATATTTCTAATGTTGCTTTCGCGCAATGTTCTTCGTTGGAAAAAATCGTTTATAACGGTACGATGGAGCAATGGAAAACCGTCGTTAAAATTGGCGAAGGCAAAGAAGATGCGTGGAACCGCAATACAGGCAAATATGTTGTCGCCTGTACCGACGGCACGATCGACAGCGCAGGAGTCGAGCATAAAGAGACACCGAGAAAACAAGGATTTTTTTCCAAGCTCAAAAATTTCTTCGGTGCTTGATCCTGCGACTTCGCTCCCCTCGCGGTAGAGTTGTTTTTATGTACACAATACGCGGCGATGCGATAGCGTTGCCGCGTATTTGTGTTCGTTGATCCGTGCGACGCCCGTTCGGGCGCCGTTATGTCATTTAATCTCATAGATTTTTATCAAGATTATCAAAGTTTCTAATAAAAGTAAAAAATATATCAAAGCATCATGCGCCCGGTAAGTCGCAGGATCCTGTTCGCTGTAATGCGCCGGAAAGTTTGCCTATGATCACTCTAAACCAAATAAATCCGCACACTCTCGGGAGCTCGTTTATCGACAAATCGGATTTTAACACCATAGGTCACACCGCCAAGCCGACACAGTGAAGCATCCATAATTTTGCCGCACATATTCGTCTCAAAAAGTTGACGTAAATATTTTGTTAATATACATTTACGTCCACCATATATTTGCGAGTAAGGGTGATGTTTAATTCTCCCTTATGATAGGATCGGTTTTAGCCGAATACCTTGTCGGTTTCGGCAAAGGTTCTTTCCATCAGTACGTCCTTGAACTTGATTCCGACGACGTGATGTCCGTAGCCCCGATACACCGCCACGTTGTCGCCCGAGATCCCTTTTCCCGCGGTAGCCGAATATTCCAGCACCATATTGTCGCCGCGCGTCGAAGTATAGGTTTTGCTAAGTACGATTTCGCCGCTTACGGGATCGGTTACGAATTCCGCGCGCTCCTTACCCGACACTCCCGTGCCCACGAAATACACGGTGTTGACCAGCTCGGTGGAATGTACTTTGCCGTTTTCCGTTTCGACGTAAACGCTGTCGAAGAAGTTTTCGAGTCTGATTTTTCCGTTATCTTCCGTTTGGAACATATACGCTTTTTCTCCCGACTCGGTCGACGTCCACGGCCGCGAACAGTAGAACTCTATAAGTTCTTCGGGCGTTTCGATCGCTTTTCCGTCCACCGTTATCATTGGCGAATCCTCGGAATACTGCGCCGAAGTCATCAGATAGGGGCTGGGCAGAAGCTGAGCAATCGAGGGCATGGAACGCAGCAGCGGACCTGCGATGTTGCTTACCAACTGCTCGACGACCGACTGAAGCGCGCCGAGATTCAGCGCGCCGAGCATGTCCAGAACCAAAGAGGGATCCTCCAGATACGCGAGGGCGTCCACCGAACCCAGCAGCGACGGCGCGTAGGCGCAGTACAGTTTGACCTTTTCGCGGTTTTCCGCGCTTCGGGCGAGATAACCCGCCACGACGTTGCCGCCCATCGAATGGGAAGTCAGCACCACTTCGTCATATCCTTTTTCGTTTATGTACTTTTCCAGCAACTCGGCGTTACGCTCGTTGTCCAGCCGCCAGTCGTAATTGAAAACACTTACCTCGGCTTTGTCGCCGTAGCGTTCCTCGAACATATCGAAAGTTTCCTTGTATACGTTCAGAACGCCGTATTTGGCATGAGTGGAGTCCGACATATTCGCGGGGCGTACGTTCAGCACCGATTCGCCCGTCTCCGCGACGACTTCGAGATTGTCGAAAAGATTAAATAGCGTTGAAAACATATTCTGCCCGGAAGCGTTGAACGCTTTCGTAACGCTTTCCAGCGCGAGATTAACGTCCAACGAACCGTCCGTACTCAAAATTTCCTGTATGGGAAACTCATCGATGGGAACAGGATCCCAAATAACGGATTCCGTGCCGTCCTCGTCTGTGGCGATCAGACCGCCGGAGAGCAGTGCGGTTACTATTACGATACCCCTCGAAGTATCGTTTGTCAGGACGTCGTAAACAATATAGCCCACTCCCGCAAACAAAGCCAGCGCGACTATTATCAGCAAAACGACCGCTGAAACGTTGAGAACAGATTTTAATTTCCGATACGGCATAACCCACCTCGTAATAATTATTATTTTAACACAAAGCGTTGTCAAATTCAACAGCGGAAAAGGTGATACTCTTTCGTTTGGCAGGCGGTTTACAAAAGTTGTTTTCGGGTGTATAATCTAATATCATGTATCCTTACGAAATAGGCGGAGTCATAACTTTATACGGAATTTTGGTAGGGCTGGGAGTGCTCGCATGCTTTATCGTGTTCTGGGTTTTGTCCAAGCGCGACAAGGTCGATCCCAAATACGTCGACTTTATAAGTATAGACGGAATAATCGCGGGCGGCACGGGATTCGGCTTTGCGGCGTTGTTCCAATCCGTTTACGACTATATTTCTCATCCCGAACTGGGTTTCAGATATACGGGGTTGACTTTTCAGGGCGGACTGATAGGCGGCGCGGCGGTGTTTTTGTTACTCGCGTACCTGTTCAGAAAGAAATTCAAAGGCAAGCTCACCGACGTGGTTTCGACGGTGCCGCTCGGTATACTGTTGGGACACTCCATCGGCAGAGTGGGCTGTTTTATGGCGGGATGCTGTTACGGTCGGACGACGGACAGCTGGATAGGCGTCAGATTCATTGATCCCGAAACGGGCGAGAGAATGGCGGAAAAGGTCATCCCGACCAATCTGATCGAGGCGGTGTTCCTGTTTGCGGCGTTTGTGGTGCTGCTGATAATTTACCTGAAGAAACGGCATCCTTACAATCTGCCGCTGTATATGATCCTTTACGGGATTTTCCGCTTCGTGATAGAGTATTTCCGCGGCGACGAGCGCGGCTCCTTCGTGCCGGGCATGAGTCCGTCGCAGTTTTGGTCGCTCCTAATGGTGATCGCGGCGATCCCGCTGATATTCGTGCTGAAAAAAGCGTGGGCGAAACGCCGGGCGGAACTTCTCGAGAACGGAAACGAACTCTCCCCGGGCGGGGAACCCGCGAAAAAATAGCCGTCAGGTGGCGTTTTCGCGGAAGTCGTTTTCCGTCTTTGTTTCCTTTACGAAAGCGTAATACAGTTTTACGGCGCGTACCGCCGCGGAAAATTCCGCGGGGAATTTTCTGCGGAATACTTCGTCCTTTTCGAGTATCTGTCTTAAACGGTTGACGCCTTTGCAATCGTCCGCCGTCCATAATTCCGTCGTCTCCGCGTTCTTTTTCCTGAAGTAGGGGGATAATCCGTCTATCGCTTTAAGGTATCCCGTTAAGGCGCTATCCTTTAAACCGTGTTTGTCGGACAGCCACGCGGCAAAACAAGCTTTTTGTTCGGCGTGGCAGGGCGAATCGGGTTTGCACATTTCGTGCGCTTTTCGGGATAAGAGGGCGAATTTGTCGGGGTGATTCAGGTACAGGTCGACCACGGCGGAGAATTCTTTCAGCTGCGGCATGTCCGCGGAGGCGGTGCCGCTCAGAATATCTCCGATATTGTGCACTTTGCGGTTCATGCCGTTATAGTTTCTGAAAGCCGAATTTATTACCATGCCGCGGTTTAAAGCCATACGCCTCAGCTTGACCGACAATCGTTTCAGTTCGTTGCCTCGTCGCCTTAATCCGTGTTCGATGACGAAATAAGATTCGATCAGTAAAGCAATTTCGTATTTATCCCATGGCATCATATATATCCCGCCCGTAAGTACAGCGCTATCGAAGCGCCGAAATAATAGCGTTCGCTTGAAACCGACAGGCATTAAACGCGTTTCATACGGAAAAACAACGCTTACGGGTCGTTTCCAAATGCGTTTTTCGGTTCGCACAAGATGATTTATCGTGTATTTGCTGATTTTCGGTTCAGGAATACGCTTTCTGCGTTTCCGAAGCTAACTGTATCATAAATTTGAACAAAAAGCAAACGAATTTTGAAAATTTTCAAAATCATTTTCAAAAATTATTTTGCACGGCATTTGCGCGGTGCAGCCGAACAGGGGAGAGCGGTTCGCAAAGACAAACGGCACTGTTAAAGCTCGAGGCTCAAACGCGATAAAATATTTGACAAAGTCAAACGCATTTGATATAATCGCATATACAAGCGAGGGGATATGGCTCAGTTGGTAGAGCGATGCGTTCGCAACGCATAGGTCAGGGGTTCGAATCCCCTTATCTCCACCACAAGCAAACAAAATCGAACCCGGTCTTGTTTGCTTTTTCTTTTGTTTTCAGGGCAATCCGTAATCACGGACTGCCTTTTTTATTAACCAATAAATATTCGTTACCTTTTCCATTGTCTATACCTCCGAAATTTGATTGCCTTTCGGCAGGCAAAAGGGAGCATATGACGGTAAAAGGAATGTGTCTTTATTATTTGTATGGGAAAGTCAACGGGCAAAAGAAAAATCCTTGCTTTACCGTCTTTTAATTAGGACGTTTACGCAAGGATTTTACGACCGTTTACTTTCCCGAGGAGTATGCGACAATATGCCCACGAAAGGCAATGTTCGGAGAATAACAAGCACAATACCGTATAACAAAAAAATAAGGCTATATCGAGGAAAAATACGAGAGAGCGAAAAAGCGGAAGATTTCGCAAGCGGTTCAGCGCGAAACTCCGCTTCGCTCTCGCTTTCCGTTCAGCCGGATGATTTTGTGGCGGCGTGTGCTTGTCTGGGCGAGGCGTAGCCGAGCCCACTTGTCATTGACAAGCACACTCCACGGTTGCAAAGCACAAATCTGCGCTGTTGAGATGAAAGCGGTAAAGCGTTATACGGAGTCACAAATTATGATAAAAGTATTCGTATAGTGAAATCATAAATATTGACAGTTACGATATTTTATGATAGCATAAATTATGCTGAATCAAATCGGAATCAAAAAACGTAAATAATTTATTTTTTTAATCAAATAACGGTTTCTATGCTCAATGTTTGTTCGAAACAGCAAAACTATTTGTAAAAAACCTTTGACTTTTTAATTTTATTGTGTTACGATAGAATTACAGGAAGAATAAGCCCCGTCGCTCAGCAACGGGGCGGGATAGCATCCGTAGACGCTATCATGTTGGGTTATTGATAGTTTACGTTATTTTTTAATGTTTGTCAACTACGCTATCCTATATCTGAGTATTAACAAGGAGGACAGCAATGGTTTATATATATGCCGTACATAAAAGCGAAGATACGGATGTGATTGAAAAAGTAAAATGTACAAATCATTTCGGGATTCAGCAGGATATCGATAAGACCAAGGAATTTATGGTTGAATTTATAAATGCGCATCCTGATAGCGTAAAGACCATGTACAAGCGTGGCACATCGTGGTATAGCGGCGAGTATGTACATGTTGTAGATAACGAGTATTTGCGCACGGATTCGAACAGAATCCAAGCGGACAATCTCGGCAATCTCTTGGAGTACTAAAATTCCGTAAGAAAATCGATAAATAGTTGGTAACTGTAATTTACGGCTTGGCTAGCTGAGAAGTCGAGCCGTAAAGGAGTGAAAATGGCAAAGCTATTGTTGAAAGATGTCGCAGATGTCAAACTGTGTATAGCTGTTTCTTCAAAAGGGAAAGCGATTGAAAAGGCGGTTAAATGGATAACGCTTGCATCATTGTTGCCTTTTAACGGAATGGGTGAACTGATGCTTTCGTCGGAGTACTGTCCGGAAGAAGATCTCAGAGTCAAAAACCACGATATAATTATGCGCAGGATAGCGCCGACGGGGATCAATTATATAGTGAACGATATGGACGCGTATGTGTATAACAATCTTGTTATTATAAGCGCCAAAGAAAATGTTAACTCTGATTATCTTGCTGCATATTTGGACGTCAATATCGAGAATTATGTTAAATGCCTGGCTAGTGGTGCGGCGGTGCCGTCGATAGGACGGAAAGACCTATTGTCAATGGAGATATTTTTGCCCGATGTGAAGACTCAAAATGTAATAGGCGCATATTGGTTAACATATAACGCCAAAAAACGACTTGAAAACAAACTGTCTCAACTTGAGCAGATAAAGAATAGAGAAATATTCAATATTGTTTTGAAAAAAACACGGAGGGTATAAATGACTACATACGAGGACATCACGAAAACGTTGTGGGCATGTGCGGACATTTTCAGGGATACGATAGACGCCGCTAATTATAAGGACTACATATTGTCAATGCTTTTTGTCAAATACTTAAGCGACACTTATCAGGAAAGCGTTGAGGAATTGAAAAAGGAATATGAGGGGATAAGGCTTGAAAGGCAGATAAACATGTTGCCTTTTGTACTCGACGAAAAGTATACTTTCGGTTACTTGCTGAAAAATAAAAACGCGCCGGATATCGGAAGCAAAATCAGCGAGGCGTTGACGGGTATCGAAAGCAGTAATCCGATACTCAAAGATATATTCAGGGGTATAGACTTTAACAGTGAAGCCAGTCTCGGTAAAAAAGATCAAAAAAATCCAATTTTGCGTAAGCTGTTGGAAACATTCTCCAACCTGGATTTAAGACCGCATCATATTGCGACCAATCATGAGCAAGTACCTAGCGACGTCATCGGTGATGCCTACGAGTACATGATAGGCGAGTTCGCCGCCAGGGCCGGTAAAAACGCAGGATCATTCTTTACTCCTCAGCAGGTTTCCGAGGTGATGGCGCAAATCGTCAGCCCCAAACCCGGTGACAGGGTGTACGATCCGACTTGCGGTTCGGGCTCTTTGCTGATAAGAGCGGCGCGAAAAGGCGGATTCGATAAAGTGCAGATATACGGGCAAGAAATAAATAGTTCGGCGCTTTCCATGGCAAGGATGAATATGTTTATACATAATATAAAGGACGCTAAAATTGCCTGGGGAGATACGCTTGCGAATCCGCAGCATCTCGATTCGGACGGTAATCTGATGAAATTCGAATGTATAGTGGCAAATATGCCGTTCAGCAAAAAAAATTGGGCAATGGGATTCAATAAAGCGGCAGAAGTGTCCGTAGACGATGAAGAAAACGATGCCGAGCAGAGCAACAACGTCGAATTCAAACTTGCGCCGCAGATGGACAAGTTTCATCGTTTTGACATCGGCGTTCCGCCGGCGAGCAAAGGAGATTGGGCGTTTTTACTGCACATGATCGCGAGCATGAGCAAAAACGCCAGAGTCGCAGCCGTCGCGCCTCACGGCGTATTATTCAGGGGGGCGTCGGAAGGCAAGATAAGGCAAGCCGTCATAGAGAAAAATCTCATAGACGCCGTCATAGGTTTGCCCGAAAATCTTTTCTACGGCACACCGATACCCGCCTGCATAATCGTGTTTAAGCAGGGAAAGAAGAATACCGATGTTCTGTTTGTCGACGCATCAAAAGAGTTTCTAAAGGATAAAGCCAAGAATAAGTTAACGGTTGATAATGTTAAAAAGATTGTCGATACTTATCTTAGTTACGCAAGCGGTGACCATGTAAAGGCGGAGATCGAAAAATTCAGCCATATAGCGACGCTTGACGAAATAAAGCAAAATGATTTCAATCTGAATATTCCGCGCTACGTCGATACTTTTGAAGAGGAGGTTATTATCGATATCGACGAGGTAAACAAAGAGATAGCAGATCTCAAAGAGCGAATCAAGGAAGCTGAAGACAAAATGGCTAAATATCTCAAAGAATTGGGACTTGAATGATACGAGGACAATTATGAGCGATGAAAAAAATCTCTTGATAAGAAACAGTACCGCGGAGTTTTTGACATTTGAATTGCAATCAAAACAAGACTCTATCGAAGTGCGCTATGAGGACGAAACCATTTGGCTCACTCAAAGAATGATGAGTGAATTGTTTGATGTAGCTGTGCCTACCATAAACGAACACTTAAAAAACATATATTCAACTGGCGAGCTTGATAGAGAGGCAACCATTAGGAAATTCCGAATAGTTCAAACAGAAGGTGCGAGAAAGGTTGAAAGAGAAGTAGATCACTACAATCTCGATGCAGTGATTTAAATCGGCTAAGAGATTAAAATATAGGGATAAGAATGAGGTAATAAATGTATAAACTTTACTCGCAAAGGAAAAAGGAAGCAGAACAAGGCATTTCGGATGTATATATTTACGATAAGTTTTGCCGAGCGTTTCGTAACCAGTATCTGCATATTGTAGAAGACGTATTTGGTATTTATCCGGATGTTAAATATATTTATAAACCGAATGGGAAAAACATCGATATGTGGGAATTTGTCTGTCAGGCATATGCGAGAGAAAAGGGATTAAAATCCTTGCAAGATAGGTATGCCGATGCCACGAACACTTATGAGGCATACGAAGATTATGTCGACATTAGCGATGATTCGGATTTCCTTGATTTATTAGATTTTACATTTACGGAAATCATATCTAACAAAAGCATATTCGGCCATGGATATAGTGAAGTTGTTAACCTTGCAATAAAAGAACTCAATTTTAGGTTTAAGCAACATTCACTCGGATATGAGTTCATTAACGGGAAATTGATACCTAAAATCAACGAATTTATACATACCGAAACAATAAAGCCCGCTTTGCATTTATTGAATAATAAAATTTTCGAAGGAGCCGAACAAGAATATTTTCAGGCATTCGAACATTACAAGAAAGGGCAAAATAAGGACGCCATATTGAATGCGATAAAGGCTTTTGAAAGTGTGCTGAAAAGCATTTGCCAAGAGATGAATTATCCGTACGATAGGGAGCGCGACACCGCCAAGCAATTACTTCAACACCTTACCGACAACGGCTTTTATCCTAAATATTTGGAAAGTCACTTAAATGGCATACGCTCGACACTTGAAAGCGGCGCTCCGACTCTGAGGAATAAAAACGCAGGGCACGGTCAAGGTCAAGAAGTTGTTGACGTGTCGGATGAGTATGTCGAATATGCATTGAATCTGGTGGCGACAAACATCGTCCTGCTGGTAAAGATTTTGAATGCTAAGAAAAGATAATGTAAATAAACGCGAAGGTAAAAAGCGGCTAAAATTATAATTAATAAATAAAAGGGGTCAACTATGGCGCAATCAGTAGAAAATGCATTTGAAGAATTTAGAAAGAACTATGTGGATTTGGACAAAAATATTGTTAAGGCTGCACGGGACAGCAGAGATAATTTGCTCTATAATATAAAAGAGTTTGATAACAAAGATAATTTTTTTGATTTGTGTCAAGATTTTGATTTGCACTTCGGTTCTTTTTCGAGAAAGACAAAGTGCAGAGAATTGGACGATATAGATTTAATGATAGGGATTGCCGCAAGCAATGCTACATATAACAACTATGATAGTTGGGAAAATGTCAGAATAACGTCCGGTAATGTAAATCCGGCACAAATCGAGTGCACTAATCCGGACGGAACACTAAACTCTAAATTGGTATTAAATAGATTTAAGAAGGAGTTAGAAAAATTAAGAGAGTATTCCAGATCTGAAATTAAAAGGGATCATGAGGCAATAAATCTGAATTTAATCTCAAAAGATTGGGCGTTTGATATTGTGCCGTGTTTCCATACTGTTGCTGAACATGATGGGAGATCTTACTATTTAATTCCTAACGGCAAGGGTAACTGGAAGAAGACCGATCCTACGATTGAACAAGAGAGAGTCAATGCATTAACAAAGAAACACAGCGGAAAAGTAAGGGAAACAATCCGATTGATTAAATACTGGAATAAGTACGGACAAATGCCAACGATGACGTCATATTTGCTCGAAACTATGATTTTAGATTATTTTGATAAAAATAATGATACTTCCGACTGGATAGATGTGCGCTTCAAAGATGTGTTGGCTTATATAAGTCAAAATATTTGGTATTATGTATCAGATTCAAAAAAAATAGAAGGCAATATTAATAATTTATCTATAGAAGAAAAAAATAAGTTGCAAACAAGAGCTAATAACGACTTAAATAAAGCGAACCGCGCAATTAACGCAGAAGTAAATGAAAAGGATATAAGAAAATCTATTAACTTATGGAGGGATATCTTTGGGGATGAATTTCCCCGATATGAATAAAAACTATGGAAGAAAGTAAGAATATTTTGATTAGACAAAATGAGCCTGAAAATTTAAGGTATCAAATAGTTGCAGGAGAATGCTACAAGCGTGGCAAAATTTTGTCCTATTGTGTTCTAATATGTTCAGTATTAGTTCCTGTCCTATTTTCCGTTGCTCAGAAATTTTTAAAAGACGATACAATCGTTGCATCTCTTTGTATATTATATTTTTGGGTTTGGTGTGTAAACTTAATATTGCGGAATCAGTTAGCACGCTATAAATATTACGGCGCATGTTTCCAACA
This sequence comes from uncultured Clostridia bacterium, assembly GCA_944363505.1. GTDB lineage: Bacteria > Bacillota > Clostridia > Christensenellales > DTU072 > Stercoripulliclostridium_A. Next base: position 61,408 of record CALVUD010000005.1, on the reverse strand, counting down.
GATATTTGATAAAAATGTATTAAAAATAAACGACACTGTAAATGATTTAATTTCGAGTCAAATTATTCAAACAGAACAGCGTTTAAAGCTGTTGAAGAAATATAGTAATAAAAAACGTGCGCCAAAAGAAGATTGGTATAATGACTATTCGTCATTGCCTTATAATAAGGCTGTTTTTTATTGTCAAAAAGAAAATATAAGATGGGACTTGGATTTAAGAAAAAGATATCAATATTTATTACTTTCGTTAGCTGTAATTTCTATTGGATTAATATTGTTATGTGCCATATTAACGCATAAAAGCGTCGCGACAATGATTTTAAGCTTTGCTTCAGGTCTGACAGTGTTAGAGTTTTTTTTAAATTCTTATTTTAAGTTAAATAAAGATATAAATACACAGTTAAATTTGAAAAGAATTACAGATGAAATTGAAAGTGATATCGATAACGACAGTGCATTATGGACCAAAATAGAAATGGTTCAATATAAAATATTTGACTATAGAAAGAAAGCATATTTGATACCGGATTGGTTTTATAAGATATTTAGAAAAAAAGACCAAGAAGTTTCCGATATGTTTGCAGAAGAATTAAGAAACAAAAAAAAGGAACCTCAAGATGAACCAAACGATAAAAAAGCGGATTGAAGAGATAAACAGCGGAATAGTGCCGGAGGGGTATGAAAAGACCTCTTTCGGTATTTTCCCATGCGACTGGGAAAGGGATATAAAATTCTGTGAACTTTTTGATTTTTATGGCGGCTTGGGAAAATCTCGTGAGGAGCTAGGAGATCAAGGAGTATGCTATTTGCATTATGGAGATATGCATACAAATGCTTTTAATAAGGTTACGTATGAACAATATTCCCTTTTACCGAGATATGATATTGCATTGAAAGGTAATGAAACATTTTTAATGCAAGACGGAGATATTGCATTTTTGGACGCATCAGAAGATTTGGAAGGAACTTCTAGGGCGGTATTGATAGATAATGTTAATAACGAGCCTTTTATTGCAGGACTACATACAATTTTAGCAAAAGAAAAACAATCAGTTTTTTCAAAATATTATAAGCAATATATTACAATATCCCAAGACGTAAAAAAACAGTTTCAAAAATTAGCAGTTGGTTTCAAAGTATACGGATTAAATAGGGAAAGTATTAAAAAGATAAAAATATCCTACCCTAAAAGCGACAGAAAAAGCGACAGCGAACAATCTCGTATAGCCGAGATTTTGATGCAGTGGGACAAGGCGATTGAATTGCAAGAAAAATTGATCGAAGCTTATCAAAAGTCGAAAAAATATTACTTAAATAAAATGTTTCCGAAAAAAGGAAGCAATATACCTGAAATACGCTTTCCCGGTTTTACTGCCCCTTGGGAACAGCGTAAGTTTGAAGAAGTATATTCATTTGCATCAGAGGGAGGCACCCCTGATACTAATACAGCCGCCTATTATCGGAATGGAACAATCCCTTTTGTTCGTATAGAAGATACAGAAAACAAGTACATAGATTCTGTAAAGACTTTCATTACGGAAGAAGGGTTGAAGCATAGTTCTGCTTGGTTGATTCCCTCAGACAGTGTGATATTTACTAATGGTGCAACGGTCGGAAATGTGGCAATAAACCACATTCCTGTTGCAACAAAGCAAGGAATTTTAGGCATTATACCAAATAAAACTGTCACAGCCGAATACTTGTATTATTTGCTTTCATCCGGTTTTTTCCAGCGTGAAGTTCGAAATAGGCAAGCGACAGGGACATTTGCTACGATTATTCTAAAGAACTTAAACGAAATCAATGTTTTTGTTCCTGATAAAGCTGAGCAACAAAAGATTTCGGGGTATTTATCGTCGATAGACAACCTTATCACCCTTCATCAGCAAAAGCGTGATAAACTGCTCAAGCAACGCAAAGCGATGCAACAATATCTTTTAACCGGAATAGTGAGGGTATAAAATGGATATGTACGATATAATGTATCCGGAGCGCCACGGGGCGGTCAGCTTTTGGTGTTCTCTTGTCGGTATAGAGCCGATAGAGATCAGGGAGCGAATGTTCAGGTATAACAGCCGTCTTTCGTTCTATATTTTCGAGGAGGAGAACGCAAAGCATAATCGACTACATTTTCACGCCAAGATCAACAATGAAAAAGTAGCGTCGGTTTATCTGGATAATTTAGAGGTCGATTTTATGAACGGTAAAATCAAGGCAAGCGATAAAAAGACAATAATAGAATGGGTCGAAAGGAACAGCGTGGCGCTGCAGGCGATATGCAAAAAGAACGGCGGAGGTTTTGAAATACCTTTTCAAAGTTTCGTCTATTAATAAATTAAATATTGTAAAACTGAAAAGCATTCGTCGGGAAAAAGAAAAATGGGAAACAACGAATTAGAAGAACACATATATAAAGAAGCACTTAAAAAGATCGTCGATAACGGCTATCGTTATACGCAAAATATGAAAGAAGAATTAAAGGCGTTGATAGACGGCGCACACAGCGATAGGGAGCTGTGCAAATTGTTGATTACATATTTTGCGGGCAAGAATTACAATTTGTTTTAGGAGGTAAATATGCTGGATCACAGAATTTTCGACGAAAGACCTGTTTGTCAGGAGAGAATGATACGATTTCTCGAAAAAATGGGATACGCGTATGTAAGCAGAAGCGAAGCGGAACTGAAAAGAGGTCCGTTGAATAACGTGCTGTTTAAAGACGAGATCGTAAAGTTTATGCGAAGCCAGCATTATACCTATCTGGGTTTCGAGAGACCTTTTTCTGACGAGTCGATAGAAAGAGCCGTTAAGGAACTTGACGTGTCTTTGTTGCAGGGGCTTGCGATGGCGAATAAAGAAGTTTACAATCTTTTGACGCTCGGTATAAGCGTCGAAGAGAGAATAGTCGTAGACAAACAAGAGCCCGTCAAAAAATCTTTTGATTTGAAATATATAGATTTTGAGCGTCCCGAAAATAATATCTGGCAGGTTACCGAGGAGTTCGCTGTTGAGAGAGCAAACGGGCAATTCGCGCGTCCGGACATCGTAATTATGTGTAACGGTATCCCGATCGTCGTTATTGAATGTAAAAAATCCAGCGTGGATATTATGGAAGGCGTTGTGCAGAACGTCAGAAACATGAAGCCCGAATATATCCCGCAGTTGTTCAAATATGCTCAACTGGTGTTGGCCGTAAAACCAGAAAAGGTGCTTTACGGCACGGCGGGCACGGCGGCAGAATATTTTGTAGAGTGGCGCGAATATAAAGATAGCGTCGATTGGCAAAAGGAACTTTGCGAAAAATATTCTTCCGACGGTCAGATTTTAGAGCAGGACAGAATTTGCGTTTCGCTTCTCGAGAAAAACAGACTTTTGGAGATAATAAAATATTTTATAATCTTTGACAATAACATCAAAAAAGTTTGTCGGCATCAACAGTATTTTGCCGTGAACAAAACTATGGCAAGGATAAACGGAGAAGACAAAGAAGACAGTCAGGGCGGCGTTATATGGCATACGCAGGGTAGCGGTAAGTCGCTTACTATGGTCATGCTCGTAAAAAGAATACAAATCGAAAAAGCGGCGGAAAATCCCAGGTTTATCATTATCACCGACAGAAAGAATCTCGATAAGCAGATTAAAGACAATTTTGCAAACGCTTCTATGGAGCCCGTTAGGGCGGCAACCGGAAAAGGTTTGAAAACATTACTTAAAAACAAGAGCAACGTGGTTATTACCACGCTTATCAACAAGTTTACGGCGGTTTGCAGATATAAGTATCTCGAGCCGGACAGCGAAAAGTTTTACGTCTTAATAGACGAAGCGCACCGTAGCGAATACGGCGGTATGTTTAACTATATGAGAGACGTGTTGCCCAAGGCGACGTTGATAGCTTTTACGGGTACGCCGCTTATTGCAAAAGCAAAGAAGAATACCTATCAGAAGTTCGGCGCACCGATACATAATTATACGATGGACGAATCTGTACACGACGGTATTACGGTTCCGCTTGTTTACGAAGGGAGAAAGATAGTATTGGATCCGCCAAGCGACAAAATCGACGTGTATTTCGATTCTTTGACGGAAGGAATTCCAGCAAACGTCAAGGAAGAACTGGCACACAAATTCAGTAGGTTTGAACGTCTTGCGAAAGCGCAAAGCCGTCTTAACGTGATGGCATTCGATATATGTGACCACTTTGTCAATTATTGTATTCCGAAAAAACTTAAGGCTATGGTCGTGTGTTCTTCACGTGCAGCGGCTGTACAGGTTTACGACATACTGAAGAAAAACGAGGTTATGGGCGTGCACCCTAAAGTCGTGATGACTTTCGGCGTAAAATCCGACGAAGACGGAGACTCAAGCGTAAGCGACGCGGATATAGCCACCATAAACGGCTATCGCAACACAGTCGTTAAACCGTTGTTCGGCTTAAATGACGATAAGTACTATGAAACGGTCTGCGGTCAGTTCAAAGATCCGGATAACGACGAAGTGAATATACTTATTGTCAAAGATATGCTTTTGACGGGTTTCGACGCGCCTGTAGCCGGGGTGCTTTATGTCGATAAATCCATGAAAGAGCACAATCTTTTGCAGGCGATCGCTCGCGTCAACAGAGTACACGAAGGCAAGGATTTCGGATTGATAATCGATTACAGAGGTATTTTCACGAAACTGAACAAAGCTATCGACCTTTATTCCGACGCAGAATCAGGTATGCGTAATTTTGATCAAGACGATATCAAAGGAACGGTATACGGCACTGAGGACGAAAAAGCAAGACTTAAAAAGGTATATCACGAATTAAGGGATATGTTCCCCGGATACGACAGTTCTACCCCGACTGCGATTTGGCAATCGGCGCTAAAAGACGAAGCGAAAAGAAAAGAATTTTACGATAAATTCAGGAGATTTGCTCAACTACTTAATCTGGCGCTTACAGATAGGGCGCTTTATGTTGCAATCGGCTTTGAAGCGATCGAAACATATAGGCAAGAATATTTGTTTTTCAGAAAGCTAAAAGACAGCGTTATGATACGTAATGACGATCCCGTCGAGTTTTCGAAGTACGAGAACGGTATAAAAAACCTTATAGACACATTTGTCAATTCTTCTGAAGTTTTGCAAGTAGTGAGTCCCGTTTCAATAGGCGATAAAAAGTCTATGGCAGAATTATTGAAGGGAATGGATTCCAATGAGGCGAGAGCCGACGCTATCAAAACGAGGATAGAATCAAGTCTGAAACAGATACGTTACGATGATCCCCTTAAATTCGAGGAGTTTTCCGCTAAAATAAGAAAGACTATTGAAGAATACGATCTGTCCAGAGACGCCGATAAATATTATCGGGAAATGGAAATTCTTGCCGAAGACTTCAGGCAGGGTATTTCGCGCAGTCAATATCCGTCCTGTATTGCATCTGACGGTGACAGTAAAGCTTTTTATGGAAGCATTGCGATAACATTAAGGAACAAAAATATTGAAATATCGGAAGATTTAGAGGAAATTATCGCGTCTTATGCTGTTAAAATAAAGGAAGTTATGATACGCCATACCAAAAGGGATTGGAAACAGAACATAATGGTGCATAAGGATATTCACCGAGCACTTGACGACGTGCTTTTCGATATGTTTGACGACATGGGAATTACTATCGATAAAAACAACGTCGATTTAATAGACCTTATTATTGACGAGATCATGAAAGTGGCGGTAGCAAGATTCTGATGGACGAATTTAATTTGCAAACAAAATCGGTTTACGGTACCGTTAAAGTTTGCGTGATAAGGAAAGAAATAAAAAACGTACACCTGAGAGTTTACAGGGATCTCTCCGTTAAACTCTCGGTGCCTTTTGCCGTAAAAGACGAATGGGTCGAGAATTTTTTAGAAAGCCGTAAGGATTGGATTGTAGGAAAACTCGAAGTTTATCGTTCGACGGACGGTCATAATAATCTTCTTGAACTCAGAAGCGGATCTTCCACGCAGATGCTCGGTAAAGATATGCGTATAATAAAAGTCAAAGCGGACAAGAATGCTGTCGAACAGGATGAAAAAAAGATATTCGTCTATTTGAAAGACGATAAAGACGAAACTTCATTGAGTAGATCGTTCGGCGCGTGGTGGAGAGAGCAGGCGGCTGAAATTTTCGGAGAACAAGCAGACTTGTTATACAATTCCGTCTTCAGAAAGTACGGAATACAGAAACCTGAAATAGTTATCAAAAAAATGAAAACACTTTGGGGAAGCTGTACCAAATCACGCAATAAAATTACTCTTAACGAATATTTGCTTAAAGCGGATATACTTTGTATTCAATATGTCATTTTACACGAGATGACGCACTTGTTGTATCCCAATCACAGCGCAAGCTTTTACAATTTTCTGACGGTTCATATGCCTGACTGGAAGGAAAGGAAAAAGCAACTCGATATGGAAGTGGTGCAAGGACTTTAATTAGTTATAATCATGGCAAAGTGTTTTTTGCAGTGTAAAAACTAACATAAAAGGAGGTAACAGAAATGAAAAGAAATGACCTGCCGGACATTTTATACGACATCATTCAACAGATGGGAGGAAGAGCTAAAATTATTGATATTTTTAAAAAATTTTGGCAAGATTATTATGACGAATTAAGTAAATCCGGAGACTTGTTTTACACTTGGAATTACGATATCCGTTGGGCTGCAACAAAACTTCGCAAAGCTGGAAGGATGAAACAAGCAAAAGAACAAGAAAATACATACGGACAGCATATTTCTTCTAAAGGGACTTGGGAAATCGTTTTTGACAACGAATAAATATATTCGATTTACATTACGCACGCTCCACCAGTCCAAACCTAAAACGAACTCCTTTTGTGAGAACAGTTTTAGGTTTTTTCTTTACCTTTTTAGGCTTATTTTGTGCCGTTTTAAGCCGTCAAAGAGTCTTTATCGATTGCTGTCATAGATTTAGGCGGTTTATGCCGCGAAAGCCGCTTGACGTGAGAAAGGAACGTGTTAGGCTGTAATTGCCAAAGGCAATACCGCATATACATATATAGGAAGCGCGTTATATCGGGAAACCAACGGTGCTAACGTCATCGAATACCTTTATAATCAAAACGGTTTGGTCGGATTTACGCTTAACGGTACGTCGTATTATTACATCAGCAATATGCTTGGCGACGTAACCGGTATCATTGACGGCACTGGAAACCTCGTAGTACAATATACCTACGACAGTTGGGGTAAAATATTGACCGTCGGCGGTGCTTTGGCATCTACGGTAGGAGCCGCCAATCCTATACGGTATCGCGGGTATTATTACGATACGGAAACCGGACTTTATTATCTCGTAAGCCGTTATTACGATCCCGAAACAGGCAGATTCATTTCTCCTGACGTAGTGGCGGAGGAAGGCAACCTTTATGCTTATTGCGTAAACGATCCGGTAAATCGCGCTGATGACTCTGGCTGCCTGTCTATTTTCGGGAAGCGTATTGTTAAATTAGCGGTTGGTGTTGTTGCAACGACTACGGCAGCAGCAATCACAATAGCAACTGGTGGGGCGTTATTACCTATAGTAGCAGGGGTGCTTTCAAGTACCATAATAAATGGAGTAATAAGTGCTGGAATCGCAGCATTAAATGGAGAAAGCGAGGAAGATATTTTAGAAGCCGGCATAGATGGCTTGTGCGACGGCTTTATGTGGGGAGGTGTTTTCGCATTAGGAGGTGCAATACTAAGTTCTGCAGTTAATTTTAATAGTGTTTCTAAAATTTATATGAGCACAAATAAAGTTACTGCCACTTCAGGCTTTTCTGTTCAAAGTGGTAATGTTCGTGTATATCATGCACTTAAGGGATCGCAAAACTATTATGGCATAACTAATAATTTAGCGAGAAGATCTAGGGAACATAGTAGAAATGGTATAAAAATAATTGAGTGTTTGGATGGTTCGTTTTCTCGCAACCAAGCCAAAGGTGTGGAGCAATTTTTAATTGAACAAGGAGGATTAAATAACCTAGCGAATAAAATTAATAGTATTTCTATTAGAAATCCTAATTATGTAAATCTGACAAGTGTCGGAAAAAGGATTCTAGGAGTATCACGATGGATACCGTTTGGTTAAAAAGACTGTATGATAAAAATATTTGATGTATGTAAAATTTACAAGTGTAAAACAGACGGCGGAATCGGCTATATTGCGGAAATAGGCGAAAGCGTTTTCGACGGGTGGAGTATTAAACTTATTGCGGTATTCGAAAACTTATATTCCGAAGAAATCGGATACGACGCTATAATGAACGACAAGCATTATTACATAACTCATTCTCTCGGCGAAGTGGACGAGCAGATCAAAGGTATAGCAAAACAGAATAAATTCGACGGGGAAGGATTTATTGTCGACTACTCATTTACCGATTACGGCGCACAAAAGATACGCAACGCAACGGCGGCGGTAAGTATATTAGGAGAATATGATAATAAGTTAAAAGTCAGCTTCCCGAAAAAATTCAGGCAATGCGAATATAATTTTATAAACTATTCGTATCGATGGCTGACAATGGATGAAAAACACGCTAACGTGCGATCGCAAACGACGGACAAAGCTATTCTATCGTTGCCGCCTTATTTTCAGAGCGTAGAAACATGCTTACAATGGTGGGCGGAAGGACTGAAAGTCGATAAATGGAACGATGATTATTGTCGACGTATCATTTTATTACGTAAAAATATCGACGGCGAAAGCGATAACGTGATGTCGCTAGAAGATCTCGCGTCAGCATTCGAAGAAGGCGAAAGCGTAAAAATAGTTCGTCTTAAAAGCATTTTGACTGAATTTGAGTACGGATTATTGAAAACAAAAAGCGAAGAAAAAGCTTTATTGTTGCTGAAGAAAGCATATTCCGAGATAAACAAATTGAACTCGGACAATTTCATCGATACTCAAAACAGGGAAATGCTTTTTGAGTATTTCAGTAATCGTTTATCGAGCTTCGGTTTTAATTCGGTAACGGACAGATGTGAAAAGTATAGGGATTGGTAGGCAATACGGTTATTGACTATGAAAACGAGATTTGAACCGGCAAGATTCGAGCTAAAAAAGACCTTAAAGCTGTGCGTCATAGGCTCAGCGGTCAATATCGTGTTGCTTGCGATAGCCGTCGTAGTCTTCTTTTACGACACGCCGGAATGGGCGCGGATAACGTTTGCCGTATTATTAGGGTTTACCGCGCTGATGCAAATATTTTGCATAGGGGCGTATGAAGCGAATATACGCGAATATAAGTATGAACTTGACGGCAATACGCTTACGGCGTATCGCATTTTCCCGAGAAGGCGGTATAAAATTCACGAAGAGACTAAAATTCAGCATATAGCGCTCGAATCGGTCAAGAGCATAATCATTGTCACATATTACGATTATATAAGAAGGAGTAACGGCAGATTCGCGCCCCCCAGAATACCGTTTAAGGTCAAAAGCAAAATACATAAAGGCGAATATGTATACGACGTGCTGTTGTTGAACAGCAAAACGTTTACCGAGTTTGCCGATAATTCTATTGATATGGAAAGTCTTTATCATTACGATTATCTGTATGATTTCTGCTATGACAAAGAAACGGTATTGAAATTGCTTTCTCTGACCGACGCCGAGCTTGTAGTATGCGGCGACTTTTATCGCAATTATATAGAAGGTGTTCCCGAATACGACGAATATCTCGGCCGTATCAAAAAACTCGAAATACCCGAAGATACTACGCGCAAAAAACGCGCGAAGGCGCGCCCCGCAAGCAAAAAGAGTAAAGCGCCCGAAGTATTGAGCGAAAGAGAAAAAGCCGTTTTATATGCAAAGCTTATTTTCGCCAATGCGGTGCTCGATATCCTGACGCTTGCGGCGTTGGTATATTTACACCTTACGTTCTACGATATGCAGGAGGCGTTGGTTAGCCCGCTGTTGATATATTCGTTCATTGTATTTTTCTTCTTTCCGTTACATTTAATCGTGACGATACAGTGTGCGGCATAAACCGTGCCGGGGGTATCTTAAGCGATATTACCGTTGAAGGCACGGAGATTTCCGTCAACAGAAATTTGAGCAAAGTCGGCGGCATTACGGGCGTAAATCAAGGTACTATCAGTAGCTGTGGATTCGGAAAAGTTCTGAGTTTGCAAATTCCTTCTATTTTCACTAACGGAGATATGGGGGGAATTTGCGGTGAAAACACGGGTACCATAAACGGTTGCTACGTCATTGCGATAATGGAATATTATCCTAGCGTTAATAACAGGTCGGCCGGCGGGATAGCCGGTTATTCCCCTTCGGGGACTATCGGCTCTTGTACGTTGCTTGCCACCTTTACCGTCACGGGTTCGGATGCTAATATTTATCCGAATATCGGAGCAGTGGCAGGACATATTACTTCTTCTACCAGTATCAGCAACATAACCAATCACTTATCGATCAATTTAGACGCGCTTCCCGTAAGCCAAAGGGGAAATACCTGTGCCGACGGAAGCAGGTTGTACGGTTATATGGGATAATACCTAATCTTTCACGCGGCGTAACAATATTGCGCCGCGTGAAAGCGTAAACTTACGTCAAGATTAATCTCGTCGTAAAATTTGAAGTTTAGGCGGCGTAAAACGGTATATTATACCGGTTTCGGCAAAATTTAATAGCGATAATCATGTTTAAGGAGACGAATATGAGAACAATCAGAGTATCTTGTCCGACTTGCGAAGGAACGGGAACCGTTTCTTGTCCTAACTGCGAAGGCAGCGGAAGAATTTATTATAATAAGACTTACGGAACAGGTGATTCCGACGGATGGGTGAATTTCGTTCATTGTTCCCGTTGCAACGGGACGGGTCTTATCAGATGTCCCGATTGTAACGGAAGCGGGACGGCTTTAAAATTTGACGATGACTGAAAAGCGAAGTATCGGGTTGAGGTGAAATTCCATCGATTGTGCCTTTGCGACGGAAAGTGTCGTGACTTTCAAGCGGATACGGAATATAATTTAGACAATTTATTCACGCTCAGGGAGGCACGTTATGACATTCGGTCAAAAACTGAAAAAACTCAGAACGGATAATATGCTCACGCAAGAGCAGCTCGCGGATAAGCTTTTCGTTACCAGGACCGCCGTTTCGAAATGGGAGACGGACAGGGGATTTCCGAGCATCGACAGTCTGAAAGCCGTTGCCGATCTGTTTAACGTAAGAATCGACGACCTCTTATCCGAAGACGACATCGAAAACAAAAAGCTTGCGGACGAAAAAAAAGGGCGCCGAATGTATTATATAGCCGTGGCGTTTCTGGCGCTGACCACGGCGTTCACGCTTGCGACATATTTTTCCGGGCAGAAGTATTTCGGGATAGGAAGCGTCGCGGGGCTAACGGGATACGTCGTTTTCGCGTTACTTTCCAAACCCAAGTATAAAAGAGTAAAGGCAAAAAAAAATAGTCGTTCCTTATATCATTTCGCGAGCCGTGATCTTCGCCGTAGTGCTCGGCGTGATAATTTATACATTATTGACGATTTGAGCGTATCGCCGCGTAAATTTATTCTATGTATAATAAGCAAAAATTTTGATACTTGAATAAACCTTCGACATCCTTTATAATATTTACGGAGGTCGGTATGAGTAACGCCAGATTATATTTTTCAGATAAGCCTGTAGGCATCGACATTACGGACGAGAACGAAATAGCGGGTTGTTCGGAACGTATATTCGGATTTTCGGATATTTCGGACAAAACGGCGCGGTTGAAAGCAGCTTTCGAAAGCGTTTCCTCCGATCGCGCCGACGTCATCGTCAGGGCGGTGCCGGATATTTGCGGCGTCGCGGAAATACACGCGTATAACGACTTGCGTCGCGCGCTGTTTTCGAAAAAAATAAAAAAACACGCATTGAACGTGACTGTGACCCGTTTCGAAGCGGACGAACCGATCCTGTATGCCCGGGATTTCGACGATCCTGCCGCAGTCGAGAAGATTTTCGCGGATTTTACAGATTCGGGCACGCTGCCCGATTTTTCCGGTTGGAATATGCTGTGAATCAAGCGGATATTCTGAAAACGGGCGCATCGCGTGGCAACCCGATTTTAAAATACGCCAATAATTGGTCGAGGGCAAAAAGCGCATTTTTCCGACGGGTATTGACTGGCGGGCGCGCGTGATATATAATAAAGCCATGAATAAGGAGCGTAGGGAGCGCGCCCGTAGCGGCGCGCTCCGAAAAGTTTTGACGGCTTTCGCGCTCGCCATTCTGGCGGCGACGGTCGTTTGCGCTCTGTATTTTTCCGAAGACGCGGTTTCCGCACCCCCGAATTACGATTACGGCGAATATACCTTCGAAAGAGAAATGGTCGTCGACGGGGAAAGCGTTTCATTTTACGAGTCCGGCGACGAGAGGTTCAGGTATTATCATGATTCGGAGGGGTACATACTGATCGCGGACAGGCAGAACAACACTCTGACCTATGCAGTGGACGACGGCGGCGCGCCCGTTTCGGGCGGCGTGTCCGTAACGGCGAGCGAGAAGGAGATCGCCGCGGTTCCCAAGATCACTTATCTGAATCTATCTTCCGATTATATAGAGAGCGTTTCTTCCGTATCCACTTCGGCGAGGGGCGGAAACGCTTTCGGCGCTCTCGCCTCGGAAGAAAGCGCAACCATAGTCAATCTGGTTATTTTTATAGCGTTTAAAGACGAAACTTATGCGCCGAGCGGTAAAATCGATGAAATGCTGAACGGCTCCGGTTCCGTAAGGTCTTATTACCAGGTGCAAAGCGGCGGCAAAATCAACGTCGTTTCGGAAATGCCTTACGCCAACGGCTCGATTTTCGTGTATCGGGATTCCGAGTCCAGAAAGTATTATAACGTGGAGGGCAGTTCGCTACGCAGACAGACGCGCGAAGCGACATTATTGACCAACGCCGTCAAAGCCGCCTCCGAATATTTCGCATCGATAGGTATAAACGCGGACGCCGACGGCGACGGATACGCCGATTCCGTTTCCTTTATAGTGTGCGGATCCTCTTCCGGCAGTTGGGGCAGCCTGCTCTGGCCTCACAGCTGGAATCTTGACGACATCGACGGCTCCGGATATTCCACGATATGCGGCGTGAAAGTGGGGGATTATTCCTTCAATTTCGATACGGCGCTGGACGTAGGGGTGCTTGCGCACGAGATGGGACACGTTCTCGGCGCGCCCGATCTGTATCACTACGACGACGACTATTCGGCTGTAGGCGAATGGGATCTGATGGGGAGCAATCTGGATACTCCGCAGTATATGCTGACGTATATCCGCGACAAATATCTCGGCGGGATCGAAAACGGTCAGATAAAGGATATTACCTCCAACGGCACATATTCGCTGTCGCCCGTGTCCGCTGCCGAACATGTAAACGGCACGCTGGCGTACCGCATCTATACCGATACGGACGAATACTTCATGCTGGAATACCGCAGAATCACCGTTTCGGGCTTCGATTCCGAACTTCCCGGCAGCGGGCTGATCGTGTACCGCATAAAAGAACCCGACGATTTCTCGACATCGACGGGCAATATGCACGCCAAATATCACGGCTCGGGCAGCCTCGCGGACGAAGTGTTCGTTTTCAGACCCGACTTATCCGACGAGGTGGGCGGCTCGGTATATTTCCGCTCCGATTACGAAGTCGGTTACGCCTATCTTTCTCCTTACAACACTTATTTCAAAAGCGTGGGAAGCATGACTTCCACCGATAAATTCGATCCCGACTGCCTGTATTATTCCAACGGCACGAATTCGGGAATAGTCATCGAAGCAAATTCGATAAGTTCGACCAGTATAGAATTTACGGTCAAGCTCTCGAACTCGGCGCACATATCCGATCAGTATTTTACGGACAAGATATTCTTGGAATCGGCGGAACTGGTCAACGTATCCGAATATTCGGGCGTCGGAGTAACGCTCAGCCTCGGAGATTTCGACCCGCAGTACCTTTCCGCGCTCAGCGTGGAAGCGTTATCCGGAAACGGGGAGGTAATAGCTGCCGCGAAACTCAATTACGGAAAGTTTTTGACGGCATACCTTTCGGGACAAAGAACGCTCGATCTTAAGTTCGTGGTCTCCGACAAAGGCAATACCTTGACTTCCCTGTTCGACGGTGTTGCGTATACTTCGTCGACCGAGCCCAAAACCGTCAGACTGTCGGTTACCGACTCCGACGGCGACGTGATACGCTTGGGTACCCTGAACGTTTCTTCCTCCTCGACGGATTGGCAGACGGTATTGAATACCGTAACCGACAAAAGCCCCGCTCTGGCGGCGTCGTCGGGGATAACCGTCGCGGTAAACGCTTTCGGGATAGTCGACGTTTCGGGCTTTTCAGCTTCCGGCAGATGGGCTGCGGAGGGATATTCGGGAGCCGTCGGCATCGCCGCGGGCAGGACGCACACCCTCGTTTTAACGGAAGGATTAAAAGTCGTTGAGTTCGGAAGTCAGGTTTACGGGGAACAAAACGTCGTTGATTGGGAGAACATAATCGCGGTTTCCGCAGGTTACTATACTTCTTACGGCTTGACTGCCGACGGGCGCGTATTGGCTGCGGGACTGAACGATTCGGGTCAGACCGACGTTTCGGGATTCAACGACGTTACGGCGATTTCGGCAGGGCTGAAGCACGTTGTGGCGTTGCATTCGGACGGCACAGTGTCCGCGGCGGGCGCAAGCTCCGCCTATGGCGATCTCGGCGGCATTTCGGGCGCGGTTGCCGTTGCGGCCGGCGACGATTTCACGGCGGTACTGCTTTCGGACGGAAGCGTCAAGGTGAGCGGTGCGGAAAACATTGACGTTTCCGGTTGGAACGTGGTCAAAATTGCGGCGGGCAGCAGACACCTTATCGGGCTGACAGCCGACGGCGGCGTTGTCGCCGCAGGCGATAACTCTTACGATCAATGCGACGTTTCGGGGCTTACGGACATCGAAAACATAGCCGCGGGCGAATTCCACAGCGCTTTCCTAAGGGAAGACGGCGTCGTGCTATTTAATGGATATTCGGGAGAATACCATGCCGCGGAAGGCATAGGAAATTTAAAATTCGACAATTATTCGCCGGTAACGGGCATTGACGTTTCTATTTCGGGCGGGAACAGAATAGCTGTCGGCGATACCGTTTCCATAACGGTTTCCACGCTTCCCGCAAATCCCACTTATTCCAGAATGACGTTCGACGTCAGCGATACGGAAATTCTTTCGGTACAGGTTACGGGATATACAGAAGCGCTGTTGACGGCGCTGAAGCCGGGGAGCGTTACGCTTACGGTAACTGCGCCGGGCGCGACCGAAAGCGTAACATATACTCTCGTCGTCGACGTATACGAGCGTGTACCGCTCGAGGGGATCGCTTTTAAGGAAGAAAACGTAACGGTGATTTCGGGCGAATACGCCAATCTGATGCTAATCCTGAATCCCGCGGACGCATATGTTTCCGGCGAGGTCGCTTTCACGTCCTCCGCGCCCGGGACGGTCGAGGTCGGAGCCGACGGCAGGGTCTTTGCGCTGAGTCAGGGAAGCGCGACCGTTACCGCCGTTTTGGACGGCTTCAGCGCGTCGTGTACCGTTAACGTCGTCGATACGGACGCCGTTTCGATCGCGGTCGTCGCTTCCGACGAAACTCCGTACCGCTACGGCGCTCCGCTCGATTATTCGCGTTACACCGTTTCGATCGACATAGCCGGACACACCGAATTTGCGGCGCTCACCGCCGATATGGTTTACGGATACAATGCTTATCTGTTGGGGGCGCAGACGCTGTCGGTGAGCTATATGGGCGTTCAAACGAGTTTTAAAGTTACGGTTTCGGATTATATCGTCAGGGTGGCGCCGAAGGAAGACTCGTCTTTCAAAAGGGAATATAAGTACGGCGAGAGCTTCGACGCCGACGTAAGATACGCCTATGTAAAATATTTCGCTTCGGGCGCCACCGAGGAATCGACTTTTCTGTCAAACGAGCTAAAGGGATACGATCCCTATAAATTGGGAACCCAGACTTTGATTTTCACTTATACGGACGCGTTATGGAAAGACGTGTGCTCTTTCAGCGTCGACGTCTTTGTTACGGATTACGTTTCGTCCGTTTCCTTCACTCCTTTAAAAAGCGTGTATAAATACGGCGAGGCGCTTTTCCCGGGAGAACTCGTTACTTTGCATATGGCTTCGGGTATGACGCGGTACGTCGATTTGAACGAGGTTGTCGTCAGGGATACCGCTTCCGTCGTGTCCGATACGGGCGACAGTCTGTATTCGTTGTATTCCCTGAGGACGGGCGATCACGCTTTGGAGATTTCCTATTACGACGAGGCGGGCGGCGAAACGCACACGACTACGGCAAACGTAAAGGTGGAACTGGGCGGAGAGTTTTATTTTTCGGGCGCGGACGCGCAGGGAAGATTTCTGTATCCCGTGGGCGGAGATCTGAACATAGAGATATCTTTTGTGCAGTATAACACGACGGTTATGCTGGAGCGCGCGGCGTCGGCGGAGCAGATACCTCTTTCGGGCGGCGGGATATATTATGTGCTCAGCGGCTTCGACGCCTCCTCTGCGGGCGTTTCGGAAGTTACGCTCGTCAACCTTTATTCGGTCGGGCAGACGCTCTCGGCTTCCGACGGGATTACGACGGAACCCGTTTTGATAGGCAGCTGGGGCATTACCGTTTACGGATATGCCGCGAGCGCGGATGTCAATCTGGTTACGGACAAAACGGAGTACCTTTTCGGAGAAGCCGTTAGCGCGGCGTTCGAGATAGAATTCGGCGGCGAAACCGTTGTAATGCCGCCCATGGAAACACGTTACGACGTTACAAAGGTCGGCGAAGTCGAATATTTTGCCAGATACATGGACGACTGGTATTCGGTCATTATCCGCGTCAACGATTATTGCACGGAGCTTTTGCCCGTTGAGGACGCCGTCGTGGATTACGGCGCCGTATACGTCCCGGCGGTCGTAGCGATAATGGCGTGCGCGGGCAAAGTTACGCTCGGCGCGGGTGATTACGCGACGGAAGGAGACATTTCCACGTCTGTTCCCGGTACCAGAACGATAACCGTGTCATACGGCGGGAAGTCGGTATCTTTCACCCTGACCGTTCTTAACGGAGCGGTGAGCGTGGAGGTATCGACGCCTCCGCGTACGGTCTATCGTCTGAACGAATACTTTGACCCGACTTCGGAGTATATAATCACATACGCCTCGGGCGACACCGAAACGGTGCCCTTCGACGAAACGGCTTTCATCGTGGAACCGGACCGCGAATCGCTGTATTTCCGCGTTATCAACGAAACGGGCATAAAAGTTTATATATATTATGTCGGCGACGGAATGCGGCGCGAGGTCTGGAACGGACTGGTAACCGCGCCGAACTACGTTACGGAACTTAAGGTCGCGCTCGCGTCCGATATTGTCGAGATAGGCAGCGTTCCGGAAACGAGCGTTACCGCTTCGTTCGCGTCGGGCACGTCCAGGCGCTTGTCCGCGTCGGAATACTCGTTGCAATTCGACCCGAATCTGCTCGGCGTTCAGACATTAACGCTGATATACGAGTATAAAGGCGTAAAATATAGCGAAAGCTTTACGATAACGGTCATAGACGCCGTCGAGACATTGACGCTTTTGTCCGCGCCCGCAGTCGTCAGCTACGGATACGGCGCGACGCTGAACTGGACGGGCGCCTCAGTCAAGGTCAAATTCAAAACAGGAGGAAGCGTCACTTATTCGGGCAGCGAGATTCCCGGAAACACCGTCGTCAGATATTCCACGCTCGTTTCCGGAACCAACAAGGTCGAAATAGCTCTGGGCGGCAAGACGGTTTATTTCAACATCTCCGTCGGCGCTCCCGAAAACGCCGTTACGGTCGCGAATACCGATTACGCTTTCGTCAGCATCAAGGATCGGAGGATAGTGCTGTACTCGCCCATGGCGATAGACTATGCGAGATCCACCGTCGTTTCGATGCAAAGCTATCTCGGCGCGAAATACGTTTCGCGCGAAGGCACGGTCATACAGGATTATTCCGTTTCGGCAAAGACCGGAGACAGCTACGTGCTTTTCAATACCGAAGGTCTGGAAGTGATAAAATTCAAGATTTATGTCAACGGGGATACCGACGGCGACGGAAAAGTAACCCAAAACGACATAGATTCGATTGCGGGGATCTTGGCGGGAAGCGGCACGGACGCATATTTCGATTATAACGGAGACGGCAAACAGAATCTGACGGATCTGGTGTTGTTTCAGCGCGAGCAGGCTTCTTCGCCCGCCTCCGCACCCGAGCCGTCGCCCGTAAACAAAATGGCAAAGCTTATGACGGCGCCCGTGTCGAACAGGAAAAAGGAGTTGTTATGCGAATAAAATTCGTGGCGGTGGCGGCGCTGGTTCTGATAGTGATATTGACGGCGGTAGCGGGCTGTACCCGTGGAAAAGGCGAAGTGGTTTCACTGGCGTTCGTAGAGGGCGCGTTCAAGGAGATATATGCCTCCGACGAGTCGTTGGATCTGAGTAACGCGTATATCCTCGTAACCTACGCCGACGGCAGCGTGGAGCGCGTAAAAGTAACCGCGGATATGGTTTCGGGCTTTTCAAGCGCGGTGGCGACTTCGTCGGGTAAAATGACGATCAGCTACGGCGGAAAAAGCATAGACTGGATTTACCGCGTAACGGGTTCGGGGGGTATCCAGACGACGTTCAGATTAAAAATCGGCTATACGCCGGGCGAGTCTTTCGGCTCCGTGACGGTTTCGGCTGAAGGAGTAAGCGGAAGCTCTAACGGAATTTACGCCGTGGCTTTCGATCTCGTATTGGGAAGCGGGATCGCTATCGCCGAGGGCGGCATAACCTGCGGGGTTTCCGGATTTAAATCCGCCGTAAACGCCGACGGATCCAATATCAGGATAGTATTGTGGAGCGCGGACGGCGTTACGTCGTTAAACGAGGGTGCGACTTTGGTTTTATTCGGGATAAGCGGTTCCAAAGGAACGCTGACCGTTCAGAACGCCTCGGTTTCCGACGGGGTCTCGGATTATACCGTACCCGCGACTTCGTATACGATAGGCTGACAATTACCGTGAGGAGGACATATGAACATTATTCCGAAACCGCTGAGTTTTAAAGTAGTTTCGCCGGCGCGGTTCAAACATGCCGCTTCCGACGCCGTCAGGGTCGACGATCCGACGGTTCCGAAAGAAGGTTACAGACTGGTATCTTCCCGCGAAGGACTGAAAATTTACGCTTCGACAGACGCGGGCTTTTATTACGGGAAGATCACCGCGGAATGGCTAAGCGCCGAGGGAGATATGCCGGACGTAATCGTTACCGACGCTCCGCGCTTCGGATACCGCGGGTTTATGATAGACTGCGCCAGACACTTTTTCACGGTGGAAGAACTGTTAAAGCGCATAGAGGTCGCCTCGAAATTCAAACTGAACGTTTTTCACTGGCATCTGACCGACGATCAGGGCTGGCGCGCGGAAATCAAACGGTATCCGCGCCTTACCGAGATCGGCTCGTACCGCACTTCTACCCGCGGCGACTCCAAGCCCGTAAAGGGTTTTTATACCAGGGAGGACATGCGTCTGGTCGTCGAATACGCCGCGGAAAGGCATATAAACGTGTTGCCGGAAGTCGATCTGCCGGGGCATATGTCCGCCGCAGTGGCTTCGTATCCGCAACTGGGATGCACCGGCGCCGAAATAACCGTCAAGGATTCGTTCGGCATACACGAGGACGTATTGTGCGCGGGCAGCGATTTCACTTACGAGTTTATAGACAACGTGCTGGGAGAACTTGCCGAGATCTTTCCCTTCGAATATTTCCATATCGGCGGCGACGAAGCGCTCCGCCTCAGGTGGCTGGACTGCGAAAAGTGCCAGGAAAAAATGGAGCTTAACGGACTTTCGGACGAGGACGAACTTCAGGGATTCGTAATGAATGCGGCTTTGAAACGGCTGAAAGAGCTGGGTAAAACGGGCATAGTCTGGAACGACGGTATGTCTTTGAACGTATCCTCCGACGCGGCGATGCAGTACTGGAAGGACGACGCTTCGAGTTTGAAAAAAGCCGTAGAAAGGATAAATTCGGGAACTAAAACCGTGATTTCTCCGTTCTTTGCGTATTATCTGGAGTATCCTTACGGCATGACTTCGCTGAAAAAGTGTTTTTCGCGCGATCCCGTCCCGAAAGGCGCGGACGAGAAAAACATACTGGGCGTGGAATGCGCGTTGTGGACGGAATACGTCGAGACGGCGGACAAATTGGATTACCGTCTTTTCCCGAGACTCGCTGCGGTTGCGGAAAGGGGCTGGTCGGAATGGCATACGGACTACCGCTCGTTCAAAACGCGTCTGGGCGCGGCATATAATATATTTGACAAATACGGTGTAAAATATGCTACAATTAGGAAAGCGGATCCCGCTCCGATCGGCAAGATCGCCGAACTTATCGGCTTCGTGGCGAACATAATGGACCCCACGATGAAGGAATCGCTTCAGAGACAGAAGCTTAACCGCAAACGCCTGAAGGAGAAATACAAAACGGTTAAATGAGCGAAACGGAATATAAACTGTTGATGCCGCAGGCGATCTGGGAGACTTTCGATCCCAATGCCCCTTTGGAAACCGAGGAAGAACCTGCCCCGGACGGTAAAGTATTCGTTTATACCGCTTTAGACGCTCCCGACGGCAAGGTCCGCGTGCAGCTGGAAGCAAAACTTGCGGAAGAATCCGGCAGGGCGCCGACGGTTTTGATCGTACAGGAATATCACCGCTCCCCCGACCCGTTTTTGGTGGACGCAATTTATGCCGCGGGTTACAACGTGGTTGTTCCGGACTTCTCAAAGGTAGCCAAGGATACAAAAACAAGCTTTCCCGAGAGCTATGCTTACGGCGAGTACCGCCTTGCGGGCGACCATCTGAAACGCGTGATGCCTTCGGCTAAGGAAACGTCTCAATATCTTTATTCGGTCATCGTCAAGCGCGCGATCACGCTGATTAAAAGACATATCAGCGACGGAAAACTGATCCTGATGGGTCTCGGCGACGCGGTGGAAGTCGCGATGCAGGTGGAAGGATCGGGCGCGGGGGCTGACGCGCTTGCCTGTCTTAACGGTTCGGGATACCGCGAATACATCAAGCATAACCGCTACGGCAGTTCGGACGAGCTGGAGATAGACGAGGAGCGCATGTGCTGGCTGACGGGAGTGGCTTCCGTGGCTTACGCCAAGTATATCCGCTGTCCCGTGTTCATAGCCGTGGGAAGCAACGCGCACCAATGCGACATAGACCGTTTGCAGAGCCTTAAGGCACTGACGGCGTCGCAGTCGGTGCACATAGTCATCAGTCCCAGAGCCGGCGATTTCATGCTTCCCGAGGCATTTAACAGTTTGTTGATTTGGTTAAATTCCGTAGCTAAAGATACAGTTCTTGACCTTCCGGAGATGCCCGATCTCGACATCAGGATAAACGAGGACGGAGTAGTGTACTTCGATCTCGACTGTGATCCCGCGTCGATGATAAAACGCGTGCAGATTTTTTACGCTTCGGGCGAGTATTCGCACGAGGTGCGCGATTGGAAGGATCTCAGGGGCATATCCGTTTCTTACAACGAGTACATCGCGCAGGCGGAGGAGTACGACCCAAAAGCGCCCGTTTTCGCGTTCGGGGAGGTCGAGTACGAAAACGGTTTCGTTATTTCTTCGCTCGTAGGCTATATGGAGCTTGCGGGGCAGCCCGTCAAGGGCGGTCGCGAGGAAAAATCCGCGGGCGGAATGGTGGTCTACGATCCCTGCGACGACGAATCGGGTTTCGTCGAGGATTTCGACGGTTCCGTGCTTCCCGAGGGCGGTATCCGGAAGGTAGTTACCGCGGGAGGTATCAGCGGACTTACCAGCGATTCGGGCGGTTTGAGGACGTACCGTTTCAGACCCGTCGGCGCCGATCCTGAAAAGTTTTTGAAAATAGAGTTTTATACCGAAAAAGACGAAAACGCCGTCGTGGCGCTGATAAGCGTGGCGGACGGCGTAAAAAAATACGTCGCTACCAGGAGGATAGCCGACACGAAAGGTATGTTTTCGGGGCAGCAGTTTAATCTCAGCGACTTCAAAGAGGAGTTTTCGCACCGTACTTTGTCCGACTGGGACGGGGTGAAAGCGCTTACGATACACGGGAATAATATAGTGGTGGGTAACATACTATTTATCTGACGAAAATGGAAAAATCCAATTCAAGAATACTTAAAATTGCCATAGTTCTCATTCTAATCGCCGCCTGCGTGGCGGGTTCTTACTTTTTGTCGAAGTGGCTGTTCACTTCGATCCCGATCGAGGGCGAAAGCATGTTGCCGACGATCGAGGACGGCGACGTGGCGATCGTTTACAAACAGGGCGAATACAAGCGCGGCGACGTCATAATTTTCAATACGCACAAGCTCGATTCGCAGGGGAACGAAAGGTATTATATCAAGCGAATCGTCGCGCTTCCCGGCGATACCGTGCAGATAAAGGAGATCGCCTCCACCGGCGAATACGGAATTTACGTCAACGGAGAACTGCTCGAGGAGGATTATCTGGGCGAGGGAATACCTTCGGCGCGCCCCTACGAAGCCACGGGAGTGATGACGGTGCCCGAAGGCAAATTTTATTTCTGCGGCGACAACCGCCTGAATTCCGAAGATTCGCGTGCGGGCTTTCTGGGAGACCTCGACGCGATAGTGGGGAGGGTAGTCGCAAAATATTCAAAAAGCGCGGGCATAAAGGACATTTCTCTCGTCAAGCGTCCCGCATGACGATTCCGTTTTACGGATCACGCCCCGCCGTCAGGCGGGTTTTTTTTGAAGATTAAGCGGGGTATTCTCGCATATGTTTAACAAAATCCGACTTTTTTCGCGCCTTTAGATAAAAAAAGGCGGTTATAAACGCTTTATCATTTATCCGTATGACGAACAAAAAAGCCGCATATGCGTTTGAATACGCGATAATAGCCCTGGCGGAGGCGTTTTTGCAGTATACGGAAACCAAAGTCGGCGTCGAATTTCTGGCGGCGCCTTTTATGTTCGCGGTGCTTTTCATGAAGCGAAACGCGCTGATAGTGGCGCCCGTATTTTTTGCCGCGGGAGTGTTGACGAACGTTAAAACCGAAACGCTCGCAGCGTGCGGCGCCGCGCTTATCCTGCTGTTGATACTCTATTCGGTACAGTATCTGACAAAAAAAAGACTGCCGTCTTACGCATTCGCCGTGGCTTCGGCGCTGGCGGCTTTGCCTTATGTGTTTTTCGATATGTCGCCTGCCGCTTTGGGTTTGGAAATAGCCGCGGTGCCTCTTTCCGCGGCGTCGTTCTGGGCGTTTACGACGGCGGATTACGCGCTAAAGGTCAAAAAGCTCAGATTTCCGTTTATAAGGCGTGAAAAAGTCGCTTTTTTAGCTTTGTTCGTTATCCTGGGACTGGGCCTCGGGTATATGCGGGTTCCCGTATTTTCGGCGGCGGAACCGGTGGCGATAGTTTTGTTCCAGTTGCTTGCTACCTCGGGAGCGGCGCAGGCGGCGGCGGGAGCGGCGGTGGCGCTCGGCGGCGCAGTCGCGGACGCGGAAAACGCGCTGATAGTCGTATTGTACGCGTTGCCCGCGCTGTTATTCGACAAGGAACACTCGTATTTCGGAGCGGTCGCGGGAGTGGCTGCGGAAGCGGGGGCGATGGCGGCAGGGATCATAGACGCCGAGTATTTCAGGTTGATCGCGCCTTCGGTCGCGGCGTTGGCGGCGATAGCGGTTCCGCTGAAAGCAAGACTGAGGTTTTCGTTGCCCGTATATAGGGAAGGCGGCGGATTGAGGACGCTGGTGAACAAGACGCGCGCGGAGACCGCGGGAAAACTCGATCAGCTTTCAAACGCGCTTAAGACGCTGGGCGAGGCGTTGGCTTTGGATACCGCCGTTACGTCGATGGCGACCGAGGAGACGGCGCATCTGCTTTCGGTAAAAGTTTGTTCCGATTGCCCGGGACGGGAGCGCTGTTCAAAGAGCCTCGGCGGCGGCGAAACCGAAATAGCGCTCCGCGAAATCACGGAAAGGGCGCTCAAGCAAGGCAAGGTGAATATTCTGGACGCGACTCCGTTTTTAAGCTCCGTATGCGTAAGACTGCGTTCCGTAATAGACGGCGTGAACGCGCTTGCGGAAGAGGAACGGAACCGACAAAGCGAAGCGCGCGAGACCGAAAAAGCCAAAGGCGTGATCATCGAGGAGGTCAACGCGTTGTCGGGAATTTTAAAAGGCTTGTCCGACGAAGTCGCGAGACCGCTTTCGTATTCCGCCGAATCGGAACGTAAGATACGTCAAAAACTTGCGGAAATGGCGATTCCCGTCGGAGAAGTATACGTATACGGCGAGACCGAAGCGACTTTGACAATCCCTCAGGGAGAGGATCGCAGACAGGCGGTGAAAGAAGCGGTGGAAAGCGTTCTGGGCGTCAAGCTGACGACCGCGGGCGAGGAGCGCGTTTCGGGCGGACGGGTGGCGCTGTCGTATACCCCTCAATCGCGTTACCGCGTGGCATACGGCGTCAGGCAGATCGCCGCGGGAGAATACGGTTCGGGCGACGCAGACCGCGCGCTGAGGCTCGGACACGGCAAAGTTCTGATAGTATTGTCCGACGGTATGGGACACGACCGCGCGGCGGCGATGAATTCCTCGCTTGCCGTCAGGCTGATAGAATGTTTCGCAAGGGCGGGTTTCCCTGCGGAAGCGATGCTTAAATGTACGGGAAGGCTGCTGGAACTGCGGGGCAGAGAGGAATTCAACGCCGTTGACATAGCCCTGATAGACACGGAAACGGGCAGAACGGACATAATAAAACAGGGCGCGCGCGAAAGTTTTATCGCGTGCGACGGCGAAGTCGAGGTCGCGGAATGCGGTTCGCTCCCTCTGGGAATCGTCGAAGCGGAGCCGGTAATCGATACCGTTACGCTTTCGACGGGCAAGTTTTTGGTAATGCTCTCCGACGGAGTATTGGACGTGATGGGCCGTGAAAAGATAATCGACGTATTGTCCGAAATGCGTTTCGTCAATCCCGACGACGTGGCGGGCGAAATAATGAAAGAGTATTCCCTGATGGCGGGAGCATCCCCCGACGACGCCAGCGTCATAGCGGTCAGGCTCGTGGACGGACGGTATTGAATCGGCGTATAAAAACTCGGTGATTCCGGGCCGTTACGGTAGCCGTAAACGAGGGTTACGGCGTTCGGAAAACGGGGGCGAAAAAGTGCGTGAAAAGCTTCGGGAAATACTACTCATACCGTTGACATTTTCGGGCGCATGCGTTTATAATGTCAAAAGAGAATAAATATTTGCTTTAAAGGTAAAACCGAGATGCAGTATCAGAAAGAAGAGGTTCGACAAAGAATCATAGAAGCCGCATTCAACGAGTTCGAAAAGAACGGGTTTTACCGTGCCAGCATACTTCAGATCAGCAGCAAGGCGAAGGTGCCTATCGGCAATTTATACCGCTATTTCAAGGGTAAAGAAGCGCTTTTTCACGCCTGTGTCGCGGACGCTTACGAACTCAGCCTTCAAATAGTGGATTCCGTATTCGAAAAATGGCTGTCCTCGGGAAGCGGATTCTCCGCAGAAACCGCGGAATACAGCGTGGAACTGTTGACGAGGCTTTCCTCCGAGCACAGCCGCAGCATCCGGCTGCTTACGGAAAACAGCAGCGGATCCGAATACGCCGATTTTTTCAACGAGATCACGGAATTGGGTTACAGAAAACTGGCGGAGTCGTTCGCGCACGCCGCCGGGCCAGAAGAATATTTGCTTAAAGTCATCGCCCGTAACGTTACGGAGGGCGTTTTGCTCGTTTTGACGCGTTGCCCCGAAGAGAAACGCAAACAGGTGATGTACGATTTGCTGATATTCTATTTCAAGGATCTCGGGGAAAGAGTCGGAGGAAACGCTGAATGAGAAAATTTTCCGCATTCGTAGTTAAAAACAGAAAGTGGATTACAATTATATTCGCCATACTCATCGCGGGCGCGGTGGTGGGTTCGTTTTTCGTGGACGTCAACTATTCCGACGTGGTGTATCTTCCCGAAGATTCCGAGGTCAGTCAGGGACTCGAGCACATGTACGGCGAATTTACCACCAGCGGGAACGCTTCCGCAATGATTTCCAACGTTACTTACGACGAAGCGTTGGATTTTAAAGCTCGGATGGAGGCTACCTCGGGGGTAAAAAACGTAATTTGGCTCGACGATTTGTTTTTGGGCATTCAGATAGGAAATCGTGCAATAATAGCGGAAGCGGCTGAAAAATCGGGTATTACCGACGGAAAAGCCGTGGAATATATGATTTACGTGCTGGGCAGGGTCGGTGAAAACGAAGTTCAGAACTATCTGAACGTCTTTATCGCGACATGGGGTCCGGAACTTGACGACGGGCTGACGCCCGTGCAAATCGCCCGCTTGCTGAACGATTTGACCGGTTCCGACGGCCTGACGCATTTATTGACGGTAGACATGGCCGAGTCCGAAAAAACCACCGCAAAAGCGTTTCTCGACTCCGCGCTGAACGTGGCGATGGCGGCGGCTTTCGATTCGGGACTTCTTTCCGAAATCGATATGTCCTCCGCCGGAGGATTGAATCTGGACGAAGTGCTTACGGGGCTCGATAGTCAGCTGAAGATGTTTTACAGCCCTCAAAGCGGACAGAATACGGGCAAAATCAACGCTTTGTTCCAAATAACGTTCACCGGAAGCGATTACGACGAATCCACCGTGGACGCCATAGGGGCCATCCGCAAGCTGGAAGTGCCTCAGGGCAGCACGATCTATTTTATAGGAAACGCTTCGACGACCTATAACTCCATTCAGGCGGTAAACAACGAAACGATGATCTCGATGCTTGTCGCGGGCGTCATCGTCATAATCATATTGCTTTTGACTACCACCGCGTACTGGGAGCCGGTATTGCTCCTGTTGACGATAGGCGCGGCGATAGTGTTGAATATGGGTACCGACATGGTGGTGGGGCTGATAACCGGCGTAAACGCCATATCATATATGACCAAAGGCGTTTCCAGCGTGCTTATCCTCGCGCTCACGATGGATTACAGCATATTCCTGCTCCACCGCTTCAAACAGGAGCGCAAGAACGGACTTAATTCCGAAGAAGCCATGATTACGGCGCTTGCGTCGAGCTTCAGCGCGATTTCCTCCTCATCGATGACGACGATAGCCTCGTTCGTCGCGCTGATGTTCATGTCGTATACCTTGGGACTGGATATGGGTTTGGTACTTGCCAAGGGCGTCGTATTCAGTCTGGCGTGCGTGTTCTTCCTGATGCCCGCGCTGATACTGTTCACGGAGAAGCTGATCGACAAGACAGAACACAAGACGTTCAACATGACGTTCAATAAATTCTCCAAATTCCTCGTAAAAACTCGTTTTTATCTACCTTTTATAATAATCGCGCTGGTAATTCCGTGCATGATATTCCAATCTCAAAACAAGTTCGTTTACGGACCCGAGGCTTCGATGGGCGGCGAAGGCAGTCAGATGTACACCGATTCCCGGGCGATAGTGGATTCTTTCGGCAAACAGAATCAGGCGATCGTGCTGATCCCTTACGCTTGGGTAACGGACAAGGAAACTTCGGGATTTACCGATTCCGCGGGCAACCCGTGCAGTACCGAGTATCAGCTGACGATGGATCTTATGGGCATAGACGGAATCAAGACCGTCCAAAGCTATTCACTCATCGACCAGCAGGGGATGATAGATCTGATGCCGGACAAATTTATCACGCAATTCGTAGCTAACGGTACCGATTCCAAGTATGCAAGGGTCGTATTGTTCCTGAACGTTCCCGAGGAAAGCACCGAAACGACCGAACTTATAACCACGATCCAAAACCTTATCGATTCCGAATATCGGGGTGCGACGATACTCGGTCAGTCCTCAGCGACGCTGGAGATAAAGGAGATCGTCGACAACGACTATAACATCATCACATATGTGTCGATAGGTCTGGTAGCGCTCATACTGATCGTGACGTTCAAGTCCGCGATCATCCCCGTCATTCTTATCGTAGTGATACAGGGTTCGATTTACATCAACATGGTCGTGCCGTATATTTTGAGGCAGGAGATAGTGTTTATCGGGTATATGCTCGTATCTTCGATACTGCTCGGCGCTACGATAGATTACGCCATACTGCTGACGACGAGGTACATGGAGCGCAGAAAGACGATGAACAAATACGACGCGATACAGCACGCGCTTGCGGATTCGGCAAGAACGCTGATAACCTCGGCGGGAATACTGGCCAGCGCGGGCGCTGCGATCATGTTCGTCAGCAGTCTGCCCGCGACCCAGGTCATAGGCGGAGCGGTGTTCCGCGGCGGTATATGCGCTTTCCTGATGGTCATGATCCCGTTGCCGCAGCTGTTGGTATTGTTGGATAAGGCGATCATGGTAACGACGTGGAAGGGCAGGAAGCTGATGGTAGACAACAAGGCGGTGTTGACCGCTCCCGAGATCGAGGAACCCTCGATCGACGCTTCCGCTCCGCAAAAGACAAAGTCGGGCAGAAAGAAGTATCGCGAGATGACCAAAGAGGAACGCGAAGCGGCGATAATCGCCAATATTCTGGAGGCGGTGGACAATCCCGATTTCGACCCGGACGACGGGGACGAATAGCAGGAGCGGATTTTTTTCCGAGAAGCCCGAGCGATCGGGCTTCTTTTTTACGGAACGCGCGACGCTCGGGCGCGGGGTCTAAGATACGGCGAATAGCGGTATTTACAAACGCCGCCCGCGGTGTTATAATGGAAAAACAGGCGGGCTTAATGAAAAAAGCGTTGAACATCATCTTAATAGTGTTGCTGACGCTCACCGTGATCGGGATACTCGCGGGGGCTGTTTACGTTGCGATCGGGTATATCAACGACGGCGGCGAAACCGCGACGGATACGAGGCGTTTGCACGCCGAGGGCAGCGAGATTAAAAACGCGGCGGGCGAAACGGTCTTGTTAAAGGCGATAAACGCGGGCGGACTGTTCATACAGGAGGGCTGGATGTCTCCTACGCTGTTAAGCGCCGAACCTGGCGTCGGAGTGCCCGACCACATTTCGATGCTGGAAACGCTACGGAGCCGTTTCGGCTACGAGCGCGCCAAAGAACTGACGGATATTTACGAAGCTTCCTTTTGGGGAGAAAAGGACTTCGACAACGTAAAAGAACTGGGATTCAACGCAATCAGGTTGCCCTTTGCGTATTTCAATCTCGAAAACGCAGAGGGGGAACTTACCGAATTCGCCGCTCTCGACCGTTTTATCGACGAGTGCGACAAACGCGACATATACGTCATACTCGATCTGCACGGAGCATACGGCTCTCAGAACGGCAACGACCATTCCGGCTCCGTAGAAGGCTCGTATCTGTTTACGGACGAGGAAAACATGTCAAAGACCGTCAAACTGTGGGAAACGGTGGCGGCGCGTTACCGCGACAGGGACATAATCGCGGGATACGATCTGTTGAACGAGCCGTCGGGGAATTTCGGATACACCAATATCGTTCAGTTTACTTTTTACGACAGATTGTACGAGGCGGTGCGCAAAATAGATCCCGACCGCATGCTGATAATGGAAGCGGTATGGGAAGCCAAAGATCTGCCGGATCCGGGAAACAAGCTGTACGGCTGGGAGAACGTGTGTTATTCCTACCACAACTATTGTTGGGGGGAGGGCGAGACCGACTTTGCCGTTCAGAAAGCGTTCGTGGACAAAAAGCTTGCCGACTATGCGGCGCTAAGCTACGAAGTACCTAAATTCGTCGGCGAATTTACCTGTTTCGGATTGAAAGAGGGCTGGGAATACACCCTGAACGCCTACGAAAGCGCGGGCATAAGTTACGCGATATGGACGTATAAAACCGTGGGCGATTCGGGAATGGGCAACTGGGGAGCTTATTCCAAGCTCATGACCGACGCCGAAAAAGTCGACGTATCAAACGATTCCTATGAGGAAATCGCAGCTAAGTGGTCGTCCCTGGACACCTCGGGCTTTACCAAAACGGCGCTTTACGCCGAATATCTATAAACATAATCACAGGAGGAAGTATGGCAGTCGAAAAGAAAGGCTGGTTTATCTACTATACCACGGCAAAGGGGAATTTCAATTTCCGTCTGAAAGCTCCGAACAAAGAGACCATCGCGGTGTGTGAAGGCGCGTATGCCGACCTTAAAAGCTGTAAAGCGGGCATAGATTCCGTCAGACGCTTTTCGGGCGTCGAAAATATCGAAGATTTGTCTTTGGTAAAACCCGGTCCCGCGCTCAAATATCCGAAATACGAAATTTACAAGGATAAACAGGGCAAATTCCGCTATCGTCTGTTTGCCAACAACGGCAATCTTTTGTGCATTTCCGAGGATGGCTATGCCTCCAAGGAAAGCTGCAAAGCGGGCATTCAGAGCGTCGCGCGCTGGGCGCCCGAAGCGGTAATGGTCTCCGAAAAGGAGTTCGGCGGTAAATAAGTGAACGCCGAATACGAAAAGGCGATTCGCCTCGTTAACGCAGACGAGGCGCGTTTCGTCGCGGTGCTCGGGAACGGTGAGAAGATTCTTTCCTCGGACGGAGGGATAGCGTTTTTGTATTCTCTCGCGGCAAAAGAGGGCGCGTTGTCGGGCGCGTTCGTCGCGGACAGAATAGTGGGCGCGGCGGCGGCGTTTTTAGCTATAAAAGCGGGCGTCAGAGAGCTTTACGCCCGCGTCATGTCGGCGCGCGCCGGAAAGCTTCTGAGCGCGCACGGAGTTTCGTTTACCTTTTCCGTCATGACGAACGCCGTCCGCAACCGCGCGGATACCGACGAATGTCCCATGGAAAAAGCCGTCGCCGGGATATCCGATCCGGAGCAGGCTTATATCGCCGTAGGCAATGCGCTGAAAGCGCTGAAAACAAAATAAACGCGCCGTAAAGCGCGTTGTTTTTTACATATTGTCCGAAAAATCCTTTTTGACCTTCAGTCTGTTGATGGCGCGCAGCAGTTTGGCTTCGGCGAGCGAATGTTCTATATGCCCCGCCTTTTTGTTTAACGCTTTTTTGGCGGCTTCCAGTTCGCGTTCGGCGCGGCGAGAG
The DNA here is from genome assembly GCA_944363505.1 of uncultured Clostridia bacterium. Lineage (GTDB taxonomy): Bacteria > Bacillota > Clostridia > Christensenellales > DTU072 > Stercoripulliclostridium_A. Next base: position 30,249 of record CALVUD010000005.1, on the reverse strand, counting down.
TCGATTTCTTCGGGTTTTTCGATGGAGTCCACCAGTATCAGCACGTTGTTGTTTTCGATTTTCGCGATACCTTCTGTAACGGCGGCGACGGCGACTCTTTCGCGCCCGTTTTCCCAAAGTCTCGCTTTCAGCGTCCCGGGAGAAACCGCGGCGATCATATTCAGATGATTTGCCATGATCCCGTACTGACCTTCGGTCGTGGGAATGACCAATGACAGACATTCTCCTTCGTAAAAAGGCTTGTCCGCCGCGAGAATAGACAGGGAAAAGGGCTTTTCCATTATAAAGTCTCCGCCTTTTTGATTACGTCGTCCAGAGTACCCACGTTATAGAACGCCGCCTCCGGATACCGGTCCATTTCGCCCGAAACGATGGCTTTGAAGCCGCGTACCGTTTCTTCCAATGGCACGTATACGCCGGGAATACCCGTGAATTTCTCGGCTACGGAAGTGGGTTGCGACAAAAACCGCTGGATCTTTCTGGCGCGGTTGACGACGGCTTTGTCCTCTTCCGCCAGTTCTTCCATACCCAGTATGGCGATGATGTCCTGAAGTTCCTTGTATTTTTGAAGTATCGCTTCCACCTGCATGGCGACGGAGTAGTGTTCTTCTCCGACGACCTCGGCGCTGAGGATCCTGGAGGAGGATTCCAGCGGGTCGATAGCGGGATACAGACCCTGTTCCGCGAGTTTGCGGCTCAACACCGTAGTCGCGTCCAGGTGCGTGAAAGTGGTCGCGGGCGCGGGGTCGGTCAGGTCGTCCGCGGGGACGTAGACCGCCTGTACCGAAGTGACGGAGCCTTTGGAAGTCGACGTTATCCTTTCCTGCAGCTCGCCCATCTCGTTTGCGAGCGTCGGCTGATAGCCGACAGCGGAAGGCATGCGTCCCAAAAGGGTGCTGACTTCGCTGCCCGCCTGTACGAAACGGAAGATGTTGTCTATGAACAGCAAGACGTCCTTTCCCATATCGTCGCGGAAGTATTCCGCCATCGTCAATCCCGACAGCGCCACGCGCATCCTGACTCCGGGGGATTCGTTCATTTGCCCGAACACGAGCGCCGTTTTCTCGGCAACGCCCGACTCGTTCATTTCCGTCCAAAGGTCATTTCCTTCGCGGCTTCTTTCGCCTACGCCGGTGAATACGGAATAGCCGCCGTGCTTTGTGGCGACGTTGTGAATGAGTTCCTGGATAAGTACCGTCTTACCGACGCCCGCGCCTCCGAACAAGCCGATCTTTCCGCCTTTCGGATACGGTTCCAATAAATCGATTGCTTTTATTCCGGTCTCCAAAACCGACACTATGGGAGTCTGTTCGCTGAAAGAGGGCGCTTTGCGGTGAATGCTTCTGCGGGGCGTGGAAGCGGCGAGAGGCGCTTTGCCGTCTATAGGTTCGCCGAGTACGTTGAACAGTCTGCCGAGCGTTTTTTCACCGACGGGAACCTCTATGCTTTTACCCGTCGCGGTGACGCGCATGCCTCTGGTCAACCCGTCCGATTCCGACAAGATCACGGCGCGCACGGTATGCCTGTCGACGTGTTGCTGCACTTCCATGACTTTAACGCCGTTTTCGGTGGCGACGGTAAGAGCGTCCAGGATCGACGGAAGTTTGACGCTTGCAGGAAAGCCAACGTCGATGACGGGTCCGGAAATTTTAAGTATTACGCCAGAATTCATTTCGCCTCCGTTCGTTTATGTCTTGCGCCCGCGGTGATTTCGGTTATCTCTCCGGTGATCGCCGCCTGTCTTGCGCGTTGATAGTTCAGTTTCAGTTCCGCCAGCAATTCGTCCGCGTTGTTGCCCGCGGCGTTCATGGCTTCCATTCTGGCGGTCAGTTCCGCGCAATACGAATCCACCAGAGCGCTGTATATAAAGCCGGTAACGTAACTTAAAACCAGATTGTCCAGAATTTTCGCAACCGACGGCATATATTCGAACGAAGCCGAGGGCTTTTCAGGATCCTCCTCGGGGCGCGGCCAAGCGGCGCGGTGGAAGGGGATGAGTCTGGTGGTTTTTACCTCTACGCCGTTTTGCATGTCCGTATATATAATATAAACGCGGTCGAGTTTGTCGGCTTCGAAATCCTTGAGGATCCTGGCGCATATTTCGCGCGAAATATGCAGCGTGGGGTCTTCCGCGGAAAACAGGAAGTCGTCTTCGATCTTTATATGCTGTTGGGCGTAATACCGTCTGCCGTATTCGCCTACGACGTAAAGTTTCAGCCCCGGGATCCTTTCGGATAATTTGTCCGCGGCTTTCAGCACGTTGGCGTTGTATCCGCCCGCCAGTCCTTTGTCCGCCGTGATGACGATAGCGCCGGTATGCCTCGGAACGGCGTTGTCGTCGGGGAAAAAGAACTTGCTTTCCGTACTGCCCGCCGCGCGGAACATTCGTCTTACCTCGGCTCTCAGCGCGTCGAAATAGGGGCGCGTATGCTCCAATTCGTTGCGTATCCTGCGCATCTTCGTGGAAGCTATCAGGTACATTGCCGAAGTAATTTTTTTGGTTTCCGCTATCCCGTTTATGCGGTCGCGGATTTCTTTTGACGATGTCATTATGCGTTTTCGAAGATATCGAGATATTCCTTTGCCGCCGCGAGTATGGCTTCGCGGTCGTCGGACCCCAGTACTTTGGTGTTTTCTACGGAATCCATCACGTCGGGGATGTGTTTATAAAAGTATTTCAGCACTCCCTCGGCGAAAGCGCCCACGGATTCGGGCTTTAAGTCCTGCATCACTTTGCCTAAAGCCATCACCAACAGCGCTACCTCCTCGCATTGCTTATACGGCGAATACTGTTTCTGACGCATCAATGCCATCAATCCCTGTCCGTAAGCCAGGCTTTTTTTCGTGGTATCGTCCAGATCGGAGGAAAATTGCGAGAAAACCTCCATTTCGCGGTATTGCGCGAGGTCGAGTCTCAGGGCGCCCGAAGCGTTTTTCAATGCCTTTGTCTGCGCGCTGCCGCCTACGCGGGAAACGGACAGACCGACGTTAACGGCGGGGCGTTGACCCTCAAAGAACAGCTCCGATTCCAGGAACAGTTGTCCGTCGGTGATCGAGATGATATTTGTGGGAATATATGCCGAAACGTCGCCGGCCTGGGTTTCGACTATGGGCAGGGCGGTCATACTGCCGCCTCCTTTTTCGTCGGAAAGCCTTGCCGCGCGCTCCAACAGCCTCGAGTGCAGATAGAATACGTCGCCCGGGTACGCTTCGCGACCGGGAGAACGTTCCAGCAAAAGGCTCAGCGTGCGGTATGCGACCGCGTGTTTGGACAGGTCGTCGTAAACTATCAGCACGTCGCGTCCCGAATACATGAAGTATTCCGCCATGGCGCAGCCCGAATAGGGGGCAATATACTGAATGGAAGCGGGCTCGCCCGCCGCCGCGCAGACTATTATCGTATAGTCGGCGGCACCTTTCCTTTTTAAGGTTTCGTAAAGACGCGCCACGGAACTCGTCTTTTGTCCTATGGCGACGTATATGCAAATTACGTTTTTTCCTTTCTGATTGATGATGGCGTCGATAGCGAGCGCAGTTTTGCCGGTCTGTCTGTCGCCGATTATCAGTTCGCGCTGTCCGCGTCCGATAGGGAACATCGAGTCGACGACCAACAGCCCCGTTTCCATCGGACGGTTGACGGGCTGACGGTCGATTATACCGGGCGCCGGAGCCTCGATAGGCGCGTATGCCGCGGGGGTCACGGGAGGTCCGCCGTCTATAGCGGTGCCCAATGCGTCCACGACTCTGCCGATAAAGCCTTCTCCCACGGGAACGCCCGCGGTCTTGCCGGTGCGGTAGACCACGCTTCCCGCGCTGACCGAGCGCGCGTCGCCGAACATGACGCACCCCACGGTATCCGACCTCAGATCCTGGACCATACCCCTGACGCCGGATTCGAAGACGACGATTTCACCGTATGCGGCATGACGCATGCCCTCGCACAGGGCAATGCCGTCGCCCACTTCCAGAACCGTACCGTGTTCGTCGGCAATCACTTCGGGAGAGAATTCGTCGACGGCTTTTCTGATTATGGGAATGATCTTTCCGCCGCCCACGGCCGCCGATTTCAGACGGTTCTTGAACTGCTTCAGCCTGCCTTCCGCCGACCAGTCGTATACGTCTTCGCCCACGACCAGGCAAAAGCCCCCGGCGTACTTATCGCTTTTCTCCCATTCGGGTACGATATTCAGGGCGTATTTTTGAAAAACGAACGCCGTAAACCTCTCCAGCTGTTCGGGAGAGGGGGGAGTATCCGAATATATGACCGCCTTTACGGGTTCCAAATTATTTGTCTTCGTCATTTTCAGCGTCCTCGGCCGCTTTTTCGGCGGTACTCAGGAAAGCCTCATACGCGGCGTCGGTAGAATCGAACACCAGCTTTTCGGCTGCCGCGCCCACCATGTCGGCGATCTCTTTGCCCGCGCCGTCGATGATCTTGTCGCGTTCGCGCTTGGCGTCGCGCTTGGCTTTTTCTATCATCGCCTCGGCTTCAGCTTCGGCTTCTCCTATACGCTTTTCACGGTATTCGGCAGCTTCGTGCAGTACGTCGCTGCGCTTTTTTTCGATTTCGCGGTCGGCGTCGCTTAAACGCGCCGCATAATCGTTTTTCAGCTTCTCGGCTTCGTCCAGACGATCCTTTGCGTTCTTTGCCTGTTCGTCATAATAGGCGTCGCGTTTTGCCATGTACTTTTTGATCGGTTTGTATAACAAAAAGTACAGCGCGATCGCAAGTATGCAGAAATTGAACAGATGCAGCAGAATCTGTTGCCAGTCTATATTGAGCGGCATTTCCGGCTACTCCTTTATTAAAGCACGAAGACGACCAGTATCGCGACGATCAACGCGTAAATGATCGCCGTTTCGATAAAGACCAGACCCAGCATCATAGTGGTGCGGATGTCGTTTTTCGCCTCGGGTTGTCTGGCTATGGATTCGGAGGCTTTCGCGATGGAAAGACCCATTCCGATGGCGCCGCCCGCGGCGGCAAGACCTATGGCTATGGCGGCGGCAAGCGCCTTGTCTCCGGTAGCGTCGTCGGTCGCGGCAGCGGCGGTATCGTCGGAGCCGTTTTCTTCGGCGGCGAAAGCCGTCGGAGAGGAGTCAAGAGCCAGGCTGACGGTCGCAACCAGGATCGCCGCGAACACGGCAAAGCACAAAACGACGAGTAAAGTTTTGGTCAAGCGAGAAGTCATGGGAACCTCCGTCAATCCGAAACAGCGGTTTCGGTTTTTTTGTTTTTATTCTTTTCTTTTTTGACGTGCGGCTCGGAGACCTCTCCGTAGAACAGCGACGTCAGCATGATAAGAACGTAAGTCTGTATCAGAGCGTGCAGCAGGGTGAACAGCACCGCCACCAGCACGGGCAGCACAAAGCTGAGCGCGATATAATGGTATACGAGTTCTGTTACCAAAAGTCCGCTTAGCAGTGCCCCGAACAACCTGAAACTCATTGAAATTGGAAGCGAGAAATCTTTCAGAGTTCTGCCGATCCCCCTCAGTCCGTTTGAGGCGATACCGCCGCTCAGTATGACGAAATAGGACAAAAAGCCCAGCGCGATGGCGGCGTTGATGTCCGAAAGCGGCGCGCCCAACGTAACAGATTCGCCCGCGACGGAAACCCATTGAATACCGATAAGTTCGAACAGAGTGCTGACGAAAATATATACGCCCGCGGCAAAAACGTAGGCGCCCAGGAATCCGTTGCGGTGAGGACTGTTCTGTTTGGCTATGCCGTCGAAGAAAGAAACGATGCTTTCCAGGAAGATCTGGAATTTGCCGGGCTTTAATTTAAAGCGGGGTATAACGAAGATCCTGACGACAACGCCGAACGCTATTATCGACAGGGATACTATCAAGGCGGATATGAATCCGGGGTTGACGTTAAGTCCGAAAAAGTCGATTTTGTCGTTTTCGTGCAATACGGCGTCCTGCATGGTCTCGGAAATATCCGCGCCTTCCTCGTCGGAGCCGGTGAATATTATCCCGATCAGCAGCGCTACCATTATCAGCGCGACGACAGCCCAGAGGGCAACAGTCTTTTTCTTCATTTTTTCTCCTTAGAACGCGGTTAAGCATATTTTCTTAACGCTTTTCGTTCGGTTCTTCCGCTTCATATATTCATACTCCTAAAATTATTTTTTGTCAAGCAATTTGCCGTACCGATTTCGCGCGCCTCCGTTATGCGCGCTACAGCCGCATATAGCGCGTGCGTGTGAATCCGAATACTCACGATTATTGCTTTTTCGGCGCGACACGATACAATATAATATACTTCAGGCGGAAAGGGTTACGCGGCAAAGATTTATTTCGAGGCGTTTGACAGCGGGAAAAACTTGAAATAAAATATAATCGGTTCGAGTTGTTATCGGTTCGAACGGCGAAATTAATCACATCGGGAATGAGGTAGCGGAAAGAAAATATGGATAAAGACGGTTTTTTGGAATTTATAAAAAGCGCCGATTATATAGAGGCGGGGTCCGAAGCGCATTTGTGCATGCACGAAATGAGCGAACGGGCAAGGCGGATTACCGATAAAATCAACAATTCTTACCGAACCCGCGATGAGATAGCCGATCTGATGAACGAACTTACCGGCGGGAAAGTCGAGGAAGGCTTTACGTTGTTTCCGCCGCTGTACGCCGACTGCGGATACAACCTTCACGTCGGGAAAAACGTGTTCGTCAATTCGGGATGTTGTTTTCAGGACCATGCGGGGATATATATCGGGGAAGGCACAATGATAGGACACCAAGTGGTTTTCGCCACCTTGAATCACGATCTCGATCCCAAAAAGCGGCAAAGCATGATACCCCGTTCAATCCGCGTCGGGAAAAACGTATGGATAGGTTCTCACGCCACTGTCTTGCAAGGCGTAAATATCGGCGACAACGCCGTGATCGCCGCGGGAGCCGTAGTTACAAAGGACGTGGAAGCGGATAGCGTGGTTGCGGGCGTTCCCGCTAAGCCCGTAAAAAAGCTTTCCTGAAAAATCGTTTTCAGGATACCGATTGTCCGATAACGGACGCCTTGAAAAGGGTTTTCGAAATAATTATACAAATAAAAAGCGGGCGGCAAGCCCGCGTTTTTTGTAAAAATTCAGCGCTTATTATGCTTGAAAGCCTGCTTAAAAAACGAATACAGCAGGGGATTGACGTGCGCCTGAATGTGTTCGGCGTTCTTTGAAACGGAAGCGCGGACAGCCTTTGCCGTAAGCGTGGGTATCAGCGCCGTCATGGTGTTGAACTCCACGCTCTTTTCGCCCGAAGCCATTACGAACACCGCGTCGCCGTCGAACATGGTATGCGCGGGAGAAATGGATTCCGCATAGCCGTCGTGCGCGAGATCGGCGAGGATATTGGCTTCGTTTTTATTCAGTATCGCGTTGGTGAGGATACAGGTTATAGTGGTGTTTGCGTACTTCGGTTCGACCGACGACAGGGTAAGGATACGTTTCATTCCCACGGGTTCTCCGTCCGGAGATATCGCGCCCGCTATGATCTTTCCGTTTTCGACGATGTCGCCCAGCGCGTTCACTACGCTGAAAACGGCTATCTCCAGTCCGTTCATGGCATAGGTCTGTATGCCCAGTTCGGTTTTTACCGCCGCTTCCGCGCCGCAAAGCTTGCTGACGGTGGCGCCCGCGGCTCCGCCTATGGCGCCGCGTTCGAAATTCGAAGGTATGGCTCCGAGCGCCGCAGTGTATCCCGCGGATTTGTCGGGATAGGCGAAGTTCAAGTATTCGAGGTCGTATATCGACGCACCGACGACGATAGGCACGCGGTATTTACCCGCGTTATAGCCTTTGCCGCGTTCGAACAGATACTGTTGAACTCCGCTTGCCGCTTCCAACCCGAAAGCGGAGCCGCCGGAAAGCACTACGGCGTTGATAAGCTGCACCGACTTCAACGGATTCAGGAGGTCCGTTTCCCTGGTTGCGGGCGCGGCTCCTCGTACCGAACAGCCGCCCGTAGCGCCTTCCTCTGCTAAAAAGACGCTGACGCCAGTACCGTTTACGGCGTCGGTGTAATGACCGATTTTGAATTTATCCAGCATAAGCCACCTCGCTTGTGAATAAAGATATTATATCACGTTTTCGGCGGGAAGAAAAAAGAATGTCGCAAATTTCGTATTGCGTCTTGAATGCCGAAAAAAACGGTGGTAAAATAACAATATAAATCACCGAGGAGGGTTATATGGCAAAAAAGGCAAAAGGCAAAGATTACTTCGGTTTATCCCGAATCGCGTCGATAATCCTGGCGATCATACCCGTTACGGCGTGGATACTCGGATTTTTGACAAGACTCAAAGACGGAAAGATAGTCGCCGCCATTATCAGACTGATAGGTCTGGGATTCATAATGTGGCCGGTGGATTTGGTCTTGATGATCCTGAACGGCAGGATATTGAGATTGCTTCCGGTATAAACCGATACTTAACGAAAAGGGGGACGTCGTCTCCCTTTTTTATACTTTTACGACGGGTTTTTGCTTCGGTCGCCGCATAGAATCAGGACGTCGAGTAGTTTTTCTCATGCTTTCGCGCGCGTAAATGCTTCCGCGTGCCGAAATTAGTGTAAATTTTGCTTGATTATATAAAAATTGTATGATATAATTTACAGGCGTTTCGGAAAAAACAGTACGGTAGCGGCATAAACAACCGCCGTCTATGCGTCCGATCCGCGGAAAGGAGACAAAACTATGCATGAAGTATATATGGGGCTGATGATAGCTTTGATGGTGGTTATGGCGTTGTTGTCGATAGCGCTTATCGTCATAGTCATGCTTCAGAGCGGCAACCAGAGCAACCTCGGTTCTATTACCGGCGCCGCCGAAACTTTCTTCGGAAAGAACAGGGCAAAGACGATGGAGTCCAAGTTCAAACGCTGGACGGTGGGTATCGCGATCGCGATGCTGGTTTGCGCGGTGCTGTTCTTCGTGTTCCACATGCTCAACGAGAAACTGTAGTCGTATCTTAATAACGATATCGTTAAATGGCTATAGATTCTATAGCCATTTATTTTTTATTGTGATATAATCTGAACATGATAAAGACGATAGTGCAGAACAAAAAAGCCTACCACGATTACTTTATCGAGGACACTTTCGAAGCGGGGATCGCGCTTTGCGGGAGCGAGGTAAAGAGCGTCAGGCTGAATAACGTAAATCTCAAGGATTCTTACGCCGTGATAAAGAACGGCGAAGTTTTTCTTGTGGGCGCGCACATATCGCCTTACGAAAAGGGCAGTCATTTCAACCCCGATTCCAAACGAATGCGCAGGCTCCTCCTGCACAAAGCCGAGATACTGAAACTGAAGCAGAAGGTTCAGGAAAAGGGCTATACGCTTGTGGTTACCAGACTTTATTTCAAGGACGCGCTGGTAAAGGCGGAGGTGGCTCTGGCAAAGGGCAAGGAGGGGCAGGACAAACGCAGACAGATAAAAGAACGCGAAGAGAAGAGAAACATTCAACGAATAATAAAGGAAACGAATTACAGATAACTACGGAGGCAAAAATGTATAAATCGATAGACACCGAATGCGTACAGTCGGGATACGCACCCGCTAACGGCGAGCCGAGAGTTCTGCCGATAATCCAGAGCACCACTTTCGCTTACGACACACCCGAGGAAATGGGCGCGTTGTTCGACCTGAAAAAAGAAGGGTTTTTCTATACCAGGATATCCAATCCCACTTCGGACGGGCTGGAAAAGAAGCTGACCGCGCTGGAGGGCGGTTCGGGCGCGATGACGACCGCTAGCGGCATGAGCGCCACCGCGCTCGCGATATTCAATCTTGCGGCGGCGGGCGATAACTTCATTTCCGTTTCTACGATTTACGGCGGAACGTACAATCTGTTCAACATCACTTTGAGAAGGCTCGGGATAGACTGCCGTTTCGTATCAAACGACACCCCAGCGGAGCAGATAGAAAAGCTCGTCGACGACAGGACCCGCGCGATTTTTATTGAAACCATTGCCAATCCCGCGGGCGTGATAGCCGATTTCGGTAAGTTCGCCGCGATAGCCGAAAAATACGGCATCGTGCTTATCTGCGACAACACGATAGCTACCCCCGTGTTGTGCCGTCCGTTCGAATGGGGCGCAAACGTCGTCGTTCATTCTTCGACGAAATATCTCGACGGACACGCCACCAGCGTGGGCGGGATAATAGTGGACGGCGGAAACTTCGCATATAAGGGCAATCCGCGCTATCCGCTGTTCAACGCTCCCGACGAGTCCTATCACGGGCTGGTGTTCGCGGACGCGGGCAAAAGCGCGTTTATTCTGAGGGTCAGGACGGTGATTAACCGCGATTTCGGCGCGGTAATGTCGCCGATGAACGCGTTTTTGACGAATCTGGGTTGCGAAACGCTTCACCTGAGGATGCAACGCCATTCGGAAAACGCGTTGAAACTCGCCATAGCGATGAAGAAACACCCCGCCGTGGAGTGGGTAAAATACGCTTCGCTCGAGGGCGACGCCGATTACGGGCGCGCGAACAAATATCTTAAAGACGGTCTGGCGGCGGGCATGGTCAGCTTCGGCATAAAAGGCGGCAGGGAAGCCGCCGCGAAGTTCCAGAAGGAACTCAGGCTGTTCAGGATAGTTACGCATATCGCGGACGCCAGAAGCTGCGTACTGCATCCCGCGTCCACCACGCACCGTCAGCTCTCCGACGCAGATCTCGCCGCGGCGGGCGTACCTGTAAACCTTATCCGTCTTTCGGTGGGACTAGAGGGTATCGAGGACGTATTGCAGGACGTTATCGGAGCGCTCGACGCATCGCAAAAATAGGAGGTCGGAATGCCTATAGTAATACCCAAAGACATACCCGCTTTTTCGGTTCTCAAGAAAGAGAATATTTTCGTGATGCCGAAAAAGCGCGCCGAATCCCAGGACATCCGCCCGATAGAGATCGCCGTGGTCAATCTGATGCCCACAAAGGTGGAAACGGAAACGCAGCTTTTAAGGCTTCTCGCAAACACTCCGCTTCAGGTCAATCTGACTCTGATCAAAACGGCGACCTATAAATCGACCAACACCTCCGAAAACCATATGGAGCGTTTTTACAAGACTTTCGACGAGGTCAAGGATACGCGTTTCGACGGCATGATAGTCACGGGCGCGCCCGTCGAAAATCTGGACTTCAAAGAGGTGGCATACTGGGAGGAGCTGAAAGCCATTTTCGATTACGCGGACTCTATGGTAACCTCGACCATTTATATCTGCTGGGGCGCGCAGGCGGCGATGTACCATTACTACGGTATCGAGAAAAAGCCGCTTCCCAAAAAGCTGTTCGGAGTTTTCAAAAACCGCGCCTCCGTGGCTTACGAGCCGCTACTGAAAGGGCTGAACGACACTTTCTCTATTCCTCATTCGCGCTATACCGAGATAGACGCCGACGCGGTCAGGGCAAACAAAAAGCTCCGCGTGCTTGCCGAGGGAGCGCGCTCCGGGATCAGCATAGTCAAGAGCCGCGACGACCGCAAGTTCTTCTTCTTCGGACATTCCGAATACGACAGGGAAACCCTGAAGAACGAGTATATGCGCGATAAGGAAAAAGGCTTGAAGATAGACCCGCCCGAAAACTATTTTATCGACGGCGACGTCAACAGGATAGACATGAGCTGGAATTCCACCGGCAACCTGCTGTTCTATAACTGGCTTAACCATTACGTCTATCAGGTTACGCCTTACAATCTGGAGGACTGATGTACGTCGGGAGAGTCATCGTAAAAAACTTTCTCGGCTACGACTTTGCCGACGTCGAGTTCACACCCGGCACAAACGTCGTATTCGGCGCGAACGCGGCGGGTAAGACCAACCTCGCCGACGCCGTTTACCTCGCGTCGCTGGGTCGCTCGTCAAGACTTTCCCGCGACAAGGATATGATAAAATGGGGTTCCGAAGGCGGCGCTTCGGTATCCGTCAGAGTGCATAAAATGTTTTCCGCGCACAACGTGGACGTCGTTATCGACGAGAGCGGAAAGAAAAAAGTATATATCGACAGACTGCCTGTAGCGAGGATAGGCGAACTGATGGGCGCGGTCAATACGGTGTTTTTTTCTCCCGGCGAAGTGCGGCTGGTCCGCGGTGCTCCCGAGGACAGACGCAGGTTCCTTGACGTCGCTTTAAGCCAGGAGAGCAAGACCTATTTTTACACCTTGAAAAGATATACGTCGCTTCTTGCTCAGCGGAACAAGATTCTAAAGGACATGCGCGGCAAAGCCTCGCTGAACAGTCTTTTGAACATAGTCGACGCCGATCTTTCGCGGGCGGGCGCGTTCGTTACGGATATGCGCCGCAGATACGTCGAGGCGCTTTTGCCGCTCGCTCGTGCGGAGCACAGCCGACTTACCGGCGGCGCCGAGGAACTTTCGCTGAAGTACGAGTCCCTTTCGGGAGAGAGCGCCGAGGAATTCAGGGAAAAACTTTGTGCCGCGCGCAAAAACGACGAACGCCTTGAATTCACGAGCGTGGGCGCGCACCGCGACGATCTGAAGATAGCTTCGGGCGGTATTGATCTCAGAAAATACGGTTCGCAAGGTCAGCAGCGCACGGCGGTCCTTTCGATGAAACTTGCGGAGATCGCGTATTTCAAAGCCAAAACGGGCGAAACTCCCGTGCTTATCCTCGACGACGTGCTCAGCGAACTGGACTCTGACAGGAGGCGCGGGCTTTTCGAAGCCATCCGCGGAGTCCAGACGATTCTTACGGACACCGAAGCCGTAGACATACCCGACGCGGCGTACTACCACGTCGCGGGCGGAAAAGTAATAAGGAAATAGATATGCAAACAACCGATCCGAGAAAATCAGAAATCGCTTCTTACGTCAACGTAGACGGCGTATCCCGCGAGGAGATCGCTTCGCTTTTGATGCTGCCGCCCGACACCTCGATGGGCGACTATGCTCTGCCGTGCTTCCGATTCGCGAAAACGCTCAGGAAAGCGCCCGCGCTGATTGCGGAGGAACTGAAAAAAGATATTTTGTCGCGTCCGAATCCGTTCGCCGCGGTGGAAGCCGTCAACGGTTATCTGAATTTCAAGTTCGACCGCGCAGCCGAGGCGGGCAAAGTGCTTTCCGACGTCCTGAAACGGGGCGCAGAGTACGGTTCGTCCGACGAGGGAGCGGGCAAAACCGTGTGTATCGATTACAGCTCGATTAATATCGCGAAGCCGTTCCATATCGGGCATCTGTCCTCGACGGTGATAGGCGCGGCGCTTTACAGAATGTACCGAAAACGCGGATATAATCCCGTGGGGATCAATCACCTTGGCGACTGGGGCACGCAGTTCGGAAAGCTGATCGTCGCTTACAAACGCTGGGGCGACGAAGAAAAACTCAAAAAGGGCGGCGTGACGTACCTGACAGAAATATACGTCCGCTTCCATACCGAGGCGGAGGAAGACCCCGCGCTGGAGGACGAAGCGAGGGCGTGGTTCAAGCGTATCGAGGACGGCGACAAGGAAGCGCTCCGGCTTTACGATCTGTTCAAATCGCTGACGTTGGAGGAAGTCGGAAAGGTCTACAAACGCCTCGGGATAGAGTTCGATTCGTATAACGGCGAAGCCTTCTATAACGACAAAATGGCTCCCGTAATTGAGAGATTGGAAGCCTTAAACCTGATAACCGTATCAGACGGCGCCAAGATCGTCGACCTGAAGGAATGGGGCATGAGTCCCTGTCTTTTGGTCAAGGCGGACGGCGCGACGCTGTATGCGACGAGGGATCTCGCGGCGGCGTTTTACCGCAAGCGCACCTACGATTTTTACAAGAGCCTGTACGTCGTGGCGTATCAGCAGAACCTTCATTTCAAACAGCTTTTCAAGGTGATAGAGCTGATGGGCGAGGAGTGGTACAGGGACCTCGTGCACGTTCCTTTCGGCATGGTTTCATTGGAGGACGGCACGATGTCCACCAGGAAGGGCAAGGTGGTATGGCTAAAGGACGTTTTAGACAAGGCTGTCGAAAAAGCCGCTCTGGTCATACGCGAAAAGAACGAAAACCTCGTCAACGCCGAGGCGGTCTCCGAGATGGTTGGCGTGGGCAGCGTGGTGTTCTTCGCGCTTTCCAACAACAGGATAAAGGACATAACGTTCTCTTACGACAAGGTGCTCAATTTCGACGGCGAGACCGCGCCTTACGTGCAGTATACCAACGCGCGGGCGGTTTCGCTCCTTAAAAAGGCGGGAGATCTCGGGGAAATGTTCAAGGAACCTTTGACGGAAACGGAGCTTAAAGGTCTTGAGGGCAAAGAGGGCGAAGAGCTGGTTTCGCTTCTCTCGCGTTTCGGTCAGACAGTTTCCGAGGCGCTCGAAAAATACGAGCCGAGCGTCGTTACTCGCTATGCGATAGAGCTTGCGAAAGCTTTTAACCGTTATTATCTTACGACAAGGATACTCAACGGCGAACCTTCCGTCAGACGCGCGAGGATCGCTCTGGTCTACGCCGTCCACACGGTTTTGGAGGAGGCGTTAAGGCTTATAGGCGTAAAGGCGCCCGAAGAAATGTAATATAAAGGCACACTACCGATGACTTTGATAGATTCACATTCCCATACCGCTTTTTCGCACGACGGCAGGGCGAAAGCGGAACTGATGATCGAGGCGGCTGTCGGAAAAGGACTCGCTTACTATGCGGTAACCGAACATCTTGACCGCGACTATAAGTACTGCAAAAAGGAAAGGTTTCTAAGGCAGTTAAACCTTAAAAAGTACCTTCGCGCCGTCGAAAAGTTCAGGGAGCGCGACTTCGGCGATACCTTCGTCGCTTTCGGGGTCGAAGCGGGATACTGCGCCGAAGCCACGGAGTGGTACGCGGAAAAACTTTCGGGATACGACTTCGACGTCGTTATCAATTCAATTCACACCATGCACGGTCAGGACGCGTACTTCGGGAAGCTTTTCCGCGGCAGAAAAAAAGACGACGTATACACAGAATATCTCGATCTGTTGCTCGAGTCGTTGCACGTGCCGTATGCGTTCGACGTGATAGGGCATATCGGTTATATAACCAGATATTCGGGCTATCCCGACTTTACGCTGTGCGAGGACAGATACGCCGAGCGTATAGACGCGCTGCTGAAGGAAATAATCGCGCTGGACAAATGCGTTGAGATAAACACTCATATCCGTCATCCCGTCATGAAATATCTTCCGGAAAAGGGGATACTTCGGCGCTATTTCGAACTGGGCGGGAGGCGTATAACCTTTTCTTCGGACGCGCACACGCCTGCGGACATAGGAAAAGACTTCGATCTCGCCGCGTCGGTGGCGCTGGAAACGGGCTTCACCGATTGGACGGTTTACAAGAAACATTCTCCCGAAACCGTCGCGATAACCTTTGACAAAAATCAGGAAAAAGGCGTATAAATATCGTATAATATATATAACCGAAGAATAACGTATCGTAGTCTATACGGGGGTGTTCCGGATTCGACTTGCGGCGTTAAGGGGCGGTAAGCATACCGAAGGCTCGTCTTCGTAAAAACGGAAATCAAAAACGAACTGACAACGAAAGTTATCAATACGCCGCCGCATAATGCGGTAGCCGTCGGACCTACTTCCTGCGCGTAGCAATCCGGCGTGGTTCAGCAGGGAACCGAGCGTCGTTTCGCCCGAGGCGACGAACGGAACACAGGGCTTCGGCAGAAGGGGAGTTTGCCGGTAGGATCCCCGGACGCGACAATTTCCAACCGCGCTAAGTATGTAGAAAGCCGTTCGGTAATCCGTAAGAACAGGGGTTCAATTCCCCTCACCTCCACCAAACCGAGGATAAGGGCACATCTTGTGCTCTTTTTTCGTGACTCAAACTTCGGTCATTTACTTCATTGTAAACTCCCTCGTTTTCGCACTTAAAAGCCCCCAATCTGTACCCTTCTCCTCGGTTTGGTCCGTAAAGATAAGGGCGCATCTTGCGCCCTTCTCCTCGGTTTGGTGGAGCAAATGCACACAAATTCGAATAAAACAAAAACCTAAACCGATTTATTCGATTTAGGTTTGATTTGGTGGTGCATAATTATATAAGGTCGAATTTGTCATAGATTTTCTATGTATACAACTTATCTATTTTACATTATTTGTAGTGTCAAAAAGCAAGTATAAACATTACAGTTTAGCGAGCCTGTACATGTTTATTCATGGGGAAACAACTGTTATACTAAACATAGTAGGTAAAAAGCGAGTTTATCAGTTAAAAGCGGGATTGGATTTCTAATGATTATATATTCAAAAGAGGGAACGCGTTATAATACGATACGTTAGACCATTGTTATATTTTAAATACGTTAGCGTTACATTTTATTTGTAACAAAATTTTTTGTCACATTTTTAAATTAATTGTAATCTAATTTAATATACACAAAAGGAGAAAATATTTATGGTAACGAAATTATCTCGCAAAAAAGAAGATAGTGAACGAAGATTTGATAATTTACAAAAAGCATTGCTTTGTACTCCCTATGTAAAAGGATTCGACTATGGAATTACCGAGGAAATATTCTTAAGAGATTTATATTGCGATCCAGATTTTTCGAATAGAATAAAAAATATTGAAAAAGAAATTGAAGAACTCAATAAAAGAGATCCGATTGTTATCAATGAAGAAGAGTTGTTGGATCTTACGAAAGAGAAAAACAAATTGCAACAATATTCTGAATCACAACAAAGATTTGAAAAAGAATTAATTGATAATAATTGGCAAGGTGCGAGATATATTTGCGGTTATTCCGGTTCCGGTAAAAGCACATATTTAGGATATCTGTTAAATAAACTTAAGCAAAACTATCATAAGGTATACAAGATTGATTTGGCAACAAGTGTGAAAGAACCTAATTTTTTATGCGATGGATGGCACAACAAATATTTTCAATTAACATTAAATAAATTCGTATCCGTTCTTTTACAAACATTAGATTCCATGATAAAGAAGGAAACCAAAGAAAATGAGGAAGATTACCGCAAACGTATAAATAAGTATTATAGTTTTTATAACAAAATTTATTATGAAAACGAAAGATTTGCTAGTTTTTTTGAAATAATTAAATTATACATTGATAATGAAATTTGTCGATATGAAAGAAATGCTAAGTCGTTATACAAAAAGCTTGCTGAACATGTTATTGAAAAATTAAATACCATTAATTTGGGCAATGTAGATTATTCAGACATAGAAAAAATTATTAATAGTTTATTAGGACTAATATCGTTATTTGCAATGGCTGATGCGGCGCAAGGAGATGCCGGTAAATTTAGCATTAAACATAAAATTATTATAGCTATCGATAGTTTAGAACACTATATACAAAACGATAAAGTGTTTAATAGTGATATTGTACGAATTTGTGCTATAATTGATGAATTTATAGCAAACCAAAATAATTTTTATCGTAATTTGATAGAAGAAGATTTTAGCAGTATAGTAAAATTCATTGTAGTGTTTAGAGATACTACCGCGAAAATGATGCCTAACAGAAATGCAGAAGATAATGCAATTGAAGACTTAAATATCACAGAATGGTTTTTGCCGGCAAGTATTGCCGCCAAGAGATTTAATTATTGTATTAGCCAATGTAAAAAAAGAGATGAAGAAAAAATAAAAGCTTTAGAAACAATTATGAGCGATGACTGTGTTAATCATAGTTTTTTGACAGATTGGTTGAAATGCATAATTATAATAAACGGCGATTATTTTTCTATATCGATAAGGCGTTAGATGATAATGCGGTGAAGCATTATTTGGATTTGATAAAAGAAATAGACAATTATAATAAATTATTGACAGCATCAACGGGTATATCAAAAAACCATTATATTAAATATATACAGACCTATAAAAACGCTACCAGAAGTTCAATTATAAGATTGCTTTTTAGTGAGATAGAAAAAAAACAGTATTTTAGAAATATATATGTTGAAGAAGAAAATGCTGATTGTATGGGGAAATCATATGCCAGAAGGATTTTAACATACATAAATGGGCAAAAACCAGACGAGGAGCGAATAGAGCAGAACAATTATGTCAGTTTTAGTCAATTACTTACAGAATGTTTTAATATTAACGATAGTGTTGATCCTGATAGAGTGATTTATAATATAGCCAAAGTTTTGTACGAAATGAGTAATTCAAATAGAGATAATACAAATTGGTGTCAACTGATCATAATCAAATTTAACGATCAAGAATATGATCAATATAAACTAGTAGAGAAGTTGCAATCAATTAAAAATGGCGGTGAGGATAGCACTGAAAAGTACGGCGTTAAAATTACTAGCGCCGGCAGATTTTTCCTGACTAAAATGGCAGATTATGAGTATTTTGCATGCAGATATTGTAGATCGTCTGCCCCGTTATTTTTTGAAGATATTATGAGTAATGAAAAAAGGCAAAAAGTTTTAAATTATATGCTAGAAGTAAAAAGGCATGCATTTAGTTGCATAGATAAAGTTAAAGAAACGGATACAAGTATATGTAGAGCCCCAAACAACCTTATAAACTATAATACGCTTTATAGCGCAGATGATAGTTTAGTAAAAAAAGGCTATTTATATATAAATAAGAAAGGTAATGAAATAACCCATGTGCAACGTATTATTGACAGTCACATTAGCTATCTTGATCAATATAGAAATCATATATTAAGAGCAAAAATCGGAAATTATGAAAAGAAGGAATTTTCCATTAGAATTCTTCAAATTATTAAAGAATATATTGATAAGTTAAAAGAGATTGTGTCAGAAGAGCCCCAGGAAGAACAAGTGTATTATTTAGGCAGATACAGAAATGGCGATACTGAAGGAAGAAGTTTCTTTGAAAGTTTCGAAACAAAATTAAAAGAAGCACAAAAAAATCCGTTACAAATAATTTGGATACAAAAGTAAAAGGAAGTAAGTGTATTATGAATGAATTTAATTTGTCTTACGTATACTATGGTGTAGGAATTGCAGCTTCTTTTATTGGTATAATCGGAGTGATAGTGACAAGTATAGGCATTTATAAATATTTAAAATATAAAAGAATAGATGCACTGGTGGGTTTTTACTCTAAACTACAGTGGCGTCTGCTTTTACTAAAAAATATTATTGGAGAAACAAATAATGGTAATAATGTATTATATTATTTTTGTGGCAATGAAGAATTAAGAAATAATCTTTCCCAAGAAAAAGTGAATTTATACGAACAGTATAGGTTTGAGATCATTCAGTTACTATTACAGTCAGAAAACCAGATTAATTTAAAATATCTTAACGCAGACAGAAAAAGTATGCAGGATTTAATAAATGAATTATTTAAATTACTGATAAAATATGACATGTCTCCCAATAGGATATATCTATTTACGCAAGATGACCAACAAAGTGCCGCTAATAATGAGGCAGAAATAATTGTGAAATTAATCAACAATATGGATGATTTAATTAATTGTGTTAAACGAAAATATAAAATAAATTCAATTAATCATAGAAAAATGATTATCAAATGATAAAGCTATGTTAAAATACTTATGAAATCTATAATTGTAATAGGAGAAATATATGACAGCGCGGGAATTTAATGCATTTTTAAAAAAAATGCATAGCGATTCTCATGCAATTGAGGATATATATATTTTTTATTATCCAAGAATTGTAAAGCGTATAAGCGAAAAGTACGGTTATATTTTAGCAGAAGATGTAGCGCAGGAGTTCTTTTTAAAATTAATTCAATCTTGCGATAAACAAGCGTATGTTGAATATCCAACATCCTGGGTGTATACTTGCGCAGAAAATATCGCAAAGCGAAAGATACATTGCGATTCAAAATATACATATTTGTTGCAGGAAACCGTTGCGGCTAAAAAGGATGATATTATTAATAAGGTATTTGCTGAAGATATACTCGGGTTTTTAAATGAAACAGAACGACAAATAATATATCTATATTATTGGGAAGGGTATAATCAAACGGAAATTTCAAACATTCTGAAATTAACTCATTCAAATGTGCGACAGATACACAGCAGAGCAATAAAAAAATTGAAAAAATGGTTAAAAATGTAACAAAAAAATCAAATAAGTAATCCTATTGAAAGTAGCAAGGAGGCAAATAATGAAATTGTATTTAAAAATAGCAGCCATAATAGTATTTGTACTGACATTATGTATAAGCGCCGGAATGATTTTTCTTCCCACCGGAGAAAAAGCATATGCCGAAACGATAAGTAATGAAGAATACGATGTGGTTTTCCTTCAAAATATTACAGAATTGGCCCAAGATACGTACGGTGGTAATATAGAATTAACGGCGACAAAAGAATCTGTTTTTGATTTGGAATTGAATCATTTAGGATTCATATATGAATTTAGTATAAACGAACAAAACGGTTATGCGATAGTAATTAATACAAGCGGATATTTTGAGGTGGCCGAAGTATATTTTGACGCTAATAATCCGTATTCTGAAGTTGTCGGTAAACCTATCTATATTTCGAATATGATCTATCTTTATTATTCAAACGGAGAATTTTATAATTCGGAAACAGGCGCAATAATTTCAGATGTGGTTTTATCTGCTTTATCTACAAATGCATGTTATGCCAACGGTAATGCCACTTATGTATCATGGGAAAATATTTACTACAATAATAAACAAGAACTGGAGCATAAATTAGCCTACAGACACCCTGGTATTATACAGATATCCAATTACTCTAATGCGTGCGCGGCAGTCGCCGGCGCGAATTTGGTACAATATTGGGATAGATTTAAGCCCAATCTAATAGCTAATTTTACGCCTGGTACGGCGCTGGGCAGTAATTATATATATAAGGAAACCGACAGTAATACTTCTAACGTCATCGGTCAGCTTTATTATGATATGGAAACAAACATCGGAGGTAGTGGAGCTACCATAGCACAATTTAAAAACGGTTTAAGTACATATTGTCAACGATACGGTTATAATGTAACGTATACATCCTGTTTGACGAACGGTAATTTTAGTTATGCTTCTGCCAAACAATATTTAGAAAACAGTATTCCGCTTGTATTATTCGTAGATCCGTTCACTATTGCGGAAGTGACAACCACCGCGCAAGGAAATGATTATATCGAATATATTATCTGTGACGCCCCGCATGTTATGGCAGGCTTCGGATATAGGGAAATTACATATACTCTGTCCGACAATACTACTCGGGAGGACAAATATATAGCAGTGGCCTCAGGAATTACTAATAAATCCCGGGGATATTTTAATATAAACTATAATACAATTATTGATGATGCCTATGCGGTAAATATTATGTGAGAAAACAATGAAAAGAGATAGAAAACTGCAAAAATATATTGACGAAAACTTGTCTGAATATAGGAACGACACTTTTTTGGAACAGCTTAAATCGAATATAAATACTTCGACCAAACGACGCGGCAATCGATTATATTGGACGATTGCCGGTGCGACGTGCGTTGTTATGGCTATAATATTGGTTAGTGTTTTCGCTATTGCGCCTTTGATAAAAGAAAACGGAGACAAAGATACGTCACAGCCGTCTAAATATTATTCTTACGCGAACAGAACGGAGATAACGGCATCAGTTACCGAACTGAGCGGAGTTGTGAACGACATTGAATTTTCCGAAGAAAATCTTGTAGAAGTACGCAAGGTAATAGATACATTTTATAACGAAACGCTATATTATATAGTAAACTATTCTTTGAATGACGGGTTGGATATTTTCAGGATCGTTATAGACGTAAATACAGAATATGAATATGACTTCGGGAATAAGCCTTATAATAAATTTTGCGATGTAAACGGCTATGAAATTGCTTATCTCGAAATATGCGAAGAAGGCGATGGTATTTACGGATTTACCGGGAAAGCAGAAATCAAGAATACAAGTGAATCAATATATATCGAATATGATGGTATATCGCTTGAACAGGAAAGTAATTTTATAATAAATATAGCTAATATTATTAAATAATGTTCGAATTCATATATTAAAGCTAACGACAATTTTTCGTTAGCTTTATTTTTTTAACTTGTCACATTTTTTAAACGTAATCTATCTAATATATAGATTCTATTTTAATAAGAATAGAAAATTTTAAAGATTTAATTTCGGAGGGTAAAATGGGCAAGGAAGCAATAATTGAATATTTCAAAGCTATTTGTAGCGATAAGTACGATGGAATTACAAAATTCATTACAAGAGATACAAACGAAATAATTTTCGACACATTAATTAAAATGGAGACAGAAAAGATTCCATTATCACTAATTAAACTTAATCAATGTTTCGCCCTTGCTAGATTAAGGACAGTGTCGGACGGATTCTTCAAGTATTATTGGCTATCTGCCAATAATGAACATTTTTATAATATTTATAAAACCGCCAAAACGAACAAATTAGATTTGCCGAGCGGGACAAAAAAGGATATTGATGACATTAAAATACTTTATTCAGGATTATATAGGATATTTTTAGATTGTTTATATTGTTTTGGCAATATAAAATTCGGTTTCAATCAATTATGCAGTAAATCATATGAAGAACTGTGTAACTTTTTTAAATCCATGCGTATAGATACTGATATGATTATTCAACGCGGTTCTCCGTTAGAGTTTGATGCAATATCACCAGATGATAAGTACTTAATATCCGAGACAGTTTACAAGAATTTTGGCGACGATCCCAATCGTTATAGTGAAACCCAATTAGAAAAATTTTTATTAGAAAGTTATAAAGCTGCTAAAAAGAAAAATATTTCTCGAATCAAAATAAGTGATTTGTTTTCCGGCAAGTATATAGAGGCAAGCGATCAAGTTAGTATTTTTAGTGACGGTTTCGGAGAGGATGAGGTATCATCTGAAGAAGAAATTAAAGCAAAAGTCGCGGATATTGCAAAAATCTTTTTTAGCACGCGTAAGAAAGCATTAAACAATACGAAATTATATCTATCTTTTGTTAACGATTTAGATGTTTATGTCGCAACATCAATGAGAACAAAAAATGATTTTATAGATATACATAACTTTATTGAATCTCTTGCAAAAAATGAAAAAATTAAAACATTGGGATTAAGATATTTTGATCCCACGATGAGTGCGGCGGAAGGCCACGAAAACAAGGGAATAATAG
Organism: uncultured Clostridia bacterium; assembly: GCA_944363505.1. Lineage (GTDB taxonomy): Bacteria > Bacillota > Clostridia > Christensenellales > DTU072 > Stercoripulliclostridium_A. The sequence goes on along the minus strand of CALVUD010000005.1, from coordinate 7,126 downwards.
AATGCCTAATGGTAAAAGCCTCAAGAGTATTAATTTACATAGCCGGAGAAAAAGATAGCTATGGAAAGGCAGCGGAGGCCGCTATGGCATTGAGTTTAGGCAAACCGGTAATTTTTTTCTGCAATACAAGGCAAAAAGAAGCTTTTTTCAGAGATGTGCATCCGTTAAGTAGGCTTGTAAATTTTGAAAACGGTGTAGTGGGTGGTGCAATCGTATGCACTACTCCGCAGGAAGTAGCCGACACCATAGATAGAATTTATAGAAATGACATGGTATATTCGTTGGTGCAAGCCGATGATAAGCCTGGCCATTATTGCATCAAAGATTCATTCACAAATTCAACTATAAGAGTGCAGACAGACGATCGATTACTTACGTCATCTTTTTGGAATTTGTTTGGACGAAAGCACAATAAATTAGAATCAAAATCGCATGACTGATTATATCTTTAATAAATGTTAATTATAGCGCCATATGTGTAGCTAAGAATAATACATCTAGAGGTAAACAAATTAATATAAATATTATTATGGATTTAAATAAGTTAAGGACTATTATGAAAGCGAAAGTGTTCAAAATTTTGTTCCGTATATTGCCGATGATATTGATACTGACTTTTGTGACCGCGGTAACGGTTGCCTGCAGAGGCGAGGCAAATAAGTATCATGCAGAACTTTACCACCTTAAATATGCCGATATGACCGCTGAATTCGCGGAAAGCAACAGAACATACGGCACTTATTATGAGGGTACCGATGGCAAAACGATCAAGGATAAAGACTCGCCGCGAACGCGTACTCGCATAATAGGCAATGAGGATGAATTTGCGGAAGTATTTATAAATTTTCCCGCCGACGTAGATTTAGAAAAGCAAATGATCGTAATGTACATGTCGACCGTAAGAAACAACAGGGCGTGTCGCTTGAAAAAATTGACGTTGGATAACGGAAAATTGGAAATAACATTTAAAGTTCAGCCTGTTAAACCGGGGATCAAGGATTCCACAATGCCCGGGACAAGATTTATAGCCGTCGTTATGGACAAAGCCGACGTGGACTCGGTCGAATTTATTCAAAAATAATTATAAGGAGAAAATTATGAAATACATTAAAGTTTTAATTATAATTGCAATGGTGTTATTAGTTTTTACTATCGGCATTTTTTCAGGGAACGCAATAGATGTATCAAATGCCAATAAATTATCATCTAATATATTATATGATGAAAATAATATTTACGTTGACAATATAATAAGCCATCAGTTTGGCGAAGCTTCTATAAAGTCATGCGAATATTTATATAATCTCGATGGCTCTAACGATTATTTATATGTTATTTTTGATAAAGGTTATGCGGTTTATAATAAATATAATTTTGAAATGCTAGAATATTCGCCCAAAGGGCAATTACCGTATGAAAATACTGAATTAAAAAAGTATTATGCTGGGCCATCGAATTATTTATACGAAAAAAATAATAAATTTATAGATATTAAAAGCGGGAATGAAATCAATATTTCCGAACAATTTATGCAAATTTATTCATCTCAAATTCGGTCTAAAATACTAAAAAGTTCAACTTCTGTTCAATCTTTGCTTAATCTAAAATATTCAAATATTAGTGCTAATAAAAAAGCGCCAGACCAAGGAGATGAATTGATTGTTCCGTCAGTAGCCACCGGCACGTATATTGAAAACGCACATTATTTTTTATCAGAGCCGACACACGGTGATAACAATAAAAAAGGAGAGTATGGAAATAAAAATACGGGAACATGCGGTCCTGTGGCGGCTCAGATTCTATTAACGTATAACAATTATTATAATGATAGAAGAATTATAGAAAATAAATTTTTGAATGGGTACGATGATTTGACTAATTCCGTGGTCGATCAAGAAAAAAATCCTAATTATTGCGAAGATCCGATGTATATGTCGGAATGGACTCTTGGTAGCCGTAGTGAAGATACTGGCGCCAATAGTTTTTATTCATATGTAATAGAATCAATTATGGAGCCTGGTGCAGATGGTTCAACCATACAAGAGGTAGCAAACGGTATTGAACAAATATTGAATACAAGCATAGGAAATAACTCCTATGAAATTAAGTGGGAAGAAGCCAGTTGGTTGTTTGGTTGGCAACCTATCTCATCAAATAAGATTATAGAGGAAATAGATAGAGGTAACCCATTAATAGTTTATACAAGTTCTAATTTGGGAGCAGGAGATCATGCGACGGTAGCATATGGCTATCAAGATTATACATATCCTAATGGCGATACTTATTCTGGATATGTGGTTCATTATGGGTGGCAAGGCGATACATATGTTTGGATAAATTCTTCATGGTGTGATGGGTTTATATCTCTTGATATTACACATAGTCATAATTATACTTATATAGGCGGCAAATATAATGAAAAAAAATGCATGGAATGCGGCTATAGGTGTTATGCATATGATTTAACAGACATTTCATTTGAAGAAGCCACAATAATTGGATATGAAGGAATACTATCGGGAGATATTATATTACCTGGTAAAATCAATGGTAAAAAGATTAATCTTGGTAATGCCCTTTTGGCCAACCAAACAAATATTACTTCTGTGACTTTTAGTGACGGTTTAAAGTCGATAGGCGCCAATACTTTTCAAGGATGTACATCATTAAGCAGTATTTCGCTACCGTCTTCGTTAATTCGAATAGGAAATGGCGCTTTTTTTGGATGCACCGAATTATCTAGTGTAAACTTCCCGGGCGCGGTAGAAGAAATCGGTGCAAATGCTTTTCAGAATTGTGTAGCACTTCAAAATGTATGTGTTAGCGAAGGTGATGCTTTTTGCACAATAGGGAATTCGGCATTTCAAGACTGTATCAATTTATCAAGTATAGAAACGCTACGATGGACAATAATAGGTTATAACGCTTTTTTAAATTGTACATCTTTGAGAGAAATATCTGCGTCCCAAAACATAATTGCAATTTTCAATGCGGCTTTTGCTAACTGTATTAGTCTTAAGAATATTGAATTATCAATATCGTTTATGCTTGGGTATGATGCTTTTAATGGTTGCGGGGCTTTAGAAAGCGTTACATTACATTGTGTTTATGATATGTGCGATAACGTATTTGCGAACTGTCCTAATTTAACGGTATATGCCAGCGAATATACTTCAAGTGTAGATAAGTTGATACAATCAGGCTGTACGGTGGTCTCAAATTGTGTTATCGAGGAAGAAGCATATGTAGTATCAATTAATACTAATAATATTACTTATGGAATAAATAATATTATTAATAATCCAATGCGCGAGGACTATACTTTTGATGGTTGGTATGTTGCGGCTGATTTTTCTGGAACAAAGTTTGAAAATATTACTTCTGCGCCGCAGGGTACATTGTACGCTAAATGGGTGAAGAAGAGTGCTTGCGTAGCACAAGGTACGCTTATAACTCTTGCCGACGGAACTCAGAAGGTGGTTGAAGACCTGACCGGGGATGAGATGCTTCTGGTGTGGGACTTGTTCAACGGAACATTCTCTGCGGCGCCGATATTATTTATCGATTCCGACCCGATGCGGGCGTATGAAGTAATAATATTGACCTTTGCGGACGGTACCGAGGTAAAAGTCATCGACGAACACGGATTCTGGAATATGGATCTGAACGAGTATGTGTTTATAAGAGCGGACGCGGCAAAGTACATAGGGGATAAGTTCAATAAGCAAACCGTGGATGCAAACGGCAATATGACGTATACCGCCGTAGAGCTTGTGTCGGTAAGCATTGCGACGGAGTACACTACCGCGTGGAGTCCGGTAACTTACGGACATCTTTGCTATTATGTGAACGGCATGCTGTCAATGCCCGGCGCCACGACGGGACTGATCAATATCTTCGAAGTGAATTCCGATACTATGACGATAGACGAAGAACTGTACCTTGCCGACATCGCAGAATACGGGTTGTTTACATACGAAGAGTTTGTGGAAATTATTGCAATTCCGGAAGAGATATTTAATGCTTTCAACGGACAGCATCTAAAAGTCGCAATCGGTAAAGGGCTTATAGACTTAAACGAAATTGCTACATTGGTAGAACGGTACTCGACCTTTTTTGTAAGTGAAAATTTAATTCAAGAGGGAGCAGAGTTAAAGGATTGTAGTAATCACGGGAATCATTACGGACATCGCTGTGGTAGAAAACATCGTATTAATAAATATCAAAGCAAAGGTAATGCATATGGCAAAAATCGACACAATTTAATATAAAATTTTAAACGTAAATAGTATTAACAGCAAATGAATTATTTTATAAGTAATTAATGCGAAGGGATTTTGGCAAATCTCCTTCGCATTTTTTGATATTTATTCGGGTCATTAAAAATACATACATGGATATAAGTTGTTTGCTATTGTTTGGTGTGTGTTAAGCTACATGGTTGCAGTTTACGAAGCATAGCCGTAGATTTAGTTGCCTCAAAAATAAAGTGGAGTGGTAACGTTACATTATGAAATAATAATGTGATATTATAGATTTCACTTTTTAAATTTAATGAGAATTATAAAAAATTTTGTCACATTTATAATGTAAAAGTTATCTTAAATTATAAATTAGCTTAATTATGTTGCGCATAAAATTTATTCGCAATGTATGTTTAGATTACTTAAGATAGAGGTGAAAATAATGTTTGATTTAGGACCGAATAAGAGCTTTAGAGATTCTGTACACGGATATATAAGTGTTCCTAAGTGTTTTGTGGAGCACTTGATTGATAATGATTGGTTCCAAAGATTGAGAAATATTGATCAAACAGGGATGCGTATTTTATATCCCAATGCTAGGCATGATAGATTCAGTCATTCTTTAGGCGTATTTTATTTGGGGCAAAAAGCAGTAGATTCTTTGTTGTCAAAATTTAGGTTTAATAGTCATTGGCAGGTATCTGGAGAAAAGGATATAAATAATTTTTGGCTAAAAAATAAAATACTATTTTTAATAGCATGTTTATTGCATGATATTGGACATACTCCGTATTCTCATGCATTAGAAGGTCAAATATTAAGTAATTCGAAAGAAACCGTGAAGAAGTATGGTAAATCAAAAGAAATTACTTTAAGTCAACAGCTTAAGGAAAACATAACGAATATTGAACGAGAATACTGGATGCAGAATTATCCGGATGAAAGTTATGATTCGCAAGTCGAATTTAATATCAAAGGAGCTGCTCACGAACAGATGGGTGCCTTACTCATCTTTGGTGAATTCAAAAATAAAATTATAGGGGTCTTCGACGATATAAAAAACTTTCTGGGCGAAGACTACAAATCTCTACAATATGAAAATGATGATTTATGCTTCATAGCTCGAATGATATTAGGACTTCAGTATGATTCTTGGCGTGAAAGTCGGCAAATCAGAAATTGCTTTATCGAACTGTTAAACGGGGAAAATTTTGATGTTGATAATTTAGATTATATCATACGCGACACTCAAATGTCGGGAATAAGCAATGTTTCGGTAGATATTGAAAGGCTATTAAACTCACTGTGTATAATAACCAAAACAAGACAGAATAATAAAAATAATTTACAAGAAAAATATATAAAAAATATAACGACAACATTTTTGCACAACCATGCAAAAAATGAAATAGATATTAAAGCGCAAATTTATGGAACAATAGTATTATCTCCGAAAACTAAAGTAACCATTGAAGCTGACAGCTTATTTTTGTCGTTAAAAAGAGCTAATAATGAGATGGCCACTATAGCTTACTCAACAGGAGATCATGCGGTTTTCGATAAAAATACAATCTTAATAGATAAAGACGGAATGATAGGAGTAGAGGAAAGAGATGACTTTTCGGGACGCTCTATTAAACAGCTAAACGGTGCGACAGCAGGACGTAGCTTTTTCGTTTCCATTGAAAATGCACATGTTTTAAAAAAGTTTCAATTTGAGGCACGGCAAGAAGTAGCGTTAACCTTTTTTGGATTATGTGATATTAAAATAAAGGGTGAATTTAAATCTAACGGTGCATTGAAAATGACAAATATTGAAAAATTGTCAGGGGATATTGCACAGATTGAAATTCTTGGTAATGCTTTTGAAGAAAGTTATACTACTAAAAAAGTATCGTCATCAGAAGGCTATAATACATTTTCTATAGGATATAAAAAACAAGCAATAAATTGTGTCGCAAATGTTTTAGAGGCAAGGAACTATTTATATCTATGGATATATGCACATCACAAAGTTATATACTATGCTAACTTTTTAATTCCGGCGATTGCCGAGCATATTGATAAAATAATAACGGATTCGGAATTTCCGAGTTGGAAACTCAATTATCGTAATTTAAAATTATTAGATGATGCTTATGTATGGACGTCTATAAAATATTTATATGAGAACAAAATAGCTAAAAATAAAAATTTCAGTGAATTGTGTAAACAATTATTTACGAGAAAATATTATAATAGCTTATATAAGTCGTTAGCCGAGTTTGATGTTCTTTTAGGTTCTTTTTTAGGGGACAAAGTGAAATTATTTTCCGAAACGTTGCAAAAGAATATTGCGAGCAACTACTTATTTGTTCCAGGATATAAAAATGATAAAAATTATAAAGTTGCAGGATTTCTAAAAAATCAATTTATAGAGATAATAAATAAATACGCGAATGACTATATAATTGAAAAAGACTTAAAATTAACGACGGATTTTGAGGTTGCAAAACTTATTTATGTTCCAGCCGATTATAAAATGAAAGTTCTTAAAACACAAAAAGTATACATTGATATGGGTAATGAAACAGTACCGCTCAGTTTTATCCCATTGATAGATGCTCAATCAAAGAAAACCGTACAACCAGAATCAAAATATTTTTATTTGTATTATGAATTGAATAGCAAAATCGATTCCCAAATGGCTAACACAATTATAATTAATGCATTAAAAAATTATTATGAAGAAATCGTTATAAAGAAAAACGTCAATAAGTAATGAGGCGATAGATACTTGGGCGTGTGCTTGTCTATGACAAGTGACGTCGCTTCGCTCCGCCAGGCAAGCACACGCCGTAACACAAACTAAAAGGTTGAACGGAAAACGAGAGCGAAGCGGA
>CALVUD010000004.1 GCA_944363505.1 uncultured Clostridia bacterium | reverse complement strand
TTTCGTTTTTAAGGTGGTTTCCTTCCACCTCTCGCTTCTTAACAATCTGTTCAACTTTCAAGGTTCTTTCACTGCCGTTCGGGCAGCTTAAATATAATACCTTAATTAAACGGCTATGTCAACGAATTTTTATAAAAATTTTTTGTTGCGGAATCGGTTTTTTTAAATTGCCCCGCATATTTTCCCGGCTATTTTGTTGACAAACCCTTTTTGAACTACTATAATAGCAAATGCAAACGGAATATGCGCCTTTAGCTCAATTGGATAGAGCGTTGGTCTACGGAACCAAAGGTTAGGGATTCGAGTTCCTTAAGGCGCGCCAAAACAAAAGCGATACATTTCGGTATCGCTTTTGTTTTGCACCTAAGGGACCGAAGAACCCTGCTAAAGGCAGAGGATGAGTTAGTTTGCCTCCAGGCAAACCTGGCGACCGACTTTTCGTATCTTCTTCGTATCTAAATCTCTAAATGTGTGCAGTAATTACAACTTAAAAAAGCTTGCGGTCGCTGTTCCGTAGCGCGCCAAAACAAAAGCGATACATTTCGGTATCGCTTTTGTTTTGCACTTAAGGGACCGAAGAGCCCTGCTAAAGGCAGAGGATGCGTTAGTTTGCCTCCAGGCAAACCTGGCGACGGACTTTTTGTGTCTCTTCGTATCCGAACCTCTAAATTGTGTGCGGCAATTACAACTTAAAAAAGCTTGCGGTCGCTGTTCCGTTGCGCGCCAAAACAAAAGCGATACGTTTCGGTATCGCTTTTGTTTTGCACTTAAGGGACCGAAGAACCCTGCCAAAGGCAGAGGATGCGCTAGTTTGCCGATAAGGCAAACCTGGCGACGGACTTTTTGTGTCTCTTCGTATCCGAACCTCTAAATTGTGTGCGGCAATTACAATTTATTAAAGCTTGCCGTCGCTGTTCCGTTGCGCGCCAAAACAAAAGCGATACATTTCGGTATCGCTTTTGTTTTGCACCTAAGGGACCGAAGAACCCTCATAAGGCAGAGGATGCGCTGGTTTGCACGACATAAAAGCGCGGCCTCGGGTATTTGTTCCGAGGCGTACTTGTCCTTTTTTCTAATTATGCTTATATACTTCCCTGTACAATATTTTTTTGACGTTTTCAAATTCTTCGTGAGATAACGGCGCGTCCGACGACATCAATAATAGCGGCACCGATTGTTTATCCCGTGAAATCGGGGGCTGAATATATTCGTATTCGTTTAAAAAAAACCCGTTTCGTATATAAAACCGAATTCTTCTTTTTGCAAGTTCGTTCTCCGGCAACTCAACTTCCAAACATATTCTGCATTTCAGCGTGGATTTCAACTTTGTCAACAATAAGGAACCGAGTCCCAGATTTCTGTATTTCGGACTAACCGCAAAATGTTCTATAAATGCAAAATCTCCCAGATCGTAAACGCTGACGAATGCTTTAATATTAGCGGAATCTTCCGTCACTCCGTAAATACGATATTTAGGATTTTTCAACAATGCTTTTTGCTCGCTCTTGGATCTGAGCTCGTCTGCCGAAAACGATTTTTCCATAAGGGCATAAATTTCATCGAAATATTTTTGTTCCAATACCTTTAACATTTTTTTAATATTCCTTATTGCGTTGCATCGCTAAACTAAAAACAACTTTCGGTTGTCTGAAAACCTGGGTCGGTACTCCTTGATCCCTGTCCCGAAAGTAATTCTATATCGTAACTATAATAATATGCTTTATCGATACGAAACCTTTTCTTCAGACAAAAGTTTTTTTCTGACCAAAACCAGGTATATTTCAGACGGAATAACGATTATAAGCATTCCCACAATATAAGCAGCGGTCGCGATAACGATCATCATCGCCGAACCCAACGCCGCGCCGAGTACGTTGCCGATTGCTGACAAATTGCTGACAACGCGCACCCCTTCGTCGGAAACGTCTATCTTCGCGTCCCCCTGACAACGCTCGTTCAACATATAATACGTTACTCTTTGTCCGCCGTATTCGACAGTATAACCTTTTATCGTGACCGTCACGCTCCCGTCGTCGTTTAATACGGCATCTTTGTACGATCCGAAATCCTCCACGTCGCCTTTGCCGATTTTAGGCGTAAATACCGCGTTTAAAGTAAACGAATTCTCGCCGGGGAGCAGCGCCCCGACTTCGCAATCGTATTTATCCGACAAAGTATTGGTCTGAGAGAACTCGACGGCTTCGTCCAGAGTTTGGAACGACTCTATCACGTTACCGTTTTCAGCCTGTTTAACCGCCGAGAAATAACCGCCTATCCCGAACGCGAGACATCCCGCCGTAAAAATCACCGCCACGCAGCACATCGCCGTTACCGGTTTACGGATCTTTCGGATAAAGTCGTCACCGTACACGTCGCGCTTTACGACTATCAAAATTTTGTCCGTAACGAACGCCGCGGCAACGATTATCGGAACGGCTATAAAAGTTACTGCGGGCGCTTCGTTTACAAAACACAGACATACGACGCACAGCGCAAGCGCCGTCAGAAACACGAACAGACTTTTTTTGTTCGTATAAGTAACGATTTTCCGTTTATCGCTTGCAGGCATAAAAATACTCCTTGCGCTTTTATATTATTATACATCTTTACCGAAATTCAATCAATAGCCGAAAAGCGCAAGTACGGTCAAAAATCCCGCTGTTGAATTTTTGATAGCCATATGGTATAATATGTTTAACAGCATTGTTCTAAAAACGCAAATTAGCATCAAAAATGAGACATTATGCTCGAATTAAAAAACGTATCGAAAACTTATAAAGGCAAACGAGGAGCCGAGACAAAAGCTTTGGTCGACGTCTCTTTGAAATTCGAAAATACGGGGCTTGTATTCATTCTCGGCAAATCGGGCTGCGGAAAATCCACCCTCATGAACGTGATGGGAGGTCTGGATAAAGCCGACTCCGGCGAAATCGTCATAATGGGTAAAAGCAGCCGTGATTTTTCGGCAACGGACTTCGATTCGTACCGGAATACTTTCGTAGGCTTCGTTTTTCAGGAATTCAACATTCTGAACGAGTTCAGCGTCGAGGACAACATTGCCGTTGCTCTGGAGCTGCAAGGCAAAAAACGCAACCCCGAAAATATCGAAGCAATTTTAAAAAAGTTTGAATTGGAAGGCTTCTCGAAACGCAAGCCGAACACCCTCTCCGGCGGACAGAAACAACGCGTTGCGCTTGCTAGAGCGTTAGTCAAAGACCCTAAGATCATATTGGCAGACGAGCCTACGGGTTCGCTCGATTCGGAAACCGGAAAGGAAGTTTTGGATACCCTGAAGAAACTTTCCGAACAAAAGCTTGTTATCATCGTTTCTCATGACCGCGATTTTGCGGAGGAGTACGCCGACCGTATCGTGGAAATGAAGGACGGCAAGATCGTTTCCGACAGATATACCGGCAGAAAAGAAATCGCAACCGAATCCGAACGCACATATTTAGACGGGGATCGTAAGCTGATCCGTTCCCGGTTACCGCTTCGCCATGCTTTGAGACTGGGCGCGTCGGGATTGAAAGTCAAGCCCGTCCGCCTTATCTTCACTGTATTGCTGACGATGATCGCGTTCGTGGTTTTCGGCGCATTCTCCACGCTTGCGTTGTATAACGAACGTAAAATTACCGCCAATACTCTGAAAGACGAAAACATAGAGTTTTTAAACTATGCGAAGAGTTACGAATACGAAGAGAAACTAATTTATTTCGACGCCGAAACGGGTGAAATAAAATTTCAAGACGGTATAACTATGATCTCCTCCACCGAGATGACGAAAGAAGAGTACGAGTCTTTGCTGAAAAAATACCCCGGCGCGATCGGAACATTGAATCAAAGTTTTGTCGTAAACGGACTCGAGCTTAATAACGAGTTTTATCCTTACTATTTTGCCGGCATAGCTTTTTCGGAGGATAACGGCGCGTCTTTGCGGTTGATTCAGGGACGCATGCCCGAAAACGCCTCGGAAGCCGCTATCCCCGATTTTATGATGCGCGCCATAATGGCGGGAAAGCTGACGGATTCTGAAGGGAACATAATCGAAATCAAAGATTATTCGGATTTCGACAAAATTCCTCCTCAGAGTTATCGCAATATATGCGATCTGACCATCGTGGGCGTTTACGCCGCAGAGCCTGTCGGAAGCAGATACACCGCCGCAATGGAAGAAGCCGAAAAAAACGGTATCGTTTCCAACCGAAGCTGGGATAACGAATTAAGCGGCGGCTTTTACAATTACCTGTTCGTCCATCAGGATTTCGTCGACCGATACGTCGGAACGCTTCAAGGCGAACAGTATATCAGCGGCTCGGTCCTCGGCGGCGAAACATATTTCGACAATTTGTCCGGATATATCGAACTGAATTGCGAAAACTTAACCTCGCGCTCGATAAGCCATATACAAAAATACGGCTCCTCGAACAACCTCCGCCACAACCCGCTGAGGCTATACGACCTGACGGGCACCAACCGCGTAAACTCTTTACGCGACAACGAAATCGCCGTTGCTTCCTCAAAATATGCCGATTTAATGCGTAACTACCTTGAGTGGTTACGGAGCGACGGAAAACTGGGAGCAAACTATGACGCCAATACTTTCAATTTGCTGAAAACACAGTTGGACAACATATACAGAAACCCATACGACAGCATTAATGTAAGTATGGCGATATCGACTTTTGCGTTACTGAATGGGTTTATGGAAGATAATTCGATACCCGCGCCCGAGTTTTCCGTAACGAATTATTTGACCGGAGAATCCACTCCCGTTTCCCTGGCGGCGATATATTACGCAAAAGACAATTACGGAACCGCTTATTTTGCCGACAATTTATACGCTCCGTATGCAAGCGATATAATCTCACAAAAACGGTTCCTGACCGAAACCCGTTACGTTTTCAATCCCGACGCGCAGATAGGCAACGTGTTCTTGCCCAAATCCGTATATTCGGGTAAACTTACGGAGCTGATAGACTCCACTTACGAAAGCGCGGCGGACAGCTCTTCTTTCTCCATTAACAACGGGATAATGGATAGCGTGTTTGCCGTGAACTCGACGGTATCGTTATTAAAGAAAATTTCTCTCGGATTGTGGCTCGGCTTTACGGCATTCGCGATACTGCTGATGTTCGCGTTCATCTCGGCTTCCATTTCCGCGAAGAAAAAGGATATCGGTATTCTGCGCGCGATCGGCGCGAGGAGCGCGGACGTATTCATGATATTCTGGGCGGAGGCGCTGATGGTCGCGCTGACGTGCCTGATACTGTCCATAGCGGTTACCGCTATAATATGTCCCGTGTTGAACAGAGAGTTGCTGGAAACCGATTTGATAAATATTCCGGTCATGGACTTCGGATGGCTGAACGCACTGATGATGGCGGCGGTTTCCGTGGTCACGGCGACAATAGCGACAATAATTCCCGTACTGATCTATTCAAAAAAACCGCCTGTGGACAGCATACGCGCGCTGTGATGCGGTTATATTACGGTCAAAAATCGCTTTAAAACAACGGTCTCCTTTGCCGGGAGACCGTTGTTATTTTCCTTGTTCTCGATATTACGCTTTGACTTCGTAAGTTTCAGCTTCGTCCAAGCGATCAATCTGCGCGCCGTAATCAGCGATTTACCGCGTGCGACAACAGCCGACGCCCTAAATTTACGCCGCTTTTTTTGAGTCAATTCGTTTTACTTTTATGATCCGTTGGCATATAATAATATCAAATCGACTTACTTAGGAGAGACTTAAATGTCCGTAATGCTGAACGAACTCTTGTCTGCCCCCGACGTCGTCAGAAACGTTATGGCGGCCAACAAGCAGGTTATCAAAGAAGTTGCCAAAGTCTTTAAAGAACGCGGGATAACGAACATAACCACGGTGGCGCGCGGCACTTCGGACAACGCCGCAACGTATTTTAAATATATCGTGGAAGCCATCGGCGAAGTGATGGTCAGCAAATTCACTCCTTCAATTACCACCGTATACGGCGCCGAAGTCAATCTTTCCAAAAATATGGTGCTCGCAATTTCGCAAAGCGGTATGTCGACGGACACTCTGATGGTTGTCGAGTCGGCAAAGAAAACGGGAGCGCTGACGGTAGCCGTAACGAATAACTGCGAATCCCCCCTCGCGAAAATAGCCGATTATCACATCGATCTTGCGTCGGGCGAGGAAATAAGCGTCGGCGCCACAAAAACTTTCCTGGCGGAGCTTGCGGCGATGTTTTTGCTGTCAAACGCCCTCTCGTCCGTTTCCGCAAAAATGAATCCCGCGGAACTACCTCCCCTTCTATCCGATTTCATAAACGATTACAAAGACAAAATCAAAGAATTTGCCGAAGATACCCAGAAAATAAATAATTTCATCATTCTCACGCGCGGACTTCCGCAATGCGCGGCAAGCGAGCTTTCTCTGAAAATGATGGAATCCTGCTATAAACTCAGTCGTCCGTTCTCCACTTCGGACTTTATGCACGGACCTATATCCATTGTCGAGGAAGGAACGACCGTCGTGTTGCTGGCGCCCGATTCGGAGTTTACAGCGGAATTTATCAGCATGGCGACGCGTCTTGCGCTGCTCGGCGCGAACATCATTTCGTTTACGGATATAAAGGAAATAAAGCGTATGTCATCGAAGTGTCTGGAAATGCCCGTAAGCCGCGGCATGAACGTGCCTTTCGTTTATTCTCTCGCGATCGAATTGTACGTCGCGTACATGGCGGAAGCTTTGGGGATCAACCCCGATTCTCCAAGAAACCGCACAAAGGTTACAATTACGAAATAACGTTGTTTTGCGTATCGAAAAAGAGGAGCCGAACGGCTCCTCTAATTTTGTTCCGTTTTACTTCGTACGCTTGTTTTTCAGGTAAAGCGCCGTAAATGCGATTAGCCCCGCCGCCACGGCGACCCCCGCGACTATCCCGCCCGCCGTCCACAGGAGGGAAGCGGGAAAAAATTTATCTCCGATACTCACTCCCTTTTCCTCTGCCGGCTGAGCGCGTTCGTCGTCGCCCACAAGATAAAAATCGCCCGACCGGTCAACTGTAAAAGTTATGCGTCCCGCATTTACCGAAGAGGATATCTGCCTCAGCGCTCCCGACGAATACTGATATATCTTTGCTACGGAAGCGGAGGACGGAAGATTTACGGTAACCACAAGAGGATCACCGATATTGACGTTTTGAGTACCCGAAATCAACGAAAGGTTGAATGCGGAGACTATGGGATTTTGGTATCCCGACATCGTGGCGGCAGAGCGCTCGTTATCACGAACCGTTTCCTCCGACGCCGACGTTATCTTGCCTATAGTCAAGATCAGCTCGGAACCGATCAGCGCGTCGGTCGACGCCTGGTTCACGTTCTGCACGCTGAGTCCCGTTGGAACGGAATCGGATACGTCGGTGTATCTCGTTATAACTTTGACGCCGTATCCCCTTGCCAGCAAAACGCGCTGTTCGGCAGCCGCCAGGTCGGAAGCGTTTGTCGCACCCGCCTCCAGCGCGCGTTCCAGTTCCTCGAACGCCGCCTGCAACTCTATCCAGCCGTCGGTGGTAAAGCGCACGGGATCCAGAGCGTCATATATCTGCATGTACTGTGCGATCTTGTCCGTATCCAACTGTCTTAAGTCGTATTCGGTAGAGGAGCTGTTGCCCGCCCTGTCCGTTGCGGTTATCCTGATAAAGTCGCCGTAGCCCGAGCAGTCCGCGGCATATGTGGCGTTTGCGCCGTCCACTAAAGTCAGTATTTTATCGTCCCCGCCGTCGCTTGAAGAAACGTATACCGTGGCAATGCCGCTGAGATTGTCTCTTGCCGAAACCTCGATCCATACTCCTTTGCCCTCGGAAAAATCGACGTCGAAGCTGACGCCTCCCGAAAAATACGGCGCCGTGGAGTCGATACAGTTCACCTGAGTGGAGACCGACACGATGTCGTCCGCTTCGTTATAATAGTATGCGTATATCCTGACATCGCCCTCGTATGTCAGTTCGAACGGTCCCTTATAATCGTACTTTTGTTCCGCCGACTCGCCGTAAATTATACCGTACTTATAACCTTTGTATCCGTTCCAGTTTATCGTAACGGTAACGGACGAAACGTATTCGCCTTCGGAGGGAATACGCGAAAGCACTATTTGAGGAGGGGTCGATGCCGCTTCCGCTTCGCCCGCGACGTCTGTCGGGACAAAGGCGAATACCGCGATCAAAACCGCAAAAAATACCGAAACGGCTATGAAAATGGATACGGATTTAATTTTCATCGTATTAAATATAACACACGCGCGCCTTTAATACAACGGAGTTCACCTAAAAATCAATTTACCACATAATGTCACCCGTCCGAAAAACGCACTCATAGTATGTATTGAATTTATTTTGGAGGTTTCTGTATGAAAAAAATCCTTGCCGCGATATTGATAACGGCATTAATATCGGTCTGCGTCGCTTCGGCGCTGACCGCGTGCAACCGTAACGACGACAAGACGACTACCGTCAGGCTGAACGAAGTAACTCACTCCGTGTTCTACGCTCCCCTGTACGTCGCCATCAACGAAGGTTATTTCGAGGAAGAAGGTCTGAAAATCGAACTTACCAACGGCGGCGGAGCAGACAAATCCATGACCGCGGTACTCAGCGGTCAGGCGGATATAGGGCTGATGGGACCCGAGGCGGCAATCTATGTCAAAGCGGCGGGCAGCAACAATTACCCCGTCGTGTTCGGGCAGCTTACCAACAAGGACGGCTCATTCCTTATAGGAAGAACTCCTAACGAAAACTTCAGCTGGTCCGATCTCGAAGGCAAAGAGATCATCGGCGGCAGACCCGGCGGAATGCCCGCGATGACTTTGGAATACGCGATGTATCTGAACGGACTAATCGACGGCGAGAACGTTAAAATCAACTACGACGTGCAGTTCGACCTGATAACCGCCGCGTTCGAATCGGGTACCGGGGACGCCTGCACCATGTTCGAACCCGTCGCTTCGACATACGAACAGGAAGGCAAAGGCTATATACTTACCTCAGTGGGAGCCGCCGCGGGCGAAGTTCCGTATACCTGCTTTATGGCTACCAAAAATTATATTTCGGAAAACCGAGATACTGTTTTAAAGTTTATGCGCGCTATTATAAAAGGTATAGACTTCGTAACCGACAATTCTCCCGAAACGATCGCCAAAGCCGTCGCTCCCTCTTTCCCCGACACTTCCGAGGCGCTTTTGGCAAAGGCGATCGACGCTTACAAAGCCATCGACGCTTACAAGACGACTCCCGTAATGGAGCGCGAAGACTACGAACAGTTTCTCGCCATTCTCCGTTTTGCGGGCACGCTTGAAAACGACGTGGCTTTCGAAGACATAATCGACAACTCGATAGCGACCGAGCTGTACGGAGGTTAAAGCTTAAAATGGCGCTTGTCGAACTCAGAGACATATCCTTGATATATCACTCCCGCGACGGGGAAACGGAGGCGATAAAGGACGTGAATCTGGGCATAGATGAGAAAGAATTCGTGGCGATCGTCGGTCCCTCTGGATCCGGAAAAACCACTCTCTTGAAGATCACGGCGGGACTGATCGCCCCTTCCGGCGGCAGAATAATCAAATCTGACGACGTAAAAATAGCGTATATGCCGCAACGCGACGGTCTGTTCGAATGGCGTTCCGTCATCAGAAACGTGTTGCTTCAGCCGGAAATCGCGGGTACAAACATGAAACTGGCGAGGGAGTACGCGGAAGAACTGCTCGAAAAATACGGGTTGAAAGACTTCGAGAAAAAGCGCCCGTCCGAGCTTTCCGGCGGCATGCGCCAACGTGTGGCGCTGATACGCACTTTGGTCAGCAAACCCGACCTGATGCTGTTGGACGAACCCTTTTCGGCGTTGGACTTTCAGACCAGACTGTACGTCTGCGACGACGTTCTGAGAATAATAAAGGCCGAACGAAAAACCGCCGTACTGGTAACTCACGACATCAGCGAAGCGGTGTCCATGGCGGACAGGATAATAGTTTTGTCCTCACGCCCGGCACGCGTGAAAAGCGAGTACCGCATAGGACTGGACAAAAACCTGTCGCCGCTCAAAAGGCGTGAACTCAAAAACTTCTCCGCCTACTTCAAAAACATTTGGACTGATATGGAGGCGCCCGATGAGTGAAGAACACAAACAGTATCTGAAAAAGCAAAAAGTTCGCAAATTGGTTGTCCGTTTAGTCCAAATAGGTATCCTGATACTCTTTTTCGGATTGTGGGAACTGTCGGCGACGCTGGAATGGGCGGATCCGTTCATAACCTCTTCTCCCTCGCGTGTGGCAAAGAGTATCGCGTCTTTGTACGCCTCGGGCGATCTGTTCGTGCACATGGGCGCGACGCTTTGGGAAACGGTGGTAAGCTTCCTGATCTCGACGGTGGCGGGCACACTGATAGCCGTGGCGCTGTGGTGGAACAGGTTTCTGTCCGAGGCGCTTCAGCCCTATCTCATCGTATTGAACTCCCTGCCTAAAATCGCGCTCGGACCGTTGATCATCATCTGGGTCGGCGCGGGAAAAGGCGCGATAATCACGATGGCGCTGATGATTTGTCTGATCATTACCGTCATCTCGGCTTTACAGGGTTTTCAGAGCGTCGAGCGCGACAAAATCGACTTGCTGCGCTCGATGGGCGCGGGAAAAGGCAAAATCTTCATGAAACTCGTGCTTCCCGCCAACATCCCGAACATCCTGTCCATTCTGAAGATAAACGTGGGTCTGAGCTGGGTCGGAACGATCATGGGCGAGTACCTTGTATCCAGAGAAGGACTGGGATATTTGCTGGTTTACGGCGGACAGGTTTTCAAACTCGACCTTGTAATGGCGTCGACTCTGATACTGTGCGTTCTCGCGACCGCGATGTATCTGGTCGTCGCGCTACTGGAAAAAATTACCGAAAAATACTTTTAGGAATACAGTTGCCCGCCTCTTATTATAATTTAGAGGCGGGCATGAAGTATTTATCCGTTTCCATGATCTTCATAGGCACTCTGATGGGCGCGGGCTTCGTTTCGGGCAGAGAATGCGCGGTATTCTTCGCGGGCAGCGGTTTAGCCGGCGCCTTCATCGCGGGCACGGTATCGGGACTCGGCGCGCTCGCGTTCATGCTGCTCGGCACGGACCCCGAAAACGAGCTGTTCCCCGGCAGAAGATACATACCCCGAACCGTCATCAAAATTCAATCCGCACTGTTTTTGACAGCGACGTTCGCATTGGGAGAAGCGCTCGGAAATCAGTTGTTTTCTCTCCCCTGCGGAGGTATCTTAACGGCGGCGGTCGCTTTTCCGCTCTCCCGCGCGGAGAGCGGCATATACAAAGCCGTGACCGCGGTATTCGTACCCGCTACCGTGATCGTAGCACTGATCATAGCAGTGAATATCGACTCCGAGTGGATTATTTACGGCGACGGATTAAACATGCTTCCCGTCGGATACGCCGCAATGAACGTACTTATACCCGCGATGACGGTGTCGAAATATACTTTTGACTTCGGCGTAAAAGACAAAATAATCGTTTCCGCACTCATAGCCGTACTGACGGGCGCGGTCATATACATATACATTAACTGTATACGCGGCGCGGAACATACTCTGCTGCCCGCTCCCGAAAACGCGCCGAACACGCTTACCGAAGTCGTATTACTGATAATGCTGGGAACAGGGAGCGTCACGAGCGCGGCGGCGGCAATAAGGACGGGCGCATCTGATTCAGTGGAAGCTACAGCGATGACCGCCGCGGCTTTGGTCGGTGCCGGTCTGGGATTCGGCTTCATCACCGAATATTTGTACCCGGTCATGTCGTATATCGCATTGACGCTGACTGTAGTAGCTTCGGTCAGGGCTGTAATTAAATTGAAAAGCCCTTGTAAAAAGGAGTGTGATTTGATATAATATGCTAAAAATCATAAACGAACTGAACGATAGGAAAATTGCTTTTAAAACGGGTCTCGGCGGCAAAGAACTCAGCGCTTTCCGCGGAGGCGGAAAAGCCGCTTTTACCGCATATCCCGAATCGGTAAAAGCCCTGAAAGATCTTTGCGGAATTGCCTCCGCATACGAAATCGAACCGTTCCCGTTCGGACTGGGATCGAACGTATTGATACTCGACGGCGGTTTTGACGGGATCATGGTTTCCACCGTAGGACTCAGGCGTATCGAACTGGACGGAACGACCCTTACCCTAAGTTCCGGGGTCCCGATGACAAAGATCGCCGAGATCGCCGCAAAGTACGAATTAAGCGGCGCGGAGGAATTGTGCGGCATTCCCGCGACCATAGGCGGAATGCTGAAGACCAACGCGGGAGCATTCGGCAAAGAAATTGCAGAGATTGTAGCCGAGGCTACCGTATGTGATACTAAAACGGGAAATATATCGGTATTGAAGGGAAACGAGGTACCCTTTTCGTACCGCAGCTCGGGCGATGCGTTCCGAGATAAAATAATAATATACGTAAAGTTAAAACTGTGCCGCGGAAAAAACGTCGGCGCAAAGGCGGAGTATTTCAGAAACATGCGCCGCGAATATCAGCCCTCTTTACCCTCTCTCGGATGTACGTTCAAACGTACCGAGGAAGGCATAAGCGCCGGATATTACATAGACAAATCGGGGTTGAAGGGAACGCGCATCGGCAAAGCGGAAATCTCGTCCAAACACGCGGGATTCATCGTAAACCGCGGCGGCGCAAACGCGTCCGACTACGTTAAACTGATGGCGCTCGCCTCCGACGCGGTACGTCGCAAATACGGAATAGAACTTACGCCCGAAATAGAAATCATAGGAAAAGAAAATGACCCGGGAGAATCTGAGCGGTAACGAAAACACGAAAGCTTTCAGCGCCGCGGTAAAAGACGAGATAATTACCCAAAAAATATCCAAGCGTTGCTGTAAACGCGCCTTTTTAGCGGGGGCGGTTCGAGGCGCGGGAAATTTTTTCGTTTCGAGCGAGGGTTACGGGATCAAGGTTACTCATTACGATCCCGAACTTATCGCCAAGTGCGTCGTCATAGTCCATTCTCTGACCAAATGCGAGCCCCTGGTATACCGCCATGTTTCGAACCGCGAAGTAGGTTTCAAGACCGTTTACGAATTCAGCTTGACGGGAAAGGACGTTTTCGATAAACTGGCCGAGGAAGGCATACTACCCTCTTTCGGCGATTTCGGAGCCGATGTGCCTGCCGATCTGGTTTTCTCCGAATGTTGCAAAATACATTTTATTAAGGGTCTTTTTGTAGCTTGTGGTACCGTTTCCGTACCTCAAACCGATTCTGCCAAAAGCTCGGGCGGATATTACATGGATTTTTCGTTACCCAACGAAACCCTTGCGGACTTTGTGGTAAGACTGTTGTCGGGGATGGGCGCGGCGGCAAAAAAACGCAAGCGCGGCGGGATATATTCGGTATACATCAAGGAAGCGGAAACCATTTCCGACATGTTCGTGAGAATGGGCGCCGTCAGCGCGGCGTGCGAGCTTCAAAACATCATGGTATACCGCATGGTAAAGAATAACTCGAACCGTTACACGAATTGCGAAAGCGCAAATATCGCAAAGACCGTGAACGCTTCGGTCAGGCAGACGGAGGCGATAAACAAAATCGTGCGCGCGGGACTTTACGACACTTTGGACGAGATGTCCAGACAGATCGTCGACGTAAGGCTGAACAATCCCGACGCCACGCTCAGTATGCTGAGCGAAATACTTCCCTCCCGCCCCAGTCGCGGAGCAATTAATCACAGACTGAAAAAGCTGATCGCGCTCGGCGATTCGTTAGAGGATTAGATTATGACGGATACTTCGGAAAAAATCAGCGCGGCAATTACGGATAATCTTTCCGGGCAAGCCAAGGATGTGCCTGGGTCGAAAACCGACGCCACCGAAAACAAAACGGCGGACGATAAAGGTTCTACACCGGAAAAGGTCGCGGCTCCGACCTCGGACAAAAAGGAAAAAGAGGAGCAGCCCAAGCTGTTCGAAAAGCTGTTCGGGAACGATGCTCCCGATAATTTCGTTCACTTACACGTTCACACCGAATATTCGCTTCTCGACGGCGCGGCGCCGCTGAAACGACTGGTTGACACGGCTGCGAAAATGGGCATGCCCGCCTTGGCGATGACCGATCACGGCAACATGTACGCCACGATAAAATTCGTCGATCTGTGTACCAAGGCGGGGATCCGCCCCGTCGTGGGCTGCGAATTTTACGTCGTGGACGACATGCATTCTCACGAAGCCAAAAATTCCGACGACTCCAGATATTATCACCTCGTTTTGCTCGCGAAGGATTACGAAGGTTATAAAAATCTTTCAAAACTCAATTCCTACGCATGGTTGGAAGGCTACTACTACAAGCCCAGGATCGACCTCGATCTGCTCGAAAAATACTCGGACGGTCTGATATGCCTGACGGCATGTATCGCAGGCGCAGTTCCGAAAAAGATATTGCAGGGAAAATACGAGGAAGCTAAGGCTTACGCCGTGCGCATGAAAAACATGTTTGCCGACGGCGATTTTTACGTAGAACTCCAAAATCACGGACTGGAGGACGAAATAAAGGTCCTGCCCGAACTCAAACGCCTTGCCGCCGAGATCGGCGCGAAATGCGTGGCGACCAACGATTCGCACTATATTCTGCGCGAGGACGCCGAAATGCACGACATCGTGCTGTGCATCGGCACGGCTTCGTATCAGGACGACGTAAACAGAATGAAATGGCTCCCGAACGATTCTTTCTATCTGAAATCGCGCGCGGAGATGGCGGAGCTTTTCGAGGACGAATACCTTGATACTTCCTATGAAATCGCCGCAAAATGCGACTTTAAATTTCCGCCGAAGCATTATCAGGTACCCGATTATATCTGTCCCGACGGCTTGAAACCCGCCGAATATTTAAGGAAGCTGACTTATGAGGGATTAGTGCGCCGTTACGGTAAAATCACGGACGAATTGAAGGAGCGTGCGGAAACAGAACTCGACGTCATTATTTCGATGGGCTTCCCCGACTATTATCTGATAGTATGGGATTTTATTTTCTGGGCGAAAAATCACGATATCCCTATCGGCAAAGGGCGCGGCTCGGGGGTAGGCAGTCTGGTGGCATACGCGATAGGCATAACCGACGTCGAGCCGTTGAAATACGATCTGATCTTCGAACGCTTCCTCAACAAGGACCGTACTTCGATGCCCGACTTCGACATCGACATTTGCTACAACCGACGCGGCGAAGTTATCCAGTACGTCAAGGAAAAATACGGCGAACACCGTATCTCGCAGATCATCACTTTCGGTAAAATGAAGAAAAAGCAGGCGATAAAGGACGTGGCGCGCGTTTTCCGTCTGCCTTTCCAGGACGTTACCAAAATGACGAAAGGTATCGGCAACTTCGGCGAAGACGACAAGAAAGTGCATATTCCCGATCTTATCGACCCGAACGGCAAATACCTCGTAAACGATTTATACGAGCTGTACAACGCCGACCCGAGCGTAAAAAAAGTCATAGACATAGCCGCAAAAATAGAGGGTATGCCGAGGAACACTTCGATCCACGCCGCGGGCGTGGTCATATACCGCAATCCCGCGATAGACACCATTCCTCTGGCAAAGAACGGCGACGAGATCACCACCCAGTTCGACATGATAGAGGTCGAGGGTCTGGGCTTGCTGAAGATGGACTTTCTGGCGCTGATGACCCTGACCGACGTCAAGATGGCGCATGATTACGTTCTGAAAGCCACGGGACGGAACGTCGATTTTGCCGAACTCGGCTACGAGGATCCCGCTGTATACGAACTGATATCCACCGGACAGACCGACGCCGTTTTCCAGCTGGAAGGCGAAGGCATGAAAAAGTTCCTGACCAGATTAAAACCCGTATGTATGGAAGACGTGATCGCGGGGATCTCTTTGTACCGTCCCGGTCCTTTGAAAGACATCGACAAATTCCTGTATAACAGAAAACACGCCGATTCGATCGCGTACAAAACGGAGGCTCTGAGAGACATTTTACAGGTTACGAGCGGCATCATAGTGTATCAGGAACAGGCGATGATGATCACCAGAAAACTCGCCGGATACACCATGACGGACGCTGACAATTTCCGTTCCATCATCTCCAAAAAGAAGATCGATAAGATCCCCGTCGAACGCGAGAAATTCATCCACGGCAAAGTGGCAAAGGACGGCACGATACTGATACCGGGCTGCGTCCGGAACGGGATCCCCGAGGACGTCGCGCTGAACATCTTCCAGGAAATGGAAAGCTTCGCTTCTTACGCGTTCAACAAGTCCCACGCCGCGGCATACGCCTATCTGTGTTACGAAACGGCGTTTTACAAACGCTATTATCCCACCGAATTTATGGCTGCGGTATTGAACAACCGCATCAACAAACCCGACGACACAAAAAAATACATGGCGGTATTGAAACTCATGAATATCGCGCTTTTGCCTCCCGATATCAATAAATCGGAATCCTATTTTACGCCTGAAAAGGCAGGCATACGTTACGGACTGGGCTGCATAAAAAACGTCGGTATCGCGCTTACGGACGAGATCGTGAGACTGAGAAACGAGGACGGACCGTTCCTCGATCTGTACGACTTCATAAAACGGCTGGGGGCAAAGCAGCAGGTCAACAAGCGCGTCATCGAAAGCCTTATATACGGCGGAGCGCTGGATTCTTTCAACATGACCAGGGCGACGCTTCTTGCCAACTACGAAAGGATATTACAGGAAATAGACGCCGAAAGAAAGATCCGTCAACAGCGCGAAAGCACGGGTCAGATGGACATGTTCTCGCTGTTCGGATCGGACGAGGAATCGGCTTTCAAGCCCAAGCCTTTCGAGTACGAATATCTGAAGGAACTTCCGAACCGCGAAAAGCTGTTAAAAGAAAAGGAAATGACGGGCATGTATTTGACGGGCCACATATTCGACGGATACGAAAAAGAGTTCGAGGCGTTCAATTTCAACACTTCCATGATCCCCGATAGTTCCGAGGAGGACGACGAGGAAAGCGACATCGAGAGCGCAGAGGAAATCGACAACGCGTTGACCGAACCGAAAATAAGCGACGGCATGGACGTAAAGACGGGCGGCATCATAACCAAAATCAGTTTAAAGCGCACCAAGGACGGCAAGGAAATGGCGATATTCTCGCTCGAAGACATGTACGACAACATAGAATGTATAATGCTTGCCAGGGCGCTGATGCTGGGTAAAAAATATCTCGAACAGGACAGTCTGGTCAGAATACGCGGAAGGCTCGCATACCGCGACGGCGAATGTAAAATCTACGTTTCCGAACTCACTCCGTGGGATCTTAAGGAAAAGGAAGTAGAGGCCGCCGCAAAAAAGGAAGCTCGCGTACTGTACTTCAATCTAACGGATTCGGACGTTGCCGACAAGGATAAGCTGGACAGAATAAACGCCGTGCTATACGCGCACCCCGGCGAAAACACGGTCAGATTCCAGCACGCCAGAAAGCTTCATCTCCATTCCGCGAAAGTAGGAAATCTCGAAGCAGTGGCGCATGAGCTTATTGGTATTCTGGGTCCCGAAAACGTAAAAATAAGGTAACTGATTTACGAAAAGCGCTCGCTTCCGCGGGCGCTTTTTCCGTTTATGCGAACTATTCGAACCATATCGGCGCACTCAGCGCAAAGACATATTCGCCGTGCTTTTTGAACGCCTGGGAGGGCAACATCACGCTTAAAACGATGTCGAACAGCAGCCTTTTTACGCCGCGGTAGCGGTTCACTATCTTGGCATAGACCGCGCCCGCCTTTACGGGAGTTACGCTGACGCTGTAATCCCCCGTCCGCTTTGCGGTGTGTTCGAACAGGATCTCACCGCCGTTGATTACCACCAGTCTTTCCCCGCGCTTTAATTTTCTGACCGAGATCTTCACTTCGTCTTTACCCGTAAACTTCAGCGTATCGCCGACGACCGCGTCGCCGCATTTTAAATCTATCAATCCGTGCCGCATGCTGACGGCTACCGCGGTCCTGCCCTCTTTTACGGCTTCAAGAATATCCGAAGCCGCCCCCGATCGGCTGTAAACGTAAGTTACGGGGATCCCGAGAGTGCTTACGACAAAATAATTTCGGTGATAGTCGCTGCCGCCCACCGGAGTCAGGCGTTTACCCTCTTTTATCCGCGCTTCCCACCATTCGACGGCCTTTTGAGTGTCGTCGCGCGCCGGACCGTTCAGAACTTCCACCGCGTCGAAGTCATCGGGATCCAGCTCCCAACGCCACGGGCACATACTGCAAAACGGGTGATTCACGCATATGATCGCGCCGTTTGATCTCGCCTCGTCCCTTAACCGCCGCCATTCCTCCAGCGTGTTCAAAGCGAAACTTTTCTCGTAAGGCTTTTCCTTTCCCCAAAAATTCGCGTGTCCTTTGAAATACGTGGTTTCCACCCCCGGTATAGCGGTAACGCCCTTGACCGCGGGCAGCCCGTAGACCGCGGGACGGTTGTGATCGGTTACCATCAGGTATTCCAATCCCTTCTTTTTTGCCTTTTTCAGCAACGCTTCCTGGGTCAGTTTTCCGTCGGAATTGACGGTATGCGCGTGTGTGTCGCCCTTATAATACCGTCTTACGGCAGGTTCGAATCCAATCTCCAAAACGACCTTGATCTCCGGGGAGAACAGTTTGCCCCGGATTATCATCACGTCCCATACGCCCTCGGGTTTGATGCGGATAAAACCGTCGGTAGAATAGCTTTCGGAAACCTCGACGTTCCATACGTCGCTACCGCGCGTGCCGATGTCTTTGCCTGACGCAGCCAGCGCGAGGTCTATCTCGTTTCTCGCGCCTTCGTCGCCGTATTCGGGAGAATACGAATAACCGACGCAAACGCGCTCCGTGGAGGGCGGAATAACGATAGGATTGTGATAAACCAATTTGCTCTCGTCGTTTATTACGCTGACCTGCATCCTGATCTTCTCCATATTTATATCACTCCTTTTCTGCTTCTTCCCTCGGTAAAAGGCAAATCTATGCCCGAATCGGCGACGACGTCGTTCACAATGACCCTGTTCATTCCCGACTTCGCCTTCAGCGCAGCATAGTTATATATCTCGAAAACGCACTTCGGCGTTTTTACCCTCCTCAAAATAAACGTCCTGCCGCCCTCGTCGGTCAAACGTCCCGTTGCGGGCGCCGGGCATTTGTCGCACTTGGCGCCGTAAGGGCAGTATATAAGATCCATCAGTTTTACTGCGCCGCCGTCGAAATAGAATCCGCCGCCTATGCTTCGCGCCTCTTTCACGCTTAACTCCGCCGAATACGCGAAATGCTCCGCCTCCCCGCTTATCCCTTCTGCCGCAATGCGGTTGAACACGTTGAATCCCGTACCCGCAAACAGTTTTACCCCCCATTCGCGATGAAGCGCCATGCCCGCAATGTTGTCGGAATATATCCCGTCGAACCCTTTTAACAAAGCTTTAAAACAATCTGTCTGCGCGCCGCTTAAAAACGAAGGTAGCTTCAGGTATTTTTCCTTGGCTTCGCCCTTTAAAAATTCGCTGAACCCCGCTTCGTTCCCGTAATCGGACGGAGCGTAAACCGCTATGTCGCCCGACGCCGCCGCAGACGTGATCACCGCGACGGCTTTTCCGTTTTCTCCAAGCGGCTCCGAGGGAGCGTTCAGCATCTTTTCCGCGCCCTCCCGTACTTTCCTTTTTTCGGTAAACGAGTCGAACAGCTCCGCGTAAAGCTCGCGCCTTAACGCGTTCAGAACTCCCTTTGAAACGAAGGCGCTGTCGGTCGAACAGTTCACGCTGACCTTAAAAGGATAATTGTCCGTTTTAAGAAAGCATTTTTCGATATCGGAAGCGCTTATCGGAGCGTTTAACGCAGCCGCCGCGACTCCGCCCGACACCGTAACCGTTTTGTCCGACGCGAAAGCCGTGGCGCTTATCGCTTCGCCCGCCATGACTTTTACCGAAACCGATACCTCTTTTTCGCGTTTGACGGACTTCAGCTTTTCGTTCAGAGCGACGTCGGTGGTGATCCCAACCTTATCGCCCGCCGCGACACTTCCGAACGCCTCCGCGTAAAAGCCGGATTTCGTCGTATCCGCTTTTTTTATGACGGCGCCGCCCGTTTCCCTGCCGTTCCTTAATATCTTGAACCCGTCGCCAATATTCGGTTTGAGGCTACTCAAAACAAATATGCGGGTACCTTTAACGGAATTTACCGTGCCTGTTTCCTCGCCTATGTGTCCGGGGTGAGAAGTATACGTTACAGCTTTGTCGCGGGATACTCCCTCGGTATATCCGCCCCTGTTATAGGTGCGCATGAGATTGGATTTAAGGTTACGAAGGTCGCCGCACGACAGCGCCGCGCGCGCGTAATCCACCGCCGCCGCCACATATTCGGCGCGGCGCATCCTGCCCTCGATCTTAAACGCGGCTACGCCTGCCTCCCTCAGCTCCGAAAAGGTCGCGCGCGAGGTGTTCAGATCCTTCAAACTCAGCGCGTAACACATCGGAGCGCCGTTCAACGAATACGCTTTGCGGCAGGGTTGCTTGCATCTGCCGCGGTTTGCCGAATTTCCGCCCGCGAACGCCGAAAAGTAGCATTGCCCCGAAAAAGCGGTACATAAAGCTCCCTGCACAAAGCTCTCGACCTCGATGAGCTTTGCCATTTCCCGCAGGTCCTCGAGCGCTGTTTCTCGTGCGGCCACGACGCGGTCGAAACCGAAACTTTTCGCCGCCTTTGCGCCGTATACGTTGCACGCGCCGCCCTGCGTGGACAAATGCAGTCTGACGTCTCCCAAAATCTCTTTAAGTCGCGCACCCAAAAAAACGTCCTGCACGATAAACGCGTCGACTCCCATGCCGTAAAGGGTTGACGCGTCCGCAAAAAAGTCCTGCAGTTCGTCTTCTTTTATCAGCGTATTCATCGCCGCATAGACCTTTACGCCGAAACAGTGCGCGTAATTAAGGCAGTATTCCAGTTCTTCCCAAGAGAAGTTTTCCGCGCCCGCTCGCGCAGAGAAACGCTTAAGCCCGAAATACACGGCGTCGGCGCCGTGATTTACAGCCGTCAAAAAATGCTCTTTCCCGCCCGCGGGCGCCAGAATTTCGCTCATCTGCGTCTCAAGATATCGCCGGGATATAATTTAAACGGAGTTTTAACGAAAAGCCGCTGCTGAACTATTTTCGCGTCCTCGACTTCGTTTCCTTCTTCGTCCGTTACATATCCGACCGTGAATTTTTTCAAAAACGAGTCGGACGGAGAAAGCACCTCCAGTTCGTCGCCTTTTTTAAAGCGGTTGCGCATCTCGACCGAGGCGGTATCTTTGTCGAAAGCTTCCACCACTCCGATAAAGTCGTATTCCCCGGTTTCCTGACCCGAGCCGTAATTCAACGTTCGGGAATTATCCCCGTCGAAGTACGCCTCCGTATACGCGCGGTGATTGATTTTTGTCAGTTCTTCGGCCGCTGTCTCCGTCGGAAAACCGTCGAGCGCTCGCCTGTAGGCGTTGACCACCGTCGCAAGATAATAAACGGATTTCATGCGGCCCTCGATCTTGAAGGAGCAAACGCCCGCATTTTGCAATTCGTCGAGGCGCCCGATAAGGTTTAGATCCTTGCTGTTCAAAATATAAGCGCCGCGCTCGTCTTCCTCTATTTCCAAAGCGTTTTCGGGATCGCGGCTGACCTCGGTCAGCTTGTATTTCCATCTGCAAGCCTGCACGCATTCGCCGCGGTTGGCGTCGCGACCCGAGAGGTAATTGCTAAGCAGACATCTCCCCGAATAACTCACGCACATCGCGCCGTGCACGAAACATTCCAGTTCGAGACCGGGATTGTATTCGGCTATCTCCCTGACGTCGTCTATGGAAAGCTCGCGTGCGAGAACCACGCGTTTGGCACCCTGCTCCGCCCAAAAACGCGCCGCATATTTATTCAATGTATTCGCCTGAGTGGAAATATGCACGTCGAGATCGGGAGCGACTTTTTTTATCAGGTTCAAAAATCCGACGTCCGTTACCAAAACCGCGTCGACGGACATCTCCTTTAGTTTTACAAAATATTCCTCCGCCTCTTTAAAGTCGGAATTTTTAGGGAAAATATTTGCCGTTACGTAAACCTTTTTGCCCAAAGAATGAGCATAGCTGACGCCATCCGCCAGCTCTTCCACGGAAAAATTGTCGGCGTATTGCCTGAGCGAAAAATTTCTGCCGCCCGCGTATACCGCGTCCGCGCCGTATAATAATGCAGTTTTCAGCTTTTCTGGATTCCCAGCGGGAGCAAGCAGTTCCGGTTTATGCATAAGAATATTTTCGCACAGTCCGTGCGAAAATGCAACGGGCGAAACTCATTCGGGGAAATTTTTCCCCGAACGTAAGTTTTGTCTATGCCTATATAACCCGCTTTATAACGCCGCGATAAGTTTTAGCGCGCGCCTTAGCGCCAGATCGCTCGAAATTTTGAGCATGGCGGGAACGTCGCTGTAGCTTGCCTTGTCCGAAAGATCTTTGAGCGGATAAGTCTGATACTGCTCGTCGTTCGGATCGATAGCGAGATGCAGTCTCACGCATTTGCCGTTGATGCTGATTTTGGCGATTGCTTTACGTCCCAGGTTAAACGTGGCGCATTTTTTACTGATACGTTCGTGAACTTTCTTGTCCTTACCCAAAAGCGCTTCCCTTATTATGTTGACCTGCGCCAGTTTGTCCGCGTCCAGCGCGTTCAGCTTTTCGGTATAGCTCTTCGCGGTTCCGTTGATAACAAGTGATGTCATACGCACTCCTCCTTTGTGGCGTCTTCAGCCGAATTCGTGGATAAAATTCACCGTTTATCGGTTTCTTCGAAGATAGAATATCATAGGCAATTTTAAGTGTCAATACGATTTTCGCCCATTTTCGACACAATGCGCCTAAAATCGCATAGGTGTGGGCTGAATTAAAAAATATTAAATTAAAAAATATATCGACCTCTTACTTAAACCGATACGCGCGATGCGTTCCTAACGTAACGCACGCAAAAAAAAACGCGCGACGTGCGCGCGCTTTTTTTATTCGGTATTATAACGCTTCCTTTTTCAGTTCCTCGGCTTTGTCCGTCTTTTCCCACGGAAAATCCGCCCTGCCGAAATGTCCGTAGGAAGCCGTTTCCTCGTATATCGGACGCCTTAAGTTCAGACTCTCGATAATGGCTTTGGGACGGAAATCGAAGTGCCTGCCTATAATCTCCAGCAGTTTTTCGTCCGAAAACTTTCCGGTCGAAAAGGTGTTAACGGAAACGGAAACGGGGCGAGCCACGCCTATCGCGTAAGCCACCTGTATCTCGACGCGCTTTGCAAGTCCCGCCGCGACTATGTTCTTTGCGACGTAACGCGCATAATAGCTGGCGCTTCTGTCAACCTTGGTCGGATCCTTACCGCTGAAACAGCCGCCGCCGTGTCCCGCGGCGCCGCCGTATGTATCGACGATGATCTTCCTGCCCGTAAGCCCCGAATCCCCGGCGGGTCCGCCGATAACGAATCGCCCTGTGGGATTTATGTAATACTTGGTATCTTTATCGGTTAGCGAAGCGGGGACGACGGCGTCTATGACCCGTTCGCGTATGTCGGCGCGTAGTTTTTCGATGTCCACGTCGGCGGTGTGCTGTGCGGAAACTACCACCGCTTCCACCCTGACGGGTTTGAAATCGTCGTATTCCACGCTGACCTGAGCCTTGCCGTCGGGACGCAGATATTTCAGTTCTCCGCTTTTTCTGACCCGGGTCAAGCGCATACACAGTTTATGCGCAAGCGACAGCGGCAGCGGCATCAGTTCTTCGGTTTCGTCGGTGGCGTATCCGAACATCATTCCCTGATCGCCCGCGCCCACTTCGTCGTAGTCGTCGCCCTCGTCCGCCTTGGCTTCCAGGCTTTTGTCCACGCCCAAAGCTATATCGGAGGATTGCTCGTTTATCGCCGTATTTATCGCGAGACTCCTGTAGTCGAAGCCCAGCTCGGGATCGTCGTAACCTATTTTTCTGACCGTTTCGCGCACGATTTTAGGTATGTCCGCATATCCGGTATGCAACGTGATCTCGCCCATCACGTTGACTATGCCCGTCGTCGCAGTGGTTTCGCAAGCCACGCGGCAGTTTGGATCCAGACGTATCATTTCGTCGAGTATCGCGTCGGATATGCGGTCGCATACCTTGTCGGGGTGCCCTTCGGTTACGGATTCGGATGTAAAAAGTCTTTTCATTGATATTCTCCGTTTGGGTTCCGTTTCAAGCATAATCATATGCCGAAAAACGGATTTTTGTTAACAAACAATACGCGCTCCGTACGGAGCGCGTATACGGTTTTTTATTCGCCGTCCGCGAGGTCGGAAGCGACAATGTCGGAATCGTCGTAATCGTCGATGAACAACGGCTTTTCAACCTCGAGGGGCTGTTTTTGCAGTTCGTCGTCGGCGTTTTCCAAAGTAACGTTCCTGTAGCATTTCATGCCGGTACCCGCAGGAATCAGCTTGCCGATGATGACGTTCTCCTTAAGTCCGGAGAAGTGGTCGGTCTTGCTGCGGATAGCAGCGTCGACCAATACCCTCGTGGTCTCCTGGAAGGACGCCGCCGACAGGAAGGATTCGGTGGCAAGCGAAGACTTCGTGATACCGAGCAGTATCCTCTTTGCCGAAGCGGGAGTGCCGCCCGCCTCCAGCACGCGTTCGTTCTCTTCTTCCATCTTGTGCAGATCCACGACTTCGTTCAGCAGGAAGTTGGTATCGTTAGGCTCGATTATCCTGACCTTTCTGAGCATCTGGCGCACGATGACCTCGATATGCTTGTCCTGAATGTTGACGCCGTTGGAACGGTACGCGGACTGGACCTCGCGGATCATGGACTCCTGAACGCCCTGAACGCCTTTCGTGCGCAGGGTGTCCTGCGGATAGATGCTGCCGACCATCAACGGATCGCCCGCTTCCACGACGTCGCCGCTCTTGACGAGGAGCTTGGCGGACTGCGGGATCTTGTATTCGGCGGAGGCAGCCTGAGCCGCGTTGTCGATCTTCACGATATGCATCGCGCCGCTTTCCTCGACGGTAACGGTACCCGCGATGCCCGCGACCGTGGCTTTACCTTTCGGGTCGCGCGCCTCGAACAGTTCCTCGACTCTGGGAAGACCCTGGGTGATGTCGGCGTTGGTCGCTATACCGCCGGTATGGAAGGTACGCATCGTCAGCTGGGTTCCGGGTTCGCCTATCGACTGCGCCGCTATAATACCCACGGCTTCGCCCACTTTGACCTTGTTCCAGCTGGACATGTTCGCGCCGTAGCACTTGGCGCAGATACCAGACTTCGCCTTGCAGGTCAGTACCGACCTGATCCTGACCGAGGTAATACCCGCTTTTTCGATACGCGCGGCGTCGTCCTCGGATATAAGGGTGTCGGCGGGAACGAGTTCCTCGCCCGTGGCGGGATCGACTATCGCGTTTATCGAGAATCTGCCCGCTATTCTTTCTTTCAAAGGTTCGATGACCGCGCCCGCGGAATCCCTGAGCGCCTTGACCTCGAAACCGCGCGTATCGCCGCAGTCGTCTTCCTTGACGATGACGTCGTGCGCCACGTCGACAAGACGTCTGGTCAGATAACCGGAGTCCGCCGTCTTAAGCGCCGTGTCCGCGCCGCCCTTTCTGGCGCCGTGAGAGCTGATGAAGTATTCCAAAACCGACAAGCCTTCGCGGAAGGAAGATTTGACGGGGATCTCTATGACTTTACCGGTCGGGTCGTTCATCAGACCGCGCATACCGGAAAGCTGTTTGATCTGCTGCATCGATCCGCGCGCGCCCGAATCCGCCATCATCCATATCGGGTTGAACTTGTCGAAGTTCTTGAAGTTGTCCTCGAGGTTCTGTGCGACGTCGTTGGTGGCCTTTTCCCAAACCTTGACGGTTTCGGCATAGCGTTCTTCGTCCGTCATAAGACCGCGCTTGTAGTTTTTCTCGATCTTCAGCACCTGATTCTCGGCGTCGTCCAATATCTTTTGTTTGTCGCCGGGGATCTGCATGTCGAATACCGAAGTAGTGATCGCGCCGAGCGTCGAATACTTGAAGCCGAGCGCCTTTATCTTGTCCAGAACGCCCGCAACGGCGGTCGCGCCCTGCTGTTTGAAGCACCTTTCGACGATCTGCGAAAGCTGTTTCTTGCCCACCAGGAAGTCGATCTCGAACTTCAGCATGTCGCGGGGTTCTTTTCTCTCGACGAATCCCAGCGTCTGCGGAATTGCCTCGTTGAAGATGATCTTGCCCGTCGTGATCGGGATGATCTCTTTATAGACCATACCGTCTATTTCTTTGGTTACGCGCACGTTGATACGCGCCTGCAAAGCTATGTCGCCCACCTGATAAGCCATCTTGGCTTCGTCGCAGGAAGTGAAGTATCTGCCTTCGCCCTTGGCGCCGGGTTTTTCCTGGGTCAGGTAGTAAGAGCCGATAACCATGTCCTGGGTGGGGCTGACGATAGGTTTACCGTCGGAGAGCTTCAAGATATTGTTGGTGGACAACATCAAAAATCTCGCCTCGACCTGAGCGGCTATGGACAGCGGAACGTGCACGGGCATCTGGTCGCCGTCGAAGTCCGCGTTGAACGCCGAGCATACCAGCGGATGAAGCTTTATCGCCCTGCCTTCGACCAGCACGGGTTCGAAAGCCTGGATACCCAATCTGTGAAGCGTGGGAGCCCTGTTCAGCAATACGGGGTGATCCTTGATGACGTCTTCGAGGATGTCCCAAACCTGAGGCTTGACGCGTTCGACGGCGCGTTTCGCACTCTTGATGTTTTGGCTGATGCCCAGTTCGACCAGCTTTCTGAACACGAAGGGCTTGAACAGTTCGAGCGCCATTTCCTTGGGCAGACCGCACTGATAGAGTTTAAGTTCGGGTCCGACGACTATAACGGAACGTCCCGAATAGTCCACGCGCTTTCCGAGCAGGTTCTGACGGAATCTGCCCTGTTTGCCGCGCAGCATGTCGGAGAGCGATTTCAGCGGACGGTTTCCGGGTCCGGTAACCGCCTTGCCGTGTTTGCCGTTGTCGATAAGCGCGTCAACCGCTTCCTGCAGCATACGCTTTTCGTTCCTGACGACGATGTCGGGCGCGCCCGATTCCATCATCTTCTTCAGGCGGTTGTTACGGTTGATGACTCTGCGGTACAGGTCGTTAAGGTCGCTGGTGGCGAATCTGCCGCCGTCCAGCTGGACCATAGGACGGATATCCGGAGGAATTACGGGAAGCACGTCCAGTATCATCCATTCGGGTCTGTTGCCCGAAGTGCGGAACGCCTCGATAATGTCCAGACGCTTGGAAGCCTTCAGCTGCTTCTGATTGGACGAATTGGCGACGATGGCTTTGAGGTTTTTGCTCTCTTCCTCGAGGTCGATCTCCCTCAGAAGGATCTTGAACGCTTCCGCGCCCATGCCCACTTTGAAAGAGTTGGCGCCGAATTCTTCGACCGCGGCGCGGTATTCCTCGTCCTTTATGACCTGCTTTTTCTTGAAAGCGGTGGGACCGGGGTCGAGCACCACGAACGCCGCGTAATAGATGACCTGTTCGACTTCCTTGGGAGGCATGTCGAGGATGGTGCTGATACGGCTGGGCACGCCTCGGAAGTACCATATATGCGCCACGGGGGAAGCGAGTTCGATGTGTCCCATCCTCTCTCTTCTGACCTTGGCTTTGGTAACTTCGACGCCGCACTTGTCGCAGATTATGCCTTTATAACGCACTCTCTTGTACTTGCCGCAGTGGCATTCGTAGTCCTTGGTGGGTCCGAATATCTTTTCGCAGAACAGACCGTCTTTTTCGGGTTTCTGCGTCCTGTAGTTTATCGTTTCCGGCTTGGTTACTTCGCCGTGAGACCACTCTCTGATCTTTTCGGGAGACGCGAGAGAAATCTGCATTGCGTCAAAGCTGTTGATTTCTATCATGTTCTGTCCTCCTTTATTCCTTGTCGTCGTCAAACTCGCCCTGCAGCAGAGATTCGCCGTCGGTATATCCCGCGTCATCGTCGTCGCCTATGCCGAATCCCGCAAAGGAATCGTCGTCATCGTCGTCGAAGAGGCTGTCCGCAACGCTCTGCGAGGAGCCCGAAGTGCCGCCCGTCATGTCGTTGAACAGGCTGGCGATATCGGAATCGTCGTCGCCCGACGAGAACAGTGAACCGCCGTCCTCGCCGCCCATGAGTTCGCTGAACGTCTTGGCGATGTCCTGAGCGTCGCTGTCGGAGCGCTGGATAACGGGTTCGTACCTGACCGCGTCGTCATCGTCGAGTTCGCTGAGTTCGACCTCGGCGTTGGTGTCGGTGAGAAGTTTCATGTCAAGGCACAGCGCCTGCATTTCTTTCTTCAGGACCTTGAACGCTTCGGGAAGCCCGGGTTCCGCGGTAACGTTGGACTTGATGATGGAATCGAATATCTTCTGTCTGCCCATGATGTCGTCCGATTTGACCGTCAGCATCTCCTGGAGGATGTTCGCCGCGCCGTAAGCTTCGAGCGCCCACACTTCCATTTCGCCGAAACGCTGTCCGCCGAACTGCGCTTTGCCGCCCAAAGGCTGTTGAGTAACGAGCGAATACGGACCGACGCTTCTGGCGTGGATCTTGTCGTCGACGAGGTGGATAAGCTTAAGCATGTACATGTATCCGACCGTAACGGGGTTTTCGAACTTTTCGCCCGTTCTGCCGTCATATACGGTCAGTTTGCCGTGTTCGGGAATCTTGTTTTCGCGGAACATCTCCTGAATGTCCGCCTCGGTCGCGCCGTCGAAAACGGGCGTCGCCACTTTGATGCCGAGCATATTGGCGACCAGTCCCAAGTGAACTTCGAGAACCTGTCCGATATTCATACGGGACGGAACGCCGAGCGGGTTCAGAACGATCTGGAGCGGAGTGCCGTCCGCAAGGAACGGCATGTCTTCCTTGGGCAGTACCCTGGAAATAACGCCCTTGTTTCCGTGACGACCCGCCATCTTGTCGCCCACGCCGATCTTACGCTTCTGAGCGATATAGACTCTGACCATCATGTTGACGCCGGGGTTGAGTTCGTCCTTGTTCGCCCTCGTGAATATCTTGACGTCCACTACCGTGCCGCCTTCGCCGTTGGGCACTTTCAGGGAAACGTCCCTGACTTCGCGCGCCTTTTCGCCGAATATCGCGCGGAGGAGTCTCTCCTCGGGCGTCAGTTCCGTTTCGCCCTTCGGGGTAACCTTGCCGACCAGATAGTCGCCGGAACGCACTTCCGCGCCTATCATTACGATACCGTGTTCGTCGAGGTTCTTCAGAAGGTCTTCGCTGACGTTGGGGATGTCGCGGGTGATCTGCTCCTCGCCGAGGCGCGTGTCGCGGCACTCGAGTTCGTATTCCTCGATGTGAATGGAGGTGAACACGTCGTGTTTTACCAGCTCCTCGGAAATCAGGATAGCGTCCTCGTAGTTGTAACCTTCCCACGTCATGAAGCCGATCAGAAT
Organism: uncultured Clostridia bacterium; assembly: GCA_944363505.1. Lineage (GTDB taxonomy): Bacteria > Bacillota > Clostridia > Christensenellales > DTU072 > Stercoripulliclostridium_A. The sequence continues at coordinate 126,829 of CALVUD010000004.1, read as the reverse complement.
GTTTCTGCCGAGCGCCAGTTCGCCGTTGTCGGTGGAGGGTCCGTCCGCAAGAGTGTCGCCTTTTTTGACGACGTCGCCCTTATGAACGACTGGTTTTTGGTTAATGCAGGTGCCCTGGTTGGAGCGCACGAATTTCTGGAGAGTGTATTCGTGTTCGACGCCGTCAACGTCCCTGACCTTGATGAGATCTGCGGAAACGTAGCTGACCACGCCGTCCTCGCCCGCCAGAGTGCATACGCCCGAGTCGTGAGCCACTCTGTATTCCATGCCCGTGCCCACGATAGGAGCTTCGGGACGGAGCAGCGGCACCGCCTGACGTTGCATGTTGGAGCCCATCAGCGCGCGGTTCGCGTCGTCGTTTTCCAGGAACGGTATCAGCGACGTAGCTATGGATACCAACTGTTGCGGCGAAACGTCCATATAGTCTACTCTGGAGCTGTCGTATTCTTTTATCAGTTCACGATAGCGGCAGGTAACTCTCTTGTTGACGAAACGTCCTTCTTCGTCCAGAGGCTCGTTCGCCTGAGCGACGACGTATTTGTCTTCTTCGTCGGCGGCGAGGTATTCGACGATGTCGGTAACCTTGCCGGTAGCCTTATCGACGCGCCTGTAAGGAGCTTCGATGAATCCGTATTCGTTGACCTTGGCATAAGAGGACAGCGAGGTTATCAGACCGATGTTCTGACCTTCGGGGGTCTCGATCGGGCACATTCTGCCGTAGTGGGAATGGTGCACGTCTCGGACCTCGAAGCCCGCGCGTTCCCTGTTCAGACCGCCGGGACCGAGAGCGGAAAGCTTTCTCTTGTGGGTCAGTTCCGCGATGGGGTTGGGCTGGTCCATGAACTGCGACAGCTGCGAAGAACCGAAGAACTCGCGTATCGCGCTGGACACGGGACGGATATTGATCAGCGAAGTGGGCGTGGCTTCGTTGGGGTCCTGCGACATCATTCTTTCGCGGACTACCCTTTCGAGTCTCGCCATACCGATACGGAACTGGTTTTGCAGCAGTTCGCCCACCGAACGCACTCTGCGGTTGGACAGGTGGTCGATGTTGTCGGGGGCGTGATATCCGCTCTTCAGCTCCTTGTTATAAAAGCGCATATTGACGTTGTAGCTGATGGTAGCCACTATGTCGTCCAGCGTGATGTGTTTTACGACCAGTTCTTCGACGCTCGCTTTGACGGAAGCCTTGAGCTTCTCCATATCGCCGTCTGCGGCTTCGATCAGCGATTTCAATACGGGATAATACACCTTTTCGGTGATCCCCAGTTCCTTCGGATCGCAATCGACGTAGCCTTTAAGATCGACGGTGTTGTTACCGACGACCTTGACGGGCGGCAGGCTCTCGTCCTCGATGTTGACGAGGAATACCGAGTTGATACCCGCGTTCTGGATCTCGACCGCTTTCTCGGGAGAGATCGTTTCGCCCTTTTCGACGAGGATCTCGCCGTCCTCGGTCTTTACGTCCTCCGCCGCCACGAATTCCGCGATACGGTTGGCAAGCGAAAGATGCTTGTTGTATTTATATCTGCCAACCTTCGCAAGGTCGTAACGTCTGGTGTCGTAGAACAGGTTGGGAAGATAGGAATCCACAGCGTTCGTGGTGGGTACTTCGCCCGGACGCAGTCTGCGATACACTTCGATCTTCGCGCTTTCGACCTCGGTAGTGCCTTCTTCGGCGGTGATACCGTCCTTTTTAAGGCTGTTTTCTATCATTTTGTCGCCGCCGAACAGTTCGGATATTTCTTCGGCGGTACCGTATCCCAGCGCCCTGAGCAACAGGGTAACGGGGATCTTGCGCTGACGGTCCACGCGGACCGACAGAGTGTCGGAGGAATCCTGAATGAACTCCAGCCACGCGCCGCGCGACGGGATCACCGTCGTTTCGTAACGCAGCGTGCCGTTTTTGTCGGCAACTCCCTTGGCGGTGTATACGCCGGGGCTCCTGACAAGCTGGCTGACGACGACGCGTTCCGCGCCGTTGATGATGAACGTGCCGTTCTCGGTCATTCTGGGGAATTCTCCCATAAAGACTTCGGCTTCTTTGACGACTCCGGTGTCTTTGACTGTCAGTCTGACTTTGACGCGAAGCGGCACGGTATAGGTAGCGTCATGATTTTTGCACTCTTTTGCGGAGTATTTGCATTCGCCGGAAAGCGAGTGCTCCAGAAACTCCAGCTCGATCTTGTTGCCGTAGTCGGTGATCGGAGAAAAGTCGTCCAAGACTTCCCTGACGCCTTCGTTGACAAACGTATCGTAGGAGTTTTTCTGGACTTCAATAAGATAGGGAATGTCTATGATTTCTTTTATTTTGCTAAAAGACCATCTTTCGACATTCCCACGCTTGACCTTGTGGATTCTTTCAGACATCTGATCCGCTCCTTATAGTAAATTGTCCCGGCTTTTCAGCCGTATGTGAGTTAACGTGTCGCACCGATGCGAACAAGCTCGCAAGCTGTGCTATTTTGTGCCATTTTGCCGTAAATAACGGATTTTTCAGCCCGGATTTTCTGTCTCGGCGCATATAAATCCATTATAATCGTGCATTTTAACATTTTAGTACCCCTACGGGAGGAATGTCAAGCGATTTACGCTATAAAATAAATAAAATATAAATATATAATATTACGCGCCCGCATATGAGCCGTATCGGGAATCTCAAAGATTGTGTTGAGTTTTCGCGCTCCGTCCATTATAATATAAGTTATGCGAATCGACAAATATCTGAAGGTATCCCGAATAATAAAAAGACGCACCGTGGCTTCGGAAGCCTGCGGACTCGAGCGCGTTACGTTGAACGGCAAGGCGGCAAAGCCGTCCAAAGAAGTTAAGCCCGGCGACGTCATCGGCATACGTTTCGGCGACCGCGACGCGTTCTTCCGCGTGCTGATCGTGCCTGAAGGCAACATCGGTAAAGCGGACGCCGATTCTTTGTACGAGGTGATCGAATGAAATTCGACGCCGTCATCGTCGCGGCGGGAGAATCCTCCCGCGCGGGAAAAAATAAACTCGCTTTCAGGATCGGAAGCGAAACGGTATTGGAGCGCGCCGTGAAGCCGTTTATCGATTCCGACAAAATAGTCTCGGTAACGGTAGTCACTCCCGACGGAAACCCGCCCGAATTTTTCAGGCAGGACTACGCGCGCATTAACTTCGTCGCGGGCGGCGACGCGCGTTGGAAATCGGTGCTGAACGGATTGAGACGGTGTTCCTCCGAAGGCGTACTGATACACGACGGAGCGCGCCCGTTTTTATCCGCCGAACTTCTTAACGCCGTCGCGGACGGGGTCGAAAAATACGGTTCCGCCATTCCCGTGCTGCCCGTAAGCGATTCCGTAAGGCTCGCGGAAAACGGAAGGATAACTTCGGCTTTTCCGCGCGAAAAACTTGTCGCCGTACAGACGCCACAGGGATTTTTGAGAAAAGAACTGCTCGCCGCTTTCGCCGCCACTCCCGAAACCGAATTTACCGACGAAAGCGAGCGGTACGCCGTATACAACGGGCAAGGCGCGCATATCGTTGCGGGCGACGAAAAAAACGTAAAGATCACCACGGAAGGCGATTATCTCGCTTTAAACAAACGTATCGGCATCGGATACGACCTGCACCGTATGGTACCTTTCGGAAAACTGATGCTGTGCGGCGTGGAAATAGCTTCGGACATGGGCGTATCGGCACATTCCGACGGCGACGCCGCCATACACGCGCTGATAGACGCCCTGCTCGCCGCCGCGGGAGAACGAGACATCGGTTATCATTTCCCCGACAGCGACCCCGCATACGACGGTATCGACAGCGCGATTTTATTGTCGGAGACCGTCGCGATACTGAAACGGAAGAATCTGCGCCCCCTTTCCGCGAACATCGTCATCAGGCTGCAACGCCCCAAACTCGCCGATTATATTCCCGTTATGCGCCTTAAAATCGCGTCGCTTCTCGGCATCGACGCCGAAGACGTATCCGTAGCCGCAAAAACGGGCGAAGGACTGGACTCCGTGGGCAAAGGGCTTGCGGTCGCCGCCGAAGCCGCGGCAACCGTCATCTGATCATTCCTTTATGCGCGTGGCGCACACCGTCTTTATCAGCTTGTCCTTGACCAATATCGACGTCGCCGTACAGCGGCGTTCTTTATTGTAAATGCACTCCGCGTCGCACTGAACTATAGCGGGAGCGTCGGAAAGCATGTCGTCGGCTGCTTCCAGCTCGGCAAAGGTCTGTTCGAGCGCGCCGCCCAGACGCTTCATTTTGGTAGCGCAGCGCCCCTTTTCGTCCATTCCGATGACCGTGGCGTTACAATGACTTTTCAGATTGTGTCTGCAATTAACCGTTCTGCATTTTAACTGTTCCATAATTTCACCTTGGCTTAAGTATGCGCAAAGCGTTTTCTTTAATACCGCCACCGTTGACAAATCGCGGATATGATGCTACACTTTTATGGAAAACGGAGGCAATATGAAAGTCATACTTTTGGATAACGTACAAGGACACGGCAAAAAAGGCGAGATCGTCAACGTCAACGACGGTTACGCGAAAAACTATCTGATACCCAAAAAGCTGGCAGTCGAAGCCACAAACTCGGTGCTGAACGAAATCCGGCAGAAAGTAGCCAAAGAGCAGCGTCTGTTGCGCGAAGAACGCCTCGCCGCGGAAGAACTCGCCAAAAAGATCGGCGGTTCCGTCGTGGTCGTCAAAATGCGTTGCGGCGAAGACGGCAAAATGTACGGCTCCGTAACCAACCAGGACGTAGCTGACGGGCTGAAAGCCATGGGCTACGAAATAGACAAAAAGAAGATAACCGTAAAAGACGCCATCAAAACTCTCGGGATCTACGACGCCGAGGTCAAGGTTTACAAAGACATTTCCGCACGCATCAAGATCGACGTGCAGAGCATTTAAATCGTTTCCGATCGCTCTGATAAAAATCGGGGAACGGCTTTTGCCGTTCCTTTTTCGTAGCGCTCATCATACGAAAAAGCCCGTTTTGCAACGGGCTTTCGGATAGTTTTTCCGTACGCCTACCTTTCACCGTAAAAACTCGGGTGAAAAAGGCGTATTCAACCGGTTGGGCGGCGCAATAAGCGCCGCTGTGTGAACGGTTAAATTATTTGATTTCGACTTCGGCGCCTGCCGCCTTAAGTTTCTCGGCGATCTGCTCGGCAACTTCCTTGCTGACGCCTTCCTTGATGGCCTTGGGAGCGCCTTCGACCATGGCTTTCGCGTCAACCAGAGAGATACCGGAAACGATTTCTCTGACGGCCTTGATGACGTTGATCTTGGAAGCGCCTGCGCTGGTCAGAACGACGTCGAACTCGGTCTTCTCTTCTTCCGCCGCCGCCGCGGGAGCCGCGCCGCCTGCCGCGGGAGCCGCCACTGCCGCCGCCGCGCTTACGCCGAATTCCTCTTCGAGAGCCTTAACGAGGTCGTTAAGCTCCAATACGGTCAAAGTCTTTACTTCTTCTACTATTTTGCTGATATCTGCCATTGTTGTTTCTCCTTTCTGATTTAAATGATGAGTTTAAGCCTCCGCCTTTTTCTTTGCAATAGCGTCGATAGCTCTTGCAAACGCCGCGACAGGCGCCTGGAGCATGCCCAGAAGCATCGCGATAAGTCCCTCTCTGGAAGGAAGCGTCGCCAGACGTTTGACTCCCGCTTCGTCAAGGAATATACCGTCAACCATGCCGCATTTGATTTTCATTTTCTTGAAAGCCGCAGCCTTGTCGTTGGCGATCTTTGCCGGAGCCGCGAGATTCTCGCCGCCGAACGCCACCGCGGTGGGTCCGTTCAGAGCTTCGTCAAACTGGGTGTATCCCAACTCGTTCAGCGCGATCTTCAAAAGTCTGTTCTTGATAACGGCATATTTGACGTCGTTTTTACGGAACTCGTTTCTGAGCTCGGTGTCCTGAGCCACGCTGATTCCGCAATAGTCGATAAGCACGAACGAAGACGCCTCGGAAACCATCTTTTTGATCTCCTCTACCTGCCGTTTCTTTTGCTCTAAGATTGCAGTTGAAGCCATTTGTACCTCCTTTTATAGTAATAGCTCCGTCGAAGAAACGGAGCTATACAAAAGCGATTGTAAACTTCATTTCTTCTGCGCACGCATTCCCCTGGAATTTACGCCTTGACGGCACGCGCGGTCTCGGAAGGAATATCTTGTTTTGTTTATTATATCCGCCGAAACGCCCTGTTGTCAAACGTTTCGGCGGTAATTTTGATTATGCCTGCTTATAGTTGAGCTTTACGCCGGGGCCCATGGTCGAAGAAAGCACTACGCTCTTCAGATAGGTGCCCTTAGCCGCCGCGGGACGCGCCTTGATGATGGCGTCCATCAGCACGGTAAGGTTCTCTTTCAGCTTCTCGGCGCCGAAAGACTTCTTGCCGATGGGGCAGTGGATTATAGCGGTCTTGTCGACCCTGTATTCGACTTTACCGGCTTTGATGTCGTGGATAGCCTTGGTGAGGTCCATCGTAACGGTGCCGCTCTTGGGAGTAGGCATCAAGCCCTTGGGGCCCAGAAGTTTACCCAGTCTGCCGACCTGACCCATCATGTCGGGAGTGGTAACGCAGGTGTCGAAATCGAACCATCCGCCTTGGATCTTCTGGATGATCTCCTCGGCGCCGACGATATCCGCGCCGGCAGCCTGAGCTTCGTCGGCTTTGGCGCCCTTGGCTATGACCAAAACGCGCACGGTTTTACCGGTACCGTTGGGCAGAACGACAACGCCTCTGACCTGTTGGTCCGCATGACGGGGGTCTACGCCCAGTTTGACGGAGATCTCGATTGTCTCGTCGAACTTCGCTTTTGCGGTCTGAAGCGCGATATCGATCGCCTCGGCGGTTTCGTAAACCTTGCTTCTGTCGTAAAGTTTCAGGGAATCGGTATAATTCTTACCTCTTTTCATCTCTAACCTCCTATTCCTCGACGGTAATACCCATGCTGCGGGCGGTACCGGCTATCATGCTCATCGCAGCTTCGACGCTGGCGGCGTTCAGGTCGGGCATCTTCATCTTTGCGATTTCCTCAAGCTGCGCCTTGGTCAGTTTTGCGACCTTGGAGCGGTTGGGAGTCGCGCTTCCGGATTCGATGCCGCACGCCTTTTTGATAAGCACGGGGGCGGGAGGGGTCTTCATGACGTAGGTGAAAGAACGGTCGGCATAAATGGTAATGACAACCGGGATCACCAGACCTTCCTTATCCTTGGTCTTGTCGTTGAAGTCCTTTGTGAACATCGGGATGTTGATTCCGTGAGGTCCCAAAGTGGAGCCTACGGGCGGTCCGGGCGTCGCCTTTCCCGCGGGTAATTGCAGCTTTACTACTGCCGTAACTTTCTTTGCCATAGAAGTATCCTCCTTCTATCAGGTTCAAACGGGCGACACGTTGGGATTTTGCCGCCCTCCCATTGCTATTCTGTTTTAAATCCGAATCAGTTCGCCAGCTTTTCTATCTGGTTGAACTCCAGTTCGACGGGAGTCTGCCTGCCGAACATCTGAACGATAACCTTGACTTTTTGCTTGTCCGCGTATATTTCGTCCACGACAGCCAGGAATGTTTCGAGCGGTCCGGAAACGATTCTGACGTTGTCGCCGATCTCGATATGGAAATCCGCCGCGGTTATCTTTTCCAGTCCTATGCGCTTTACTTCGTCGGTCGTAAGGGGCAATGCCTTTCCTTCCGGACCTACGAATCCGCTGACTCCGCGGATCTTCTTTATCAGATATCCGAGGGGTTCGGTATAAATCATTTTCAGGTAAACGTATCCGGGGAATTTTTTGCGTTCCACGACCTTACGCTTGCCGTTTTTCTCGACGATGTCCTCCTCGGTCGGAATGGCAATGTCGAAAATACTGTCCTGAAGTCCGTTCAGGGAAATCATCGACTCGATATTCTTCTTTACCAAGGTTTCGTATGCGGAGTAAGTACGAATCACATACCACTTGGCAAGTTCCATGTTTTCCATCTCTTTCCTCCGACTATGCCTCGGCACCGACCAGGAGCCTCAGTAACGCCAACAGTCCCGAGTCGAACGCGGTAATGATTATCAGGAAGAACAACACGACGATGATGACCGTACCGAGGTTCGCCCATACGCCGGGATTGTTCTTGGTACGTCTGAAGGGCGGCCAATCCACCTTTTTCAGCTCGGATATCATCTCTCTGAACACTTTGCCGATACGCTTGAAAATGTTGGGACGACCTTCGGTCTTCCCCTTTTTCGGCTGTTTGGGTTGATTGGTCTTGGGCGCCCGTGTCTTCTGAGCGTTCTTCTGACGCTCTACGACGCTTTCGTCCAGCGCGCCTTCCAACGCGACCTTGTCGTTAGCCATAATAGCCTCCCCTTACTTGGTTTCTTTATGAACGGTATGCTTTTTGCAGAATCTGCAGTATTTTTTCAGCTCGATCCTGTCGGGAGTGTTCTTTTTGTTTTTGGTCGTGTCGTAGTTGCGTTGTTTGCACTCCGTGCAAGCTAACGTAATCTTTTCGTTTTTCTTGTTGTCAGCCATGTCAGCTACCTTCCCTTCCGCCTGAGAAAGGCGATTTTTGCATTCAAAAAAATGACACCCTCCTGTAAGGTGCTTATATACTATATCACCCTAATTGCGAACTGTCAAACGATTTCAACTATAATTTCCTTTTCAGCCCTTATGTTTCTCGATAAATTTTACTACGTCGCCTACGGTTTTGATGTTCTGCATTTCTGCGTCGTCAAATTCGATCCCGAACTCGTTTTCCATCGCTATCAGCATCTGTACGATATCGAGGCTGTCAGCCTTCAGATCGTCTATAAAATTACATTCGGGCTTGATCTTGCTTTTATCTATACCCATTAACTCGCTTATCATGGATTGAACTTTCTCAAACATTTTTCATTCTCCTTTTATTGACGCGGTCGATCGGCGCCTATACGAGTTTATTTTACAATATATAAAAAAATTTTTCAAGCATATTTCCGATATGCCTTCCTCCCGCGAAACGCGCGGCTGTTTCTAAAAAAAAGCATCCGCCTTGAGGGCGGATGCAATTATTTTAGCTAACCTTAAAGTTACTCGATCACGTGTACGTCGTCCGAGGGGGATTTGTCGACGACGTAAGCGTTCTTCTTGGCAAAGAGCGGAACGATGATCAAAACGAAGGAAAGTATCCAAGTTATCAACCAGCCTATTCCGAGCATCAGCGTAGCGGGGTCTCCGGCAAAGAAGAAACCTTCCACGTTCTTTCCGACGCTTGCCGCTTCTCCGTTGGAAACGATCAGTACGCCCGCCGCAAAGAGTATCAACAGCAAAAACTCGATGATAGCGGCGACCGAAACGCATCTGGGAGATCTGCCCTTTACCAATTTTACGAAGTACTTGACAGCGAGACATACAAAGCCGATCAACACCAACAAAGCGATAAACGGCAGTGCGTATGCGAAGATCATGCCTGCGACGTTGCCGTCCACGACGTTTTCGATTACGCCCGCATAATAGCCGCCCGCAGCGCCTGCGCCGGCGAATATGTCGCCTATCGCGATCACGAACGAGATGCCGTTATAATCCATAGAATCGGTACGGAAAAGCGCTTCGTTCGCTTTTATGAACGCCAGGAACATCATAAGTACGGCTGCCGCCAACGATAATACCGTCAATACAAGGGAAAGACCTCTGTAAGGTTTACGGATATAAACGGGAGCCTTGGGTTGCGGAGGCGGATCGACCGGACGCGAATACGGATCGTACTGCAACAGCGGCTGATTCTGAGAAGTATACGGAACCAACGCTATCGGCTGAACAATCGGGGGCATCTGGACGATGCTGGAGGGAGTAGGCACGGCGTTCATCGCGTTGGACATAACGGGCTGGAGCTGACTTTGCGAATTTCCTACGCAATAAATCGAGCCGTCCGGTCCCTGAACGGGCTGTCCGCCGGGAAGCGGAGGCACGTCAAAGCCCAAAGCGTTTCTGTCTACCGGAACCCACCTGCCGGCTTCTTCGCCGGGTATCGGAGTCTGCGGAACCTGATTTACGTTTTTATCCATTGCCTTTTACCTCTGTCCCTCGATTTCGTACATATCCGTCTGCTGACCGGCATAAGGCACGAATGCCACCGGAGAAACGATCGGATTCATCTGGCAAACTTCGGGCGCGATAGCCACGGGTACGGGCGCGCTGTGCGTTTGCGGACCGTAATGGACCAACGGGTTGAAGGTCCTGCCGTACTCGTCTACGGAAGTGTATGTGGGCAATCCCATAGGCATTCCGTTTCCCGTTACGGGCAGCTTGCCGCAATTGGGCATATACAGCACCGCCGCCGAAGCCTGAGCTTTCGGGAACGGACCCGATTGCGGTTGTACCGGCTGTGCGCCGTAAGGCGCCCTAACAATGTTGTCCACGACCGGATTTATGTTTTTCTTTTTTCTCCTGCACATGGTGTCCTCCTCCGCCCCTCTCGCAAGGGGTTAACAGACTGCTATATTTTCATTTGTGCGCTCCGCTTCTGTCGGGGCGGAGCGCAGTGTTTATTAAAGATTAAGCCTTTTCTTCTCTCTTGGACAGCAACGCTATCAAAAGATTTATCAAGGACAACGCCGCCATGATATACATGCCGTAGCCGATATCTTCGGAGCCGTCCAGAACGACCAACAGTATAGCCGCGATAGCCGCCGCGATGCCGATAAAGCTGAATATCATCGCGACCACGCAGGCGCCCTTATGCATTATCCTGATAAGAGAACTTAACAAAACGATAACGGCGCAAACGGGAACCACGGTGATGAGTATCGCGGTTATGTCGGTAAACGACTGGGCGTCGATCATGTTAAGCGTAACGTCGAGTCCCGAAGTGGATCCGAGAACGCTTATGTAGTCCTGAGCAAAGAACTTACCCAATACGTATACGGCAATTATCAACAAGCTGAAAATCGAAAGGAAAATGGCTGCGGCGCTGACCTTTTTCTTTTTGGGCGCCTCGACGTATTCTTCTTCCTCTACGCCGTAATCTTCCTCTTCTTCCACCTCTTCATCATACATATACAGCTCTTGATCCTGCGTCGAATAAGGCACGAAAGCTATCGGCTGGATGATAGGAGTCAGCTGAACGACTTTGGGAGGAGTGGAAACGGGTTGCTGTTTCTTTTCCTCTATCGGCTCTTCTACGGGAAGTTCGGGCTGTTTGTTCTTTTTCTTTGCCATTTTAAAAATCCTCCTCGATTTTATTATCTGCTAAATTTCTGATCCTAATATTAATCGCGCACGGGCGGGCTTAATATTCTTCGTCGTAGTCGTCGTAGCCTTCTTCGTCGTCAAACTGGGCAAGAGGCTGGGTCTGCGAGCTGAACGGAACGATCGGTATGGGCTGAACTACCGGAGTCAGCTGAATAAAGTCCGCGGGAGTCGCCACAGGTACTGGCGCGCAGTTATTCATGACGCGGAAGACGACGCGGGGCTTGGAAGCTCTTTGCGCTGCCTGCGCTTCCTGCTCGGCTTTCAGTCTTTCGGCTTCTGCTTTCTTGCTCTTTCTGGACATAACGGTATCCTCCTACCAATTATAATTCGACTTATTTATCGAAAATGCTGTACGGCACTTTCTTTCTGGCAAATATACTCAGCAACAGTATGATCACGGGAATGATCATGATTATCAGCAATCCGTAGCCCGCAACCATCGTCAAGGGCATGACGTCCACAGCGGGATCCAGCGCCGTTTCGGGCGCGCCCTGGAAGACTCCGAACGCAAAATTGACCAACTGATTGAAGTCCAGTACGCTGACAAGCTCTCCGTCCTCGCCGATACTCGGATTGCCCATATAGTTGCCCATCGCGGCGAGTCCCGCAATATACATCGCAAGTCCCGCGATAAACATCACTATCGCCAGGAATCCGAAGCCCTTGAAAATACGGCGTCCGAACAGCGCGAGGAAAGCTATGATTATGATCACCACCGCGAACAACGCGCCTACGACCAAAACCACGGGAGCGTAGTTGAAAACCATCGAGGCTATCGAACCCATGCTGTCCTGTTCGCGCGCTTCGGCGGAAATGTCGGTATTTGCGGTAACGTATCCGAACACGGGACCGGTAGGAGCTTCCTCTTCTTCCTCTCCTTCCCCTGTTTCGCCGTCCGTTTCTCCGTCGGTTTCGCCGTCCGTTTCTCCGTCGGTTTCGCCGTCCGTTTCACCTTCGGTGTTTTCCTCGGCGGCTTCGGCGGAAATTTCCTCCTCTGTCTCGTCCTCCGTTTTGTCGCCCGTCTCCTCGCCGTCGGAAGCGGTTTCTCCCGCTATCGCGGGCGAGAAAGAATCATAGAACGGAGACATGCTGTTGCCGTCCGCGTCCTTCATTTCCACTCCGGCCAAAGCCTTCAGCATTCCGAAAACGGGATCGATAAAGCTGATATAAACGCTTTGGTCCTCGTAAGTTTCGATGATCGCGTTGCCGTCCTCGTCGGTCTCGCCGGTCTCGACGTCTTCTCTTTCGTCCAAAGGAGTCAGATCGGGAGCGACCAGAAACGAAGTATACTGCGGCATCATCTCCAGATAGTTCATGGCTATGACCGCCACCCACACTATCGCGAGAAGCAACATGAGGAAACAAACTCCGCGGCGCATGATAAAGAAATAATCGCGTTCTTTGCGCTTGTTTTTCTTTACGGGCGGCGGAGGAGCCGATTTTCTCTGGGCGGGGGCTCTGCGGGGCATGCCTGCCATACCGGCGTTATAGCGCACGGCGTAAGGGTTGGCATACTGCACGCCGCTGACGGGACGGATAGCACCCCTGTTCTGAGGCACTCTGCCCGTTGCTTTCACAGATGTGCTTTTTATGTTTTTGTCTGCCATCGAACCCTCCGATTTCTATTTATAATTATAAATCGCGCAATTATAAATAGTATCATTAGTTTAACATACGCGGGAGCATATTTCAATACTTTTCCCGATTTTTTTTTGCCAATTTTTGAATGCGTGCGTCGGCGAACGCCCTACGCGCTCCGCCGCGCGGCGACCGTTTGTCCGCGTAAAAACGCCGGCGCTCAAACGATACGCGCTTTTACCCGAAAAAGGCTGACGTAAGCCAGCCTTCGGGTACCCTGACGCAGGGTTTAATATTCGTCGTAACCTTCCTCGTCGTAATCGTCCTCGTACATCGCGAGCGGCTGAAGCTGCGTGGAATACGGGACCAGCGGTATGGGCTGTACGATCGGCGTAAGCTGAATATAATCCGCGGGACGCGCGACGGGCACGGGCCCCTTGTTGATTTTTTGCCAGCTTGCTGTACGCACTTTAGGCTTTTTCGCCGCGGCTGCGGCTCTGGCTTCGGCTTCCGCCCTGAGGCGTGCCTCTTCAGCTTCCCTTTTCTTTCTGGACATATCGGTTTCCTCCGTTTGATTTTAAGATAATTTCTTTTTCGGGCGGAACGCGAACAGGCTGAATACGAACGTAACCAGCGACAATCCCGCCATAATTATAGTTCCGATCCCCAGCTGCAATCCCAGCGAGCCGTCCATCGAAAGGAAGGACATCAGCACCGAGAAGTCGGTTCCGGCAAAGATCAGGAATCCGCAGGCCGCAAACAGCACGGTCATTATCAGCATCAGCACCGCGCTGAAAATGAACAGCTTGCGACGTTTGGAACCGAACAGCGCAACCAGAGCGCGTATAAAGAATATCAGCGCGATGACCAGTCCGAGGGCAAGCGTTACGGGCATGGCGTAACAAGCTATCATCGTAACGGTGTCCGCAGAATCGATATCCGCGTAATAATTGTCGTAAAAATAGTATCCTTCGCCGTCGACGGAATCGGTGAAGCAAGCCACAAAGCTCATGACTACGTCCTCGAGTCCGATATAAGCGGCCTCGGCGGGAACGTCGGTCTCGGTATCTTCCGTATCCGTCTCGGCATCGGTCTCCGTATCGGCAGCGGAAGCCGCCTCGGCGGTCTCCTCTTTCGCGTCGGCGTCGTCCTCTGCGGCGCCGGGCACTTCGTACAACGCAAAGTATTTGTTATAGTCCGACAAAGCGTCCATGTTCAGATAACTGAGCGCCGCTACGGCTATGTAAAGCAAAGTAAACAACGCAATCAAAAAGACTATGAACCCTCTGCGTGCGCGCTTAGCCTTGCCCTTGGTACGCTTGTTTTTGACGTTTACCTCGGGCTCCTGATAATAGTCTTCGTAGTCGTCGTAAACGTCGTTTTGCTTAGCTCCGACATAAATCGGACGCATTTTTACGTTGCTCGGACGCGGGCGTTCCGCCCTGGAAGCCATATAGGAAGCCATATAAGGGCTTGACATATCCCTGCGGTTCATTTTGTACTCGTTTGCACGCTGAACGCGCGGTGCGGGACGGGGCGCTTCGTTTGTTTTTGCCATAAAATCCTCCTTTCGGAACGCGGCGCGCTCCGGACGTAGGTTTATACCTTATACTATTACGCGCGTTGCGCGCGGAAAAGCTCGATTTCTGCGTCTGAACGCTTAAAGAACCGCGGTATCCTTCTTTTTTTTAGCGGTTTTGACCGAGAAACACGAAACGACCGTGGTAATAACCGCTATAGCCGCCAGGATCCAACCGCCGATACCGATATCGGACGCGACGGCAGACAAAGCGGAAGCGTCGAAATTACCGTCCGCCATACCGCAGCCTATAAAGAACGCCGCGAAGCTGACGACCCACACGAGAGGTATGAACCAGCCGCGGGTAGCCGCTTTGCCGCGGATAAGCCTGACGACGGAACGCACGAGCAAGATCGCCGCTATCGCGAGGAATATCACGGCGCACACGGGAGCCATCAGCGCCCAGCCCGTCGCCGAAGTAACGTCGGATGCGATATCGAAGAACGATACGCCCGCATAAGCCGCCAGCATATCGACCGCGCCGCCGATATAAGCGATCACGCCCGCGGCGACGGTAAGAATCAAAGTGATAAGCGCTATTGCGGTAAATCTGCCCGAACGCGCGGAAACGGGTTTTTCGGCGACTACGGGTTCGGCTTCGTAATTCGCCTCCCTGTTAGCCCCTTCCTGAGCCTTGCGCTGCATCTCCGCCATTTCGCGTTCCGCCCTGCGCGCCTCGAGTTCCTCGGGGGTGTATGGCTCGTAACGGTAGAGCTGGTCGGGGTTGTATTGCCACAAGGGTTGCATCGGATTCACGTAAGGAACGATGACGAACGGTTGCTGTATCGCGGGAGCCTGACCGTTACCGTAAACCGCGGCGTCGCGCGCGGGTTGTTCGCGGACGGGAGCCGCTTCCTGGACGGGTTCCGGTTCGACTATCGGGGCGGGAGCAGGAGCCTGGATGACGGCGGGAGCGACCAAAGCCTGCTCCTCGCGCATGGCGTTGCCCTGCTTGATGCGCCTCAAAGCGTTGACGTATTCGCTGCGAGGACGCGGTTTGCCGCAACGGGAGCATTTCTCCTGATCGATACGGTTGACGCTGCCGCACACCGTGCAAACGTAAGTGATCCGCGATTTGTCAAGCGAAACCATAGAGTCTTTGTCAAACTCTTTTTCGGCGTTTTCGAGCGCTTCGGTCAGCGCCGAATTGTCCTTTTCCTCCAGACGCGCCCCGCAGTTGGAACAAAAGCGGTTTGTATCCGGATTAGACTCTCCGCAAAGCCTGCATTTCGTCATATCCTTTCTCCTTAATGTACGAGGGAATCGCATAGTCCCTCCGCACCCAGTCCTAAGTACTTAACATTATACTTGCATTTTAATAAAATATCAATAGCTTTCCGAAAAATAATTGGCAAAATTTGTTTATATAATAAAAAACGGCCACCTTTTCGGGTAAAGCCGCTTTTTCATGCGTAAAACGACGGTCGTCAACGTTTGTTGAAAGAATCCTTCAGTTCCACTATTCTGTAAAATTTCGGAGTTCCGTCGTCGGAATATCCGGCAAATTTGTAGTATGCCATGCGCATAAACTGGAAGGTATCGCCCGGTTTACCGACGGCGAATTTCTCGGCTTTCGCGCCCTTTACCACCGTCAGAGAATTCGGATTCAGCCTTTCGTTGAAATCGGTAACTCCGTCTTTGGGGTCCACCAGAAGGCTTTCGTATTTGTACAATTCGACGTCTACGGCGTCCGCCGCGGACACCCATTGCACGGTGCCTTTTACCTTCATCGCGGCGTTCGCACCGCCGGACTGGGAATCCTCGATATACTCGCAATGCACGGCCTTCACGCTGCCGTCGAGATCCTGTTCGGTAGAAACGTGGCGGAGAATGTAAGCGCCTTTCAGACGAACCGTTCCGCCCTCTATAAGTCTTTTGTATTTGGGCGGAGGATCCAGACTGAAGTCCGCGGAATCGATATAGATTTCTTTTCTCAAAACGACGTTATGGGTTCCGGAATTTTCGTTATTGGGATTATTTACCACGGAAAACTCGATAGCCGCGTCCTCGGGCAGATTGTCGATAACAACCTTCAGCGGAGACTCCGTCACCATGGCGCGGTCGGCTGTAATATTGAGTTCTTCCCTGACGCAGAATTCGAGCAACGACGGGTCGACCTCGCTGTTGGCTTTCGCTACTCCGACACGGGCGCAGAACTCCTTTATCGCCGCCGGGGGATAACCTCTTTCGCGCATGCCGGAAAGCGTGGGCATCCTGGGATCGTTCCATCCGGACACGAAGCCGCTGTCCACCAGTTTTTTAAGATAGCGCTTCGACATTATTGTGTTTTTGATATTCAGTCGCGCGAACTCTATCTGCCTCGGCGGCATCTCGAAGCCGCACTGTTCCGTCACCCAGTCGTAAAGCGGACGGTGATCTTCGAATTCCAGAGTACAGATGGAATGGGTTACCCCGTCCAACGCGTCGCCTATCGGATGGGCGAAGTCGTACATCGGATATATGCACCACGTGTCGCCGGTGCGGTGATGATGCGCCCTCAGTATCCGGTAGATGACGGGATCGCGCATATTGATGTTGGGCGAAGCCATGTCTATTTTTGCGCGGAGCACCTTGCTGCCGTCGGGATATTTCCCCGCGCGCATCTCCTCGAAAAGTCTAAGGTTTTCTTCGACGCTCCTGTTTCGGTACGGGCTTTCCTTGCCTGGCTCGTTCAGCGTACCGCGCGTCAAACGTATTTCTTCGGCGGAATAATCGCACACATACGCCGCTCCTTTTTTTATCAGCCTGACGGCAAATTCGTAGGTCTCGTCGAAATAATCGGAAGCGTAAAGCTCCTTGTCCCACTCGAAGCCCAGCCAACGGATGTCTTCTTTTATCGAATCGACGTATTCCACGTCTTCCTTCGTTGGGTTGGTATCGTCGAAACGCAGATTGCATCTGCCGTGAAATTTCTCCTTTATCCCGAAATTGATGCAAAGGCTTTTGCTGTGCCCGACGTGCAGATAGCCGTTGGGTTCGGGCGGAAAACGCGTATAAACGTAGGGGTATCTGCCTTTTTCAAGGTCTTCAACGATAAAATCCTCGATAAAATTCGAGGGCTCGATGTCGGTTTTCATAATTCCATCTCCGCAATGCGTTATTATTTTTTATCCGCGTTTCCGCAGCCGCACGCATGCGGAAACACCAGTTTTTCGGGATCTATGACCATCGTTCCGTTCTCCTCCGCGAAACCGAACTTCAGATAATAATCGGAAACGTAATCGATGACGATTTTGTCGGTTACGTCGATAAGCACGTTCATAAGCGAACGGGTAAAAAAATCTCCGTAACCTTTGCCTCTCAGCTTCGGCATCACGCCCACACGGACGATATGCGATTCTTCGGGCGTAACTTTCAGCTTGGCTATCCCGGCGGGCTTGCCGTCCACGTCCAGAACGAATCCCACGTCCCCCTCTATCGGAGTGCCGAATATGGCATTGTGCAAAGCGTCGAGCACCCTTTTGTCGTTAGTCGCCCCGAATGAAATCATATCGTCAAATCTCCGTTTGGGCTGCTTTAACACCGGTTTCGGCAGACTCTGTTTCGATATGTGCGTTTTCCTGCTTTTCCAGAATATCCATCGCCGCCTGTACGTCAGCCCTGGTCATCTTGCAACGGCTGAACAGTAACAGTCCGCAGCCTATCGCCACGATCACGCCTATGCACATCAGCCAGCCCAAGCCCGCGCAAACCGCTTCCGTCTGAGAGGTCGCGCCCTCTTGGAAACCTATCAGGTCCAACATCGCGCCCAATATCGCCGAAGACGCCGCCTGTCCCACCTTGTTGCCGAAAGTCAGGAAACCCGAATACGTCGCCGTCTTGTCCTCTCCCGTGCGCACTTTTTCGAGAATGACGACGTCGCCTATAAGCGCCACGGGCAGCGAATACAGTACGCCCGTGCCCAGACCCGCTATCATCAGCGGCGGCATCATGAACACGACGTTCAACGTATTCTTTTCCAGTAATCCGATAAAGAAGTCGCGCGCCAAAAACATAACGAGCAGCAGTATGCAGCCGACAAAGCTTATCGTCATGCCGACAAGAAGCGCTTTCTTCTTATCGTATTTTTTGGAGATATACATCCACAACGGCTGACCCGCTATGGTCATGACGAACAATCCCGCCATCAGCGTGTACATTTCGAGCTTTGTCGTTCTGAAAGTGAACGTGAACACGTTCATACCCACCGCGACGAGAATGGACGCCGCCATCATAGCCACCATATACCCTATCGTTATGGCGCGGAAGTTCTTGTCTTTCAACGCGCCGAAGAAGTTGGAGAATATCTTTTTGGTGGCTTTCAGGTTCATCGGACCTCTGGGGTCGTTTTCCGCCATTGCCCTCAGGCGCGGAACGTGGCTGAAAGTCGAAATGAACATCACCATGTTGCATACGATACACATCGCGCTGGTGACGTAACCGAAATTCAGATAAGCGTCGGGATTGAATCTGCCGTCCACCAACACACCGTCGCGGACGAAGTCGGTCTGGAACACGCCCATCAGCACCGTGGGAAGCAGGATACCGAGGATCATGAAAACGGATTTGACGATCTGTATACTGCTTCGTTCGTTATAGTCGCCCGCAATATCCAGCGACAGCGCCGAAATCGGCGTCTGTACCATCGTGGTGAACGTCCTCATGCCGATAATACACGTCGCGAACCATGCAGCCATGACCGCCTGCGAAGATCCGCGCGGCACCGACCATAGCAAAATATTGCAAATAACCATGCCGAACATACCGATAAGCGCGTACAGATGCCTTCTGCCGAACACGCGGTTGCGGGTATTGTCGCTGATATAGCCCATAACCGGATCGGTTACCGCGTCCCATACCGTTCCCACGGCAATGACCGCGCCCATGACCGTTCCCGACACGCCCATGACGGTATTGCCGAAAAACAGTATGTACGACGAAAATGTATTTACGACGAGGCTGTATCCCAGATCCCCGAGCCCCAGAGAGAATTTCTGAAAGCCCGTAACCATCCGCTTTTGTTTCAATGCAGGGTTATTCATGCGCCTATTTTATCATACCCGCGCGCACAGCGCAACAGATATGCGTAATTTCGGCGGCTTTAAACGGAAAGGGGCGCACGAAGCGCCCCTCGTCGTTCGTATCGATTCCGCATAAAACCCCGTCAGCTCTTTTTTATCGTTTGCAGATACCTGTCGACCATGCTTACCATCTGCTCGTCCATTTTCACGAAAGGCAGCTTCAGGAGCGTTCTGACTCTGAAAGGCTTTATCAGCGTTATCAGCCACGAGGGTATCCTGTTGCCGGCGAATTTTTTTATCAGCGTCTTTACTTCGTCGTTGGCGAGAAGATCTTTAACTTTGTCGGCGGTACTGAAGCGCGACGGGTCGATCTCGTCCGAACCGGACGCGAACCAGTTCCTGACGAAACTCTCCGCGCCTGCGGGCAACTTGTACTCCGCGGGTTCTTCCTCTACCCCTTCTATCGTTATCGAACTCGCGATACCTGCGCCTTTTACCGTAAACACGTTATCTCCCGGCGCGATTTTCACTCCTTCGAAGCGGAATACGGCCTTCCCCGAAAGGCTTTTGCTCTCGCCGGCATATTCCAGCGTTACCTCGGGAAGATTGGAATACACCTTTATTTCGGTTTCTCCGATCTTGCGCTTCAAATACCTTTCGCCCGCTATGTGAATGAATTTCTCGTCCGACCAGTACGCCTTGTACAGATAGAACGCATCCTTTTTTATCTTCCTGTCGAAAGTGATCAGTCCTTTGTTGTTCCTGCCCCTTACGCCGCCCTCGTTTCGCGCCGCGGAGCCGAAGTCGAACATGTTCCACACATAACTTCCCCACATCCAGTCGGCGGCGTTTATGCGCTCCAGATAGTTTTCGTGATACACCGCCTGGTACGATTCCGAATAATCTCCCGGAACGGGATCGGAATTCTGATAACGGATAATGCCCTCGGCGCCGTATTCGGACAGACACATTTTTTTGTCGGGCGCGCATTGACGCCATTTCGCAAGCCACCTGTCCAGGTCCTTAAACGTCCCGACGTACCAACCGAAATAATGGTTATAACCGAGAATATCCGTTATCGAATTGAGCGGCGAAGTCGGGGAACACATCGTAACGTCCGCCATTACCGTGGGACGGGTGTCGTCGAGCGTGTGAGCGAGAGCGTTAAGTTCCTCCAAAGCTTTTTTCAATCCTTTGCTTTCGCCGGCTATCGTGATCTCGTTCGAGATGCTCCAGGTAAAGATCGAAGGATGATTCCTGTTTTGCAAGATCAGTTCCCTGAGCTGCGAAAGCGCGTTTTGTTGACGTTTCTTGGAAAAACGCGATATGACGGGAACTTCCGCCCATGCCAAAAGTCCCGCACGGTCGCAAAGCGTATAAAAATAATCGGAATGCTGATAATGCGCGAGCCTTACCGAATTTGCGCCCACCTCTTTTATCAGGCGAACGTCCTCCTCGTGTTCCTTGTCGGTTATGGCGTTTCCCATGTTCTCACGGTCCTGATGCCTCGAAACGCCCTTTATCTTTATGTGTCTGCCGTTCAGGAAAAAGCCCTTGTCCGCGTCGACGAAAAAGCTCCTGAAACCCGTTTCGACCTCTACCGCGTCGCCGCCCGATATCGCGCACGACAGCGTGTAAAGGTAGGGATCGTCAACGTCCCAAAGGCGCGGCGACTCCACCGTCATAACGTATTTTTTGTCTTTTGCGGGGCAGTTTCCCGTCGCCGCCGAAACGCCGTCCGCGTCTTTCAATTCAAAACATACCGTATCGTTATCCGCGATACCGACTGCCGAAAACTCGATTTCGAGTTCCCATACTTTATCTTTTTTGCGAGGCGTTACAAACACGCCTTTACCGTTGAGCACCGGAGAGAAGTGCTTTTCGGGGAAAAGCATCAGCGTTACGTCTCGGTATAATCCGCCGTAAAACGTAAAGTCCGCCATCGTCGGATAGACCTCGTCGCGGGGAGAGTTGTCAACCGCTATCTCCAGAACGTTTTCCTCCCGCGCAAGCTTTCCCGTGAGGGGCACGTAAAACGCCGAATACCCTCCTTCGTGCCTCGACAGTATCTCGCCGTTCAACGTTACTTCCGCCACCGAGTTCGCGCCCTCGACCTTCAGATAAGCGACCCCGTCCGTTTGCGGCAGTATTTTAGAATATACGCCGCGCGTTCTGAGGTAGCCGTTCGTGCCGTCCTGTCCGTCAAACGCGTTCCAGGTGTGCGGCAAGGAAACGGGCGTCGTTTTCCCGTCGAGAGTAAGCTGCCAACCGTCTTTCAATGATATATCGCGCATGTCTGCCTCCGAGTAGTTTAATTAGATTATACAAAAAAAGCTTGCGTTTGACAATAGCGTTATCCGTAATTGACACCTTTTTCGCGCTCGGTTTATAATAAACGCATGGAGTACAAAACCGTTGCGTTGGTATTGAACGCCCCCGAAATCAAAACCGAGATCGCCGAAAGCGCGATAGTCGCAGCCGACGGCGGATTCAGGCACGTCAAAGGCAAAAAAGTCCTTGCGCTTATAGGCGACTTCGACACTCTTTGCGATATTCCCGAAGGAGTCGACATAGTGCGTTTCCCCGTCGAAAAAAATTCGACCGACGGCGAACTCGCGCTGGATTACATAAAAAGTCTCGGCGCGGAGAAAGCGGTAATTTACGGCGGATTCGGCGGAAAGCCCGAACACGTCATCGGCAATCTCAACCTGCTCGCCTACGCGGATTCGCTGAACATGCGCGCCGAGATCCTCGACGGAGACACGCGCGCTTTCTTTACTCGGCACACTCTGGAGATAAATTGTGAAACGGGCGATTCGGTATCGGTGTTCCCTTTCGGGGGAAGCGCCGTCGTCGCCCGCTCGGAATCCCTTTACTACCCTCTCGAAAATCTTTTGCTCGAACCGCAAAAGTCGCGCGGCATCTCGAACCGCGCGACCTCGGATAAGGTTTTACTGGAAGTTTCAAGCGGCGCGATCACCGTGATAGTGCGCCGCGGATAAAATCACGCTTCTTCCGACTTCGTTTCGGTTTTCGCCGCGCTCTCCGCGGCGGTTTTTTTCGCGGTCGACGCTTCCACGGAATCCAACAGGTTTCTGAAGCTTCTGGACGCAAACAGCATGAAGCCCGCAGCGATGGCTATCGCCATATCCGCGAACGCGAACGAGTTGTACAGGAAGCTCCACGCCACCACAGTATAGCTGTCAGCATATTCATCCGGTACTCCGAACACGAATACGCCGGACACGACGTGCGACAGGTACCTCAGTATCACAGCGACGATACCGCCCAGCACGAACTGCACGACGGGATATTTTTTTAGAACGCCGATCTCTTTGAATATAGCGGCGAGCCCTATCGCTCCGAACGCTATCGGGTAGTCCAGCAAAAACTGCATCGGATGATAGAACCACGGCGCCTGTATGAATTGCAGGAAACCGTAGATGACGCCCGCCATCACACCCTTGCGGATGCCGAACATATACGAGAAGACCATCAGCGGCAGCAGCGACGCAAACGTAACCGAACCGCCCTGCAAAAGCTCGAGGAACCTGATGTAGGAAAGAGCAAAGCTCATCGCGATACATACCGCGGCGTAGACGATGCCTTTGGAGTCGAGCGGCGGCGTTTTTTTGCCGAACACCAGCGCGAGCGCCACGATAGCGCCTATGAGTACCGCGGTGTAGATATACAACTGCACCTCTTCCCCGACCGTTCTGCCGATGCCGCCCTTATATGTGTTGACCATGGAAACGATTATCATGACGAGTATGCCTACGCCTATCGCCGCCACGGCTATCTTGGTGAACAACGCCGATATTTCGGGTTTGAACGCCGCGATGACCAGCGCCGCGACGACCGCGACTATCATTATCCCCAGCATTATGACCACCGGTAGGAACGTCGGCATGTCGATATAGCCGTCCGCGATATATTCATCGAGCTTCAAAAACATCAACAACGCCAGGATCCCTATCGCGTAGCCCGACGCCGCGCTCATGACGCGCTTCGGGTACTCGGGATAGTTGTCGGGACGGAATTTTTTGATCAAAATTCCGATGACCGCGGCAAGCACGATGAACGCCACGGTCAGGTACAACGCGACTGTCGCGGTTTTGTCAAACACGCTTAGTTCGCTGAAAGGATCTGTGAACATGTTGTCTCCTCCGCCGAGAGCCGAACGCAAAAAACCTCAAGCGA
Source organism: uncultured Clostridia bacterium (assembly GCA_944363505.1). Taxonomy (GTDB): domain Bacteria; phylum Bacillota; class Clostridia; order Christensenellales; family DTU072; genus Stercoripulliclostridium_A. Next base: position 103,270 of record CALVUD010000004.1, on the reverse strand, counting down.
GATTACTTGAGGACACGGAATAGCGCTCCTTACGCGGGCTTGAACCCGGTCAAGTTCGAAGGGTGTAATCTCAGGCGTTACCGCCACCCCCGGCATTAAATTATTTTGATATAAATAAGATACCACCCCCTCAAAACGCTGTCAACAAAAAAAGCGTTGAAATTTCGGACGGGAGATTATAAAATATTTATATAACTTTTCAAGGAGGCAGGCATGGCAAAATCCTCACGCTCCAAGAGCGGTTCGAAAACCGTATTGTGGATAATAATAGCTTTGATAGTTCTTGCGGCATTGTTGCTCGCGCTGTCGTTTACCCCGGTAGGCGACGAAATAATCGCCAAGATCCGCGGCATTTCCGCAGACGACGATCGGGGCGGCGGCTCGGACAAAGTATTCACCGCCATAGGCGGCAATATCGTTTCGGGTTCGGGCGAAATCCTTTTGGAAAACGTCGGCTTCGAGGCGCACTTCGTCGACGTCGGTCAGGGCGACGCGATACTCCTGAAATTCCCCGGCAACGTCGAGGTGATGATAGACGGCGGTACCACTTCAAGCGGACTTGCGGATTACCGAACCGAACTTGTCGGATACCTGAACGACGTTGTTTCGGACGACACGATAGAATACATGATAGTAACTCACCCCGACACCGACCACTATAACATGCTGGAAGCGGTGATGGACGCTTTCGTGGTCGGAGAAGTGTATTACAACGACTGCGACAAGAACACCACCTATTCGAAATTCCAGGATCGCGTGCTCGAGGAACTGGGCGACGAAGGTACGGCTATCGACGCCGACGGCGAAACCTACAAGGTACTGAATACCGAGTCCTATTCCCTGACCGTCTACGCGCCGGGATACGACCGCTTCAACACGGGAGACATGACAGAATACGACGCCGAAGAATCCAACGGCATGTCGCCTTTCGTTGTCGTCGAAACCCTGAACCGCACCCTGATTTTCACCGGCGACGCGACCGTCGAGACCGAGGAATGGTTCATGTCCGCGTATTCGGGAAGCCTCGACGTCGATTTCATAAAAATCGGTCACCACGGCTCGGATACCTCGACTTCTCAGGAGTTTTTAAACTTCGTCAATCCCGAATACTGCGTGATAATGTGCGACGACGGCTCCGCTTACGAACATCCCTCCGCAACGGTCATGAACAGATTGTTCGATAAAGGCGTGGTCACCTACCGCACCAACCGCCACGGAAATATAGTGCTTTATATAGACGCTTCGGGCGATATGGCTTTCGGGGTCGAACGCGAAGTCCCCGTAGAAAACAACACCGTTTCGGGCAGAAGCGACCTGATGCTGATCACCGAGGGCTGAAGCATCTACGCGCCCGCATATCGCTTAGGTATGCGGGCGTAATATTTTTCACTTTACGCTTATGAAAAAACTCTGGCAGGAATTTAAAACTTTTATAAACCGCGGAAACGTTATGGATCTCGCAGTCGGCATGATCGTCGGCAGCGCTTTCACCGCCGTTATCACCGCTTTGGTCAAAAACATCCTGACCCCTCTCATCAACGCGATACCCGGAGCAAACGAGACGGGCGCTTTACAAACGGTACTGCGCGAAGCGGTAACGGATACGAACGGCAACGTCGTGACCGAAGCGCTGATACTCGACTGGGGCGCGGTGATAAGCGCGGTAATAACCTTTTTCCTGACCGCGCTCGTGCTTTTCGTAATAGTTAAAGCGTTCAACCGCTTAAAAGACGCGGGCGGAAAATTAAAAACCGAGCTAAAAAACGCCGTAAGAAAGGAAGAATCGCCTTCTGCCGTCGTTACTGAAGAAGTCGCCGCAGCGGTCGCCCCCGAAAAAGCCGTACCGAGCGAAGCGGTTTCGGCTCCCGACTACGAAAAGCTGCTGAAAGAGATAATAGAACTGTTAAGGGCTTCCGCACCCGATGCCGAGAGCGGCGTAACCCGCGACAAGCATTCCGATCGAACGCTTTAATTTAAAAGGCGATAAAATCCTTGTCAAAAGAAAAGCGTTGTTATATAATCAAATATGACCGATACGCTTCCGACGCCTCAGACGCCCGGAAGCCGCGCTTCCTTAGTTAAATGGATATAACAAGCCCCTCCTAAGGGCTAGTTGTGGGTTCGATTCCCGCAGGGAGTACCAAACCGAGGATAAGGGCGCATCTAGCGCCCTTTCTTCATGATTCGGACTTCGGTCATTTACGTTTTGGTAAACTCCCTTGTCCTCACATTCGAAAGAACTCAATCCGCAATCCTTCTCCTCGGTTTGGTAAGTTAAGATACGGGCGCATCATGTACCGTTTTACGTTACTCTGACTTCGGGTCAGGGCTTTATACATATTATATTTTATCTTGTAGTTTCTTCTATTCTGAAATCTGTAACGTTTTCGACGTCGGCTTTATTTAATTCTATAAAAAACGTCCCTGCTTCGGCTTTATCCGTATAAGTACCCCTTTTTAAACTTACTTCTATCACTAATACGTTGTTTTTCTTCGAAATAGTTTCAATACGCGGTTCTCTTTCCCAATTCCATTTCATATTTGAATATACGATCAATGCTTTGGCGGCAAAGTATTCATTGTCGTATTCTCTTAATTTTTGATTCATCATATCCGAATAACCGACCGATTCCAGGTTAAACGCGCCGTTATTCCATTGATCGCACAATTTTTTCAACTCTTCCAACGTGCAGACAAGCGCAATGCCGCCGTAAACGGTTTCGCCGCTGTCATTCTCCCGATACCCGAAACTTGTATTGTCCGCAAAACCCACGCTAAATTTTACTTTGTCGTTTGCGCACCCGAATAAGAATATCGCTAAGATAAGAATTATCATTCCCAAACCGATTTTCTTCATTATCGCCTCCTTTGATCCGATCGGATGTGATTTCACGGATAATACGCTCCCGATCGTATTTAAAGACGACTTTTACAATATCCTTATACGGACTTAAGTCTAATAATCAGACGCTTTTCTTTGTTGCTTTTGTTGGGATTTTTTGAGAATTTTTTATAAATATAATTACACCGATTATCAATATGACCCAAACGGCGACCAATACCGCAAACACATAATCGATATAAAAGACGGTCGCGCCCGCGCTTGAATCGCTTGTCGCGCTGAGATTTTGATAATAAATTATTCCTTCAACGAATGCAGCGACGAAAAGAGCGAAAATGGCGCTGAATAACGAACAGATCACGGCTTTTAGCTTTTTTATGGAAGTATTGTATATCCATTGAACGGTACCGACGGGTTTATTCAACATTTCGGCAATTTCTTTATGGGTAAAACCGCCTAACACTTTCAAGGTTACTATCGTTCTCTGCGTATCGTTCAAAGAGCGTATCATCGAATGAAACGCTTCCATGTTTACATAATCGTCAATGCTGCTATCGGTAAATTCTGTTTCCCGTATTTGATTTGACGGAACGGTCTTTTTTTCTTTTCTTAAAACCGTTAAGGCTTCGTTCTTCACGACGCTGTAAAGCCAGGCGGACTCGTTCGATACGGGGAACAATTCCCCTTTTACAGTCAGCAGTTTGTAACAAACGTTCTGAACAACGTCTTCCGTCAAAGTTTCGTTTCTTACAACGGAAAAGGCTATACCGTACATTTTATTGTAGTATGAAGAATATATCGCCCTTGCCCCGGCTTTTCTGTCCCGGCGCATTAAATCGAATATTTCCTTCAGCGGCATTGTCTTGTCCATATAATTACGATAACATAATTTAAGGTTAATTATCAAGAACAAAAAACTTTGATCAATAAATCTTATTTAATGCTTTATCGATACGCCCGACGACTGCTTACGGCTTTTATATCCGGTTTGACTGAGGGGATAACGCAATGGATTTAATAAAAGTCGGCGTTCAGAAAAAATTTAAAATCCGTCGTGCGTTCGGACGGGAATTATCGGGGTTTGAGCCTTGGATCAAAGCTTCGCGGGCGATAAACGGCAATGCGGTATTGACTTCGGAGGGGTTTGGAATTATCGTTATTATATAGTTCTCGGTCATTGTTTAAAGAGGTGTTTATGGAAAAGAAATTGACGTTTCGCAATTATTTCGGATACGGCATCGCTGACTTGGGGAATAATATCGCTCCGCCGTGGGATCGTACCTGACTTTGTTCTGTTCGGACGTGCCGGGCGCGAATTTCGACGAAAAAACTTCGGCTTTATCTTTAATACGTATTTGCTGCTCTTTTTTTGTTTTCTCAGTTCTCGGTCGTATTATGTTCCCGTTAGCCCCTGTAATGGAACGAACATAAATTTCATCTGCTTTTCCAAACCCATATCCATATCCAGAATAATCTTCTGTTGCCCAAATTATATTTTTCCCGGAATTTTTATCATGCAAAAGAATAGTAAGGAGCTCAGAATCCAACTCCATTACCGAATTTTCTTTTATATCGACTTCGGTTCTTTCCATATTTCCCATATACCTTAAACTTTTTATTTATCGGCTTTTTTGTTTAATAATTTTTTGACTTCCTGATCGAAATCGGAAGTTATTTGTTGCGTTTTATTGAAAATATCATACTCGCTTGTCGCTTTGCGCTCGGCATCAAGCTTTGAAACGGTACCTTTGCCCTGCAAAATTTTATATTGCCTGAATTCCAAAAATGCATTGATAGACTCGGCAAATTGTTGCATCGTAAAGGTATGATTGTCCTCTATAAGGTCTTCAACGTAATCAAAGAATCCCGAAACCGTCCTTTCCAGTCTGCGTATCTGTTTTTCGTCGAGATAGTTTTTCGCAATCGTGACGTCGGACTTTAATATTCTGCCGTCCGGGGAATTTTTCCACGTCGTAAGTCCCATGTGTTCCTTCGAACTATCTGCTTTAGAATATACGATTTCCGCCGCTGTTTGTCCTGTGATCGCATAGTGGAACTTGTTTTGCACCGTTGCATAAAATTCTTGCGTAACAGGGGAATTTTTGTCGTAGTCAATGCTGCACTCGGCAAAAATATCCGTTATCTGCTGCCATATTCTACGCTCGCTTGCACGGATGGAGCGAACCCTTTCCAAAAGTTCACGGAAATAGTCTTTGCCGAAAGCAGTCTCGCCTTGCTTTAGCCGTTCGTCATCCAGAACAAAGCCCTTTTTGATGAACTCTTTCAAAACGCTTGTTGCCCAAATGCGGAACTGCGTTGCACGGTGAGAATTTACCCTATAACCGACAGAGATAACGGCGTCGAGATTATAAAAGCGAACACTCCTTGTCACTTGGCGCGACCCTTCCGATTGAACTACCGAGAAATCCTCGGTAGTTGAAATTTCTGACAATTCTCCATCCGCATATATATTTTTCAAATGGAGAGAAATATTGTCAGAAGTACAGCCAAATAATTCTGCCATACCACGTTGCGTAACCCAAATGGTTTCATCCTTGACAGCAACTTTGATCTTTATATCTTCCTGATTAATACTGTATAAAACAAATTGAAGTTCGTTCGGCATTACTTTTCCTCCGCAATTTCCATAATATCTGCGATATCGCAATCGAGCGCGGAGCAGATTTTTACGAGCATATCCGTATTTACGTTTTCGTTCTTGCCGAGCTTAGCCATTGTATTTGTAGAAATTCCCGATTTAATACGCAAATCTTCTTTTTTCATATCCTTGTCAATGAGAAGCTTCCACAATTTTTTGTAGCTGATAGCCATGCTTATACTCCTATCAATTTTGATCGCTTTAATTATATCATATGTCAGCTCAGAAAGCAAAAAAATCTTTGCGAATGCCAAAGAATTTTATCATCAATTTAAAATTTGGCACTACGGCGTGTGCTTGTCTATGACAAGTGGCGTCGCTTCGCTCCGCCAGACAAGCGCACGCCGTCAACAAACCGAAAAGCTGAACGGGAAACGAGAACTACAGTGGTCGCGCGCCGAACCTCTCGCGAGATAAAGTAACGCAAAAATATCGCGGTATTGACTTCGGAGGGGTTTGGAATTATCGTTATTATATAGTCCTCGGTCATTGTTTAAAGAGGTGTTTATGGAAAAGAAATTGACGTTTCGCAATTATTTCGGATACGGCATCGCTGACTTGGGGAATAATATCGCTCCGCCGTGGGATCGTACCTGACTTTGTTCTGTTCGGACGTGCCGGGCGCGAATTTCGACGAAAAAACTTCTGCCCGTTGCACTACGCTTTCCGCCGGGTAAAAAAGCGCAGGATCGTCCTTACTGCGACAGTAAAAGAGTAAATACCGGAAAACCGCGAAGCGCTCGGCGCTCCGCGGTTTTCCCTTTCCCCCGGATCATTTATCACATTCATTAGCGACCTTAGGGCGAACTTTTGTCCGAAAAAGCCCGATCCTAAGCCTGTCCCGCCATAGCGGTACCGGCGTTTTTCAAAGTCGGGAACGCGCCCCACACGAAATTCCATACGCTCTCGTCCCAACCGAGCGTGGAAGTATAGAACGAAACCGATCGTAACGTCGTAAGATCCTCTTCCGTACCCAAGGTATTGCTTGCCGTGGAAGAGGTAGTTGAACCTTTCTTACAGTAGAAAGTCTGTCCGCTGTAGCGGTAACAGTTCGTTATGTCGCCCGAGTTAGACCCTACCAAGCCGCCCGCATAGGCATCGTAAGCGGAAGAGGTAGAGGTAGAGGTAGCGCTCACCTCACCCGTGGCGTATGAGTTCGTTATGTCGCCCGAGTTGTTATCCCCGACCAAGCCGCCCGCATAGGCATCGTCATCAGCGGTAGCACTGACGTTACCCGTGGCGTATGAGTTCGTTATGCTGCCACTTGAAGTATTATACCCTACCAAGCCGCCCGCATAGGCCCTGTAATCGGAAGAGGCGCTCACGTCACCCGTGGCGTATGAGTTCGTTATGTCGGCCGAGTTGTTAGACCCTACCAAGCCGCCCGCATTGGCAGAGTAAGCGGAAGAGGTAGAGGTAGCGCTGACGTTACCCGTGGCGTATGAGTTTAATATGTCGGCCGAGTTGTTAGACCCTACCAAGCCGCCCGCATAGGCATCGTAAGCGGAAGAGGCGCTCACGTCACCCGTGGCGTATGAGTTTAATATGCTGCCCCTGTTTTCCCCTACCAAGCCGCCCGCATAGGCATAGGAACCGGAAGCGCTGACGTCACCCGTGGCGTATGAGTTCGTTATGCTGCCACTTGAAGAATTATACCCTACCAAGCCGCCCGCATAGGCATAGGAGGAAGAGGTAGCGCTGACGTTACCCGCGGCGTATGAGTTCGTTATACTGCCGCCGTTAACCCCTACCAAGCCGCCCGCATTGGCATAGGGAGAGGAAGCGGTAGCGCTCACCTCACCCGTGGCGTATGAGTTCGTTATTCCGCCGTAGTCGTTATACCCTACCAAGCCGCCAGCATAGACCCTGGAAGAGAAAGAGGTAGAGGAAGAGGTAGCGCTGACGTTACCCGTGGCGTATGAGTTTAATATGCTGCCCCAGTTTTCCCCTACCAAGCCGCCCGCAATGGCATCGTAAGCGGAAGAGGCGCTCACGTCACCCGTGGCGTATGAGTTTAATATGCTACCGCCGCCGTTTCTCCCTACCAAACCGCCCGCATAAACGTTACCGCTATAACTTACGTTTACGGTAAAGTTCTCGACGCCGAGGTTTTTAATCACGCCCTCGTTATATCCGAAAAGACCGACGTATGCTCTGCCCGTAGTTATTTTGAAATTCGATACGGTATAGCCGTTGCCGTCAAATTCACCGGTAAAGGGATCTTCCTTTGTCCCTATCGGCGTCCACTCGGCGCCGCCGAGATCGATATCACGAACCAAAGCGTATTTACCATTACGGGAAATGTTTTTCAGTTCTTCGGCAGTGCTTATAGGAGTATATCCCTCGGGATAAATACCTGCGTAAAGAACGACGTATTCGTCCGGCGTAACGAGAAGATTGCCCGCCTCGTCCGTAAACCTTGTTCCGTTTCCGTCTACCCAGCCGTAAAACACCATACCGTCGTCCGGAACGGTAGGCAGCGGAAGCACGTTATCGGTAACGAATAAACTCTGCCAAAGCGTACCGCTCACCATCAAGGTCACAAACGGATCTTCCGCGGGCAAAACTCCGAACAGATAAGTACTTTCGAACACGTTACCCGCGTCGTCGGTTGCCATGACGGTAATATTTACCGTATTGCCCGCAACAAGCGGCGCGTCGGAGGCGATCTCGGCGTAGATCTCCTCGCCGAAGCTGTCGCGCACGATGAACAAAAACGAAATATCGTCGTTTTCGGATACGGTATATCCGTTATCGGGATAAGTCAATGCCGCGGTCGGCATACCGTAAACTTTTATCCCCGAAACCGTCTCGCTGACATAGCGGTTGCCCGCCCTGTCCGTGGCTACTATAACGATATTTTGGACTTCTCCCGCGACGATAGCTCCGCCGCCTGCGCGCTCTACGGTTATAACGCACGCTTCACCGAAGGAGTCGGTTGCGCTTGCCGTGAATTCTTCGCCTGTGCTCGTCAGCTTGATATTGCTTGCACTGAACGCGTCGTAGCTAAGTTCGATATCCGCAACGTCGTAAACGGGGATAGCCGCAGTGGTGATCGTGCCGACGTTTCCGAGGTGGTCAACAGCCGCCAAAGTATAGGTGATATAGCTGCCGCCCGCAAGCTCGCCGCCGGATACGCTTGCGGTGACCGTCAGCTTATTCCCGAAGGAGTCGTAAGCGTAGGCGTTAAGGTATTTTTCGGCACCCGAATACGTGGATAACCCGCCGTCTGAAGGAAGCGCAGTCCCTGTCAGATACATACGGAACGTCGGAGAATAGCTTGTGTGATACCTGTACACGGATACTCTTATCACATCGCCCGCGTTTGCATTAAACGACAACGACGAGAAAGAACTGTACGAGAAATATGAATTCGATCTGATGGTCGTACCTGTCGTAACGTTATATACGGACATATAAATGCGGTAGTAGCTCGACGTCGAACCGTTGCCGTTACTATAATACAACTGAATGTTCCCGCCAGTTAAAGCGGCAAAATAGATGTTTTTTACACCGGCACTGTTTGTGCCGCTTAAACTCTCGGAATAATAGTTATCCGCCGAATTGTATACCACAGCGTCAATTGCCGTATTGCTGTATCCCGAAGCACTCATTTGCACCCATTTAGCGTACAAAGTAATATCGTTTTCAATTCGGGCGGTGAAGTCGTACGGGGTACCGCTGCAACCGGCGTTGTCGTACCAGCCCGCAAAGACGTAGCCGCTGCGCGTGGGTATTTCGGGATATTCAAGCCCTGCGGTATCCGTAACCGTCTGAGATGCGGGAGCGTTGCCGTCTGCTCCGTTAAGGTCGAACGTTACTATAGACGGGGTAATTGTCGCGTCTTCGGTGACCTTTAAACCCTCTCTGTCGTAAGTGATGACGGGAGTGCCGTATATCCTGACGGAGTAGTCCTTGGTAGTCACGTTGCCCGCTATATCGGTGACCGTAGCCGTCCAGATCATCGTGACGCCGGCGGACTGCGCGCCTTCCTTTACCGCAAGCGAAATTTCGAGCGCCGCGCCGTAGGCGTCCCGGGCGGTAATGCCGAGGGATTCCGGAGTTATCTCGTCCTCGACCCTGAATTCGAGGGTTTCTGCATTCGATATCGTCGGCATGCCGTAGACGGCGAAGTCTTTGTTTATAACAGTAGTATTGCCGTATTTATCGGTGGCAGTCAGGGTCAGCGTGACGGTATTGCCCGTAGCGATCGTGCCGCTTGACAATGTGACGGATACGTTTAAGCTTTCGTCAAATGAATCAACCGCGGTAGCGCCAAGCAATTCTGCCGACAATACGTCGTTAACGCTGATTTCTCCCTTTTCTTCGTTATAGGTTATTACGGGCAAGCCGTAGACCATAACGTTTGCGACAGAACCGCTCGTCACGTTGCCCGCAGGGTCAACCGATCTTACTATCACGGTCACTATATCGCCTGCGGCATAGCCCCCTTCTATTTCAAATCGAATTTCGGTGGCTTCGCCGTATGTATCGGTGCCGGAGGCGGTAAACCAATCGGCGGTAAGACCGTCTTTTAAGTTAAAGTAAGTAACGCCTTCGTCAAAGGTAAGCGTGGGCTCGCCGTAAATTCTGACGTTCTGAATGGTAGCGGTCCTCGTCTTGCCGTTAGAAGTAGCGGTCAGCCTGACCGTAGCCGTTTCGCCTGCCGTCTGAGTGGACATGCTCACGGTTATCTCAACCTGATTGCCGCCGTTATCGAAACAGGTGGCGCCGAAGTCGTCCGCCGTAACCTCACGCAAAGAAGTCGCCGCCGAAATGCTCTCGTCGTATTTTATGGGATCGAGGGCGTATGCCGTCCACTTGGCGTACAGCGTAAAGTCATAATCGGGCATCACCGTTGCGTTATAAGGCTCGGAGTCGCTTGCCGACAGATACCAGCCGAGGAAGGAATATCCGCTCCTCGTAGTGACGAAGCTGTTGATATCCACCCTGCCGCCGCGGGGTATCGTGACGGTTTCGACCGCCGTGCCGCCGTTGGCGACGAAGGTTATATCGAAGCCGTCGACTTCCCACATGGAAACGAGTACCGTTTCTTCGCCCTTGTCGAATACGCGGATGCTGTTACCCTCTGCGTCTGTATACATCGTGCCGTCGGCGTCCGCCCAGCCGCGGAATACGTAGCCCTCTCTTGCTTCGGGCACGGGCAAAGTAAACGACGTGCCGAAAGTTATTTCCCGCATAATGCCGGATTCGGCAGCCGTACCGCCGGCAGCAACGGTATTGTTGCCGGAAAGATACAATACGCTTTCGCCGCTGCTCGCTTTGCCGTAGCCGCGGAAAGCTATAGTGTATTTCTCGCCCGCGGTGACGTTGTATTTGATAAGGAAGTTAGTGCCGTCGGAGCCGTCGTCGTTGGATCTGAGCAGCGTTCCGTCCCCGTCGTAGAGATATCCGAAGGTATCCACCGTCCCCGTGGTCGTTACGCTTATATCGCCCGAAACAAGCGGCACGAAATCGTAATAGTGAAGGGTAGTACCCTCTATCGACACGCTCACGCTGTCGCCTATTTCAATGACGGTATTGTCGGTTTCGATCCATTTTGCGTAAAGCGTAATATCGGATCTTACGCTCGCGGTAAAGTCGTAAGCGTTGCCGGTGCAATCTTCGCTCTGATACCAACCGCCGAACAGATAGCCGCTCCTTTGGGGTATAGCGGGATATTCGAGCGCGGTATCGCCTGCTATATGCTGTGAAGCTATACTGCCCGAAGCGCCGCCGAGATCGAACGAAACGGTATAGTCCGCCTCGTCCTTGCCGTCCAGCCACACTTCATAGGTATTTACGGTATATTTAGCGTATACGGCGACATCGCCTATGCTGCCCTCGGCTATACCGGTAACGGGCGTTACAAAGCCCTCTTCTTTAAAGAAGCCGCCGAAAGTATGACCGAGCTTGAATACCTCGGCGAACGAAACGACGTCCTCTACGGTATAAGTACCTGGATTCGGGTTCTCGAGTCCGTCAACGTTATAATAGGTTATGTCGTAAACTATTATCGCCCATTTGGCTTCGACCTCGACAACGCCGTAGGAGCCTGCGGGAACAGAAGTTATCTCTACGGCATATTCGCTGTCGGCAAACCAGCCTTCGAAGGTATATCCCCTTCTCGTCGGCGCGGCGAAGGTGACGGTTTCGTCCTCTATCGTATAATAGGCGGGGTTAGCGGAAGCGTTCACGCCGCCGTTAAGGTTATAGGTGATCGTATATCTGATAAGCTCCCAGTCGGCGGTAAGAGCTACGTCGTAGGCGGGGATTTTGTCGAATACGAACGCTTCGCCCTCCTCGGTCAGCCAGCCGTTGAAGCCGTAACCGTTCCTCGTGGGAGCGGGGGGCGCGGATACCGCGGTATCGTACTCCTGCGTAATGGAAGCGATCTCGCTGCCGCCCGCGGAGTCGAACGATATCGTATAGCTGTTGATAGAATAATTCGCGTAAAGCGTCATATTCCCGAAAGTGCCCGCAACTATCGAGGAAACGGGTGCGCTCGTAAAGTCGGGTAAGGTATACCAAGCAACGAAGGTATAGCCCGTCTTTGTCGCCTCTGCAAAATCGAACGCGCTTTCGACGGTATAGACGTCGGGATTTAAGCCGTTCTCGCCTCCGTTCAACACATAGGTGATACTGTATTCTACCGCTTCCCACTTGGCATACAGCGTAAAGTCGATATCGGGCATGGTGCTAAACACGTATTCGTTCTGCAACGCTTCGTCCGAATACCAGCCTACGAAGGTATAATGTTCTCTTACCGGATCTTCGGGAGCAACAAGCACGGTGCCGTATTCCTGGGTTATCGGCTCTATAGCGCTTCCTCCGTTGGTGACGAAAGAAACCGTGCCGGTATAATACCATTTCGCGTAAAGCGTCATATTGCCGGTAGAGCCGAGAGCGATCTTATCGATCGCGTTTTCGAACGCGCTGTCGGTAAACCAGCCGCCGAAGGAATATCCGTCCCTGGTAGCGGCACAGAGCGTTATTTCGTCCTCGATGGTGTACGACGTCGGATTATCGCCGTTTACGCCCTCGTAAAGCACATAATCGACAGAATATACGATTGCGTTCCATTTGGCGTAGAACTCCAGATTGCCGATACTGCCGGTTTCTATGGTAGTATCCGCGATTTGACCAAAGCCGGGATCGGTATACCACCCCGCAAAGGTGTAGCCCGTTTTACTCGGATCTATCAGAGTAATGCTCTCGCTTTCCACGTTGTAGCTCGTCGGGTTGCCGTTAACGGCGTTTTCCGTGTTGCGGTAGACGATCGTATATTCGCTGCGCTGCCACCTCGCGTAATAAGTCTTGTTGCCGACGGTGCCTAAAGCGATACCTTCTACCTTGTCGCCGTCGTTTTTAAGGGTGTACCAACCCTTGAACTCATACCCTCTTATATCGCATATCGGCTCGATGAACGTAAACTCGTCCTCGACGGTAAACGAAGTCCTGTTCTCCTCTCCCTCGTAATGTCCGTCGTAACCGCCCTCGTCGTTTTCCATAACCATATCGAGAGTATAGGTTACCGTTTGCCATACCGCGGTAACCGTAATGTCGCCGTAGCTTCCTTGTGCGATCTCCGTGATATCCTCTCCGTCCTTGGTCCACTTGACAAACGTATATCCCGTCTTGCTTGCATCGACAAGCGTTATCGTTTCGTCCTCTATCGTATAGCTTGTCGGATTGGCGTTGACGGGCGTATCGACGTCGTACGCGCCCGTTACGCCCGTGTAGGTTATCGTGTATACGATTACGTTCCAATTAGCCGTTACAGTCATGTCACCGTAGCTGCCCTGCGGTATCTCCGTTACGGCGATTCCGTTTTCCGTCCAATTTACAAAGTCATATCCCGTCTTTTCGGGATCGGTCAAAGCAAACGTTTCCGTCTCTACAGTGTAGCTTGTCGCGTTGGTATTAACGGGAGCGTCAATATATTCGATGTTATATTCGATAACCTCCCATACCGCGGTAACCGTAATGTCGCCGTAGCTGCCTTGTGCGATCTCCGTGATATCCTCTCCGTCCTTGGTCCACTTGACAAACGTATATCCCGTCTTGCTTGCATCGACAAGCGTTATCGTTTCGTCCTCTATCGTATAGCTTGTCGGATTGGTGTTGACGGGCGTATCGACGTCGTACGCGCCCGCGACATTATATATAACCTTATATATAACGGGCGTGTAAACGGCGTTGACGGTGATGTTTTGCGCTATGAACGAATAATCTTCCCACTCGGCGGTGTAGCCCGTTTTCGCGGGGATCTCCGGTTCGGTTACCGATACCGTTTCGACGTTAAAGGGTATATCCGCCACTTTTACGCCGTCTGCAACAAACGTAGCCGTGTAGCCGATAAGCTCCCACACGGCTGAAATCACTCTGTTACCGATACTGCCTTTCGAGATACCTTCTATCGCGCTGCCGTTTTCGTCAACCCATTCGATAAACGTATAGCCGTCTTGGGCGAGGTCGGCAAAGGTTATTTCGTCCTCGACCGTATATTTAACGACGTTCGGATTTGCCGCTCCTTTCAGATTCTCGTAGGAAACGGAGTATTCTACCGCTTCCCACACGGCGACGACCGCAGTGTTTTCAGCCGCGTTCCATACCGATAAAGAATTACCTTCGGCGTCGGTAAGCATTTTTTCGCCGTCGCTCCAGCCGAGGAACGTATATCCCGTCCTTTCGGGTACGGACCAGGTATATTCTTCGTCATAGGTGACTTTCACCGCTTCCACGGCGCTGCCGAGAGCGGAATCGAAAGTCACGTCGTATTCGTTTGCCGTCCATTCGGCTTCCAGGAGCACGTTGTCCGAAACCGTATCGCTACCGAAATTCCAATCCCCCCAGCCGGTAAAGGTGTAGCCCGTTTTAGTGCCGGGATCTTCCGCCGCTATCAGACCGTCCTCTTCCGCCGGTACGACTTTGTCGGCGGTGCCGTTATTGTAACGGTAAGTCACCGAATACATATGTCTGCGGTAAACGTCGGCGGTATACACGCTCTTGTTGGAGCCGTTACCCGACGTTACCATTATGTAGAACACGTTGTCGCCTACGTTTACGTTGACGATACCGGAAGGTATCTCGTCTGTACACGCCTGATCGTTATATATCCCGTACACGGCATAAGGACTGACCGCGATATGCTCCGAAAACGAGAACGTCTCCGAGGCGTTGGGGATACGGATACTTGCGTTGCGACCGCTTACGGTCATGTCGCCGGCTATTATCTCCGCTCCTGCCATATCGGAAGACGAAACCCATTTCGCATATAAAGTCATATCCGACGAAACCCTGTCGGTTGCAAAATTCCACTTTGTAGTGAAATCGGCTTCCCTGTACCAGCCGACCAGGTAGTACCCCGGGCGGCTTAAGCCCTGCGGCTCGGATATCAACTCCCCTACCTTGATCCGCACGGGATTTACCGCGCCCGCACCCATCGTTTCAAAAGAAATCAGCTTGGTGCTCGCAAGCTCCTCTTCGGAAATGAAATATGCGTATACCTTGAACGCTTCGCTTATCGACTGGTTTAAAAAAGACGCTGCCGTGAACGGCTGAGTCCACGTTCCTTCGTCCCAGTACCAGCCCTGGAATACGTATCCCTCTTTCACCGGATCGTCGGGCATTTTGATTTCTTCTTCGCCTTTCGTTCGAACTCCTTCGTAAAATTCGCCGTCGACATAAAAATTAATGCCTATTTTAACGCCGTTACAAGAGATCAAAACCGCGCAGAGCACTATAAGAAGTATTACCGCAATAATGGCTTTTTTCATCGTTTTCCCTCCTTTGAACAATTTAAACGGGTACAATTACGTTATTATTATAGTTATATTTAACTATAATGTCAATTCATTTTTGTTATATTTATAGTTGGATTATGTAGCACAATAATTTAAAGGAGGAAATAATTCAAGGAGATAAGCGCGCATGGACATCTTGAAAAAGCTGAACGATTTACGTCTGGAACGCAATATGAGCGTTTATCGCCTTGCCGAACTTTCGGGCATAAACCAATCCACGCTTGCCAATACTTTTTCAAGAGGAACGATCCCTTCGGTACAGAATCTGGAAAAAATCTGCAACACGCTCGGCGTATCTTTGGCTCAGTTTTTCACCGAGGACGAAATTATCGTCAGATTGACCCCTGAAGAAGCCGATTTCTTCGAAAATTACAAAAAACTTTCCCCCTCAGTCAAAAAATCGATAAACGAAATAGTCGAATCCGTCGTCAAATCCAGAGAGGTATGATACGCGAAGGACTTGTTTTTTCGTACTATCCGTTTTAACGGTCCGGGTCATCAATTCTCGTCGCTTTTTTCCGAAGCGACAGACGGCGTTTACAATTCGCGGGAGTTATGGTAAAATATTTTAAAAGCGACAAAGCGTCATTCTTTGTCGGTAAAAACGCATAATAACCGAGGGAAAAATGAAAAAAGCTTTACTTTGCGTTTTGACGCTTATATGTATTATAGGGATATTTACGTTGTCGGGGTGTAAATCGGGCGGCGAAAAAAAGCTCGACGAAAAATCCGAGATAGTTTCCGTCAGCCTTACCCTGAATGACGGATATACGACCGAACTGAGTAAAGACGACTGCGAATTCATTAAGGAACAGATCTTAAGCCTCGGAGAGTTCGTCGACGACAGCAAGATCCTTGTCGCAAAAAGATGGGATTACGAATACGATTATCTTTTTAAAGTAACTTTTACAAAAAAGAAGCTTTTCAAAAAAACCGAAACCACTCTTTACTACCGCTTCGGTACCACGGGAATATATACCGATTCGGGCGGTAAAAAATCCGAACGCCGCTTCGAAAACGAATGGACGTACCTCACCGCCGTAGGCGCGAGGCGCATAACCGATACCACCGACGAACGCGCCGCGGCAATAAGAGCGCGTATGGACGGTCTGGTGTCCGCGGAGCGCACGGCGCGCTACGAAAAAATTAAACAGAGTTTTTCAAACTCGGGTTACTCCGTCCGCGAACTTGACGAAACCGAACTTTTCAGCTTCGAAAATCCGTTCGAACCGGGCACTTACCTCGTTCCCGACGCTTCGGCAGGCTTCGAGGCGTCAAAGTCGGAGGGCGGCTCTTTCCGCGTCTATTTCTGCGACGCAAAGACCGCAAAAAAGCTGTGCGATAAGCTGTACAGTTCGTATTCAAGCTATTCGGACGTGTTTTTCGGAGTATGCACAGACCCTGACTCGATCGGTATTTTGAAAGAGGTGTTCGCTATATAGCCCGAAACTTCCCGCTTCCTTTGCCCTGTTCCGATTTCCGAAGTCATTCTCGGAATTTTTCGGTATATACAAAGCCGATTTACCGTGATACAATATTGTCGGATACGGAGGGAAGCGTCATGACGAAAAGAGCCAAAACCATCATCGCCGCCATTGCGGTTTCGGCCGTCGCATTATCCGCCGCCGCGGCATCCGCGGTCGCTTTAAGTCCCCTGTCCGTTCAGGAACTGGTTATTTCTCGCGACGCAGTTTACCAAACGTTAAAAGGTTTCGGGGTTTCCGGCGCATGGTGGGCGCAGGGACTGACCGACGAAACATTCAGCAAAAAGGTCGCAAAGGCGCTGTTTTCCGAAAACTCTCTGAATCTTAATCTGTACCGTTACAACGTGGGCGCGGGCGAGCAAAGCGCCTCGAAACGCAGAGTTTATTCCGACCGTGCCACGGAAAGTTTTTATTATTTTAACGAAAGTACGAAAAAGTACGAATACGATTTTACGCGCGACGCCGCCGCCTACGCCTTTCTGCTGAACGCGCTGGACGGAACGCTGAAAGAAGTGGTATTGTTCGCAAACTCCCCGCACTACTCCATGACCGTTTCAGGTTCCGCTTCGGGTAACGACCGTGCGTATACGCTGAACCTGAAAGCCGACTCGTTTGACGATTTTGCCGAATACCTTACAAAAATAGCGGCGTATTTCATCGAAAACGGTATTCCCGTAAGCTATATTTCTCCCTTAAACGAACCGCAATGGAGCTGGGGCGGAGAAAACGTTTCCCAGGAAGGCTGCCACTACGAACCCGCTCACGTCGCCGAACTCGGCAAAATCCTGTACGAATATCTTAAGATGAACGACGTAAACGCGAAAATATCGCTGTTCGAATCCGGCAGTCTGGCGTTGAAAGACGTAAAACCCTATCTATCTGCGCTGAGCCGTGAAGAAGCGTTTAAAAACTCGGATCACGTCAGTCTGCATTCGTACTGGGCGGACGGTAATATCCGCGTCAGAAAAAAACTCAGAAAGTACCTCGACCGTACCGTCCCCGATAAAGAGGTACATATGACGGAATGGTGCGAACTGCCTTCGGAACACTCCGCGGACGACATCGATTCCGCGATAATACTCTCGCGCACCCTGTCGAACGACTTAAACTACCTGAACGCCGTTACGTGGTACGCGTGGAAAGGCTATGAAGAAGTGCCGCCGGGTATCGTGGGCTCGCCCGAAAACCGCACCGATTCCCTGCTTTACGGCGTTCAGGCGACTGGCGAGCTTTACGCCGCGAAACGTTATTACGCGTTGATGCATTATTCGGCATTCTGGGAACCCGGTTCTGTAAGAGTGGGTGCCAAAATTGGCAAAGGAATCGCGTCCGCGCAAAACGAGAAAAATCTGCCGGTTACCGCGTTCGTAACGCCTTCCGGTAAAACCGTTGCGGTTATAACGAACACGACGTCCGTATCGAAAAGCGTCTCACTCGGGGCGGAAACGGGTCGGTCTGCGAATATCTATGTTACGGATAAAGAACGCAACACGGAAAAAGTATTTTCGGGCGGAGCGCCCGAAACGCTTGACATTGCGGCAAAGTCCATAGTAACACTTGTAATAGAATAAAAATAATCCAAACGGAGGCATATATGAAAGTAATACTCGTCAACGGCAGCTCGCGCCCCGACGGATGCACCGCCAGAGCTTTGAAAGAGATCCGCGACACCCTGAACGCGGAAGGCATAGAGACCCTGGATTTTTTTATCGGGAACGCCCCTATCGCGGATTGTACCGCCTGCCTTTCCTGCCGCAAAACCGGAAAATGCGTCTTTAACGACAAGGTTAACGAATTTGCGTCTCTTGCCGCCGAAGCCGACGGCTTCGTATTCGGTTCTCCCGTATACTACGCGCACCCCTCGGGCAGACTTTTGTCGTTTATGGACAGGGTCTTTTATTCCGCAGGAAACCTCTTCAAGTTCAAGCCCGCGGCAGCGGTGTTCAGCGCGCGCAGAGCGGGAAGCGTAGCTTCTATGGATATCGCGAACAAGTATTTTTCGATAGCTGCGATGCCGATAGTGTCCTCCACCTACTGGAATCACGTCTTCGGAAAAGAGCCCGCCGAAGTCGAAGCGGACGCGGAGGGGCTTATGACCATGAAAAATATCGGGCTGAATATGGCGTGGCTTTTAAAATGTATCGATTGCGCGAAAAAAGCGGGAATCGAATATCCCGTAAACGAAAAACTTTTTACAAATTTCACAAGATAACGTTAAAAAAGCGTACCGTAAAATAAAAGGCTCCTTTCGGAGCCTTTTTCGTTTTCCTTATTGAAATTACGCAGCATCGGACTCTCCGGTGTCAGGGGTAGGCGTAGTATCGGGATCGTCGACTACGGGTTCGTCCGTACCCGGTTCGTCGGGCGCTACGGGAGCCTCGGTCGTCCATACCGCCACCACAACGAGATAAGCGTCGCGCGACCAAGGAGCCAAAGATTTACCCGAAGCGTCCGTGATCATCAGCTCTTCGTCGTAAGCCGAACGCCAGCCCGCAAAATACAGCGAAGCGTCGGCGTTGACGGGTACGGCAAGCGTAAATTCATCGTCAAACGTTACGCGCAGGGAAGTATGTGCGCCCTCGGGCAGACTTTCTCCCTCTTTCAAAGAATAGCGCACCGAATAGCTCTTAGGTAAAATAACAGCCGTGAAATCCGTGTCCTGCCTGATTATGCCGTCGGTGTTCCAGTTCGGATCCGAAGCGCTCCAACCGTCGAAAGCGTATCCCATAGGTATATCGGATTCGAATTTCGGTTCGTATGCGGTATGCGACAGCACGACTTCGCTCGAAACCTGCTCGCCCGCGTCGTTCAATACGCGCGCGGTAACGGAATACTGCTTGTGGACCAGCAACAGATATGTGGCGTTCGCGCTGCCGTCCAAAGACTTTACGGAAACGTAATACGAGTTGTCGCCGTTAATCAAGGAGTAGCCCTCGCCGGGAATCTTCTTGTCGGTTATCTCGTTAGAACAGGCGTTATCCCTGAAC
The DNA here is from genome assembly GCA_944363505.1 of uncultured Clostridia bacterium. GTDB lineage: Bacteria > Bacillota > Clostridia > Christensenellales > DTU072 > Stercoripulliclostridium_A. The sequence continues at coordinate 83,492 of CALVUD010000004.1, read as the reverse complement.
AGTTGCCACGGCGCGTCGGAAACGGTCGCTATCTTGTTACTCAGATCGATGCTCTCGGTTCCGGCGTCAACGACGATCTCGAGGGTCTGTCCTTTTACCGTTCCCCCGTTCACAGCCTCGACTTCGGCTGCGGTCGGGTCCTTTTCACCGTAATACTGGCAACCGGCCAGCCCCAGCGACAACGCCAGAACCGACACGATTATTAACGCAATGATAACAGTTTTTTTCATATTTCCTCCGCCGTTACGCGTTGCACGGCACCCTGACGGGTCCGTATATAAAAATTATACTCTATATTGTCTTGTCAAGTCAATACGTCAGGTGATAAGCGTGGGAGGAACGTCTGCGGCGTCCGTTCCCTCGGTTATATTCAGTCCCTCCGCCCTGGAAAGCGTTTTTTGGATTAGATCCGTTTTGGTTTCGGCGTCGAATATCGACTTTCTCGCCCTGTCGATATAATCGGACATCTTGCCGAGGATCTCTCTGAATGAATCAAACTGCTTCTTGAAGCCTACGAGTATCTTGAACACCTCGCCCGAATTTTTCTGGATCTGCAACGTCCTGAACCCGAGACGCAGACTGTTTATCAATGCCGCGGCGTTCGTGGGCCCCGCGATTATTACCCTGTGCCGCGTCTGCATCTCCTCTGCAAGGCCCGGGATACGCAGAACTTCGGCGTACAGACTCTCCATAGGCAGATACATCACCGCAAAATCCGTTGTGTTGGGCGGAGAGATGTACTTTTGCTTTATAGACGCCGCCTGACGCTTTATACTGCTTTCGAATTCGCGTCTCAGTCTGTTGTAACCCTCCGAGTCCCCCGCTTCGAAAGCGGCGTTCATGCGCTGGAAATCCTCGACGGGAAATTTCGAGTCTATCGGCAGAAATACTTTCCCGCCATCTTTGGAACCGGGCAACACGACCGCAAAATCGACCATTTCCTTGGTGCGCCTGCCCATAGCGGACTGTCTTTCGTACTGATCCGAAGTCAGCATGTCGCTTAGCAGGCTCTCGAGCGACAGTTCTCCCCAGTTGCCCCTCGTCTTTACGCCGGTCAAAGTCTTGTTCAGGTCGGTAACGGCGTTGTCCAAACTTTTCAACTCGCCCAGATTCTTATACAGTTTATCCAACGAATCGCTGACGTTTTTAAACGAGGTTTCCAGTCTCTCGTTCAAAGTCTTGGAAAGCTTCTCGTCCACAGTACCGCGGATCTTGTCGAGCTGGAGCGTGTTGTCCTCCCTGACTTTATCGAGAGCTTTTCCCAGTTCCTCTTTCATTTCGCCGAGACTGAGCCTTAGCTCCTCCTTCATCTCGTTGATGCGTTTTTCGTTAGCCTGCGCTTGTTCTCTGACGCTCCCCAGTACCTGCTCGTTTATCTGCTTGACGTTTTCGTTCGCTCGCGTCTGCGACTGTTCGAAGGTATCCACGAAAGTCCTTACAGACTTATTTAAGGTATCCGATTGCGCGCTTACGGTAGCCGAAACATTTTCTTTTAAAAGCTTGATGTCTTCTCTGATATGTGCTTCGGATTCCGAAAAATCGCCGCCTCCCGTTTTACGGGTGCGCCTGAGGAGCGCGAAAGAAAGCGCCGCGACCGCAATCAGCGTCAACGCCGAAACAATTAATGAAATTAGCGGGAGCGTTTCCATTTATCCTCCGTGAACAAAACGCGCCCCCACGCGTGGGGGCGCGCCTGAAGTAATGTCCGGTTTTATTTGAACATTCCGGGATGGTTGTTTACCATCACTTCCATGGCTTCGGAACAGATCGTAACGGTTTCGTCGACGAGTTCTTTTGTCATGGACAAATTCATGAAATGGTTGTGGTGGTTGGTGATGAACACGCCGCGTCTGACGCATTCCGCCACCCATTCCTGATGAATAAGGAAGTTGCCCGCGGGATCGTTTATACGCAGATAGAACAGCGCGGGAGGTCCGGAAACGACTAGCGGCACGTTCAGTTCGTTCGCGGTCTTCATAAGTCCCGCGGTCAGTCTTTCGCCCATAGCCTTGAAATGCGCGCAAGCGTCGTTGGCTTTAAGCTTGTTTATGTTCGCGATACCCGCGGCAAACGGAACCGCGCTCATCCAGTACGAGCCGGTATACGGCACCGTGCCCGCGGCTCCTTTCAGGAACTCCTTGCCGCAAAGAGCCGATACGTTATAGCCGTTCGCAAGCGCTTTGCAAAAACAAATGAGGTCGGCTTCGAATCCGAAATAGTTGTCGGAACCTTCGAGGGAAAGCCTGAATCCCGCGCGAATGTCGTCTACGATCAAAACGATATTGTTGTCGGTACACAGCTTTCTGACCGCCTGCCAGTAACCCTCGGCGGGAAGTTCGTTGTCCACGAAGTTGCCGTGCATATAAGGCGTAGAGATAAAGCAAGCGATGTCGTCTTTGTTTTCGGCGATGACCTTTTTTAAGCCTTCGATGTCGTTCCAGTCAACGTACAACGAGTTGCAGCAGTCCTCCAAAATGGTTCCGGGCGAATCGGGTTTTTGAGTCCAGGGCGCCACGCCGTGATAGTAATTGTTCACGAAAACGATCTTCTTTTTGCCGGTATAATAACGGGAAATCATTATCGCGAACGTGGTAACGTCGCCGCCGTTTTTACAGAAGAACGCCCAGTCCTTTTTGACCGTCGAGGTCAGCAGTTCCGCAAAATCGACCATGATGTGCGACGGCAAAGAAGTGCAGTTGCCTTTTTTGATCTGTTCGAGAGCCGCCTTGTCCACGTCCTCGTCGCAGTAACCTGTAACGTTGGGTCCGTATCCGCACATAAAATCGATGAAACGGTTGCCGTCGACGTCCCACATCTCGCTGCCTTTGGCGCGGTCTATAAAGAACGGATACGCGCTGGAAGGGATCATACAGCCTTCGGCGGGACCCAGATGCCCGTAAACGCCCGAGGGTATGACCTTACCCGCGCGCGCCATTGTTTCTACGTTTTTCGAATATGTATAAGTTTTCGTCATCTTAACTCCTCCTACTGCTATGCCAGATACTTCGGCACTATGTTCAGGATCTTGTTCAGGTTGTCCAGCATCAGCATGTGGCCGCGGGTGTCCAAGGATCCGCCGCTGATGCACGCCATGGCGTCGAGTTCTCCGTCGATCAGACCTTTCGCGGTATCTATGGAATCGAACGTCATGAAAGCCCTGCCGTCGGGCTCCTTATGCCGCACGCACGTAAGATGTGCGTCGGGACCGTTTCCGCCCTTTTTTATAAGCGTCGCGTAACAGACGTCTTTGATGCCCAGAACGATTTTACCGTCCAGCACGCGTTTCATGGCGTAACGCGCTATGGGATCGTTGTTGCCCACTTGCGCAATACCCGCCACCATTGCATAAAACGCCAGTTTGGTACTCAATTCGCGTTCTGCCGGGTTATCAAACTCCTTTTTACGCATGATCTCCGCCATCTTGCCGGTCAGCTGCATGAAGGGGCTGGTGGGTTTTCCCATAAACGCCAAAGTCTTGAACAGACCTTTAACGGGGATAGGCATCGCTTTTCCGTCGACGACTTTGTTGAAATTATCGGGATCCTTGCACCAAAGAACTATATCGGTCTTGCGCATGCCGTCGTACTTCTGAACGCTGATCTTGCCGCCCTCGAAAATCAATACTCCGTCGGGACCGTCTTTCACCTTAAAGCGAACCGTCAGGTCCTGTGCGGCGGCTATAGAGCGGGCTGTCTCATCGTACTCGACATACTTTTCGAGCGTTCCCATTGCCGCGTAAAAATTGACGAAAGCCAAAGTTTTCACGTCTATTGTCATTGAAATACCTCCTTTGCCTCAAATACTGTGTTTTTATATCTTCAGTTCGCTGACGCGGAACTTAAAATACGGGGGTTGTTATTTTTTGCGGTAATAAACCGTAGGATCGTGTCCGACGCGCTCCGCGGGACGCGCGGGGTTGGACGGCGGAGGCGGATTGCCCTTCGGGATATTGTGGATTCCGCGGCGCACGAGCGACTTTTTGTGATCGCGGTTATAGCCCCTCAGGAATCTGCGGCGACGTAACGCAACCAGTATCACGATTATCACGAACACGATAAACATCGCCACTACCGAATAGGTAATGTAAGTCAGCAGCGTTCCGTCGATCTCTATCCCGCCTATCGAGCCGTATATCTTTTCGGGAGTTTCCGCCACCACGACGTTGGCTGTGGTCGCCAGAATAAATGTGGAAAGACTGTTCGTGGTAAAAGTTACGTTGGTACCGTCGGGAGTGCGACGCATAGTGTCTATCGCCGTAATCGTGCCGTCGGAAGAAAGCCTGTACACCGCGAAATAGACGTAATTCTGATAATCTTGAGGTATGGGCAGAGTAACCGTGATCGTGCCCGTGTCGTACTGAGCGCCCACGCCGTCCAGATACAGTCTGTTGATAGTCAGTATCTTTCTGGAATCCGCCGCGGTCAACATATTATATAAGGTTGTCTGCGCCTCGATAAAGTATTGAGATTCGGGCGCGTAGGGAGTAACCTTCAGCATGGCGCCGTTGGTCTCGCCTACCAGCTTTTCGCCGTCGATACTGATACCCGTGGTTTCGTCCTGCATCAGAAGCACTTCGCATATGCGCTTAAGCTCGGTGAGTTTGTTATAGAGATTCGGCGTGAAAACCGCCTTTTGGTCGCCCGCCAGAGAATCGTATGCGTTGTATACGCGGATCACGTTCTGATAGTCCGTTCTCTCTACCACGTTGGTGGCGGGAAGCGCCACGACGGAATCCTCTATGTCCAGCACCTCTATCATCAGCGAGTTCAGTTTATTGAACTGGCTGACCAGTTTGGTATAGTAAGAGGAATACACGCCCTTCAGAATTTCTTCCTGCAGCCAATCGGGATAACGGGTGAGTTCGTCCTTTGTAGTAAAGTAGTTGATATAGGTGTACATCAGGTCGTAGTCGGAAACCAGCGTGAACGACTGCTGACTGTTAACCTGTCTGAGATATCCCTGATAATCCTCAACCATCTTCTCGAGCATGAACAGTCTGTCTTCGAGACGGGAAATAAGCGTCGAGAAATATTGACGTCTGCTTTCGGTCAGTCCCTGCTCCGCAGCATAGAAATCGTTTTTGAACTCGTCCAGCAGCGCGCGGTGTTCGTCGGAAAGCTCTATCGTATTCACCGTAAGCGGGAATATGGTCATATAGAACGTAAGCTCCGCTTTGTTGCCCGCGAGATCCTCTATGACGATGTGGACGTAACCGTTGTTGGAATTGTCGACGGTATTGGTAGCGATTATCTGTCCGTTGGAAAGCGGGAAGTTGTTATACATCGCGCTCTTGAGGTTGGCTTCCTCGTACCTTATGACCTGGTCGATATAATAGACGTAAGGATTTGCCGGGTCGTCGACGTTATTGACTATGTTGCCCGCATAAATAACGGGCGCGACGTTGTCGATCTTGACCTCGAACACGCGTTCCACGCGGATTCCGTTGCCGCCGCCGCTGACAGCCACAACGTGCAGTACGTCCATCTGGGTCCTGTTTACGGTACCGAGAGCGCCGTCTATGGTCGGCCAGTTCTCCACCGTGCCCGCGCTGTTCTCCCAATAATAAGTATATTGTACGGGCGAAGCGTTCGCGGCGCGTGAAGATATCGCGATATTTACTGAATCGGCGTTCGTCCAAGTGCCCGACGCAAGAGTACCCGCGTCCATATTGTTGCGGATCGCCGTTCCTACCAGTTCGAACGTGGGAGAAACCTTGTCCACAAAAAGCGTAACGGTAACCGAACCCGCCTTTCCGTTCGCCACGGAAACGGCTCTGAGTTCGAGAGTGATTTCGCCGTTGCCGCTAAATCCCACGACGTCGTCCGTCGAGAAGCTGTTGCCGCGCATCCTCTGATAATCGGAGGAACCGGCAGCCCCCGAGATCACTCTGTAAAAATATTCCACGCCGCCGGGGTTCCTGACGTCGGAGCCGTACTCGTTTACGGGCGCGCCGGGATACATGGTAACGGTTATCGCTTCGGTATACCAGATCCCGAGATCGGTGATCTCGCCGAGCATCGGAGTTTCGAACACGGGGTCGAACGACGGCTCGGCGGAATCGATCCTGACTATCACGGAATCGCTGACTACCGAGCTGCCTCCGAGGTTGAGGATTCGGAACAGTACAGTGTTGATACGGTTTCCGAGAATTTCAAAGTCCGTCGGGGTCTCGCCCTCGGCGCCGCCGCGGAATACGATCTTCTGAGAAACGAAGCCGTTCGCCTGAATTTCGACGGAAGCGTCGCTGAGGCGCACCCATTCGTCGGAGCCGTCGACCTTATATTCGAAATATAGTCCCGTAGCGACTCCCGTCAGGTTCGTAACGTTCAGATATAATTCCGCCTCGTCCGTCCACTGGAATTCCAGACCGCCGCCGGAGCCCGTCGTGGGACCGGCGATCTGTACGGACAATTGAGGCACGTTGGTGTCCAGAGTAACGTATATTTTGACGAAAGCCGAATAACGGTTGACCTCGTTTCTGGCATACAGCCAGTATGTGTCGCCGTTTGCCAGCGCCACGTTGCCGGAGAGGCGGACCCATCCGTCGTTACCGTCGCCCACGAAAACGGGCGCGGTGTCCGCCGACGACTGGTTGTAATAATAAGTTATAGGCGCTTTGAAATCGAAACTTTGCGGGAACAAGGATACTGTCGAATCGCTGTACACGCGGTAGATGTTCGCGGAATCGTCGTAAACTATCTCGCCGCTACCGAGGTTTAGCGAATATAACGCGTCGGGCGTCGAGCAATCGATTTTCACGACCTGTCTGACTTCCTGACTTGCCAGTCCCGCCGTCGTTACTGCGCGGAAGTATATCGTTCCGTTATAGCTCATGCCCTGTATCTCGCCTATTCCGGGTACGGATACCGCTTGCTGTATTCCTTCGAAATAGAACGCCTGCTCGTAACGGGTGGTGTCGGTAAATACGGGATCTATCTTGATCCATTCTTCATAGCCCGCGGCGTCCAGACGGTATTGGTAATATTCGACCTGTATGTTGGCGGCGTTGTCGGCGTCCTTTAACGAAAGTCCGAAAGTGATTTCGTCGCCCGTCCACGACGACGATACATACGAAGTTTCCGCTTTTATCTCGAAGGGTCTTACGTCGTAATCGATTTCTATCTGTCTGACGGGAGTATAGGAATAGACTCCGTTAGCGTCCACGGCTTTGGAACGCAGTATGAACGCAAACCTCAGAGTTCCGTCGGAACCGTCCGACGGCATACGGATCAGGAAACTGTCGGGGAAACGCGCCGCGACATCGGCGTCCTCATACAAAGTATAGTCGTCTATCGTGGCGTTCAAAGTGCCGAAATCGGTGTAATCGAAGTACAGAATATCGAAGTGTCCCGTGCCGCCCGCAGCGTTCTGATTTACCGCGAAAGTCAGCAAAATATCGGTTGAGACGATTCCGTATCCGCCGCCCGTATAATCTATCTCGGCGCCGAGCGAACCGTCGGGATTGATCCTGAACGCGTTCCACGGCTCGTTGATCTCGACGTATTCTATGGCGGAAGGATCGATATTGACCGAAGCCCATACGTCAACGTAATTGCCCGCGCCGCTCATCAGTCTGAAGCCGTATTCGCCCGAGGCGCTTGCAGTATAAACGTATGTGCCGTCGGCTGTCAGCTTCAGCGTCTCGGTGGACGGGTTGGTGCCGCGCATGATATAGCAGTTGATCCCTGAAATCGGCACGGTGGGCGTTATCGTGATGACCACCTCTTCGGCGGACCAGTCGTCCTCGTCAAGCACTATGGAACCCGCTCCGACGGTCTTTACGACATCGTAACTCGGCATCTCGAGATCGAGGTAAAGAATACCCGTGCGAAGCGGGAAATTCTGCTCGGTATCGGGATCGACGACGATATTTCCGTTTTCGTCGGTCTCGTACTGAACGGCGTTTCCGGCCTTGTCGTAAACGGTGAACGAGAAGCTTTGTCCGTTCAGATTGCGCGCCACGCTAACGGTATACACTTTGTAACCCGCGCCCAAAGGCGAATCGGAAACCGTAGCTTCCATGACCGTGTCCGTGGAAGTGTCGCCCGTAACGTATCCGTGTATCTCGTATTCCTGCCCGCCGGCGCCTATGACGGCGTCGGAAAGGAACGCGGGTAGCGTGAACGACACGCTCACGGGTTCGTTGATCCAGCCGCCCGGATTGGCTTCGGGGATACTCAGTTCCATGTCGGTATAAAAACTGCCGTCCAGGATCGCGAAAGTAAATTCGAAAGTGTCGCTGAGTCCGGAAAGCGTCTGAACTTTAAAAATATATGTGTTGCCCGAAAATACCGAGGAATCGGAATTGGCGAGAGGCAGAACGTAAAGTCCGTTGGTGGGATTGAGCGCGGTGAACGAAGAACCGCCGTCGCTGCTGTAAGAATACGACGCGGTGTTGCCCGTCTGCTGCGCGGTCAGATTGGACAGAGTGAATGTTACGCCGCCCGACGCGAAGCCCGCGCGCTCTCCAGAGCCCGGAACCGCGCCGAGAGTGCATATGCCCGTACCCAGAGAATCGACCGCCGCCACTTTGATCTCGGGTTCGGCTTTGTCGATACGCACGATATGGTTGGGGGAGGTGTATCTGAGTCTGGATCCGCTGACCGCCACGAAATTGACTGTCGTAACGCCCTCTTCGGAAATTTCGAGGCTGTATTCGACGTTGTCGCCGCTTCCCGTCGCCTGCAATGTGGTCAGCTCGTTGGGATTGGTGGTGTAATACGAATAAGTCGCGCCCGAAAGGACGTTTGTCGGAGCGATATGGAAAGTAACGTTTTTATTCGTCCAGCTGCCTTCGGAATACGAAACCGTACCCGAGCCGTAAGGAACTGTGGCAGTAACCGTGAACGTTGGGCTGGCAGTGTCCAGTCTGACCGTAAGGGTTTTGTCGTAATAATGCGTGTACGTTCCGCTTCTGTTTTGCGAATATACCGTCAGCCTGCCCGAATACGATTTCACGTCGGAATCTTCTCCGCCTATCGTCGCCTGTCCGTAATACGAACCCGAAGAATTGCGGTAAACCTTAAAAGGAACGGGTACGGCGCCGGGATCGTCCGCCAAAATATAGAAATAGTTCACGTTGTCGGTGCCGTTGGTAACCGCGGTCAGTACAACGGCTTCGGCAGTCCAGGCGGGAGCCGACTGGGTGAGATCGTAGCTTACGCCGCCCGCAGAAGCGGTAACGGAGGTTACGTTGTATTCGTCGTTACCCGAAACGGAGATGCCCTCGATAAGCAAAAGTCTGGGGGTCAGGTCTATGTAATAATCTTCGGCGCCCTCTCCGCCGACCAGTCCGCCGCGGAAAAACATGTATCCCGAAAACTTACCGCTTTCGTCGGCGTAAGAACGCGCGAACGAATCCGTGTAAATCGAAGCCGTGCCCGTGAGCGCGTCGTAATTTCCCGCCGTCATCTCGACCCAGTTCTCGTCGGCGTCGATGGTGGCGTCGTCGCTGAGAAGATACCAGAAACTCATCGAAGCGTATCCGGTATTGGTTCCCGAAAACTTCAAGGTGATCACGGGAAGCTGCGCGCTGCCCGAAACGTTGAACGTCGTACCGAAGGTGTAAGTACCGCTGTCCACCGTAAAGATATATGCCTCGTTACCCTCGCCCGCGGCGCATGCCGCCGTCTCTCCCGAGACGAACGCGAGCGCGAGCGTCATTGACAAAATAACCGCCGCGACAAAGATGATCGGTAATGTTTTTCCTCGTAATCCGGGTTTGAAGCTCATCGCAATACCTCGCATAGGAATAGTTTCCACGTTCCCATACTACCACAGCGTTTATTATATATACAAGCGCGCGTTTAATTGTTTTACTTTTAATATACTTGCAAGGCGTCGGAAAAGCGCCTCCCGTTAAGGGCAAAGAAAAGGCGGCGAGGCTTGAAGCCCGCGCCGCCGAAATCAATCTTCCGGAAGCTTATTCCAGTTCGAACGCGCCCGTATACAGCGAGTAATACGTGCCGTGTTGGGCTATCAGTTCGTCGTGAGTTCCGCGCTCTATTATCCTGCCGTGGTCCAAAACGATTATCGTGTCGGAGTTCCTTACCGTGGACAAACGGTGAGCGATGACGAACACGGTCCTGCCCTTCATCAGGTTATCCATGCCCTTCTGGACAAGCGCTTCCGTGCGCGTGTCTATCGAGGATGTCGCTTCGTCCAATATCATCGCGGGCGGATCGGTCAACGCCGCGCGGGCGATGGATACAAGCTGCCTTTGTCCCTGCGAAAGTTCGGAACCGTTCCCCGTCAGCATGGTATTGTATCCGTCGGGAAGACGCGTGATAAAGTCGTGAGCGCCGGCGAGCGTCGCGGCGGCGACGACCTCTTCGTGAGTCGCGTCCTGCTTTCCGTAACGGATGTTTTCCTCGACCGTACCCGTAAACAGGTTGGTATCCTGTAAAACCATTCCCAGAGAACGCCTCAGATCGGCTTTCTTAATTTTGTTGACGTTTATTCCGTCGTAACGTATCTTGCCGTCCTGAATGTCGTAGAAACGGTTTATCAGGTTCGTTATCGTCGTCTTGCCCGCGCCCGTCGCGCCGACGAAGGCGAATTTTTCGCCCGCTTTCGCGTTTATCGTAACGTCGTGCAGCACCATCTTTTCGTCCGTATAACCGAAATCGACCTGGAACATTTCGATGTTGCCCTTCAGTTCGACGTAGGTCGTGGTGTCGGTCGCCTTATGATAATGCTTCCACGCCCATTTACCGGTACGCGTCTCGCTCTCGGTCAGATTGCCGTTCTCGTCCGTGGTCGCGTTGACCAAGGTAACGTATCCGTCGTCGATCTCGCTGACCTGGTCGATAAGCTCGAATATTCGTCCGGCGCCCGCAAGTCCCATGGCGATCATGTTGACCTGCATCGAAGTCTGACCTATCGTCTGAGCCATCTGACGGGACACCGACAAAAAGTAGACTATCGTTCCTAAGGTAATTACGCCTATTCCCTGAAAACTTACGTTTGTAGCCCCGAAAGCCAGTAAAAGTCCACCCAAAACAGCCAAAAGCACATACATGATGTTGCCCAGGTTGTTCAGTATCGGCATCAGCGTATTGCCGTACTCGTTGGCGGTCGAGGAGTCGCGGCGCAGGACTTCGTTGAGTTCGTCGAAGCGCGCTTTGCTTTCGTCTTCGTGGTTGAACACCTTGACGACTTTCTGCCCGTTCATCATTTCCTCGATATAACCTTCGCTCTTTGCGAGGGCGCGTTGCTGAGCGAGCATGTATTTCGTGGAGCCGCCGGCGACCTTCTTTATGACGAACACCATGGCAACCACGACGGCTATGACCAAAAGCGTCATCCAGAGACTGTACACGAACATCATTATGAAAATCGCCAGCAGACTGAGGGCGCTCTGGAACACCATGGGAACGGACTGACCTATCATCTGACGGAGCGCGTCGGTATCGTTGGTATAGGTCGACATTATATCGCCGAACGAATGCGTATCGAAGTATTTGACGGGCAAAGTTTCCATCTTGTTGAACATGTCGAGACGGAAGCGTTTGAGCATGCACTGCGTGATTATCGCGCCGAGACGCGTATACAGGAACGAACATATCACGCCCGCAAGATATATCGAACCCATCGTACACAGAATCGTTATAAGCTTGTCGGAAACGGCGTCCATGCCGTATTTGATTCCGGGGGTGATACAGTCGTCTATAAGCTGTTGCAGATAAGTCTGCGCTATAACTCCGCATACCGCAGATACGGCTATGCAGATAAGCACTATTATCCAATAACCTTTAAATGCCGTGAAGACGTACTTCATCAGCCTTTTCGTGGTACCTTTCGGAATCGAAGGACCCGCGGGCATTGCGGTGTGACCCTGACGCATCGGAACGGGCTTATTCATCGTCGGATTCCTCCTTTCCTTTAGTCTGCGACTCGTAAACCTCGCGGTAAATTTCGCAGCGTTGCAACAGCTCCTCGTGTGTTCCCATATCCGAAATTCTGCCGCCGTCCATGACGATTATCTTGTCGGCGTCTTCCACGGAAACTATGCGCTGCGCTATGATTATTTTTGTGGTGTCCGGGATCTCCTCGCGCATCGCTTTACGGATGAGCGCGTCGGTCTTCGTGTCGACCGCCGAAGTCGAGTCGTCCAATATCAGTATCTTCGGCTTTTTCAGCAAGGCGCGCGCTATACACAGACGCTGCTTCTGTCCGCCCGAAACGTTGGAACCGCCCTGCTCGATATGCGTTTCGTAGCCGTCGGGAAGCTCGTTTATGAACTCCGCCGCATGCGCGAGTTCGCAAACGCGTTTTACTTCTTCGTCAGAGGCGTTTTTATTTCCCCAACGTATGTTTTCGGCTATCGTCCCTTCGAACAGAACGTTTTTCTGAAGCACCAGCGAAACAGCGTCGCGGAGAGATACAAGGTCGTATTCCTTTACGTTCACGCCACCCACGGTCAATTCTCCTTCGGTGACGTCGTACAGGCGGGGAATAAGCTGGATCAGCGTGCTCTTTGACGATCCCGTGCCGCCTATTATGCCGACGGTTTCGCCCGATCGTATGGTAAGATCGATATTTTCAAGGGCGTTGCGCTCGGCTTTTTCGGAATAGCGGAAACTGACGTTCTTGAAGACGATCTCGCCGTTTTTAACTTCTTTTACGCCGTCTTCGGGGGAAACGATCGTAGTTTCGGTATCCAACACCTCGGTGATACGCTTTGCGGATTCTATCGACATGGAGATCATGACCATTATCATCGAAAGCATCATCATGGAACCCAGTATCTGCCCCGCATAACCGATAAGCGCGGTCAGTTCGCCCGTGGTAAGCTCCGTCGCCTGCGAATTTATGATCATCTGAGAGCCGAACGCCGCGATGATCATTATTATCGCGTAAATGGAAAACATCATTACGGGACTGTTAAGCGCCAGGATCTTTTCGGCGCGCACGAAATCGTTCTTGACTTCCTCGACGTGCTTTGCGAATTTTTGTTTTTCGTATTCCTCCGTTACGAAAGACTTGACGACGCGTATGGCGCGCACGTTCTCCTGAATCGAAGCGTTCATGGCGTCGTAACGGCGGAAGCTCCTGCGGAAGTAAGGCATGACCTTGAACACTATCAGGAACAGCGCCGCTCCGACGATGGGCACCGCCGCGAGATAGCACAACGCTATTTTCCAGTTAAGGCTGAAAGCCATCGCGAACGCGAATATCAGCATCAGCGGAGTACGTATCGCGCCGCGGATAATCATCTGATAGGCGTTCTGGACGTTCGTGACGTCCGTGGTCATTCTGGTAACCAGCGAAGACACCGAAAAACCGTCTATTTCCCGGAAGGAAAAATCCTGTATCGAATAGAACATGTCCTTTCTGAGGTTGGCGGAAAGTCCGGTGGCCGCCTTTGCGGCGTAACGCGCGGCAAGCATGCCCGAAACGAGCGACGCCACCGCCATCGCAAGCAATATCGCGCCGTATTTCAATACGGGGTTCATGCCGTTCGCGAATTCGTCGATAAGCTTCGACATTATCATGGGAATAACGGTTTCCATCACCACTTCCACCACGATAAATATCGGGGCGAGCACGGACGGCGTCTTATATTCCCTTACACTCTTTCCGATAGTTTTCAAAACGTGCATATCTCTCCTACCACGCGCCTGAAATAAAGCGGGCGCGCTATAAACTTAAGAGTAAATGAATTATAGTTAATTTATTTTTTTATGTCAACAGATACGCCGATCAAAATAAAATTTCAGTAAAATTTCACATTTCGGACTGACGTTTTCGAGAGTAAAATCCAACCCCGCAAAAACCTCAAAAGTGTTAATCCGACCGATATGCACATAATATATTGCGGCATGAAAAATATGACGGACGCGAAAAAAAGAAACCTGTATCTGATGTTTATTCCGCTGTCGGGAGTGTTGCTCGCGTCGGCGTGGCATTTTTTGTACGACCTCGTTCCGTGCCCTTTCTTCGGCGCTTTCGCACCCGTGAACGAATCGGTATGGGAACATCTGAAAATCGTGTTCTATCCTTTTCTGATATTGTGGCTGGTCGGATATGTTTTTAAATATTCGCGCGTCGATACCGTATCTTACGCGCTTGCAGGCACGGTGGGCGCCGCCGTCGCCGCGATGAGCGTAGTGGCGTTCGACTATTTCGTTAACGGTATTCTGGGCGTTAAACAGATATTGCCCGTTCACATAATAAACTGCGCCGCGGCTTTTGCCGCAGGCGCAGCTTTGGGTTACCCTATCACCAAAATCAGCGACCGAAACGCCGAAATTATATTACCGATTTTTACCGCGCTGATAGTCGCGGCGTGTGTTTACGGCTCGGTCTCGGCGTGAATTTACAACCTGATCACACCCTCGAAAACAAGGTGCGCGGACGAGGTGAGAGAAACGTTTTCGCCGTCGAAAATGACTACGACGTCGCCGCCGCGGGTCTTGACGGTTACGGGAGCGCCCTTCTCGGCATAGCCGTTAAGCACCGCCGCGACAACAGCGGCGCAAGCGCCCGTGCCCGAAGCGAGAGTTTCTCCGTTGCCTCTCTCCCACACGCGCATTTTGAGCGTTGTGGAGTTAACTACCCTTACGAATTCGACGTTGGTCCTTTCGGGGAAGAAAGCAGCGTATTCGAAACGCGGTCCGATCGTCCTCAGATCGACGTCGTCCACTCTGTCGACGAATGTAACGAGGTGCGGATTTCCGAGCGACAGCGCCGTAACTCTGTAAACCTTGCCGCGTATGTTGACCATGCGCCCGACGACCGAATCGCCGTCCAGAGTGCAGGGAATAAGTTCAGGTTTCAGCACGGGCGCGCCCATGTCCGCGGTAACGCCCGAAACCTGTCCGTCGGAAAGGTACAGCGATAGTTTTCTGACTCCCGACTCCGTTTCGATACTCAGCTCCGTTTTGTCGGTGTAGCCGTGATCGTACAGGAACTTACCCGTGCAGATCAACGAAGTACCGGAGATCTTGCCGTCGGAGCCGTCCTTGTTGTAAATATCCATTCTGGCGTCCGCGACGTCCGATTTTCCGATGACGGCGAGTCCGTTGGAGCCTATACCGAAGTTGCGGTCCGAAAAATGTATCGCGAGGCTTTCGGGACAGTTCAGAGAACCGGAGAAGTTTTCGATATATACGCCGTCGTTACCGAGCGACTGCATCTTGACGAAATTGACCTTCAGCCTTTCCTTGCGCATCGCGTTCAGGTCGACCAGTTCGGTGTTGCTCTCGGTAAAACGCGAAGCGAGTATGTCCGCAAGCGCGTTAGCCGTGTCCAGCGAGGTCATACACGCCACACCCAGCTGTATGGCGCGCGTCCTGAGCTTAATATAGCTTTCCACATAGCTTTTCGTGTTGGGGCAGGTACTGACGATATAATCGATCTTGCCGCTCTCCAGAAGCGTATAAATGTCGTTGCCGCGCACTTCCACGCAGTCGCTGCCCAGCTGGCGCACCACTTCCGCAGCCTTGCCGTCGGCGTAAACGGTTATACCGAGATCGAGGAATTTCTTGGCGAGTTTCAGCGCGTCGTACTTGTCGACGTCGCGGACTGAAATGTAAACGCCGCGTTCTTCTTTGTCGAGGTCGATTTTGAAACCCGCCGCGGTCAACCCTTTGAACAGAGCCTCCACCAGCGTTTTGCCCACTCCCAGCACTTCGCCCGTCGATTTCATTTCGGGTCCCAGAATGGAGTTGACGTTCCTCAGCTTTTCGAACGAGAACACCGGCACCTTTGCGGTAACGTAGGGTACGGTCTTGCTGAGTCCCGTTCCGTATCCCGCGTCTTTCAGTTTGCCCCCGAGCATAATGTGAGTGGCAATATCCACCATGGGTATGCCCGTAACCTTGCTGAGGTAAGGTATCGTTCTCGACGCCCTCGGGTTTACCTCGATGACGTAAAGTTCGTTTTCGTATATGACGTACTGGATATTGACCAGTCCTTTTGTCCCGAGCAGCAAAGCAAGCCGCGTCGAGCAGTCGACGATCTTTTCGCGCATGACGTCGCCGATGTTATAAGGAGGATATACCGCTATCGAGTCGCCCGAGTGTATTCCCGCGCGCTCGACGTGCTGCATTATTCCCGGCAAAAGCACGTCTTCGCCGTCGCTTATGACGTCCACCTCCAGTTCCGTGCCCATCAGATATTTGTCGATGAGTATCGGCGAATCGATACCGCCTTTCAGAATGAGGTCCATATATTCCTCGACGTCCGCCTCGTTATAAGCTATGGTCATGTTCTGACCGCCGATGACGTAGGAAGGTCTGACGAGAACGGGGTAGCCGAGACTTTCCGCCACCGTTACGGCGTCGGTCTTGTTTGTTACTCCGAAGCCCTTGGGGCGTTTGAAGCCCACTTCCTCCAAAAGTTTGTCGAACCTTTCGCGGTCCTCGGCTTTGTCTATGCCGTCGGCGGAAGTGCCCAAAACCTTTACGCCCTTTTCGTCGAGGTGCTTTGTCAGCTTTATCGCCGTTTGACCGCCGAACGCCACGACCACGCCGACGGGGTTTTCTATGGCTATCACGTTATCGACGTCCTCGGGAGTCAGCGGCTCGAAATACAGTCTGTCCGCGACGTCAAAATCCGTAGATACGGTTTCGGGGTTGTTGTTGACGATGCTGACTTCGTAGCCCTGCCTTTTTATCGCCCAGGCGCAATGCACGCTGGAATAGTCGAACTCTATTCCCTGTCCTATCCTGATAGGTCCCGAACCGAGTACCAGGACGCTCTTTTTACTGCGGTCGATATGCGCCTCTGCCTCGTCGTTGTCGGAATACACCGAATAGAAGTACGGCGTTTCCGCGTCGAATTCCGCAGCGCAGGTATCCACCATTTTGTATACCGCATTCGTATGAACGGGAACCTTATTCCCCGAAATACGCTCCAACGCCTTGTCCGTGTATCCCATACGTTTTCCCGCGGAGTATTGCTCTAAGGTCAACGCTTTATCCGCTATCGAGGCTTCGAAATCGGCAAGGTTTTTCAGCTTGTTCAGGAAGAATCTGTCAACCTTTGTTATCTCGTAGACGCGATCGACGGACACGCCTTCTTTCAACGCCCTGAAGATTTTGAACATGCGGACGTCGTCGGTAACGAAGAGCGATTTTTCTGCGTCCGTTCCCTCGAGCGCGGGCATGTTCAGCGTGTCCAGACCTATTTCCGCGCCGCGCACGGCTTTCATTATCGCCGCTTCGAAAGAAGGCGCGATACTCATGACTTCGCCAGTCGCTTTCATCTGGGTGCCGAGAGTGCGGTCCGCGTAAACGAATTTGTCGAAGGGCCACTTGGGGAACTTGCACACTATATAATCGACCGCGGGTTCGAAGCACGCCGAGGTCTTTCCCGTAACTTCGTTCCTGATCTCGTCGAGGTTATACCCGAGCGCGATCCTGGTTGCCACCTTTGCGATCGGATATCCCGTGGCTTTCGAGGCGAGCGCCGAAGAGCGCGACAGTCTGGGATTTACCTCGATGACCGCAAAACGCATGGAGTCGGGGTCCAGAGCGTACTGACAGTTGCATCCGCCCACTATACCCAGCGCGCTTATGATGTCTATCGACGTGGAACGAAGCATTTCGTATTCCCGGTCGGAAAGCGTCAGCGCGGGAGCGACGACTATCGAATCTCCCGTATGCACGCCCACGGGATCGACGTTTTCCATGCTGCACACCGCGATACAGTTGCCTATGCCGTCGCGGATGGCTTCGAATTCGATTTCCTTCCACCCGAAAATGTATTTTTCGACGAGGATCTGGGAGATCGGAGAAGCTTCTATACCGCCCGCGGCGACCTCTTTGAGTTCGGTATCGTTATACGCCACGCCGCCGCCGTTGCCGCCCAGAGTGAACGCGGGTCTGACGATGACGGGATACCCTATTTTACCCGCCGCCTCCAGCGCTCCGTCCACCGTCGAAGCGATGTCCGAAGGTATACAGGGCATGTCGATGGACTGCATGGTTTCCTTGAACAGCTCTCTGTCCTCCGCAAGGCATATCGCCCTGGCGCCCGTACCTATCAGCCTGACGCCGTGCTTTGCGAGGAAGCCTTCCTTTTCCAGTTGCATCGAGAGCGTCAGCCCCGTCTGTCCGCCCAGCGTTCCGAGAACGGAATCGGGCTTTTCCTTGATTATTATCCTTTTTACGGTTTCCAGCGTCAGCGGCTCGGTATATATCGCGTCCGCAAGCGCCGCGTCCGTCATTATGGTCGCGGGATTGGAGTTTAAAAGCACGACTTTGATCCCTTCCGCTTTCAAAACGCGGCAAGCCTGAGTTCCCGCATAGTCGAACTCCGCAGCCTGTCCTATCACTATGGGTCCGGAACCTATTACCAATACTTTTTTAATGGATTTGTCGAGAGGCATTATTTTTTACCCCCTTTCATCATTTCGTTGAATACGTCGAAAAGCCCGCGCATGTCCTTGGGACCCGCGCAAGCCTCGGGATGGAACTGGACGGTCATGGCGTTTATGTCGGGATAGTCCACTCCCTCGCAGGTAAAGTCGTTGACGTTCACGAAGCTCAGCTTACCCTCCCTGACGGAATCGGAATCCACGGCATAGCCGTGATTCTGACTGGTTATGAAAGTCCTGCCCGAAACCAATTCCTTCACGGGCTGATTGGCGCCGCGGTGTCCGTACTTCAGTTTGACCGTCTTCGCTCCCGTCGCAAGCGCCGCAAGCTGATGCCCCAGACAAATGCCGAACAGCGGCTTGTATCCCAGAAGCGAAGATATTATTTTTATCTCCTCACGGTTCTCGGCGGGGTCGCCCGGGCCGTTGGACAGCATTATGCCGTCGGGAGCAATGTCCTTTACGCGCTTTACGGGCGTAGTGGCGGGCACGCTGATGACCCTCGCGTTATGCTTCAGTAACGAACGGATGATGTTCTTTTTCGCGCCGTAATCGTACAATACGACGGTATATTCGGCTTTCTCCGGCTCGTAAACTTCTTCGGAGGAAGAAGTAACGTTCCTGACGGCGTCCGCGATCTTGTACGCTTTAAGCTTTTTCATGTCGACCGAAGCGGGATCGGAAACGATCGCGGCGTTCATGACGCCCTCGGAGCGGATCGCTCTGGTAAGCGCGCGCGTATCCACGCCGTATACTCCGCAGATCCCGTACTGTTTCAAAAACGAATCTATGTCGGTATCCGTTCTGAAGTTGGACGGCTTGCGGCAATAGTCGCCGACGACGTAACCCGCGGCGACGGGACGCGGAGATTCCATGTCCTCGTACATCACGCCGTAATTCCCTATCTGAGGGAACGTGTGCATGATTATCTGTCCGTAATACGAAGGGTCGCTGACCGTTTCGGTGTATCCCACCATCGCCGTGGTGAATACCAGTTCTCCCACGCTTTCGCCTTCGGCGCCGAACGCCTCTCCCGCGAATACCTCTCCGTTTGCAAGTACGATGTATCTTTTCATAGAAAATGCCTTTCCTTTTTTCCTCGGATCACTCCATCAGCCTGACCATGACGGCCTTTTGAGCGTGCAGACGGTTTTCCGCCTGTTCGAATATTTCCTTTGCGTGCGCCTCCAGAACTTCGGCGGAGATCTCCTCGCCGCGGTGCGCTGGCAGACAGTGCAAAACGATCGCATTCTTCTTGGCGACAGACATAAGATCTCGGTCGATGGTGAATTTTTCGAACTTGGCGCGCCTTATCTGAGCCTCGCCTTCCTGACCCATGCTCGCCCATACGTCCGTATACATGACGTCTGCGTTTTCGGCTGCCGCTTTTAGATCCTCCGTCATCGTCAATTTGCCCTGTTCGTATCCCCATTTGACGAGTTCGGCATCCGGTTCATAGCCTTTCGGACAGGCTATAGCGATATCCATGCCCATCTTGATACAACCGACTATCAGCGAATTCGCCATGTTGTTGCCGTCGCCGACGAAACACACTTTCTTGTCGCGGAAAGAACCGAGGAACTCGCGTATCGTCATCAGATCCGCCAGCACCTGACAGGGATGACAATAATCCGTCAAGCCGTTTATGACGGGTATCGTGCCGAACGCCGCCAGCTTTTCGACCTCGGCTTGGTCGAAAGTCCTGATCATTATCCCGTCCAGATATTTGGAAAGCACTCTCGCCGTGTCCTCGGCGGGTTCGCCTCTGCCTATCTGCATTTCGGAACCGCTGAGAAACAGCGCGTTTCCGCCCAGCTGATACATTCCGACCTCAAAGGAAACGCGCGTTCTGGTGGAGGCTTTGGTAAATATCATTCCCAGAGTCTTGCCCTTCAGGCGCGGATGGTCGATGCCGTGTTTTCTCTCGAATTTCAACTGATCGGCAAGGTTAAGTATATCCGTTATCTCCTTTGCCGAAAGATCCTGTAACTTAAGCAAATGTTTCATCCGTCACCTCAATAGAACATAGTGCCGATGCCTTCGTCGGACAAAATTTCGATAAGCAGGGAATGAGGCTCTCTGCCGTCGATAATGAACACTTTGTTGACTCCGCGGCGTATCGCTTCTATGCAACAACGCACTTTCGGAAGCATTCCTCCGGAAACCACGCCTTCGGAGATCAGCTGCCCCGCTTCGCTGGCGCTGACTTCGCGTATCAGCGTGGAAACGTCCGCGGGATCCTGCAAAATTCCCGGTTCGTCGGTCATGTTGATAAAAGACCGCGCTTTCAGCGCCCCCGCTATCCTCGCGGCGGCGGTATCCGCGTTTATGTTGTAGACCTGCCCGTCCGCGTCCACGCCTATAGGCGCAATCACGGGAATGTAGCCCGCGTCCAGAGCGTCGGTAACGGGTTTGGTATCCACGTTTTTGACGTCGCCGACAAAACCCATCTCCTCGCTCAAGGGTTCGGCAAGGATCATGTTGCCGTCCACGCCGCTGAGCCCTATCGCTTTCGCGCCCGCGCTGCCTATCAGCGCAACAAGGTCCTTGTTGATCTTGCCCGCGAGCACCATTTGTACCACGTTCATGCTTTCGGCGTCGGTAACGCGAAGTCCGTTGACGAATTTCGTGCACACGCCCATCCTTTTCAGCGCCTCGCTGATCTCGGGACCTCCGCCGTGAACGAGAACGGTCTTCACGCCTATTTGCTGTAACAGAATAATGTCTTTGACGACGCTCTTTTTGAGCGTTTCGTCCGTCATGGCGCTGCCGCCGTATTTTATGACTACGGTTTCGCCGGCGTATTTACGGATGTAAGGCAACGCCTCGAGCAGAATTTCGGCTTTGTCGTTATTCGTGATCTTCATATATCCTCCGTTGTTCGGTAAATTTCAGGTGCGGTAGTCGCCGTTTATTTTGACGTAATCGTAAGTAAGATCGCACCCCCATGCCACGGCGTCGAAAACGCCGCATCCGAGATCGACCTCGATCGTTATTTCTTTTTCGGACAAAACGGCTTTGGCTTTTTCCTCCGAAAAATCTATGCCCGAGCCTCCCAGGCAAACTTCTATACGTCCGGCCGCCGATGAAAACGCGACGTCGGCTTTGCCCGCGTCAAGGGCGGTATCGGAATATCCTAGAGCGGAAAGCACCCTGCCCCAGTTGGCGTCGGAGCCGAACATTGCGGCTTTGACCAGCGCGCTGCCGACGACGGATTTAGCCGCCTTGCGCGCAAGTTCCTTTGTTGCGGCTCCCGAAACGCGACATTCGAGTAACTTTGTCGCGCCTTCTCCGTCCGCAGCGATCTTTTTGCAAAGTGTTACGCTGACAGCGGAAAGCAGTTGACAGAACTTTTCGAATTCCGCCGTTCTGTCTAAAATTTCCTCGTTCCCGGCTTTACCGGAAGCCATAACGGCGAACATATCGTTCGTGGAAGTATCCCCGTCCACGGTGATCATGTTAAAAGAATCCCTGACGTTCCTGGAAACGGCTTTTTGAAGCGTTTCGGGAGAGATCGCGGCGTCCGTGGTAACGAATACCAGCATCGTCGCCATATTCGGATTTATCATACCCGAACCTTTGGCGATACCGCCGATTCTGACGACTTTTCCGCCGATGACCGCTTCCGCAGCCGCCTGTTTCAGAGTCGTATCCGTCGTCATGATCGCTTCAGCGGCGTCTTTGCCGCCCGCCACGCTGAGACGGGCAACCAGTTCGGGCATGGCCTTTTCGAAAGGCTCCGGCGACAGCTTTTGCCCAATAACGCCCGTAGACGCCACTATCACGTCGTCGGCGTCGATACCCGAAGCCGCGGCAAGCATAGCGGAGGTCGCCTCGGCAATTTCCTCTCCGTTCGCGTTACAAGTGTTCGCGTTGCCCGAATTGCATAATATAGCGCGCGCGTAGCCGTCCGCCAGATGGCGTTTGGTGACTATGAGCGGCGCGCCCTTGACGGTGTTCAAAGTATATACCGCCGCTGCAGGCACGCGTTCCGAAGCCATTATCAGCGCGAGGTCGCGCTTGGATTTGTTCTTTCTGATACCCGCGTGTACTCCCGAAGCGGTAAAGCCTTTGGGAAAAGTCACGCCTTCGTCGTAAATTTTTATCATATTATCAGCCCCGTCCTTTCGTCTTGTCCGAGCATTATGTTTATGTTTTGTATGCAAGCGCCCGAAGCGCCTTTTCCGAGATTGTCGAATACCGCCGTTACGCTCATTCTGTCGGAATTTCCGTCAACGGACACAAGCATCGTATCCTTACCCGCTTTCGCGCCCGCCGAAGCGAATCCGTTCTCGAACGCCTCGCCCGCCGAGATAAGTCCGTCCCGATAAAAATCGGCGTAAAGCCCGCGTAACGTCTCGGGCGACGGATTGCCTTTCAGCTGTGCCGCGTGGAGCGGTACCGTAACCTGCATGCCCGAATAAAACGGCGCCACCACGGGCACGAATACGGGCGGCGTTTCAAGCCCGGTTACATATTGGATCTCCCTTAAGTGTTTGTGGTTTTGTTGCGGAGCGTAAACGCGCGGATAAGCGTATCCGTTCTCCTCGTAGTCGGCGATCATCTTTTTGCCCCCGCCGCTGTATCCCGTTATCGAGGTTGCCGAAACCTTTGTTTCGGGAGCCATGATCCCGCTTTTTATAAGCGGATAAATGATCGCGATCACGCCCGACGCGTGGCAGCCCGGATTCGCCACGCGGTTTGACGAAGCGATGGCATTACGGAAACTTAAACCCAGTTCGGGCATTCCGTAAGCCCAGCCGGGAGCCGTTCTGTGCGCGGTGGAGGCGTCAATCAGCCTGACGCTTTCGTCCGCTAAGGAGGCGATCTCACGCGCGGCGTCGTCGGGAAGACATAACACGGTAACGTCGGCAAGTCTTGCCGCGTCCAGCCTTGCGTTCATGTCTTTTCTTTCGTCGCCCTCAAGTTTGATCAGCTCTACGTCCTTTCTCGGTTCCAGCCTCTCGACTATCTTCAGTCCCGTAGTGCCCTGCCAGCCGTCCACGAAAATCTTATTCATCCAGATACTCCTTGACGGCATTCAGCTGTTTTTGCACGGCTTTACCCGAAGGTCCTCCCTCGGAAACACGCTTTTCGAGGCAGGTTTTCAGCTTCAGCGCTTCGTAAACGTCCTCATCGAACAGTTCGCTTGCTTCTTTCAGCCTTTCTAACGGTATCTCCTCCAAAGTCATACCATTTTCCTGGCACGCGGCTACAAGTTCGCCCGTGAGTTTGTAAGCGGAACGGAACGGCATGCCTTTTTTGGTCAGGTAGTCCGCCATGTCGGTGGCGTTTATGAATCCGCGCTTTGCCGCGGCGGCGCAGTTATCCGCGTTGATGCGCATGCTCAAAAGCATCGGGGCGAAGATCTCCAGTGAATCCGTAGCCGTTTTCAACGCGTCGAATACGGCCTCCTTGTCCTCCTGCATGTCCTTGTTGTAGGCGAGCGGCAGACCTTTAAGCATGGTCAATAACGAGATAAGATCGCCGAACACTCTGCCCGACTTGCCGCGGACCAGTTCCGCGACGTCGGGGTTTTTCTTTTGCGGCATGATACTGGAACCCGTGGCGAAGGAATCGTCGAGTTCTATGAACTTAAACTCCCACGAACACCATAAAATAACTTCCTCGCTGAGCCTGGACAGATGCGTCATTATCAGCGAGGCGCAAAACGCCAGTTCCGCCGCGAAATCGCGGTCGGAAACGCCGTCGAGAGAGTTTGCGACCACTCCGTCGAAATCGAGCGCGTTCGCCGTAAAGGCGCGGTCGATATTGTAAGTCGTTCCCGCCAGAGCCGCCGAACCGAGAGGACTTAGATTCATGCGCTTAACAGCGTCCTTTAGCCGCTCCGCGTCGCGAATGAACATCGACGCGTATGCAAGCATGTGATGCCCGAACGTTATCGGTTGAGCGCGTTGCAGATGAGTGTATCCGGGCATGACCGTGTCTTTTTCCCGCAGCGCGACCTCGTACAGAGCCTTTATCATGTTTCTGAGGGCGGCGGAAGCGGACGCCGCCTTTTTTCTCAGATACAGTCTAACGTCCGTAGCGACCTGATCGTTACGGCTGCGCGCCGTATGCAAGCGCTTGCCCGCCTCGCCTATACGGCGGGTAAGCTCCGCTTCGACGAACATGTGAATGTCCTCGGCTTCGGGGTCGATTTCAAGCGCGCCCGACTTTATGTCCTCGAGTATTCCCTTTAACCCTTCGGTTATCGCGGCGCAGTCCTTTGCGGAAATGATGCCTTTCTTGCAAAGCATCGCGGCGTGAGCGAGGCTTCCCTCTATATCCTCACAATACATCAACCCATCGACGGCTATCGATGAGTTGAATTTTTTCAAAAGTACGTCCGTTTCCTTTTTGAACCTTGCGGACCACAGATCGCTCATATGTCTCCTTAGTGTGCAATTCGGTAGCCGAGGCTACCGTTTTGCATTATTTTTTGGATTTTTCCATTATTGCGCGGACGGTCAGAGGCAATCCGAACAGGTTGATGAAGCCTTCGGAATCGGATTGGTCGTAAACCTCGTCCTCGTCGAAAGTGGCGAACTCGGGGTTGTACAGAGAGTACGGCGAAGTTACGCCCGCGTTGATGATGTTGCCTTTATAGAGTTTCAGTCTGACTTCGCCCGTAACGTTTTCCTGGGTCTTGTCGACGAACGCGGAAAGCGCTTCCCTCAGCGGAGTGAACCATTTGCCGAAATAGACCTGCTCGGCAAACTGCTGCGCGACCAGCGCTTTGTAATGAGCGGTATCGCGGTCGAGGGTAATGGTCTCCAAAATTTCGTGCGCGCGGTACAGTATCGCGCCGCCGGGAGTTTCGTATACGCCCCTGGACTTCATGCCGACCAATCTGTTTTCGACTATGTCCAATAGACCTATGCCGTTCTTGCCGCCCAGTTCGTTCAGCTTCGCGACGAGTTCCACGGGTTTCAATACCTTGCCGTCCACGCTTACGGGCACGCCCTTTTCGAAACCTATCGTAACGTAGGTGGGCTTGTCGGGCGCTTCGAGCGGGCTGACGCCCATCTCGAGGAAGCCTTTCTTTTCGTACTGCGGCTCGTTCGCGGGATCCTCGAGGTCGAGTCCTTCGTGCGAAAGGTGCCACAGATTCTTATCTTTGGAATAGTTGGTCTCGCGGTTTATCTTCAGCGGTACGTTGTGCTTTTCGGCGTATTCGATTTCCTCTTCCCTGGACTTGATGTCCCAGATACGCCACGGGGCGATGATCTTCATTCCGGGAGCGAACGCCTTGATCGTCAGTTCGAAACGCACCTGGTCGTTGCCCTTGCCGGTGCAGCCGTGGCAAATGGCGTCCGCGCCTTCTTTCAGCGCTATGTCCACGATGCCCTTTGCGATTATGGGACGCGCGAACGCCGTGCCCAGCAGATAGTCTTCGTATTTAGCTCCCGCTTTCAGGGTCGGGAATACGTAATCGGTAACGAAGCGTTCCTTGAGGTCGAGGACGTAAAGTTTGGACGCGCCGGTTTTGATGGCTTTCTCCTCGAGTCCGTCCAGCTCGGTGCCCTGACCGACGTCGCCGGAAACGGCTATGATCTCGGGGTCGTCGTAGTTTTCCTTAAGCCACGGAATGATTATGGAAGTATCCAGTCCGCCGGAATACGCAAGTACTATTTTCTTTATTTTTTTATCCATTACAGTTGCCTCCGCAATTTCTGAATAAGATTATAATATATCCTTTTGAATAAATCAAACGTAATCGGTCGTCCGTTTTGAATATTTTCGGCATATTATTCAGATTATATGCATAAAATTGAATTGTCTGCAAATCCGGCGTTCAGTTGTCGGAATACTCTTTCAGATACGGCTCCAAAACTGAGGAGATCGCGGCGTAGCCCGCAGCGTTCGGATGCAGCCCGTCGTCGGAGTATTCGCGAATCAGACTGCCCGTGCCGTCGCCTATCGCGGGATAAACGTTTACGAAGACGTATCCGTGTTCCTTATCAAGCGCTTCCAAAGCGGCGTTCAGTTCGGATATCAGCGGAGTGAGCCGCGAAGCGTACTCCTTGCCGTGAACGGAGTTGACGGGATAAACCGACTGGACGATGACCGAGGCATACGGAAGACGCGATTTTATCCCGTCGACGATTTTCATGATGTTTTCGGTCACGGTTTCGGGCGAATATCCGCGCGACAGATCGTTGACGCCGATAAGAAGCACCACGAGCCGAGGCTCGAGCGCGAAGACCGACGCCTCCATTCTGCGCAGCACTCCGACGGTCATATCTCCCGCTATGCCGCGGTTGACGGCGTTCAGCCCGGGATAATATGTATCCAGATCGCAAAAATCGGTTATACTGTCTCCCAGAAAAACTATTCCGTTTTTTTCTTCTTCGTCGTTCATTTTTTCGAATTGGCAGACTTTAAAGTCGTAATACACGCTCCTGCCGTTTTTAAAGCGGTAATACATCGCGCCCAAAGCTGTCGCGATAAATACCGCGAGCGTAACGAGCACTACTGTCAGACGTATCCTTTCTGCGAGCGTCGGCGTTTTTTTCATTGCGATATTATACCACGCGCGCAAACTATATAGCAAACGCTATTGACCCTTTCGCTGTTTTTTGATATACTTTCGGTATGGAGTCAAGACCGAATATCATATTTATCTTCAGCGACCAACAGCGCGCGGACACCGTGACAAGGGAGGTGACTCCCGCCCTTTACGCATACTCCGAGGAGGGAGTGCGTTTTACCGAGGCTCACACCGCGCAGCCGCTGTGCGGACCCGCTCGCGCCGTACTGCAGACGGGCATGTACGCTTCCGACGCGGGAAACGAAATAAACGGCATACCTCTAGGCGAAACGCGCACGCTCGGAAAATACTTTTCGGACGCGGGATACGAAACGGCGTATATAGGCAAATGGCACCTCGCCTCCGAAGGTCTTCAATACCGCGACGTCCCAATACCATCCGGTAAGATCTGCGGCTACGACTTTACGCTCGCGGCGGATCTACCGGAGTTTTCCTCCGACGGCAAACGGGGCGTTCTGTGGGAAGCGGACGGCACTCCGCACCCATTCGAAAACGGGCGCGTAAAGGCGTATACGGATCATGCCTTGGAGTACATATCGCGCCCCCACGACAAGCCGTATTTTTTGATGATATCGTATCTGGAGCCGCACCACCAAAATACTACCGGTAAATTCGAATGCGAAGAACGGGTATCCGAAATGTTCAAAACGGCACCCCTCCCGGTGGATCTTAAGCTGAAGGGCAACGCGCCTGAAAACTACGCGGACTACCTGGGGCTGTGCAGGACTTTGGACGAAAACCTCTCCCGCATAGTCGCCGCCGCGCGTGCCGCGGGCGGCAAGACGGTGTTTGTATACTCTTCCGACCACGGCTGTCATTTCATGACCCGTAACTCCGAATACAAACGCTCGCCGCACTCCGCTTCCACGCATATCCCGATGATATTGTTCGGCGACGGCGTGCCGCACGGAAAAATATACGACGCGCCCGTTTCCCTTTACGACCTGCCGCCCACCCTTTTGGGACTAGCGGGGATACCCGCTCCGCCCGAGTACCGCGGCAGCGATCTTATGCCCTACGTAATCTCCCGCGAAAGGGCGCACGACTGTCTATACATCGAGATAAGCGAATCGTTGAAGGGCGCCGCCGTCGTGAACGAAAGATATATCTATGCCGAAAAGGAATTCAGGGGCGCGCGCGTTCAGTGGCTTCTCCTGGACAAAGCCGTCGACCCCGCGGAAACGGAAAACCGCCTGTACGATCCCGTGTATTCGGGAGTACTTCGTTCAATGCAGGCAAAGCTCGACGCGTTCATCGAGGAAACGCATTACCTGAAGGGCGCCCGAAGGGAAAACAAATTCAAACGCATTTTTCTCTGCTTTTTCCGCCGCCGACACGGAAAATGATCGTCATCGTCCGTCGGAATTCCTTTTAGCTATTGACTCGCGGGCGCGCGCTGTAGTATAATGAGCGAAACGGCGGCGATATACTATATAAGACCCGCCCGGAGGAAGAATGGACGACAATTTGCAAGTAACTCCAGAACAAAAACCGAAATTTTCGCTCAAAAATTTCCTGAAGACCCTTCCCGCAAAGATAAAAGTCTTCTGGAAGACCCCGCCGAAAGGCAGATACCTGAATCTGAAAGAGATTCTGTGCTTCGGCGGTTCGGCTTTCGGCGTTAGCACGCTCGTAACCGTAGTTTCCGGACTTATCACGGCGACGCAGATCTCCGAACTTTTCGGTATCGACGTCATACACGGACCTTATATCTGCCTCGTGGCAAGCGTCCTCGGGCTGATTATTCAGCCTCTTTTCGGAAAACTCCTCCAGAACACTCAGACCAAATACGGTAAATACAAGCCGTTTATTTTATTGATGGCGCCTATTTTTGCGGCGTTCGCGATAGCCGCCACATGGTCTCCGGACGGTATCCGAGTACTCGAGTTCAATGCTACGCCAAAAATCATTTACGCTTACTGCATCTGCACTCCGACGCTGATAATGTGGAACCTGTTCCAGAACACTTTCTATATGATGCCCGGCGTCATCACCCCCAACCAGCAGGAAAGAACGGATATATGGTCGCCCATCGGCTTGGTGATAGGTTTCTCTCCCACGATAATGAACGTCATCGGCAACGCGCTCAGAGGTTACTTCAACGAACGCGGTATGGAATTTATGGCGTTCCGTTACATAGGTTTCATTTATTCGGTAGTCGGTCTGGTATTCGTCCTTTTGCTCTTCAAAGTACGCGAGAGGATAATCGCGACCAACGAAAACAAAGAAAAGACGGGACTGTTCGAAGGCTTGGGAATGATAATGAAGAACAAGCCCTTGCTCATTTTCACGCTTGCGCTCGTGCTGGGCTGCGTGCGTACGACCATCGAAGTGGACGCCGCCATTCTCGGCAAACTGCGTTACGCCACCGACATCCCGACAGGTCAGATAATATTCGGTTCGCTCACGCTTATCACGGGATTTGCGGTAACTCCTAACATGATACTGTTGCCGCTCATGACGCGTAAATTCAATAATAAGACGATTCTTATTTTCTGGATGTCGCTGAACGCACTCGGATATGCGATACTCGGTATCATAGGCGTCGAAAACATCGCTCAGGGCACGACCAGTGCGGTGTTGCTCACCCTGTTCAGATTCATCGCTTTGTTCAACGCGCTGGCGAGTCTGCAACCGCTCATGCTTTCGGAAATCTCCGATTACCAGCAATTAAAGACCGGCAAACGTCTCGAAGGCTTTATTCAGACTTTCGCTTATACGCTGGTGCTCGTGTTCACCAACATCGGTTACGTCGTGATAGCGTACGTCAAACAGGGTATGGGATACCAGCCCAACAACTATTTCGACGTACAGACGGTCTCCGACGATCTGATGAAGATAGCGACCGATTATTTCGACCTTGCGCTGTGGGTATCCGCAATTTCGGCGGCGCTGATGGCAATTGCCATGATCTTCTATCCGCTCAGTAAAAAGGAACACGCCAAGATAGTCGAACAGCTGCAGGAACGCAGCCGCCAGGAAGGTCAGTACACTCTTGACGAGGAGATCGGAAAGGAATCCATCAGCGATATCGGTCTGGAAGAAGCTACCGCTATCATGAATGCGCCTTCGTCTGAATCGTTTGTTCGCGAATCTTTCGAAGAATCGGATACCGAAACAACCTCCGAGGATACCCTTACAACGGAAAACACGATTGAAGACGAAGGGTCGGAGATCACGGAAGACTCGCCCGACGAGGACGAAAAAGAATAAAGGAGTACGGCGGCGCTCCCACGGGGCGCCGCAATTTTTATGTTTGAAAAAATTTACGTCGCCGCGGCATCGGGCACGGAATCCGTGGTCAAGAAAGAACTGACGCGTATGGGATACGGACCGGGAGGCGCCGATTACGGGCTGATACCCGTAACGGGCGGCATCGAGGACGCGGTAAAGCTGAATATGGCGCTCCGCTCGGCGACGAGAGTATATTCTCTGATAGCCGAAGGGTACGCGGACAATTTCGACGCCCTGTACGAGCTTGTGCGCGCCGTGCCTTTCGAAGATTTTCTGCCGCGGGACGCCGCGGTAAACGTCGACGCCGCCTCGCACAGATCGGCTTTATTCGCGTTAAGCGCGATACAGCGCGTCGTCAAACGCGCCCTTTGCGACCGCATGGGCGGCACGATGGCTGAATCGGGAAAAACGTATTATCTGCGCTGCGTGATCAACGAAAACCGCGCGCTTCTATTGTTGGACACCACGGGGGAATCGCTGCATAAACGCGGTTACCGGACGTATGTGGGCGACGCGCCGATACGCGAGACGCTGGCTGCGGCTATGTTGTTGCTGGCAGGCTACCGCGGCGGAGTGTTGATAGATCCGTTCTGCGGCAGCGGCACCATCCCTATCGAAGCCGCCATGATAGCTACGGATACGGCACCGGGATTGAACCGCGCGTTCGCGTTCGAAAACTACGACGTATTTCCGTCGGAAACAATCAAAAACGTGCGTGAAAGTCTGATTGCCGCAGTAAAAACGGACTTTAAGCCCGAAATATGCGGTTACGACGTAAACCCGAAAGCGTGCGAACTGGCAAACCGGCATCTGATTAAGGCGGGACTGGGCGGCAAAGTGCATTTTCAGCGCCGCGACGCAAAAGAACTTTCCTCGCGTTTTTCCGCGGGGCATATCGTTACCAATCCTCCCTACGGCATACGTCTCGGCAAAAGCGGAGAATTGAAATCGCTGTACGGAAACCTCGGCGAGCGCTATGCCGATATGCGCGGTTTTACGCTCGGGGTGATCACGGCGTATCCGTTTTTCGAGAAGGATTTCGGTATGCGCGCGGACAGAAAACGGAAGCTTTACAATTCCGAAATCGAAAGCGTCTATTATATCTTCAACGCTCCGAACAAAGCGCGGTAAATTTCGCTTCCACAGCCCCGGCGAGGTCGTCGGGGCTTATTTTTATCTGCAAACCTATTCTTCCGCCGCTTACAAAAATACTCTCGAGAAGGACGGCGGACTCGTCGATGAAAGTCGGAAACTGCTTTTTCATACCGACGGGCGAACAACCGCCGTGAACGTAACCCGTCAGCGGCAAAAGCAACCTGGACAAAAGCATCGACACGTTTTTCTCGCCCGCCGCCGCGGCGGCTTTTTTCAGATCGAGCTCCTCGGCGACGGGTATCACGAAAACGTAATGCGCGCCCGATTTTCCCACGGTTACCAGTGTCTTGTAAACGCGGCTTTCGTCCGCGCCGATGCGCGAAGCCGCTTCGACGCCCGAAACGGCGCCGTCCGTTTCGAACTCCGTCGCCTCGTAAGGAACGCCGAGCGAATCCAGAATACGCAACGCGTTGGTCTTTGAAAGGTGTTTCACGGCGCTCAATATATCTCTATGTCGAGCGCGCTCTCACGCACACGCTCTTTCTCTTTTTCCGGCTCCACCAGTCCCAATCGCTCCTCCATCTCGCGGATGCACTGCTGATGCTGTTCCCTGGTAAACGTATAGAAGAAGTACGGTATCGTGGATACGGTAAGTCCCACGGCGTTTATCAGAAGATGCGCTATATAAACGTTAGAGGCAATGCCCGAATCGAACATCACGTCCCAGTCGCTGGTCAGCCCCTGAGATTCGAGAATGAAGGGAGTGACATAGCTGAATGCCAAAGTAACGGGAACGAAAATGTACTGGAACAAAGTGATGAAGCTGTCCGCGCGTTCGCCGTTCTTCCATTGATAATAATCCAGCTGATCGGCGATGAACGATTTTCCGACGCCGTTGTTGACGGTGGAAGCGATGTTTTTCAAAAGCATGACGAAAACGTATCCGACGAGACTTTGTCCGAGTATGGCGAGCCATCCCAGTCCCATAGAAGCCACCCACAGTACGCGGCAACACACCATTATCGTGCGTTTTTCGAATCTTCTGACGAGCCAGGGCGACAAAAAGTTCGCCACCAGCGCCGTAGCGCCCGAAATAAACACGATTACGCCCGAAAGCCACTCCATTCGCGTGGTATAGATTATGTAATAATCCAGTACTTTCTGGGCGGTATTGTTAAAGTAACCGATATAGTTCGCCAGCTGGATCATCCAGATGTTCTTGCTTCGCAAAACCTTCTTGGCGCCTCGCCAGAATTCCACCTTAGGTCGGTTTTCGACGTCTTCGATGACGCGTTCCTTACAGGGCAGTATGAACAATCCGACCAGTATCGAGAACAAGGTCAGAAGCGGTATGAAAACGCGATAGCTCATTATGTTCAAGAGTCCGCCAGTAGCCTGCGCGACCATCGGGAAACCGATCCTGTAAATACTGCCGAGGATTCCCGTAACTATAGGAATGATACTCAAAAATTTCTGCCTTTCGTCGGAGTTCGGGGTCATGACGTTGATAATGTCGTCCGAATGGGTCTGATAAGTGTTCAGAAACCTGTTCAGGCAGGTAAACAGGAAACTGATCACCACTAAGAGCGTGGTGTAATCCATCGTATCGTAGGGAAGATAAACTATCGCCAGGAATATCAGCGCGGTCGGCCAGCCGAGGGCAATAAGCTGCGGTTTGTATCTGCCGTATTTTGCGCTGAACAGACGACGGATAATGTAGTTGAAATAGAAGAATATGACGTTTCCGAACAACTCGCACGCGATGATCTGCGGCAACCCCTTTATCAAAGTCTCGAAAGGCACGGGGCTTACGAACAGCAACGCGACGCCGACGGCGACCTGCGCGAAGTTCAGCGAGTGCATCGCGATAAGGGTCTTACGCTCCAGTCTGCCGTGGTTTTCGAAAATCAAAATGTTGAAGGGCTGCATGAACACGAGCGCGAAGCTCATTATCTGGGTTATTATGCCTATTATCGCAATGTCGGTATAGGATATGCCCATGATCGCGCCGACCAGGAAAGCCGAGGCGGAAAACTGGACGATCTCCTCGATATAGTTCGTCGCGTCGTTTCCGGTAACGCCTATCGTATACGCCACCACTTCCCTGTAGGGAATGTATTCTCCTTTTTTAGGTACTCTCCAATGGTTTTTGACGTCGTAAGCTACGTTCTTTATAAGTGTTTTGGCTTTTGTCGCTATCTTTCCCATTTCTATGCCCCCTTATGCGGCGTAAACGATCTCGTAACCGTCTCTTTCGCGCCCGTTGTTGGTCGGATACCATTTCTTTCCCCAGTCGCCCGACTCTTCCAGCTTTTCAAGTTCGTCGGCGCTCTTGTTGACGTAAATCTTCGTGATAGCGTTGGTGTTGTACATCGCGTATTCGCCCACTTTTTGAACGCTCGCGGGAATATTCAGCTCGGTAAACGCGTCCGACCAGCAGTATGCGAAAGCGTCCTTGCCTATCTCGAGCAGCCCGTCGGGCAGCAAGAATCCCTCGATCGAGGAACAATAATGGAAAGCTTTTTCTTCGATATATTTTACGGAATCGGGTATGACGACTTCTTTTAAATACCCGCATTTGTAAAAGGCTTTCGAGCGTATTGTTTCCACTCCGTCCAAAATCGTATAGCTTTCGCCGGCTTCCGAGCTTATCACTCTGTTAGAGGAATCCTTCTCGACGCCTTTGCACGGAGGATACGCGACTATCGTCTTTAGATCTTTTGTATACAAAACTCCGTCTACGGAAGTAAAATATTCGTTTTCTTCGTCGACCTCGAACGCCTGAAGACGCTGGTTGTTGGTCATTGCCCACGCGCCGATCTCGCGCACGTTCTTACCTATGTAAATCGTTTTTAAAGTTTCTGCGTTCGCAATCGAAAAATCTGAAATAACCGTTACCGGCATGCCGTCTATTTCGTCCGGCACGGTAACCGTATCGCGAACGGTGGAATCGGAATAATCCTCGATATGAACCTCGCCGTTCCTTACCACGTACCCCAGTCCGGTCTTGCCGTAAGAAATCGGAAAAACAATTTCCTCGCATCCCGCCGCGACTATCGTAACCGATAACGCCGCGAGAATGATCAGAACAACGAAAAGACGTTTCTTTATCATTCGCCCCCTCCGTAAAAAGATGGTGTTAAAAGGCGCGCGGCAACACTTTGCCGAGCGCCGGAATCGTCATACATGGAAAAATAAAACGCGTCGCAAAAAGCAAAACCGCGGGAAGCGGGAGCGGAATCGTCGCGGGAAAAAAATCCCAAAAATACCGCCGTAAAAATAGCCGTTATTAGCCTTTCCCGTTTCTCCATATCCTCTCCGACGTCGTTTCTGCGCACGCGCGCGTTATACGCGCTATAAATATATTATCATTATATTAGTTATTATGTCAATACGGGAATCGGAAACTTTCCCGCTTTTTGTTCGCCTAAAAAATCGGCGCCCGTACAAAAGGCGCCGTGCTTGCTTATAAAACTTTTGCCAGGAATTCTTTCAATCTCGGCGACTTCGGGTTCCTGAAAACCTCATCAGGGGTGCCTTGTTCGGCAATTTTGCCGGAGTCCATAAACATTACCCTGCTGGCGACCTCGCGCGCGAATCCCATTTCGTGGGTAACTATAACCATGGTCATCCCTTCGTCGGCGAGTTCGCGTATCAGATCCAGCACTTCCCCGACCATTTCGGGATCCAACGCGCTGGTCGGCTCGTCGAAAAGCATTACTTCGGGGTTCATAGCCAAAGCTCTGACGATGGCGATACGCTGTTTCTGTCCGCCCGAAAGCGTAGACGGATATGCGTCGGCTTTGTCTTCCAGTCCTATCCGCGCCAACAGCTTCTCCGCCATTTCGTCGGCTTCGCGCTTTATGGCTGCGCGATCGGTCTTTGCGGGAGCCGCCGGCGTCATCATATGAATGTCGGTGATATGGTTGAGTTCGCGCTCCGCTCGTTCGAGCTTTGCGGTCAGCTTCAGCTTACGCTTCGTCAATTCGGGATCGTACGTTACAAATTCCTTCCCCGCGCGCTCGGTAACCGATTTGGTGGTTTCCCAAGCTGTGTTCAGCGGTTGAAGTTCCCTTTCCAATTCCGCGATCTTTGCCGACAGTTTGTCGCGGCGTTTAGCGCGCGAGGCATTGATCACGCTACCGAACATGTTGACGTACGAATTATAAAACGGCGCGATAAACATGGCTTTGCGGTATTTCGCAATATCCTTATACGCCGTTTTAACGGGTGCCAGAGTGATGTTTTTCCTGACTGTGAGGTTATTGAAAAGATTGAACTGTTGGAACACCATACCCATTTTGCGACGGTGTTCGTTGATGTCCACTCTGGTATCGGCGAGGTCTACCCCGTCGAAAAACACCCTTCCCGCGGTCGGATCCTCCAATACGTTCAGACATCTGAGAAATGTCGATTTACCGCCTCCGGACGGTCCGATTATGGCGATTTTTTCACCCTTTTCAATGCTTTCGGTGATGTTGTCCAAAACGGTCAGATCCCCGAACTTTTTGGTCAGTCCCACGACCTCGATCAGACTGTTTCCCATACTATGCCTCTTTTTTCTTCAAAGAAAACTTCTTCCTGACTTTGATAACCCTGTAGCCGCCGCTGCGGTCGCTTTTTGCCAACCATTTTTCTAAAACTTTTAGTAGCAAAGTCAACAGCATTACCACAACTAAATAAAGTATGGCTGCAATAATCAGCGGAGGCAATATATCGAAAGTACGACTTTGTATGATGGACGGAATTTTGCCTAAATCATATACGCCCACATATCCTATTATCGCCGTTTCTTTCACCAATATTATGAACTCGTTAAACAACGGAGGCAGTACGTTTCTGACAGCCTGAGGCGTTATTACGCTACCCATTGTCTGTGAAGTGCTGAGTCCGAGAGATCTGCCTGCTTCCATTTGTCCCTCGTCAACGGACTCGAAACCTGCTCTGACTATTTCAGATACATATGCGGATGAATTTATTCCGAAAGTTATCCCGCCGATCAGGATTCCGCCGCCGCTACGCCACACGAGGTTGCCAATATGCAGGTCTATCGGCATGCTTGCGAAAATTACCAAATACATCATAAACATTTGGAGTACCACGGGCGTACCGCGGATAACCGTGATATAAACTTGCGCAATGGCTGCAAGCACTTTTAACTTTCCGGTCTTTTTATTGACGTAATTGATAAGAGCCAGGAGAATACCGATAACAACACCGATAATCACTGCTATCGCGGCAATTATAAGCGTGGTTTCCAGTCCGTTGAAATACATCTTCCAACGTTCGTATTTTATAAACGCATTTGCAAATCTTTCGCCTAAATTCATAATTATTATCCGCAAAAGAAACGGCGGGGCATGGTTTTCCCCGCCGTCTAAAATAAACCTAATTATACGTTCCAGCTAAGTTTCAAGCCTTCAGGGGCAACGGGTTCGGCACCGGTACCTTTTTCGTATGCGTCCAAAGCGGTATAATATTCGGTATATTTTGCCATGTTACCGTTGGAAAGCCATTCGGCTATAACTTCGTTAACGGTATCGACCAATTCGGAATCGGCGCCCTTTTTGAAAGCGATACCGAAGTCTTCCTTAAGCAGATCGACGGCGTCAACTATCGCGAATCCGTCGGGGTTGGAAGAAGTCGCGACTAAACTCGAAGCGGGCAGTTTATCCATCAAAATGGCGTCCACACGACCACCGGTAAGTTCTGCCATGCAAAGCGCGTAAGTCTGAAGTTGTTGGACGGTAGCGCCGCTTGCCGTAACGGTTACTTCAACTTCGTTTCCGTCATTGTCTTCGGTAGTATAAACATAACCCTCGCCGGCAGCGTCCGAAATGATCAAATCGCCGCTCGTGCCTTGTTGCACCGCAACGATTTTTCCCGCAAGGTCGGCAACGGAATCGTAAGCCTTATCCTTAGCGGATACTATTACGAGCGTGGAACTTGCATAAATATTGCTGAAATCGACGGTCTCCTGACGTTCGGCAGTTATGCTAAGACCGGCCGCACCTACCGCAAGCCCTTTGTCGCTGGCAACGTTGGACGTGATAAAATCGAAAGCCACATCGTTGATCTTGAGTTTCTTGCCCATTCTTTCAGCCACTTCACTCATGATTGCGACGTCAACGCCAACGATATTGCCGGAAGCGCTCACGAATTCGTAAGGAGCAAATCCGGATTCCGTATACATCGTAATCGTGTCCTCTTCGTTGCAGGCGCTGAGCGCGAACACGCCGACGGCGAGCAACGCTATAACCACTACTATACTGACGATTTTTTTCATTTTTTTCTCCTCTGCCCGAAGGCATTTTCCGTTATGTGTCCTATGATACACTTAACAAATGCATAAATCAAATTATTTAACGAATAAATTTTGCATATTTTCGCTTTTAAGAATATGTTTTGCGAATAATATTTTAATCCGGCATGCGCGCGCCGGAACGATATCCGAAAATACTGAATTTAAGGTGAATATTGCCGCCGCGTTGTTGAAACGCCGAAAAAGAATATGCTATAATCTGTCTATGAGAAAAAAATGCGCGGCGTTGATATTCGTTACGTTACTGCTTGCCGTTTTGGCGGCTTTGTCGGCGTGCAAAAGCGATATCACCAACATCGCGTTCGGCGTACAGAACGCCGAAATTTATCTCTCGGACGGCAACGCCGACGGACTCGTATACGCTCCCGAGGTCATTACCTCTCCGAGAGGCGGTGAATATGCTCTGTCGTCTTCCAATCCTTCGATAGTCAAAGTGAACTCGGACAACGTGTCGCTGACCGCACTGCGGGAAGGTTCCGTCATCATTACCGCAACCTCCTCGAACGGGCTTACGGCTTCGATGCGTTTGAACGTCCTGGGTCGCCGCGCTTCTATGCTCGGCGGCGATTCCGCGGACGGATACACCGTCAGCTTCGTTTCCCCCCACGGCTCCGCAGCGGCGCAGATAGTCGCAGCGGGAGAAACCGCCTCGGATCCCGGCGAAATCCAGGGCGCGCCTTCGGGATACGAGCTTTACGGCTGGTATACCGAATTCGATTATATAAACAGATACGATTTTTCGACGCCCGTCAATTCGAATCTGGTGCTGTGGGCGCTGTGGAGCGCGGCAGATCCGCTTTTCCTGTATTCCGAATCGGACGGCAAAACGTATATAACGGGCTTCAGATATCAGAATATCCCTTATAAAGAGGTAGAGATCCCCGCCGTGACCGAAACGGGCACGCCCGTATACGGCATACGGGAAGCGGCGTTTGCCGAAAACGATACTTTGGAAAAGGTCGTCGTCGCCGACGGTATCTCCTTTATCGACAAATACGCTTTCAGTCAATGCGTTTCCCTGACGGAGGTCGTCATTCCCGCAAGCGTCGTATCCATTGGCGAAAACGCTTTCAACGGCTGCGAAAAGCTCGTGTCTTTCACCGCTGAGGGCAACGGTTTGAACTCTATCGGCAACAGCTGTTTCGCCGGTTGTTCCGCTTTGGAATCGGTTACGCTTCCCGACTCGCTCGGATCCCTCGGGGAATACGCTTTCGACTCCGCAAGCTCGCTGAAAAACATCGTGCTTCCCGTTTCGCTCGAAGTCCTGCAACGCGGCGTATTCAGGTATTCGGGACTGGTTTCGATAGATCTATCCCACGTTACCGATATTTATAACGAAGCATTTTGGGGCGCCGTAAACCTTGAAACGGTTACCGGAGCGGAGAATCTGACAAACGTGGGAAGTTTTACTTTCGGCAGGCTCGGAACGAATGCCGCCACCAAATACCTTGCGGACATAAGTAACTACGAAGACGGGTTATTGTACCTGGGCAGCGCCCTGATATACGCCTACCCCGTCGTTACGAGGGGAGATTACGTGGTAAAGAACGGAACAACGGTGATCGCGGGTCAGGCGTTCGAGGACGTGCCGTCGGGCACCGTTACTTTCCGTGCGGCAGCCGCGGAAGCCGTTCCCGATTACGGCACTTACGCATTCGGGCAAAAAAGCGTTATCGGCTCGGACGAAATACAACCCGCTCTCGACATTATCGTGCCCGCCGGAACGACAAAACTTTATATCGACAAATGGCTGACAGCCACAAAAGACTCCGAAAACTATGACGTGCCGACGGTTTACTCTTTCCGTCTCGCTCAGAACATATACGAACGCGCGTATATATACGACTCGCTAACCGTGTATTCCCGCACCCCTTTCAAAGAATTTACGAGCGGCGTATATTTCGATAAAGACTCCGCCGCCGAGACGGGAAAACTTTCGGACGGGATAACTTTCGACGTAACGAAAGTCAACTATATCGTGGCGAGCTATTCCGAAACGAACACCGTGGTCCTGGATCTTTACACGATTCTGAACGGGAACGGCAAAAGCGTTTATATCGACGACATACTCCCGTTCGCGTTCGACAAACTCGATAAACTGGAAACGGTGATACTGACCAACCATATCGGCAGCATCGGTTCTTTCGCGTTCACGGACTGTCCCGCGCTGAAAGAAGTGCGTTTCGCAAACGAAACGGTAAACGTATCCTCTTTCAGTACCGCCACCATAACGAACACCTCTTTCAACCGTTCCACTCTGAATTCGAAATTCGTCATTTACGCCCCGGCTACGCTTATAAGCGGTTCCTCTTCGCCGCTATATTCCCGATACCGCACGGATTGGAAAAATTATCTGGATTCAAAGATTATTTTGCCCTACAATCCGTAAGTTTGGATGAAATAGTATTTACAACGAAAGTCTTTTTGTGTCATAATTGTTGCCGGAGGGATTTATAATGACTTCTGACAAACCGCAACACAAAAAATACATGTCTTTCAAGGAACTCCTGATCTATTCGATAGGACTTTTCGGATTACAGATGGTGATATTCTATCTGAATGCATATCAGGTGGAATTTTACTCTACCACCAAAAGGCTGACGTCCGCGGAAGTGTTCGCGGTACCTTTTCTGATTCTTGCCGCGAAAATAGTATCCGCGGTGTTCGATCCCGTTATCGGTAACCTTATCGAACGCACACCCGACCGCGGCAAAGGCAAACTAAAGCCGTTTATTTTATATTCTTCCCTGCCGCTGGTGGCGTTTACGGTAATGTTGTTCATCGACGTGCCTTTGAACGGCGCGGGACTTTTGGCGTACATATTCATAATCACCACGCTGTGGAGCATGGCGATGACCATGGCGGACGTTCCCTCTCAGGCGATGTCGGCGGTTTTGACTCCCGACTCCGACGAACGCACCAACCTTATCGGCTTTTCCGGCACCTTCCGCTCCGTGGGTCAGGCCGCGCCCTATGTGGTCGTTCCTCTGGTGTGCCTGATTGTGCCGGGAGGCGCCGGAATCAAAGGTGCGCTGAGTATAGGCGAATACCTTTGGAGCGCGCTCGCAATAGGCATAATCGGCACCGCGATGCTGACGCTGATATACTTTTTCAATAAGGAACGCGTACCCTACCGCGCCGAGAAAATGACTTTAAAGGATATGTTCGGAGCGATAAAAAGCAACAAGTATCTGTTGCTGGTGATGCTCTCGTATTTCCTCGGCTTTGCCCGCCAAGGCGCGATGGCTATACAGGTCCAGACCGCAAACGCCATTCTGGGCGGGCAGAACCTGATAATTATACTGGGCATCTCCACCGCTGCGGGAACCATGATCTCGATGGCGCTGACTCCGCTGCTTATCAAGAAATTCGACGAAAGGAAAGTGTTTATCGCGATGAGCGTTTACGGATTCGTTTCGTCGGTGGCGGCTTTCTATGCGGGCACTCAGACGAATTTCAATCTCGGCGCGCTGATTCCGACCCTGTTCCTGATGGGGCTCCAGTTCGGCGCCGTCAACATTATGCCCATGGTCATGGTCGCCGATTCCGTGGACTATTACGAATCCAAAACCGGAAAGCGTACCGAGGGCGTTGCCTATGCAGTGCTTTCGTTCTCCGTTAAAGTTACGCTGGCTCTCGGCGCCGCGGTGTGTCTCGCCGCCGTATTCAGCGACGCCGTGGGATACTCAGCCACAGCCGAAGAGTATTCCTTCGAAACCAAACGCGGCGTCTATTTCTCCTATACCATCATTCCCGGAATCACGTCGCTGCTCGCCGCGATCCCCATCCTGTTCTACGATCTGACCGGCAAGAAAAAACGCGATATATCCGCAACGCTGGAAATAATGCGCGCCGAATCCGAGGCGAAAGCCAAAGAAGCTCTGCCCGAAACCGTTTCAGAGGAAAACGATGGCTGAGCCGTTCTCCAGATTGACGCCGTTAATAGGAACCGACGCTTATCTGCGCCTGAAAAACGCCTCCGTCGCCGTATTCGGACTGGGCGGCGTGGGCGGTTTCGTTGTCGAGGCGTTAGCACGTTCCGGTATAGGAAAACTTACTCTGATAGACGGAGACCGTTTTGAGGAAAGCAATATAAACCGTCAAATCGGCGCTCTTTATTCCACACTAAAGGAACCTAAATCCGAAGTTATGTTGCGGCGCGTAAAGGACATCAATCCCGAAGCAGTTGTCAAAAGCATACCTTTGTTTTATACGGGCGGCGAAGAAATTTTTACCGGAGGATTCGATTATATCGCAGACTGTATAGATTCGGTGAACGCTAAAACCGAACTTATCCGAACCGCGGTAAAACTCGGAATACCCATAGTCAGCGCAATGGGCGCCGCCAACAAAACCGATCCGTCGCGCTTCAAGATAGCGGATATTTATTCCACAAAGGAATGTCCTCTTGCCAAAGTCATGCGCGCGCGCCTGAAAGCTGCGGGCGTAAGATCACTGGACGTCGCGTACAGCGACGAGCCGGTCGTGAACCGTGGCGGACTTTACAGTTTTTTACCCGTAACCGCCTCTATGGGGTTGCTGATGGCGAACAAGATCATCCGTGAACTTATCTCAAAAAGCGATTAAACGAACTTTAATTCGGTTTTGACGTTGAGAACGGCGTTTCGGAAATATTCGTCTTTCCATTCGGCGCCGTATATCCCGTAAAAGCCGTCGTACAGGTTGAATACGTCCGCTCCCGCTTTTTTACAGCTTTCGTAAGCTAATAAAACCGCTTCTTCTATTTCCTCGGCGATCAATAAATTAATCTTTTCTCCGGGTTCGGCGTTCTCGATTTGGACGTTGACTCCGGAAGGCGAAAGAATTTCTTTTAAGCTAAGCTCCGCTTTTACGGTAAATTCCGCCGTCATGTCGCGGTTGAATTTCTTTTTGCAGGATGAATCGACGATAAAGAAATTATACGCCTTATCGCCGTCGAAAACCGTCAGAGAGCCTTCCTTCAGTTCGGATTCCACGTAGTTAATGCCTCGCGTCCCCTTTTCGTCAAGCTTTAAAACGTAATTCCCGCCCGAAAATACCGCCGTCTCCGAAAAATCGAACACGAAAGCTTCCTCGCTTTGTCCGACGCCGGTTTCGCTCGACTCGGGCGCCATGGTGCTTTTCAGCCTCACCGACGGCAGCCAGTTGCCAGCGGTTTCGGTGTTGTACGAAACCAAAAACTCTTTGACGTTGCGTTTGTTCCTTACGGGATAATATCCGAAATTGGTCAGCACATTCTGAAGATACAGGCTCGACATGTCGCTGAAAGCGGGTTTGGCCTTTAAAATTTCTTCGGCTTTTCCCGCGGTCGCCAGCAAAATAGCGTTTTCGCTGAGATAGGCGTTACGGATTATATAGTCCAGAACGTTTACGGCGTCGTGCTGAATGACGCCCGAACCCAGTACCACCACGTTGCAATGCGACATGGAGATTATCTTTCCCGCATCGCGGCTGATTGCGTCGAGCGCCGCGGAAATCGTCTTGTCCTCCGCCGTAAGCACTATGTTTTCGGCGCTTTTGCTTTCTTCGTCCCCGGGCAAGACTATCTGCGCCGAAATAACGTAGCCGTTTTCGTTTTTGTCTATTCCGATTCCGAGCACTATGGCTCTGTCCGTCAGCGGCACGATCTCGGTTCCGAGCAATATGAACGCCGCAAAGCAAAGCGCGAATGCTACCCATTTATAATACCTTTTCATACGTTCCTCCGCCGTCCGCTTCGGGGATCTTGCCGATTTTTACAAGCATGAAAGCCGCAAAAGGCAATATCGTACCCGCCGCCGCGGTAAAATATTTTACGGCGCTTTCCGCAAAATCCAAAGCTTTTTCGTAATTATAGAAAAACAACGGTCCGAAAACGCATATCGCCGCCAGCGCCGCAATGACCGCAAACGGCGACTTTACGGAATAACCCGTCGCCCATTCGCCTACAGCGCCGAGGTTAAAGGAAACTGCGAATACCGCAAACGACAGCCAGCACACCACCGCGGGCCAGTCAATACTGCCTACTTCGGTATTGACCACGTTGAACGAGCCCAGCGCAGCGAAAGCGTGCGGCGAAATCGCCGTGGCGCCGCCGTATGCCGCAATATAAGTCGCATAAACCAAAGCTATAACGGCGCACGCGAGCGCCACCGCTCCGAAAACGGTGCACTCCTCGCCTATCCTGCCACGCGAAGCCGATTCCCTCCTTTTCAGTCTGCAAAACAGCAGCGGGCTAAAGTCGAAGCCCCAGAGCAAAACCGAATCGACCGATTCGAATACGGGCATGACACCGTTTACGCATACTGGTTTCAACCGTGTGAAATCGGCTTCCGTTTCACCGAACAACAGCCCCACCGCAAGTATCAGCGGCAGCGTCCACAGAGCAAGCGACGACGCCCTGCCTATGCCCTTGAAACCTTTGGTCGCTATATATGCCGCGGCTATGACGAACACTATACCCACCTTGTCCGTAGAGATGTTGTAAAATAGATAAGAACTGGAAAAAGCGTTAACTTCGGAAACATAAACCAATGTTTTGATTATCAAAACAACGATTATAGGTACCGAAATTAACGAATATACGACTTTCCCGTATTTTTGACGAATCGCGTCCAGCCCGCCGGAGAGGCTGACGGGGACGATAAACGCCAGCGAGATCATCTCCGACAAAAGTATCATCGAGATGCTCATCCATATGTCCTTTCCCGCGCTCTGAGCCGTCAGCGAAGGCAACACGGAAAGTTTGAATACCGACATCAAGATGATAGCCACTATGGCGTATTGCGCC
Source organism: uncultured Clostridia bacterium (assembly GCA_944363505.1). Taxonomy (GTDB): domain Bacteria; phylum Bacillota; class Clostridia; order Christensenellales; family DTU072; genus Stercoripulliclostridium_A. The sequence goes on along the minus strand of CALVUD010000004.1, from coordinate 39,193 downwards.
GCCGACAAACTATTTTTCATCGCTCAGCTTCCTTTTGTTTTTATTGATGACCGGGGTTCTGAATTTATCGTCCTTTATAGAGCGTTTCAGTATAGAATCTCCGCTTTCGCGTTTGATCAGCGGCGCGAAAGGCTGTAAATACGCTACGCCGTACTGCTCTATCGACGCGACGTATGCCGTCAGACCCGCGACGGCGAGCACTATTCCGTAAATGCCCAATGTAGCGCCTACGAATACCAGCGCTATTCTTATCACGCTGAACGAACCGACCTCGTCGGGAATTGCGAAAAGTCCTATGCTGGACATTGCCGTGATCAACACCGTAAGAGAACTGAGTATGCCCGCCGAAACCGCCGTTTCTCCTAAAATTATTCCGCCGACCACCGAGATAGCCATGCCGAAATATCTGGGCATTCTGACGCTTGCTTCGCCGAGTACCTCGAAAAAGATCAGCGCTATCAACATTTCGAGCACCGGGGAAAAAGGTATGCCCGAAGTGGAATTCATGACGGTTATCATCAGTTCCAAAGGAAGTATCTGATACTGGATAGAGGTCAATGCCACGAAAACCGACGGCAACAGCACCGCGAAAAACACTCCGAGAAGTCGCATGACACGTATCAGCGCCGTTCTGACGGGACGGCGGTAATAGTCCTCGGAATCATGGAAATCCTCTATCAGCACGAACGGTAGCGTAAGTACCATGGGCGAACCGTCCACGATGATAGCCACCCTGCCGTCAAGCAGTTTCGAAGCTATTATATCGGGCTTTTCGGAAGCGCCTATCTGTTTGAAAACCGAATAATTACGCTTTTCAAGAAAGGACGAAACGTATGAAGAATCGACGATGCCGTCGATGTCTATCGTTTCGAGTTTCGCCATAACGTCGCCGACCATTTTTTTGTCCGTAATACCGTCGACGTAACATATCCTGATCTGAGTCTTGGTATACCGACCGACCTCCAAAGGCACGAAAACCAGTCTGCCCGACCCGAAACGCCGCCTTAACATGACCATATTGGCTTTGAAGTCCTCGGTAAAGCCTTCTCTGGGACCCTTTACCACGGCGGACGTAGGCGGTTCGCTGATGGCGCGAACGGAATATCCGTGCAACGCCACGGTAAAATATTTTCCGGAACCCTCGACGATCAAGCCCAACGCTCCGCGGCAAACGACGTCCGCGAACTGTTTCCTGGAAGCGTATTCTTCGATTTTCTGAACCGTTCTTAAAAGATTCTGAACGCCCTGCAAATCGGGTATAAAATTACCTGAGGACTCTATAAGCGGAGCTAAAACGCCGAGTTCCGCGTCAAGCATGTTAACCATGCCGTCAGCGTAAACCGCGCACACCCTGACCTTGCCCGAAACGATCGGACGGAATATGATGTCGTCGCTCGAATGAAAAATTTTTTTTAATGCGGCAAGCTCCCGCGGGTAATCCAACATAATCCGAGGATTGCCCGCAGGAAAAAATCTAAACGCCTATTCGACGATTTTGAAAAGTTCTTCGGAAAAAGATTTTTCGATAAGTCCTTCGTCGCCGAGACGGCTCCTTTCGGGATCCAACGGAAGACGGACAACCTTTCCTAATCCCGCATTACGGGCATGCTCGTCTATGTCGCTCTTGCCGAAAATGTAATGTTTGGTATGACATTCCGGACAGACGAAATAGGACATGTTCTCGACGATCCCGAGAATAGGAATATTCATCATATTTGCCATTTTCGTAGCTTTAGCTACAATCATACCGACAAGTTCCTGCGGCGAAGTTACCACTACCAGTCCGTCAAGGGGAAGCGACTGGAAGGCGGTCAGCACGACGTCGCCGGTGCCCGGAGGCATGTCCACGAACATATAATCGACGTCGCCCCACGCCACGTCGGACCAGAACTGCTTTACGGTGCCGGCAAGGATAGGTCCGCGCCAGATCACGGGTTCGGTCTCGTCCTCCAACAACAGGTTGATGCTCATGAGTTTGATACCGGTTCTGCTTTCCACGGGCAGAATGGTATTTTCGTCCATGGCGTCCGCAACGGTATGGACCCCGAACATCTTGGGGATGGACGGTCCGGTTATGTCCGCATCGAGTATCGCCGCTTTATAACCCATTTTACGGGCGGTTACCGCCAAAAGCGCCGTTACGGTGGATTTGCCTACGCCGCCTTTACCGGATATGACCCCTATTACTTTTTTAACGTTTGAAAGAGCGTTTTGCGGCGCTTTGAAATCCGCATTGCGCTCGGCGCAGTTTTCGCTGCAACTCGAACAATCGTGAGTACACTCGCTCATATGTTACTCCTTTGAAAGTATTATCTAAAGTATATTCCCATAATTACGGTTTGTCAAACGGCGCGCGCGTTTTTATAAGGGAATTTAAAAATGCGGCGCTTGTTTCGACGCGCCGCATTTTTAATTTAATTTGTTGCTCAGGATACTGAATCGTTAGATTTTCATTGCCACATCCCATGCGCCCCATATGACGGTTCTCAGGTTTCCGACCTTCAATGCGTCGCCGATAACGTGCACGCGCTTGCCGTTCGCGGCAATAGGCGCGGGGTTGTAGCCTATACCCGTAATTACGCTGTCGGCTTCCACTTTGGTTACGGTCCCGTCTTTAGCTTTGACCGATACGAATCCGTCGCCGATTTCCGTTACCGTGCTTTCGAGCATCAGCGGAACTTTTTTCCATTTGAAATAGTCTCTCAGATACGACGAGTTTGCGAGGCTGATGGCTTTCGTGGTGATTATGTCGTTCAGAGCCTCGACGATAACGGGGTGCTTGCCTTGAAGGCTTAATTCGTAAGCTATCTCCGATCCCGTAAGACCGCCGCCGATCACTACGACCCTGTCGCCGACCTGTTTTTCACCGTTCAGAAATTCTATGGCTTCGATACTCTTTTCTATTCCGGGTATACGCGGGCGTTTCGGGGTCGAACCGGTGGCGACTATGATCTCGTCCGCGTCAAGCGCCGACAGATCCTTGATCTCGGTATTGAATTCGACCCTGATGCCCGCCTGTTCGATCTGACGGATATACCAGCGTATAAGTTCGCGGTCCTTTTCCTTGAACGACGGAGCCGCGGCGGGAATAAACACTCCGCCCAGGCGGTCGCTCTTTTCGTAGATCGTGACTTCGTGTCCGCGTTTTTTAAGCACTCTCGCAGCCTCCATACCGCCGATACCGCCGCCTATTACGGCGACTTTCTTTTTGACCGAAGCGGGTTTTATGAAATATTTGTAGCTTTGCATGGTTTCGGGGTTCAACGCGCAACGCGCCATATGAGCGGTATCGCTCAAGGGCGCAGTATTAGCGGTACCCTTCGCCTTTGACATCGTAAAGCAACCGTTATGGCAGCAGATACACGGATGGATGTCCTCCTCTCTGTCTTCCAGCAGCTTGGTAACCCATTCGGGATCGGTCAGGAACTGTCTCGCGACGCCCATACCGTCGATCCTGCCTGCGGCAATCGCTTCGGACGCTACCGCGGGAGACATTCTGCCAGCCGCGACGACGGGCGCGTTCGTGAATTTTTTGATGTGCGCGACGTCCTCGAGGTTGCAGTTTTCGGGCATATAGGCAGGCGGATGCGCCCAGTACCATGCGTCGTAAGTGCCGTTATCCGCGTTGAACATGTCGTATCCCGCTTCTTCCAGATATTTTATCGCCTTTTCGGATTCGGCCATATCGCGGCCGGCTTCCTCGAATTCCTCGCCCGGAACGGCTCCGCTGCAGAAGCCCTTGGTCTTGCTGACCACGGAGTACCTCAGCGAAACGGGGAAATCCTTGCCGCAACGCGCTTTGATCGCCTGAACTACTTCGACGGCGAAACGGTACCTGTTTTCGAAACTGCCGCCGTATTCGTCGGTGCGTTTGTTGACGTATTTCAAAGTAAACTGATCCAGCAGATAACCTTCGTGGACCGCGTGCACCTCGACTCCGTCCACGCCCGCGTCCATCAGTTTCTTTGCGGTTTCGGCGTAAGCGAATATGATTTTTTTGATCTCTTTCAACGTCATTTCGCGGCACATAGTATCCTCCGCCCACCTGGACGGCGACGCGCTGGGTGCGGCGCACAGATATGACGGATCGATAACCGGTCTCGCGAGCGCGCCCAGAACTTTATTTCTGACCAAGAGCGCCATCATATCGTCCAGCGCGAACGACCTGCCGAAGCCGGCAGTCAGCTGAACGAACAGTTTCGCGCCCGTGGCGTGGATTTTTTCCATGAAAGGCTTCAGCTTCTTGAAAGCGCCGTTCGCTTTATACAGCCAGCCGTTTCCGAGCATGTTTCTAAGCGGCGCGATACCCGGTATAATCAGACCCACGTTGTTTTCTGCGCGTTTCAAGAAAAACGCGGCAGCTTCCTTGTCGAAATGATGCGGCTCGACCCACCCGAACAGCGAAGTACCGCCCATCGGACAGAGCACTATCCTGTTCTTGATCTCGACGTTTCCTATCTTCCACGGAGTAAATAACGCTTCGTATCGTTTGTCCATTACGCCCTCCTTTGCATTGTTAGTATATTAAAATTATATAACGTAAATAAATAAAATTCAATATTTTTCTTTGCCGTCGCGCTTATGCCATAAGATCGCGACGAAACTTAAGCCTTAGCCGTTCGCAACCTCGTTAAGGCACTCCTGCCATATATCGTCGTCGGCAAGCGATTCGCATTCGGTTTTCGCAACAAGACGCCTTAAAGCCGCTTTGACGCGGTTGGAATCCAGCGCCGCCGCCGCGTTTACGGGGATCTTCGAAGCCTCCGGCACGAAGCCGCCGCGCGCGGAAACGACGGCGTTTTCGCCGATCAACGTGCGTTTTACCGGCGCGAAACGTCTTAAAAAGTATTCGGCTGTAGCCTTATACGCATTCAGACTTTCGGGAGCGAGCGAAATATAGGCGGTATGCACGCTCGCCTCGCCGATATACGCAAAATATCCGCCCGCGACCACCATTTCGCCGCGTTCTCTTCCGTACAGCTCCAACGCAAGGTCTCCGCCCGCAAAACCGCCGTATATCGGCGGAATATACACTTCGTCCGCAGGCATATTGAATAACGAAGCGTCCGCATTGTCGCCGGACGGCATCGGTTCGTTGATCCCGGTTAGCGCATGGAAGCGCTTAGCGTCCGCAGCCAGCAGCATTACGCCCGCTTTTGCCACGGAATGGCGCTCGATAAGCTCCACTACCTCGCGCTGGGCTTTACCCGCAAGGGTAAAGTGTTCGGCAACGGTCGGCTCCAGGAAAACGCTGTCTTTGACCTCTCCGTCCGCCGCCAGCCCTATAAACGTGCCGTAGTCTGTAAACACGGCGTAAGCGTCGGCGTATTCCATGCGTTCGGCTTTGTTATCCTCCCTCGCGAACAGGCACTCGATCTCCGCTTCTCCGTCAAGAAATTTGTCGCAGGCAAGGCGTACGCCCGCTGAAATTTCCTCTGTGCTTAAAAACCTCAGATCCCTGTCGGTGGGCTTGAAAAGAGGAGCGACTATCTTACATCTGCCGCACAAGCCCTTTCCGCCGCAAGGAAAGCGAAAGCCTTCGCGCTCCATCAGGTCGCGAAGGCTCGAATTATTACCGTTTAACTTTATCATCATATTTTTCGCTATAACTCCCCCTACGGATTCAGCGCCGCCGTCAGGCGAGCGTTTCGATAAGTTGAACCAAAGTAAGTTTTCTGGTAATAGTCGTCGTTACGCCGCCCGAAGTTTCGTCCACCATCGCGGTAGCGGTGACTATATAATCGGGCGAAGAGACGTTACCCTGAAGCGCCGTATAAACGCCGCCGTCGAAGTAAGAGATATCCGCCGCCGAAAAATAAGCGTAACCGCCGCGTTTTTCGGTAAAGCCTACGGCGGAGAGTTCGCCGCCCACCAAAAGTTTGCCGTCCGAATCGACGTCATTTGTAAGCATATCGAGCGAGAACAGTTTGTCGAACGCGCCTTCCACAATAATGTTGACGCCGTCGGCTATCACCAAAACGTCGCCGTAGTTAAAGCTCAAACTTGCGATCACGTCGGGAGTTATAACGTAATAATCCGTGCCTTCTACGTTGCGCGTTCCGGCTCCGGCACCGATAAGCGCCGCCGCGTCGACGTCGACGCCGGTAAAGCCCAGTCCCGATAAATCTCCCGCGCCTATCGCGCCCACCACGTCGGGTATCTCGGAATTATGAACGGTCAGACGCCTCGTAACGGCTTCTGCCGAGATTTCGTCGTCGCTTATCACGCCGGAAGCTCCGCTGACTTTATAATCGAACAATCCGACCGCGCGAAGCGCGTAAAGGGTCGTGGACTGTACGGAAGCGGTGATGGCCGAAGCGACGTCGTTTATTTTGGTGTCGGGCGCAACCAGAGAAAGTATGCCCTTGTTATAGTCCTTGAAAACTTCCTGCAACTGTAAAGAAGCGATTTTGGTATTCAGATTGCCGAGTTCGGTTTCCTTTAACGCCAGAAGAATGGGTTCTGAATCGTCGCTTACGGTTATCACTTCGCCCAAAGTCAACGTGTCGATGCGCGCCTGCAACACGTCTTTGTCGCCCAGTTCGTCCAGAGTCAGATCGCTTATCGCGCGGAGTACCGCATGACTGTCGGGCGTGATCTCCACTGCGTCGGCTATAGTCATCGCGGCGATTTTGTCGTTGATACCGGTAAGCGGAGTGCCTCTGAGATAACGGAGGACCTTGGAGCTGGAGTCCGTGATCTCGACGGCGTTCTCGATGTTCATTTCCTTGATCGCGGTATCGATATTGCTAAGCGACGCGCCCGTATCGATCACGTTGCCTTCCGCATCCTTTACCTCGTAATCTCTAAGGTATTTCATCACCAAAGAACTTTCGTCGGTGATTTTCACCGCGTCCGATATTTTCATGTCGGCTACCGCGCCGTCGAGTTCGCTGATTTTAAAGGGATTGCCGCCCTCCGCGCCCGACGCCAGATATTTCATGACTTCGGAAGAATTTTCGTCGATGTCTATGACGTCGACGATATAAGTGTCGTCGATAATCGAATCTATTTCGTTCGAAATCTCGCTGAGTTTGGTCCTGCCGAGACTTTGCAAAAGTCCGCTGGACGCGGGTTTTTCGGAGGTGGCGTCCTCGTCGTAAACAATATCGATAAAGGAATCGAGCGTATAATCGTCCAGCGAGGCGAGCGCTTCGTTCACGGGACGGGAAAGGAAATCTTCGTTGTTGAACAGAGGAATGTCCTCGGGCAAAGCGATTTCGAACTTCTCGCTCATACCGTTGAATGTCAGGTTGTCCGCAAGCGCGGCGCCGATATCCGAAAGCGCGCTGGTTTTGATGACGCCCGCAGATACGCCCAACGTTTCGCTGAGGTTATAGCTGATAAAGTTAGTCCCTACCAGACTCTCTATTTCCCCCACGGTTTTGCCGGAAAAATCGGAAAGAGCGTCGGCAAGTTCGTTGACGTAACCGAGCACGCTGAGTTCGCGTTGTTCTTCGCCGAGTTCGACGGAATCGACTCTGTCGTCGATCTTCCCCATCATGCCTTCGCTGCCGAGTATGACATACCCGCCGACGCCCAGTGCCAGCACCAACAGGACTATGCCTAAAATTATTCCTACCAAGATGTTTCCCAGTGTTTTCATATTACCTCGCCGTCAGCACGGTTTCGTTATTTCCCCAAGCTGCTCAGATCGATGTATTTGCTGACGAAATCGTACACGAAATTATTGTCCATAATCATTTTCGTTACGGTCGTGTTCTGAAGTTGTTCGTTTACGGGTTCCATAAACGAGAGAGAGCCGAGTAACTGGAGAATGGTTATGACCAATATAACGACAACGGCGCCGAGCGCGAGCCCGAGTACACCGCCGAGCGTTTTATCCAGGAAGTACGCAAGGTATACGCGCTGGCTGATTTTCTTGAGCAACAACAGTACCAGCCACAGCAGGAAGCGGATCACTATGCACAACGCTATAAACGCCGCAACTATGAAAATAACGTTTACCAGGCTCTGCGATACCGCGTCCAGAAGCGACACCGTGTTCAGCACGCTGTCGACGGGTATCTCCTCGGCTTCCGCCTGAGAGTTGAGCATTTCGGCGGCGGTATCTTCCAGCAAACCGGAGGGAAGCAGCTTCCACAGAAGATGCGCGGAAAGCGCTTCTTTCAGCGGAGCGGGATCGGAAGTGGTGCCGTTCTCGCGGACTACGTATACCAGTTCGAGATCCGTTTCGGGGTCGTTATCCTGGTCAGAAAAATATACCGTAGCGTCGGCATTGGGCAAAGAATCCGCCAGCGAGTTACTGAGTTCGGTTTTTAGCGACGTGTCCCACTCGGTGCCGTCCGCGACGAGATCGGCAACCGTCGTCGTAAGCAAGACCGACAGCGCGATCGTTATCACGATGCTCAGCAATCCGACAAGCGTCTTGATAAAGCCTCTTTTTATGCCTATTACGGCAATCAGAACGACTATCGCAACGACAACAATATCGATAATGATTCCGGTGTTCATTTTCGCCTCCGCTTCACTCGTATGCACGCCCGCACGGCAAGTTGCGGGCAATTCACGCCAAAAGTATATCACACCCCGCGCGGAAATGCAATACTTATATTTATATATAGACCTTGCTTGATTTTGGAAATGAATTCAAACGCCGGTTTTCAGCCCGAATACTATGCTGCCAGGCAACTTTTTCACTTCCTTAAACCCGTATTTACGGTAAAAATTGACGCCTTTTTCGTTTTTTGCGGAGCAGACCAGGTAAACTCCGCCGATACCGGAAGATGCAAGTTTTTCTTTTAATTTATCGACGAGCGCGGTGCCTATCCCCATTCTCTGCCCCTCTGGCAGTATGTCGATATGAAGATGAGCGGGATATTCCGCCGCCACTTTTTTGGTAAGCGCCGCCTCCGCTTTTTTGGACAGCCACACTTTCGGAGCGCTCTTTAGAAGTTTTGTCGAATAAGGCAGCTCCCGGGAAAAATATCTGCGGGCATACTCGCCGTAGTCGTGAGCGCAGATGACATAGCCTATCGGCACTCCGTCGTCGTTCGCAGCCACGAAACAGTATTCGCTTTCACAGTCCAGATAATAGTCCAGATACGCGGCGTATAACGCGTCTTTTTCCTTGTCGGTCGAAAACGCCGGCGCCGTAACGCTGCACACGCGGCGAAGTGCGATCTTATCTTCGGGACGATATTGTCTGATTTCCATAGTTACATTCAGGGCGCCCCGTTTATGTATTTCGGGAGCCTTAATTCGGTTTTTTAATTGCGTCCGGGCAAAAGAAAAGCGGCTGACGCCGCTCATCTTTTTTACTCCTCGCTGATAGCGTCCGCGGGGCAACCGCCTGCGCAAGCGCCGCAGGAAAGGCAGGAGTCGGCGTCGATGGCGTATTTGCCTTCGTCGTCCGCGCTGATAGCCGAAACGGGGCAGGTGTCCGCGCAAGCGCCGCATCCTATGCAGAGTTCCTTATCGATTACGTATGCCATAATTTTAATATCTCCTTTCGATATTTTGATTCCTGTTATATTTTACAACGGCGGACCCGCTTTGTCAATCCGTTAACGAAAATCGCGCTACAGTTTTTCGAAGAATTTCGCCAGGAATTTGGGCAATCTCATCCGTCTGAAAGCGAGAGTAAACGCCACCATCAGTATCAAACCTCCCGCCACCGACGGCGCCGTAAGGGTCAGCATCCCGATATCGTAAGTTTCGCTGAGACCGAACAACGCCCTGGTAAAGGGCACGAAGAAACACATGGCGAAAAACGCCGCCAGAACGGTAATCATCGTAATGCGTATCCAGTTCAGCGGCCAGGAAATCCTGCAAATGAACGCAAGCCCCAGCGCGCCCGTGGCGATTATGGCGCAGGTGCCCGTTTGCGCCGCCGTCAGTCCCATCAAAGGTCCAACCGAGGAAATCACGCATACCGCCGCCACTATCGCAAACGCCGTGGGACAGGCGTCGCGGACTACCTTCGGCAGGAATCTGCCTTTTACGATATCGTTGTTAGGCTCCAGCGCCAGCACGAAAGCGGGCGGTCCTATCGTAATGTATCCGATAAGCGTCAGATTCTTGGGGATAAACGGTAACTGGGCGGGTATTATCATGAACAACAGCGCGAACAGCGTGTTATAGATGGTTTTTATCAAAAACAGCGAAGCGCTGCGCTGCAGATTGTTTATGCAGCGTCTGCCCTCCTGTACGACTTTGGGCAGCGAGCCGAAATTGTTGTCCAAAAGCACTATTTTGCTGACGTTCTTGCTGGCGTCCGAACCCGCCGCGACGGCTATAGAACAATCCGCCTCCCTGAGCGCCAGAACGTCGTTTATGCCGTCTCCGGTCATTCCCACGACGTGCCCCGCCGCTTTCAGCGCTTTCACTATGATCAGCTTCTGATCGGGCGACACTCTGCCGAAAACCGTATACTCGTCCACGGCGGCGCGCAGAGCCTCCTCGTCCAGCACGGACACGTCGACGTATTTTTCGGCGTTCTTGACGCCCGCTCTCGCCGCAACCGCGGAAACCGTAACCGGATTGTCTCCCGAAATGATTTTGATGGTAACGCCCTGTTTGTCGAAATAATCGAGCGTTTCGCCCGCGCCGCTTCTCAATACGTCCTCTATCACAATAAGCGCCAGTAAAGTCGTATTCTCCGGCGCCGTGCCTCCGGCGAGCTTTTGTTCGGAACGGCAAAGCACCATAACGCGGTAACCTTCCGCCGCATATGAATTAATCTCGTTTTTCAGTTCGCCGTCGGGTTCTCCGAGGACGAATTCCGCCGCGCCCATGATAAGCGAATATCCGTCGAAATCGGCGCCGCTCCACTTCCTGGCGCTGGAAAACGGTACCGCGCCCTCAGCCTCGGCGTATTCGGATACGTCTTTTACGTATTCTTTTATCGCGTCGGCGGTGGGGTTGGAGTCTCCGGTCGCCTCGGTAAGTTCTTTCAACGCTTTTCTGACGGCGGTTTCGTCCGCTTGCTTAAGGACGATTTTGTTGACGTTCATGCTGCCTTCGGTTATGGTGCCGGTTTTATCGAGGCACAGAACGTCCACGCGGGCGAGTATCTCGGAGCAATACAGATCCTGAGCCAGAGCTTTGCGTTTAGCCAGTCGCACGACGCTGACGCAGAACACCGCGCTCGTCAACGCCACCAATCCGCTCGGGATCATGCCGATCAGCGTGCCGAGTACGGTCAACACCGTGGCGTCGACTTCCTCCGAGCCGCCTTGCAAGAAATATTTCACGCAAAACAGCGCCACGCCCAAAGGCACCAAAATGATGGACATGAACTTTATGATTTTATTCAAACCCTTATATATTTCGCTGTTCTGCGGTTTTTGCTTTTTTGCGTCCGCGGTAATCCGCGCGGCATAGTTGTCCTTGCCTACGTGTTTTACGCGCACCTTTGCGGTTCCGCTGACGACGAAGGAACCGCTCAGCAGTTCGTCCCCGCACTTTTTTATTATGGCGTCGGGTTCGCCGGTGATCAGCGCTTCGTTCACCTCGACCGCGCCCTCTAAAACAACGGAGTCCGCCGCTATTTCGTTACCGGCCGATAACGCCAAAACGTCGTCCAGCACGATGTCTTTCAGCGCTATCTCGCGTTCTTCGCCGTTACGCAGCGCCCTGGCTTTCGGCGCGTGCAGCAGCGACAGGTTGTCGATGGTTTTTTTTGCGGCAAGCTCCTGAATTATGCCTATCAGACAGTTGACCACCGCGACAATGAAAAAGCCGTAATTGAACAGCCCCTCCAAGCCCTCCTCCACAAAAAACGACATTATGAAGGCTATAATCAAAAACAATACGTTGAAGAAAGTAACGATGTTCGTCCTTAAAATGCGCGCGACGCTCTTGGTCTTGATATTTACGTCGCCGTTGATTTTCCCCGCCGCGACCCTTTCCGCCACCTCGGCGTCCGTCAATCCGTTCAACGAATCACAAACGGCTTGCGAGCCGTCCGCTTCTTCGGTACTTTGGTCGGTCAAGCCTTTTAAGCTTAAGTTATCGTCCATCTTTTGCCCCGCTTCCTCCGCGCCGCGTCACGCGAACATAAAATGCAATACATATTTATTATATCCCGAGTTTTAAGGCAATGCAACTCAAATTTTCTTTCGATACCGAAAAAGCTTCGGAAAAAACGGATAAAATTTCTTTCAGACGTTCGACTTCTTCCTCTGTCAACGCGTTCGGGTTTAATTGCCCCGCATAGTAAAGCGATTGGAAAATGTATTCGTCGTCGATTATATTTTGCGGCGTTTGGGTATCGCTGTAATTCAAAACGGCAGCCGCAAACGCGGAAAACGCGCCGAGATTGAAATTCGGATCGTCGAGAGCCAGACCGGCGAACGCAACCAGCACCCTTTCCTTGACGGGCAGATTCAGGAGCGCGTCGATAAGCTCGCCCGTATCGGTGTCCCTGACGACGGCGACGCACGAAGCGATCCCCATGGAATAGCGGTCGGTGAAGCCCTCGCCGAACACCGCATCCAGGATATAGAACTTTGAAAAATCCACTTTTGCGGTAACGTCTATAAAATATCGCGCGGCTTTCAACATGGATTTATAAGGCACTTTTTCGGCGAAGTTTTCCGATCCGATAACCTCTTTTACGACGGTTGCGCTTTCATAATACCTGTCCTCGCCCGCGTCCGCCGCGGCGTTCATGAGTACGTTGACTTCGTTCAGAAAGGCCTTGCGCCTGTACGGGCTCATGTCTTTCAGAACGTTGTTTTCGGACGGTATTCGTTTGATCTTGTCGTATAGATCCGCATACTCTAAAAGCGCGAAAACGTTTTTTACGCCTCGGGCGGAATCGTAGGCGCCTATAGCTTCCGCAAGCGCCCCGTCGCCCAGGCGGGATACCTCTACGGATATGCGGTAAGCCGGGGCGGCTTTTCCGAAGCCGTCGGTTTCGATAAATTCCAAATAATCGTCGATCAGCCTTTCGGCGCTCTCGCAGTCGAGTCCGCGCGCCTTAAGACTTTCGACGAGCGCGATCTCGGAATTGAACGCTATGCCGAAGCCTGTTACGGCGCACGCGAAAGCCGCCGCAATTATAAATGCGGCGGCAAGCGCTGTAATAAGGATCTTTTTTTTGATCTTCCCGTTCAATATACTTTTACTATGCTCCGGTCACATAATATGTATATGAGGAAGCATATTCCGTTCCGTTAAAAGAATGCTTTACGGTCAAAGTTTCGTTTGTGCCCGCGACGGAGGAATCAAGTCCCGATACGCTGACCGTTATGCCGAGCGACCCCATTATGTCGACGTATTCGCCGAACGAGGACGCTGCCACCGTATAGCTTTCGTTATACTCATTTCCGTTCCTGTCCGCGACCGGGAAATAGACCATGGACCTGAAAGGTTTGCTAAGCGCGTAATCGGGATCGGTGTCGAATTCGTACATATAAATGTCGTCTGCCCCTCCGTTTACCGGAACCTGCAGCGCCATGCTGGTTTCGAAAACGCAATTCACACTCGAAACGGATCCGATTTCCACAAGCTCTATGCTGAACGTTTCGGCAAACTCCGGATAGCCCGCGGGATACAGTGTAACGATCTGCACTCCTTCGGCTGAGGGATCGAATCCTTCGCAGATCACTTCCGTTTTTTCGCTTTTGACGACGTAAGAATAATTCAATTCGGCATAAAAGTTATACTCTAAACCTTTCGGTAATTTGATGGTACTGTAAGAATAGACGGCTTCCTCGTTTATATAATACGTATCTACGCCGGTTACCGTTTGCGATTCGCTTTGAGGATCGCAGATATAATATACGATCGGTATTTCGACTTCGCCGAATAAATTATGAGCGTATCTGAACTTTGCGGCGTACAAGCCTACGGGCAGGGAGGTATCCACGCCGACAAATTCTCCCGTCAGAGCGCCGTCAGCGAACAGATTCGGTATGTTATTCACTATTATGCCGGTATCGATATGCACAAAACGCCAGGGCAGATCTTTTAATTGGTATAACAAGACTCCGCTTGTGACGTCGGCGCCTCGGGGTATGACGACTCCTACAAGTTTAGAGGAATTGCTGTACTGTCTGAAGTCGGCTGACGAAGTGGAATCGTAAACGTAAACCGTGGTTGTTTCGGCAGCGCCGTGATAAGTGTTGCCGTTATAAATGAAATCTTTTACTGTCAGCGTTACTTCCGTAAAACCTTTTTGGGAGAAATCGGCGGTCAACGTATACTCACCGCCCGCGGCGGCGAATTCCGCCAAGGAGTAGCCGACTTCGGAACTTCCGCCGTTACCGTACATATGCATCATAAATACGGTAACGGGGAATTCCTCTTCGGGCGTGCCTTTCTCGACGAGATTGTCGAAGAAAATAACGCTGACAACATAAGTATAATCGACCTCGTTTTCCCCGAAAGAAGTGCCGTCCACGGCCGCATTCACTCTGTCGGCAACGGCCGAGAGTTCTTCGGCGGTATATGCGTCGGCGTCCTTGATCGTCCAGCCGTTCAGGATATCGAGGAACGCTTCCGCCCCCACGGCGATCTCCGTTTCGGGCAATACGGTTTCGACCGAATAATAAATTGCGTCCTTTTCGTCCGCGGAAAGCAGATCATACTCTTCCGCCACGAAATTGATTATTTTCACGCACAAATAACCGAATTTCTGTTTCGACAAAACCTCGTCCTCTTCCTTTGCCCAGTCGTCGTAGTCGAGGTATATTTCGCTCATAAGTTCGGGAGTGACGTTTTGCAAGAGCTCGAACACCATTCTGTCCAAAGCCACAACGGCTTTCGAAACTTTTTCTATGTCGAAATCGGCGAAATCGAGGTCATTCATTATAATATTGCTTGCCAAACTTATCGCGTTTTCGACGAATTCGGGATCATTCATAAGCACACGGTTGACCTCTGATCCTATTTCGCCCAAAAGATTAAGGCTTCCGACGATATCCTTGTAAGAGAATTTTTCGCCCGCAAATATAGCGTTCAGATCCATTCCTTCCCCCGATTCAATACCGTCCATGACGGAAACGATCACTTCCACCGCGAAATTAAGCAGATCCGCGGTAGTGCCGACGCCGTAGGTCGAGATCGTGTCGAGCAGCGCGGTAACGGATGCCGCCGCCACCTTGGCGTCGTTAGAGGTCAGTCTGCCGGCTAATTTGCCGTAGTCGGAATCGGAACCGAAATAGTAATCGTCGTAATAATCCTTCAGTCCTGCGTTCTCGAACGCTTCCTCTATCGCAGATTCGTCGATTTCGGCATAGGAATCGGTCACGTTATACGTTGAATCGAATCCGACAGGGTTAAAATTGACCCTTATCGTTCCCTGCCAGGACACATGCGTCATCATCCCTTTCAACAAATGTAAAACGAGGTTTACCAGGTCTTCCGGTTCAATAACGCCTTCGGCATATCCGAACGTGTCGGCAAGCGCGCCTAAAACTTCCTCTTTCAATACTTCGTCCGCTATGGCGTTGATCATTCCGCCCATGCTCTCGAACTCGCCTTCAAACAATATGTTCATTATCTGTTTTACGGCATTGGGTAATGCGGCGTCGTTGGACATGGCGGTATCGATCATGCCCTTGAATTCCTCGGTGGTAATGCCCGCGGCTTCGAAGAAGGACATAATATCGTAGTCGAAACCGACTTCGCAAATATTTTCCATTGCATCCTCGAGCCCCATGGCTGTCAACAGCCTTTCGAGAGCGGAAACGAACTCGTCATAATCGATTTGCGATTTTTCGCCGGCGGCAACGCCCTGAGGTCTGTTGACCACTACTATATCCGCGTCGATATAGGAATAGTTATAGGTGATTCTGACCGTTTTCAGCCCCGCGCTCGAAGTGTCGAATCCCGATACCATGTCCGCGGTAACGGCGGCTTTGTCCGAACCGTCTATCACAAGCGCCGCGTTGGATAGATTTATCTCGTCGCCCACGAAATAAAGCGCTTTCCACGAATCCAGCGAAAGTTTCTCCGCTGCGACGGGAGCGACTACGCTGATACCGACGGTAGCGGTAAGCCCCGAATAGTTTACGGTGATCTGCTTCGCCCCTGCGCTCGAGGTATCGAAACCCGTAAGCATGTCCGCGGTAACGTCTACGGTCTGAGTGCTGCCGTCGGAATAAGTGACGGTCATTTGACACGGAGCGAAAGCCTCTCCCACGGCGTAAACGTTTTTCCAGTCCGCACCGAGCGTCAGCGATATCGGCGTAATCTCGGGATTTTCTTCCTTTTCGTCGTTGCAAGCGACTGCCAGCGCGGCGATCAGCACCAGCAACAGCACGAGCAGTACAGCCGTTATTTTGTTTTTACGCATACTAATCCTCCTGCATAAACTAAACGATTGTTTTAATTTTAATATATCGGGATTGTTTTGTAAAGTGTTAAAAAATCGTCCCGCGACGGCGCGCGGAAAAACCGCAAGACTGATTTTGTATTTTTCCCGAATTTCGTCGGATCCAATAAAAAATGCGACGAAAAATCGTCGCATCGGAATCGGTAAAAATCCGAATAGTGCCGCTCTGGCGTCGTCGCGGCAAATCCGCCGCAGCATACGGAACCGTTACGGTCTGTCCGTCAAGCCCAGAATATAGTCGGCGGAACAGTCGAGCGCCTTGCAAAGCGCCGCGAACGTTTCGAGCTTAGGCAGTTTGTCCGTGGTGCGGTATTGCGTGATCATCTCGGGAGAAACGCCCACCTTTTTGGCAAGTTCTACAGTGGTGTACGGAGAATAACGCAGTTCTTCCACCAGTCTGTCTTTTATCAACGACATATTGAAACCTCCTTTTGCGAATCCGTAATCGCTTCCATACGGAATTATACTATCTTCGGTACGGCTATATTGTAGCTTATATAATATGGATTGTCGAGTAAAAAAAAGTAAAAGTTTCAAGTTTGTGTCACACTTTTAAAATATAGCCCCGGATTTATATTAAATAACCTTTACTATTCGCTCCGCTTTATAATGTCGGTTTAGGGATACCGTTTTTGACGTTTAAGTCGTCTGTTCGCTTCATGTCGCGTGAATGCGTCTTGTACTTTTACTTTTCTTTCCTACAATTATAGTTCCCTCACATTTGTTATTTTAATCCGACTTTTTACAATAAATTTACAAGGTGTGTCGTTTTTTGCGAGATTCGGGAAGTTCCGCCTAAGCATCTGCCGAAAAAACGCGGAAGCGCAGTCCGCTTACGGGATAGCGCATTTACCGTTTCGGAAAGTATCCGCCGCGCCGAAAATGATGAGAATTTGTTGAGAACGCGTGCGTACGTATGCTATAATTCGGATATGGACGAAAAGAAAGAAAAATTTATCGGCGCGTTGGCCGCGTTTACGGACTATCTGTCCAAACATCTTCCCGACGACATCCTCGCCAGGCTGAAAGAAATGAGCGATTCCGAAAGCGTGCCTCACGCCAAAGTCATGTACTCGTGCATGTCGGAAAATCTGCGACTTGCGGACGAAACCGACCGTCCCGTATGTCAGGACACGGGTTTGGTTCAGTTTTTCGTAAAAATCGGCACGCGCTTTCCCTTGATCGACTGTCTGGACGAGTGTTTCAGGGAAGCGGTTTACCGCGCATTCAAATCGGCGCCGCTTAGACCGAACGCCGTGGAATACCCCTCGGAAAGAAACACCCTTACCGACGTCGGCGACGGAGTTCCTTATACGGAATTCGAATTGGTTCCCGATTCCGATTCGGCGGACGTTACGGTGTATCTTGCGGGCGGCGGAGCGGCGCTTCCCGGAAAAGCCGCCGTTTTCCCGCCGGGCGCGGGATTCGAAGGCGTCGCGCGGTTCGTTGCGGACGCCATGGTGGAAAAAGGCGTCAACGCATGCCCGCCCCTCGTAGTCGGAGTCGGGATAGCGGGTTGCATGGCTACCGCGGCAAAGCTTGCCAAACGCGCGGCGCTAAGGGAGATCCCCTCGTCCAACCCGAGATCCGAAATAGCCGAGCAGGAGCGCGTATTGAAAAAAATCCTCGACGAAACCGCTATCGGTCCGCAGGGCGCGGGCGGTTCCGCTTCCGTGATGGCGGTCAATATCGAATGTGCCTGTCATCACCCCTCTTCTTTGGGCGTGGCTGTTCAGTTCGGCTGCTGGGCGCACCGCCGCGGCAGGATAATTTTCGACGGCGATCTTAACGCCGAAGTAAAGTCGCACGGAGGATTCAGAATATGATAAAACTGACGTTGCCTGTCTCCGAAGACGTCGTACGCAAACTGAAAACGGGCGACGAAGTATATCTCGACGGCGATCTCGTTACCGGGCGCGACCGCGTTCACGAAAGAGTCGTCAAGGATAAAACATTCCCCTCCGTTTCTTTAAAAGACGGCGCGATATTCCACGCGGGACCGATAGTAGCCGGCGACGGACAAACGGGCTATACCACCCTGGCGGTGGGTCCCACTACCAGTATGCGCATGGAAAAACTCGAGGCGGATTTTATCCGCGCTACGGGCGTCAGAATAATTATAGGTAAAGGCGGCATGGGAGCCGCCACGGCCGAGGCATGCAAAAAATACGGCGCGGTACATCTGATGTTCGCCGGCGGCGCCGCGGTGCTCGCTGCGTCGGAAGTCGTCGAAACCTCGGGCGCGGAATGGACGGATCTCGGGATGCCCGAAGCGATGTGGCATATGCGCGTCAGGAACTTCGGACCGCTGATAGTTACAATAGACGCCGACGGCGACAATATGTTCGAACGCAACAAGAAACGTTTTGCCGAGTTGAAGGACGCGGCTTTGAACAAATATTTTTCGGAATGAAGGAGAAGCATATGGACGCTTTACAATGCCTGTATTCCAGGGTCTCCACCAGGGATTTCAACGATAAACCCGTTTCTTCCGCGGACGTCGCGGAAATAGTCCGCGCGGCGGGCGCGGCACCCGTGGGAATGTGCCGATACGCCGACAAACACCTGACCGTCGTAAAAAACGAGGCGTTTTTCAAAGCCGTTACCGCTAAAACGCCTCAGGTCGAAGGACGCAGGGAAGCTCCGTTTTACGGCGCACGGACGCTGATAGTGGTTTCTTCCAAACTTTCCGATGCGCCCGCGATCGAATACGCGGACGCGGCGTGCATCGTTTACGCTATGGCTCTCGCCGCACGCGCCAAAAACGTCGCTTCCGTATACCTGTGGGGATTTTTGAAAACGGTCCGCGCCGACGAAAAACTGCTCGCCGCGCTGGATCTTCCCGAAGGATATTCTCCCCTTTCCGCTCTGGCGATCGGATATACCGACGAAGAACTTAAGCTTTCCGACGCTCCGCGTCATACGCTTTCATTGAACGAAGTGGACTGACATGCGTCTTAGATTCAAACCCTCAGTACCCGAAAAACCGGTAAGTTTTCCGGGTCTTATCGTAAGATCGTTTATAGCGGGCGTCGTCTCGGGAGCCGTGGTGGCGGCTTTCAATTTCGCGATGCAGAAAGTCGCCGGATTCGGCGCGGAAATTTACGCGGGAGCCGCACAACATCCTATAAGACTGTTATGGATAATACCCATGGCGGCGGCGCTGGGCGTAGCGGCGTTCCTTCTGTTAAAACTCAATCCCGACGTTTCCGGCAGCGGCATCCCCAACGCCGAAAGCGCGCTGAGAGGACTGCGCCCCTTGCGCCGTCTCAGGGTGATAGCGGGCACGGTACTTGGCGGATTAATAACGTTTTTCGGAGGGCTGAGCCTCGGTTCCGAAGGTCCTTCCGTCGCCATCGGCGCGGCAATCGGGTATGCCGTGGCGGACTGGTCGTCCATGGACAGACAAACCGCATCGGTCGTAGCGACGGGCGCCGCGGGCGCAGGTTTCGCGGCGGCTTTTCACGCCCCCGTGGCGGGCGCCCTGTTCGCTTTGGAAGAACTGAAAAAAGGCTTCGGTTCGTCGCTTACCGCCTCCGTGCTTTCGGCGGTGCTCGGCGGCACTCTGAGCTATACGCTCCTCGGAAAGCTCTGGGACGCAAAGCGTTTCCTGCTGGCGACCGACGTTGCCGTCCTGCCGGTAAACCTCGCCTGGAGCCTTTTGATCGCCGCAATGGCGGCGGGGGCGTTTGCGGCGCTGTTGATAAAAGTATTGGAACTCATTCATTCCTCCCCTTTCCTTAAACGCGTGCCCGCCGTAGTCAGAATAGTCGCGGCGTTCGTCGCGGCGGCGATTACAGGAGTATTCGTCGCCGATTCTTTCGGCTCGGGCATTCAGACCATAACCGCACTGAATTCCCTTTCGACGACGTGGAAAAGCGTTCTGCTGTTGATAGCGTTAAAAAGCCTGATGACCGCGCTCGGCTTTTATTCGAAAGCCACCGGCGGGCTGCTGATCCCATCCCTCGCCATAGGCGCGCTCGTCGGCGAAGCCGTCAGAGCGGCTTTCGCGTTCGCGGGCGTCGGAACGGAATACACCTCTCTTTTCACCGTGGTGTGCATGGCGGCGTTTTTGGGAGCGGCGTTCGGCACTCCGATGAGCGCGGCCGTCCTCGCGATAGAGCTGACCGGAGCGGACGCGGAAGCGTATCTGTATATCGCGGCGGGAGTTTTCGTGGCGTTCGTTACTGCGGAATTGATGAAACGGAACCCTCTTTACGAGTTTATGATAGAGTCCGAAATGCCCTACCGACTCAAATAAATTTCATTCAAAACGCTTGATTATGCGGGCTCGCGGGTGATATACTATCCACATCACGGAAGCGGAGGCAAAAAATGAAGAAAATATTCGACAAAGTCATTACCGTCACTTTGGGCGTTATCAGTCTTTTCTTTGTCATACTTATGTTGATCACCGCTTTCGGCGGACTGGAGACAGCCGATTTCGACAACGAGATCGTGAAAGCGTTGCTGATAACTCTCGGCATCATTTTCGCCGTCCTTACTGGTCTCAACGTATGGGTCGCATTCCAGGACAACGAAAAACTTTCCTCGATACTTTTGTTCAAGGATAAGGAATCCGCTACCAAAGCCACCGTCGGGGTCGTCAAAAAGACCGCCAGACGCGTTACCAAAAAGATCGAAGAGGCCAAGATCGGCAAGATCCAGATCTTCGCCGACGAAAACGGCAACGCCCGTCTCAAGGTCGACGTCAAACTCGCGACCGACGCCACGATGGATACCGTTACCAAGCTCAGAGCCATTCTGATCGATACCTTCAAGAATATATTCGGCATAGAATTTGCCGCTATAGATTTCCGCGTTGTCAAATCCAAGAACGCTTACGAACCCGCCGACGCCGACGTTCAGGCGCGTATGGAACAGCTCCGCGGCGAACTCATACCCAACGTCCCCGCAGCCGAGGGCGAAATACGAATAGAATCCGAAGACGGCATTATTATCCCCGAGGGTGGGGATACGGATAAAGATATAGCGGCAGAAGCGACTGCCGAAGAAACTGAACAAACCGGCAATGCCGCCGAAGAGGAAACAGCTCCCGAAGCATCCGAGCCGATAGCGGAAGAAACCGCCTCGGACGAGGAAACCCTTCTCGAGAGCGAGGGCTCCGACGCCGAACCCGTAGCGGAAGAGGCAAAGGACGAAGTTCCCGTCGAAAGCGGCTACAATAACGAAAACAACGATACAGACGCCGCTACCGAAACGGAAAAGGAGTAATTCTCGGTAGACGGCAAGTTTGGGAGACAATCCCGAAGGAGCTATTATGTATACCGATAACGATATCAAAAAAATTGCAGAGCGACTCAGATTTTTAAGGGAGTCGCTTAATCTTACCGTCGAAGACGCCGCCGCCGCGGCAATGGTCTCGACCGAAGACTATCTGAAAGCCGAAAGCGGCAAGGTCGACTTCTCTTTTAACTTCCTTCAAAAACTCGCGAAATATTTCGGCGTGGACATCGTCCAGCTTATTTCCGGCGAATCGCCGAGGCTGACCGGTTTCCAGGTTACGCGTGCCGGCGAAGGTATGCCTTTGGAAAGGCGCAAGGGTTTTAATTACTTCCACCTCGCCTCTCATTTCAAGGACAAGTCCGCCGAACCATTTATCGTAACCGCGCGCTACGACGCGGACGAGCAGACCAGACCCATTCACGTCTCCACCCATAACGACCAGGAATTCGACCTTATCCTCGAGGGCAAGCTGAAGGTTACCGTGGATAATTACACCACCGTGCTCTGCGAAGGCGACAGCATCTATTACAACGCTTCCCTGCCCCACGGAATGGTGGCATACGAAGGCGACTGCAAATTCCTCGCCGTCGTCATCAAAAAGTCCTCCACCCTCTCCGAAATCGAGGAAACCGCGACTGCGGAGGACACCGTGGGCGCGAAGGACGAAAACGCGATCTACAAAAAATTCATCACGCCCGAAACCGACTCCCAGGGCAGATTGGTCAAACTCGATTTCCATCCCCCGGAAAACTATAACTTCGCTTTCGACGTAGTGGATGCCCTCGCCAGGAAAGCGCCGCACAAGACCGCCATGGTGTGGTTGGATCACAACAAGAACGAGCGCGTGTTCTCGTTCATGGACATGTCCGAAATGTCCTCGAAAGCGGCTAACTTCTTCCGCAGCCTGGGCATCAAGAAAGGCGACACGGTACTGCTTGTCATGAAGCGCAGATACCAGTTCTGGTTCGCTATCCTCGGGCTGCATAAGCTCGGCGCGATCGCCGTGCCCGCAACCTATCTGTTGACCGCGCACGATTACGAATACCGCTTCAACACCGCCAAAATAACCGCCTGCGTCCTCGCCAACGAAGACGAGATGATACGCGAATGCGAACAGGCGCTGAAAAATTCCCCCACCGTCAAACACTGCATTTCCGTGGGAGGCGCTCCTCGTGAAGGCTGGATCGATTTCGACTCCGGACTTGAAAATCAGTCGCCCGTATTCGCCAGACCGGATACCCGTTTGGACGATTTGATGCTGATGTACTTTACTTCCGGCACCGAGGGCTATCCCAAGATCGCGGCGCATACCCAACGCTATTCCCTCGGTCATTTCGTTACCGCCAAATACTGGCATAACGTCGACCCGAACGGCTTGCACTTCACTATAGCCGATACCGGTTGGGGAAAATCGGTATGGGGCAAGCTGTACGGTCAATGGCTCTCGGAAGCGGCGGTATTCACATACGACTTCGACAAATTCAAAGCCGCCGACATCCTGCCGCTGTTTGCAAAGTACAACATCACCACTTTCTGCGCGCCGCCCACGATGTACAGATTCATTCTTTTGGAGGATCTGACCAAATACGATTTAAGTTCGCTTAAATACGTTACGACCGCGGGCGAAGCGTTGAACCGCGAAGTGTTCGATCAGTTCTACAGGATAACGGGGCTGAAGATAATGGAAGGCTTCGGTCAGACCGAAACCACGCTGTCGATAGCAAACCTCGTCGGAAACGAACTGAAACTCGGCTCGATGGGCAAACCCACGCCGCAATACGACGTCGACATCGTCGACGAAAACGGCGACAGCGTCGCCGCGGGCGAAGTCGGCGAGATAGTCATCCGTATCGATAAAGGCATCCCCTACGGACTGTTCAACGGATATTACCTCAACGAAGCCACAACCAAAAAAGCCATGCGCGACGGGCTTTATCATACGGGCGACATGGCTTGGAAAGACGAGGACGGATATTATTGGTATATGAGCCGTATCGATGACGTCATAAAATCGAGCGGCTACCGTATCGGACCCTTTGAGATCGAATCCGTCATAATGGAACTGCCGTTCGTCGTAGAGTGCGCGATAACGGGCGTGCCCGACCCCATACGCGGACAGATAGTCAAAGCCACCGTGGTTCTGACCGAGGGCACCGTGCCTTCCGACGACCTCAAAAAACAGATCCAGAACTACGTCAAGGAGAACACCGCGCCTTACAAATATCCTCGCGTCGTCGAATTCGTCGACGAACTGCCCAGAACGACCAACGGCAAGGTCCGCCGCGTGGCTCTCAGAAAGAAATAATTTATTCTTCAAATTTAAAAGCCCGCCGGAAGGCGGGCTTTTTTTGCGCTTTTCGGATAGACGATGCGCTTTTCGGTCGGAAAAGCATTCCCGCGCCACGCCTTTTACGCTGATTCTTCGCGCGCGGGCGCGCATATTTACAGTTGACTTTTTCTGCCGCGGGTATTACAATCTTATAGAACGGAATCTTAAATTTCACGGAGAAACGAGGGATGAAAAAAATCGGATTCGACAACGAACTGTACGTCAAGATGCAAACCGAAAGCATTTTAAAACGTATCGCCGCTTTCGACAACAAGCTTTATCTGGAATTCGGCGGTAAAATGTTCGACGACCTGCATGCGGCAAGAGTTCTCCCGGGCTTCGACCCCAACGTCAAAACCAAAATTCTTCAAAACCTGAAAGACAAACTGGAGATAATTTTGTGTATCGGCGCCCCCGCCATCGAGAAAAACAAAATACGTTCCGACTTCGGACTGACATACGGCAACGAGCTGATACGCCTGATGAATAATCTGAGGGACGCGGGACTGGACGTCAGCGGAGTGGTCATCACGCAGTACAACGAGCAACCCGCCGCCGACATCTTCAGAAAAAGACTGGAACGCCGCGGCGAGAGAGTATACGTTCACAAGCTGACCAAAGGATACCCCAACGACGTGGACACCATAGTTTCCGACGAAGGTTACGGCGCCAACCCCTATATCGAAACCACGAAACCTCTGGTCGTCGTCAACGCGCCCGGACCCAATTCGGGAAAACTCGCCACCTGCCTATCCCAGCTCTATCACGAATACAAGCGCGGCATCAAGGCCGGTTACGCCAAATACGAAACTTTCCCCGTGTGGAATCTGCCCCTGAAGCACCCCGTCAACGTGGCTTACGAAGCCGCTACCGCCGATATAGGCGACAGAAACATGATAGACTATTTCCACCTCGACGCTTACGGGGTCAGCGCGGTGAATTACAACCGCGATCTCGAGGTTTTCCCCGTCGTCAAAAACATTCTGACCAGGATACTCGGAAAAGAAATTTACAAATCCCCCACCGATATGGGCGTAAACATGGCCGGATACGCGATAACCGACGACGAAGCGGTGCGCGAAGCCACCAAACAGGAGGTCATACGCCGCTACTTCAAGGCATACAACGACTATAAACTGGGAATAACCGAACTGGACACGGCGCACAGGGTAGAGATACTGATGAAGGACATGGGCGCGTCGCCGCTGGACAGACGCGTAGTTAAATACGCTCTGGATAAAGCAGAGTCGGCGCATTGCTCCGCGATAGCCCTGGAGCTTCCCGACGGCAAGATACTGACCGGACGCGACAAAAACAACCTCTACGCCCCTGCCGCCGTCATCATCAACGCGCTGAAAGTGCTGGCGGGTATCGACGACAAAATAAAGCTCATCTCCCCCGCCGCGATAGACGCGGTGCTGAAGGTCAAACACGAGGCTTTAAAATCCAAGACCAAGATGATGAACCTCGAAGAAGCGCTGATCGCGCTGTCGTTTTCGGCGGCGACCAACCCGACCGTAGAGTTCGCTCTCGAAAAACTTCCCCTGCTCTCGGGCTGCGAGGCTCACTCCACGGTCATGCTTCCCGAAAGCTCGCTTCAGATTTTCAGAAAGCTCGGAATAAATCTTACCTGCGAAAGCGAATTTTCGATGTAGGCTCTCTTTTGTCTGTTTCCGGTAACCCTTAAATGCGAGTATCGGCAGCGGCGCGTCGTTAACGCGCCGCTTTGCGTTTTAGGCAAAATGCCTACGTGGCTGAAAATTGAACGTGGGTTTTGCCTTTTACGTTATATTCGGGCTACGGCGCGGATATACTTATTTTATGTCTTTACCCGTCATAGTCTGTATAGGTTCGTCGGGAGTCGTAGGCGACTCCTTGGGTCCCATGGTCGCTGATTTGCTGCGCGCCGTTCACAAGCTTCCCGCATATGTATACGGCGGTCTGAGACGCCCCGTAAACGGGCTGAACTATCGCCGTTACAAGGAATTTCTGTTAAACCGACATCCCGAAAACTTCGTGATAGCCGTCGACGCCTGCGTGGGCGCCGAAAAGGACGTGGGAACGATCAAATACAGCGCGGGCGGGCTGAGAGCGGGCGGCGCGCTGAACAAGGACCTCGGCAAGATCGGCGACATAGGCATATTGGGCGTCGTGGCGGCAAGGGGCGAGGATAACCTGTTACAGCTGATGAACGCTCCCTATTCGCTGGTCGAAACGCTCAGCGAAAGGATCGCTTTCAAGATCGCAAGGCTCGTAAAGGAGGCGTCGTATTCTCCGCGGGCGTTTGCGAAAGCGGACGAAAACACCGTACAATCATATTCCGTGCAATAAATATTCATTTTACATTCTTTAAAACGTATGGTATAATAGTTCAACGGAGTTCTAAGCATATACGGACTTTTACGAGGAAAGATGGATACAAAACCTAATGCGCGAAGAATAATATTTATAGTTTTGACGGCGATACTTATCATCGTTTTGCTCGCCGTACTCTTCACGAATCTGAATAAATCCACGGCGGAAACGCTTTCTTACGACCGCTTGCTCGAAAAAATCAAGAACAACGAGGTCGCCGGGATATATTTTACCGATTCATACACCGTCAACGTACTTTACAAGGAACAGGACAACGAAAAAAACAGGGAACAGTTCGAACGCGGGAAATATGCCAGCGCGGTCTGCATCACCATCTACCGTGACGAACTGGTGGCGGCTGTCGAAAAATATTCCGCCGGGAGCGAAAACGCCTCTCTGCCCACCATCTGGCTGAACGGCCCCTCCAACAATTCCTTCTCCAGTTATATTTTCCCGGTACTGATGTTGCTGATACTGGGCGGACTGGCTGTATATATGATCGTCGTCATGAGAAAGCAAGGCGGCGCGGGCGGCGCGATGAATTTCGGTAAGACCAAATCCAAAGTAACCGACAACGTCAAGGTGCGCTTCACCGACGTTGCCGGCGCCGAAGAAGAAAAGCTCGAACTTCAGGAAGTCGTCGAATTCCTGAAATCCCCCAAAAAATTCCGCGACGTGGGCGCGCGAGTGCCTAAGGGCGTCCTGCTGGTAGGACCTCCCGGAACGGGCAAAACGCTGTTTGCCAAAGCTGTCGCGGGCGAAGCGGGCGTCCCCTTCTATTCGATATCCGGTTCCGACTTCGTCGAAATGTTCGTCGGCGTGGGCGCAAGCCGCGTGCGCGATCTGTTCAACCAGGCCAAACGCACTCAGCCCTGCATAGTGTTCATAGACGAGATCGACGCCGTGGGCAGAAAGAGAGGCGCGGGTCTCGGCGGCGGCAACGACGAACGCGAACAGACGCTGAACCAGTTGCTGGTGCAAATGGACGGCTTCGAGGAAAACGAGGCGATAGTCATCATGGCTGCGACCAACCGCGCCGACGTACTCGATCCCGCTCTGCTTCGTCCCGGCAGATTCGACAGACAGATCTTCGTTAATCTTCCCGACGTCAAGGGACGCGAAGCGATATTCAAAGTCCACGCGAGGAACAAACCCCTTTCTCCCGAGGTCGATTTCAAAAACCTTGCCAGGCTGACTACGGGATTCTCGGGCGCAGACATAGAAAACCTGCTTAACGAGGCGGCCATCATCGCCGCGCGCGACAACAGAAAGATAATTCAGATGAACGACATTCTGGAAGGCATCAACAAGGTCATTGCGGGACCGCAGAAGCGCTCCAGGGTCGTTACCGAAAAGGACAAACGCATAACCGCATATCACGAAGCGGGTCATGCGCTGGTAGGCAGAATGCTCAAAAATTGCGACGCCGTGCAGGAGGTATCGATCATTCCGAGAGGCATGGCGGCGGGATACACGATCTCCCGTCCGAAGTCCGACGACTCGCACACCACGCTGTCGCATCTTCAGGACACCATCGCCATGACGATGGGCGGCAGAGCCGCGGAAGCGCTGATAATTCAGGACATCACCACGGGAGCGTCCATGGACATCAAACAGGCTACCTCGATAGCGAGAAGTATGGTAACCGAATGGGGAATGTCGCCCGCCCTCTCCAACGTGTATTACGGCGGAGAACAGGAAGTGTTCATCGGCAGGGATTATCAGACACAGGCAAGCTATTCCGACGAAATAGCCGCGATAATAGATACCGAGATCCGTAAAATCGTCGATACCGCATACGCGAGAGCGTACGAGATCCTCGAAAAAAACGTCGGTATCCTGCACGCAATGGTGGAACTGCTGTACGAACACGAAACCATATACGGCGACGAAGTCGATCTGCTGATGGAGGGCAAGAGCGCCGCAGAAGTAACCGAGTATATAAAGGAGAAAAAAACGCGCCGCGAACGCGAAGCCAAGGAAAGATCCGAGGAACTGAGGCGTAAAGAAAACCCGCTCGGCGATCCCAAAGCGCTGATAGTCGCGGAACCCAAGCCGAACGACTCCCCCGTCATCGAGGTCAACGAGATAATCGAGGAAGCGCCTGCCGACGCAAAGGACGAAAGCGCCGACGAAACGGCCTCTGCCGACAAATCGGAAAAACCCGAAGCGGACAAAGCCGACGAAAAAGCCGACGAGAAAAACGAAAAGAAATAAAATACTTTAAGCGGGCGCATAGTCGCCCGCTTTTTCGGAGGGACAAATGTTAACGGTAGCTATCATAGGACTGGGAAACCGCGGCAGAAAGTATGCGTATCACTTTACCTCTTTAGGCGCTAAAGTAACGGCGGTATGCGACGTGAACAAAGGAATGCTCGAATACATACGCAAAAAGTACGACATACCCGAGAACATGGCGTTCGACAACGAGGATGACTTTTTCAGGGCGGGCAAACTTGCCGACGCGCTCGTAATATCCACCCAGGACCGCGACCACTACCGCCACGCGGTCAAGGGAATGGACCTCAATTACCACCTGCTTTGCGAAAAACCCGTTTCTCCCGTTTTGGAGCAATGCGAGGAACTCGAAAGAATGAGCCGCGAAAAAGGTCTGAAAATGGTCGTGTGCCACGTTCTGCGCTATGCCCCCTATTACGACAAGATCAAACAGATCATAGATTCGGGCGTTATCGGGGAACTGACCAACATCGTACAGACCGAAAACGTAGGCTACTGGCATTTCGCGCACTCTTATGTGCGCGGCAACTGGAGACGGGAGGACGAAACGGGTCCGTCGATCCTTGCAAAATGCTGCCACGACCTCGATTTGTTCTATTATTTCACGGGCAAAGAATGCAGCGAAGTCTTCTCCGTCGGCGAAAGACGCGTTTTCCTTCCCGAAAACCGCCCCGAAGGCGCTCCCGACCGCTGCCTGGACGGGTGCCCCTACTCAAAGACCTGCCCCTACGAGGTCAGCAAACTGTATTACAAACCCACGTTAAAGACCATTCCCTGGCTCATCGGGCACGTCAAGGTCATAACGGGCAAAGGCAATCCGCGCAAAAAAGACATCGTTCACGCGCTCAAGACTTCGCCCTACGGCAGATGCGTATACGCGTGCGACAACGACGTCATGGAGAATCAGGTCGTTTCCTGCAAAATGGGCAACGTCAACGCCACACTCACGATGACGGCGCAGACGGCGCGCTGCTACCGCCGCACGCATATCATGGGCACCAAAGGCGAGATCATCGGCAGGGATTCCGACGGCTTCTTCAAACTTAACGTGTTCGGCGAACTGCCTAAAAAAATACGCGTTAGTTCGGGCATAGGACATCTCGGCGGCGACAGAGGCGTAGTCAAGGACTTTATCGAGCTGATGGAAACGGGCGAGGTTACTCAGCGTCTGTCGATGATGGACAAAACCATCATGAGCCATCGCATGGCGTTTGCCGCGGAAGAATCCAGAAAAAGCGGCGAGGCGGTACGTCTTAAATAGAGCGCGTAAAATAAATAATATTCATGTCGGATCCGTCATAAACTGAATTATGACGGATCTTTTCTTTTCCGAAAAACTATATAACCCCGATTCGGCTTTCGCCGTGTTTTTCTCGGCTATCGGCAAAACCCCCGCCGTCGTCGCGGCCGTGTTTTGTCTAATGTCGCTTATCACGCTGCTACCGGCATGCAAACTCGAGAACGCGTTGAAGAAAAAGATCCTTACCTTCTCGCTTTACTGTGCCATAACGCTCTTTTTCAGCTGCGCCGCGGTCGGCTTGATAAAGCATTTCTGGGGCAGAGTCAGATACGTCGATTTGTCGGACAGCGCCGATTTCACGCCCTGGTATATACCCCAAAAAGCGGGCGGAAGTTCGTTCCCGTCCGGACACGCCGCGATGTCTGCAATGATATTCTTTTGTTACGACGCGGTAAAATATTTCGGAAAAAAAGGCGGCGGCGCGACCGCCGCGATATGTCTGGCGTTCGTCGCGGCGGTCGCGGTGTCGAGGATAATCCTGGGCGCGCACTACCTCTCGGACGTAGTTGCGGGAATTATCGTTACTATTACGATAAAACAAATTTCGGGCTACATTATTTTTAAAAAGGGTAGCCTTAAGCTATTAAATTGCCTTCGTAATCCAAAGGCATGTCGCGCAAGGTAAATTCATATTTTCCGTCAAACGCCGCCATGACCTTGTCGATGAAATCCAGCGCCTTTTTGACCGCGCCGACAATGATCTCGCCCACGCTCATGACGCGGTTGGCGCTCCCTCCCCGGACGGAAGGGAACGGCCTTCTCGCGGTGTTCAGCACGTCGAGTTTTTCGTCGGCGTCAGGAGGCTGGATCATAACGGAAAATCGCCGTCTGCTCTTGAAAAACAGATCCTCTATCCTTCTAACGCGAATCTTGACTTTGCCCGAAGCGTTTTCCGTCAGCCCGGCAAGTTTTTCGGTCGTCTTGAACGCGAACGCGATCCTTCGTGCGGACAGTTTTTCGTCATAGAGCGGATTCAGGTTGTCGCGGATAAAGCGCGACAGCGTTCTTCGCGTTTTCGAACGCGAAGCAAACTTCTCTCTTTCGGGGTGGGTTTTCAAAAACTCGCCGTCCACCGCGCACTCTATCAGCGAATGAGCGAAAGCCGAAAGCTCCTCGCCGGCAGAAGCGTTTTTTTCGATATTCCGAGCTTCGTAAAATACGTAAGGGTGCAGACTCGAATCCAGAACGTAGTGCGTGGAAAACCCCAACGCGTATGCGCGTCCCGCGGCGTCTTTCGCTCGGCAAAGGGCGTTCATGGTTTCCACGCATTTTTCGGTGTGCATGCGTGTGGCGAAGCGCTTGTCCGCAAGTTTCAGTTCCCTCAAAATGAATAGGTAATCGGGACCGAGCGCTCCGAGTCTGAACGCGTCGGGAGCCGTGCGTATGATTTCACGCGCGGACTCCCCGCGTATCGCGCCTATGAGATCATCGGCGAAAAGAAAGTGCGTTAAAGGGTTCGGCATTTCGCTTAAAGAGCATATTCGGCGGCTATTTCCGCGATTTTTACGGGTCGGTTTTCTTTGACGGAAAGCGTTGCCGCAAGCCCTATCAGAACGGGTTGAAGTCCGTCGTTAACGCCAACTTCCACGGGAGTATCCTTTTCCACGGCATTGACGAAGGACTCTATTTCGGCGGTGTACGCCGCCATGTACCTTTCCAGGAAGAAATATTTGGGCTTTTCTTTGGTTACGCCGTTCGCGTCGGAAATGACCGCCGTGGAATCGGTGTCGTTTTGCACCTCGACCTGACCCAGCGAACCGAATGCCTCCAGACGCTGATCATAGCCGTAGGAGGCGCGGCGGCAGTTGTTGACGACCGCAATGGCGCCGCTTTTGAGTTTCAGCGTGATGATCGCGGTATCGATGTCGCCCGCCTTGCCTATCTCGGGATCGACCAGTACCGCGCCCGAAGCGTAAACTTCCTCCACTTCGTCGCCCGACACGAACCTGACCATGTCGAAATCGTGTATTGTCATATCCAGGAATATCCCGCCCGAAACTTTGATATAGGAAACGGGGGGAGCGCCGGGATCGCGGCTGGTAATAGACAACGTGTTCAGTTCGCCTATTTTGCCCGCCGCGACCGCCGCTTTTGCGGCGCGGAAGTTGTGGTCGAAGCGGCGGTTGAATCCCACCTGATACTTCAGCGAAGTGCCTTTCAGCGCGTCGATCACCTGTTTTATCTTCGCGACGTCGTGGTCTATGGGCTTTTCGCAGAAAATGTGCTTGCCCGCTTTAACGGCTTCCAAGGAGATCGGACTGTGAGTGTCGGTCGACGAACATATCAGTACCGCTTGTATTTCGGGATCCGCCAGGATCTTTTTATAATCCTTGTAGATTTTCGGGATACCCAGTTCCTTCGCCCATTGTTCGGTCTTATCGTTCATGAACGGGTCGGCTATCGCCTCGACGGTAGCGTTTTTGACGAAACGCGTCACGCTCTCGGCGTGCACTTTACCTATTCTTCCTGCTCCGATGATACCTATTTTCATATTTGATTCTCCTGATTAGATCTTCGCTGTCTGTTTTATGTATTTTCTGGCTTTGATTGCGTATTCGAGAGGATTCGCCAGCGCGGGATCCTGTTCGGCTTCCACCAAAAGCCATCCCGTATAATCGGAGTCTCCTATCACTTCGAATACGGGCGCAAAATCTATCGCGCCGTCGCCGGGCACGGTGAATGTCCCCTTTCTGACCCCGTCCAGAAACGACAGGTTGTCGCGCCTTACCTCGGCGATCACGTTGGGGCGAATGTCCTTCAAATGAACGTGCTTGATCCTCGGAATGTACTTGCGCAGGATCTTCATATAGTCCTCGCCGCAGTACGCGAGATGTCCCGTATCGTAAAGCAGACTGACGAATTTGGGATCGGTCTCCGCCATCATACGCTCTATCTCCGCCTCCGTCTGTACCACCGTTCCCATATGGTGGTGATATGTAAGGTTTATGCCGTACCATTCCAAAGCTATTTCGCCCAGATGGTTCAGTCCGTCGGTGAATACCGCCCATTCTTTTTCGCTCATCACGGGCTTATCGCCGAAAATCGGCACGGATTTACCCTGTATGGAGCGGCTCTGTTCGCTGACGCCGATGACCTTGGCGCCCATGGCTTTCAGGAATTTGCATTTTTTGTGAAATTCGGCTTCAACGTCGTAAAAAGGCTGTTCCAGAAGGAAGGTCGAAAACCACGAGTTGGCGATCTTTAGTTTTCTGAGGTTCAGCGCGCGGCGCAGAGCGTTGATCTTCGCGGGATACTTGTTGCCGATCTCGGTGCCCTTAAAGCCTGCGAGCGCCATTTCGCTGACGCATTGTTCGAATGTATTCTCCCCGCCGAGGTCGGGCATATCGTCGTTCGTCCAGCCTATCGGGGCTATACCCAGTTTGATTTTTTTCTTGTCAAGCATAGTTTACTCCGTTTATTTGTATTTTTTGATATTTTCTTCGAGTTCGGAAAGCGCTTCTTTCTGCGTTTCGTTCCTCGGAGCATGCGTTAATCCGGTCTGCCACCAGCCGTGGACGCAGCCGTCCGTCATCGTTTTCGGCAAAACCTTAATGTCGATAAGCACGCTGCCGCTTTCCTTTTTGGCAGCGTTCAACGCTTCGGCAAGCTCCGCCAGAGTCCTCGCGGTATACGCCTTGAAACCGTAAGCCCTGGCGCTCATCGCGTAATCTATCGGTACGAAAGGCGTATCCGCTTTCGCGCCGTATCTGAATTCCGTGGCGAGAGAATTTACCCCCTTGCCCATCTGAAGATTGTTGATGCAACCGAAACCGCCGTTGTCGAAAAGCAATACGTTTATCTTGATTCCTTCCTGAACGGCGGTTACCATTTCGGAATGGAGCATCAGATACGATCCGTCGCCCACCATAGCGTACACTTCGCGCGACGGCATCGCGAGTTTGGAGCCGAATGCTCCCGCTATCTCGTAGCCCATGCACGAATATCCGTATTCCATGTTGTACGAATACAGGCTGTCAGTATCCCACAGCC
The DNA here is from genome assembly GCA_944363505.1 of uncultured Clostridia bacterium. GTDB lineage: Bacteria > Bacillota > Clostridia > Christensenellales > DTU072 > Stercoripulliclostridium_A. The sequence goes on along the minus strand of CALVUD010000004.1, from coordinate 5,428 downwards.
GTTGCATACATCCGGGAAGAGAGCCCGCCGCCGCGACCACCACGGCGTCCATAGGTATCAGTTTTCTGATAAGTCCTATCGCCGCCGTCTGCGTAAGCTCGGCGCCCGAAGCCTTATGGAAGTCCTCTATCGCTCCCGGGGTCATGGCTTTCACTTCGGGAACGAGTTGTTTGGAATATACGCTCTTGAACAGGCGCTCGCTCTCTTCCTCCCATTTCTTTCTCGCGACGACATATTCGTCGGAGTATTTGCTGCGATACCCTTTCAGCTTTTCGGCGAGCGCTTCGACGCTTGCCTTGACGTCGCCGACGACTATGTTCCCGCGCATTTTCAGCGCGTGATAGCGGGATACGTTGATATTGACGAACGCTTTGGCGTTTTTGAACAAAGTCTTGCTTGAGGTCGTAAAGTCCGAAAAACGGGTACCCAAACCTATGATTACGTCCGCTTCGGCTGCAACCGTGTTCGCCGCGGCGTTGCCGGTTACTCCGAGACCTCCGAGATAGTAAGGCGACGATTCGGGTATAGTGGATTTACCCGCCTGCGTCTCTGCGAACGGGATGTTCGCTTCGCTCAAAAACTCGCTGATCGCTTTACCCGCTTCCGAATATCTCGCGCCGCCGCCGACTATTACCAGCGGATATTTGGCTTCGCGGATTATTTTTGCCGCGGCGCCGAGTTCGTCCTCCGAGGGAACGGGGCGGCGAATGACGCGCACGCGCTTAGCAAACATATATTCGGGGAAGTCGTACACCTCGCCCTGAACGTCCTGCGGCAACGCGATACATACCGCGCCCGCAAGCTCGGGATCGGTCAGCACGCGCATGGCGTTTTCGAGTGCCGGGTACAGCATTTCCGCGCGGTATATCCTGTCGAAAGCTCTGCATACCGGCTTGAACGCGTCGTTCGTGGTAACGGTCAGGTCGTGAGGCTGTTCGAATTGCTGAAGCACGGGATCGGGTCTCCTGGTCGAGAACGTGTCTCCGGGGAACAGCAACAAAGGGATATTGTTTACCGTCGCGACCGCCGCCGCCGTAACCATATTGGCTGCGCCCGGACCTATGGACGAAATACAGGGCATTATCTTACGGCGGTTGTTTTGTTTCGCGTAAGCGGTGGCGGCGTGCGCCATGCCCTGCTCGTTTTTGCCCTGATATACTTTCAGGGAATGGTTGCCGTTTGCAAGCGCCTCGCCTATTCCCAGCACGCAGCCGTGTCCGAACACGGCGAACACGCCTTCGACGAACTTGTATTCTGCACCGTCGAACGAAACGTACTGGTTGTCCAGATAGCGGACGATAGCTTCTCCGACCGAAATTTTAGTCATATATTCTCTCCTTATTTGAGTTCGGGATTTTCGTTGAGCCACATATATTCGGGCTTATCGGTCCTGGTGTTGTCCCAGGGATCTCCGGGAAGGTGCCTTATCATCCAGGCGCAGTACATCGGATATCCGGGAGCGGTTACCTGAACGTGAGTCAGTCCGCCCGGGAACGCGCCCACGCTTTTGTCCTTGACGGTATACGCCTTGTCGCCGATAAAGCACGCGCCGAAACCTTCCGGACGCTCGAATTTATAGTAATACACTTCGGGTTGCGGATGGAAATGCGGGATATAACTCCACCATCTGCCCTGTCTCGCGTACACTTCGCCGAGCACCATATTGGAATAAGGCGAATTTTTTATGTTTATGATGTCCACAACGTCCCTCACGGCGGTATTTTCCCACTTTCCTTCGCAGGAAACCACTTTTACGACGTCTTCCTGACGGAAAAGCCTCGACGGAAAATCGCGTTCGTTTTCGGTGCTCTGCACCAGGATCTCGGCGTCCGTTTCCGCCCTCACGACGACTTCGTGCCCGCGCGCGACGTGAAGGCAGGTGGGAAGCGCCTTCAACACGCCTGCGCGCTCCGCCGTCGCCTCGGTTTCGTCGTAATAATAAGTGATTTTGCCGCTTAAAAGCAGGATCGCCGTTTCCATACCCGGTTCGAGAATCATCAGATCCTCGCCTGCTTTTAGATCGTACGCGGCGATATTCATCATCGTGAAAGCGGTGCTTTCCGAATAAGCGTTCGTCAGTTGCTGTCTGCCGTTTCTGAATTTGGGATAACGGAACATATATCTCTCCTAAAAATTTATTACGCCTCTATGGATATGCCCTGCGCTTCGCGCCGCGCCGCGAGTTCCGCCGTTATGGTTTCTTTCTTTTTGCCCGTGAGGTCATAGAAGAATACGGGTATCGCGGTCAGTATCAGACTGATGCCCGGCACTATCGATACCAGCGAGAACATACCGAAACGCTGCATGTCGCTCAGTTCCGTAACGCGTATTACGGCGTCCTGCGAAACCGACTGCGCGGGGTCGAGGTTTATTATCATATACATTATGACGATAAACGTGGTCGCCAGAGCGTTGCCCAGTTTATTGACAAAAGACTGGCACGCCGAACCCAGAGCGTTGTCGCGGAAGCCCGTCTTCCACTCCAGATAATCGAGGCTGTCGCCTATCATCGCGTAAGCGGTAACGTTCAGCGCGCCCAACGGTATGCACTGGATGATAATGAAAGGTATCAGAAGATATACGAGCCAGTTCGCCGAAGTGAATATACTGAGGGAACCGAGCAGCGTGGAAACGATACTCGCTATAAAGCCGCCCACGCAGGAAACTATGACTATCTGTTTATAGTTGAATTTTTTGTAAAGCAACGGCATGACGAGCATCGAGCCGAACATGCCTATCGCGGAGCACACCTGGAAAAGCGTGGACACCGTGCCGATACTGCCCGAAAGCGCCTCCTCGAGCGCCTCGCCCGTCAGTCCGTCCAGCGAAGGTCCGATATAGAACGCATACCGCGCGACGTGTATCGCCGCCACCTGCATCATATATCTTCCGCTGGACAGTACGCCCATAATGACGACGATCATCAGCGGCTTACATGTGAACAGACGCTTCAGCGTTCCGGGTTCGCCGGGCTTTCTCTTGGGTTTCGGGGGGAGCTGAACGCGTTCCTTGACCGTAAAGAAGCTGGTAACGAACAGCGAAATGCCTATTATGCAAGCGACCAGCACCAAAATCATGTATTTCTGCTTTTCGGCGGCTATCGTGCCGTCCGACAAAGCGGGTATGAACGACAGTACCATAAACAGCGCTAAAGGTACCGCCGTACCTATGCCGTTTATCGTACGCCCCAGCGAGATCGTGGTAGCGCGTTCTTCGGGGTTCGGGGTCATAATGTTGGGCAGCGTCCAGAACGGAACGTCGGAGACGGTATAGGTCATTCCCCAGAAAACGTATATGAACGCCGCATAGATCATAAGTTCCGTCGTATCCAAACCTTCCGGAACGTAGAACATGAAAAAGGTCAATACGCCTATCGGTATCGCGGTAAACAGCACATAAGGCTTCATCTTACCGAGCTTTGTGGTGTACTTGTCCGCTATTATTCCCATCATCGGGTCGTTAACGGCGTCCCACAGCCTCGCCAAAAGCATAAGCAACAATACGAATACCAGCGGCAGACGCATGACGCTGATATAAAAGTCGCTGATATACGAGGACATTACGGCATAGATCATGCCCTGTCCGCAGGCGGCGACTCCGAACATTATCATCTCTTTTTTGCCCATGTACTTTTTTGGGTGAAAAGAAACGTTGGTCTCGGGGGTAGCGTGGTTGGCTTCCGCTTCCGTGACGGGTGCGGTATCGTTCAAAATTTCGTTGTCCATGTATCCTCCGTTTTTCGGCGCGTATCAGCCCGCATATATAATTATAACGCGGGCGTGCGGGTTTGTAAAGACGGAAAATCGGCGGACGGACGGACGATTTTAACCGGAAAATCATTCTTCGGAAACGCGCTCGTTTTCGTCTGAAGCTGCGCTTTTATCGGGTTTTGCGCCGAGGGATAAGCGCTTCATCGGACGCAATACTTTAAAATACATCGTAACATAGCACGCCGTCGAGGCGACGAAGCTCGAAATCGGCTCCGCCAAAAACACGCCTTTTACCCCTATCGATTCTATCAAAGGCAAAGTCAGGGCGAGCGGCACGACGATAATGAATTTCCTGAGCGTGGAAAAGAAAATCGCTTCCCTCGAGCGCCCCACGGCGACGAAAGTGTACTGCCCCGAAAACTGCAACGCCGCCAGAAACAGTCCGAAAAAGTAAATGTGCATGGCGGGAACTCCCGCCTCGATCAGTTCGGGGTCGGAAGTGAACAGCCGAATGATGGATTCGGGAATTATCAAAATAACCGCCCAGACCGCCATCGTAAACGCCAAAGACACCGCCGTCATGAAGAACACGCTTTCTCTGACGCGGTCATAGCGGCGCGCGCCGTAATTGTAGCCGACTACGGGCTGAGCGCCGCCCGCAAGCCCCTGCAAGGGCGTATATACCACTTCCCTTAAAGAATTGACTATCGTCATGACCCCGATATAAACGTCGCCGCCGTATGCGCCGAGCGTTATGTTGTTGACTACCTGAACAACGCCTGTGGACATGTTCATAACGAACGCGCTAAGCCCGAGCGCCACGATCTTTTTCAGATGCCCGAAGTTCACGCGCATATTCTTCAGGGTCAAACGAAGTATGGCTTTCTTGGAGAACAGGAAACCTACAGACCATGTTGCGGATACCGTTTGAGAGATTATGGTAGCTATCGCCGCGCCCTTTACGCCGAGGTTTAAAGTGAATATCATGACGGGATCCAGCGCTATATTAAGCCCGGCTCCTATAAGCACCGTCATCATTCCCGTCTTTGCGAATCCTTGGGAATTGATAAAACTGTTCATGCCGAGCGAGAGCATCTGAAACAAAGTGCCCGCAAGGTATATCACCAGATAATCCTTTGCATAGCCTATCGTAGCCTCGCTCGCGCCCACAAGATACAGAAGCGGTTCGTGAAATATTTCCAGAAGCGCCGTCAGTGCCGCGCCGGTCAACAGGAGCATGGTAAACGAAGTACCCATGATACTTTCGGCTTTTTCCTTTTCGTGCGCGCCTCGGGCAATGGAGGCGAGCGACGCGCCGCCCATGCCGAACAGGTTCGCAAATCCCGTGATCAGCGTTATTATCGGAAGCGCCAGCCCCACGCCCGACAACGCGTCGGTGGCGTTTTCCGCGAGATGCCCTATATATATACGGTCCACGACGTTGTACAGAACGTTTATCAGTTGGGCGAGCGTAAGCGGTATCGCCAGCTTGACGATACTCTTTTTTACGCTTCCCACCGAAAAATCGTTTTTCTCGACCTCGGGCATACTCCCTCCGTTTTCATTTTATTATTCCGCTTCAATTATTGTACCCCTACCCGAAAAAGTCAAGCGCGGCGCAAAGTTACTTTGTCTGCCGAAAAAATAAATATCCACCCGCCAAGCGGGTGGTTTTTCATTTTCGGGTATAACCCTAATCTTTACTGGCGGGGCACAAG